>CAJVWI010000001.1 GCA_913009655.1 uncultured Cryomorphaceae bacterium
CTAGATCTTCTAATACTAGATCTTCTAATACTAGATCTTCTAATACTAGATCTTCAACATCTAAAAAAGGAGGAAAATGAGATTACTCGTTTTAATACTTTTAACCATTTTGCAATTAAGTTTATTTAGCCAATCGATTCTTCACTTCTCCACTTTTCAATCATCTCCATGGCTTGGAAGTGCGAGATACACAGCCACCGGAGGAGCCCTTTCTGCACTGGGAAATGATGCCTCATCTATAATGGATAACCCAGCAAATGCAGCTACATACAGAGCAGGTGAAATATCTATCTCAGGTATGACGCAAAATATAATAAATGATGGCCTCCAACAAGATGCTTCACTACCACAATTTCATTTTGGTAGTGCCAAGGATATTAAAGGGGGAGTATTTAGCTTTAGTTTTGATTTTAGGCAATCAAAATGGAAACCTGCACCATGGCGACAAGAGCAATTATCACCGAATAGCTCAAAAGTTGATAACTGGCTAGAGACTGCCAAAAACAATACTCCCGAGTCTCTTTTAGAAGAAGGGAATTATCAAGCTTACGGAGCTTACCAAGCTTATATTTTAGAATACGATACAGCTCTCGGATGGTACCCGTTGGCACAGGGACTACCTGAACAAAATCTCACAAGTTTAACTAGGGAAATTGTAAAAAATCAGACCCAGATTACTGGTGCCATTCGATTACAAAATATAGCTCTCGGGTATGGATTTGAATTTTTTAATCAAAGAACCATTGATGCACTAACAATAAATGAAAATGGCTTTTCACCAGCCGGAATAACAAAAAGCTATTCAATGAATCTTACTGATAGTGCACAAATTAGTGGCTTTAGAGTTCGTCTAGGGTCTGTTGTCAGATTAACCAAATCCTGGAGGTGGGGCACATATTGGACCAGTGCATCAGTAGCAAAGATGAACTGGAAGTACAACCTACTCTTTAACTCTAGTTTTTATGATGCAGATAATGACGAAGCATTTGAACAATATCAAAATGTTAAGTTTCAAGTTATCAACCCCCAATCAATTGGAACATCTCTCGCTTATGTTTTTGATAGAAGAGGCTTCATCTCTGCAGAGTATAAATATTATGCTAAAATAAAATTACCTATTCAAAATCCGATTGACTGGTCAGGAGTCGGTGATGAGATAAGCAAAGAGTTGAAAAGCATAAATGAATTTAAATTCGGAAGTGAATTGAGAAAAGGTATTTGGAGTTATCGAGCAGGTTATCGTCACTCAGGAAACGGAAGTATTTTTTCAGATCATAGTTCATATAATCAATATTCTATTGGCATGGGAATGCGCGGTTCATTCTGGAATCTTGACCTCGCACTTTCACATACTACAAGAAATGGTAGTGTTTACCATCCAATTAATTCTGAGCCCTGGAATTTAATTTCAAGCCAAACAGCATTTATAACTACTTATAGCTTAAGATTGCGATAAAATTTCTCGTAGTATCTTCGAAAGATGAAGGCATATAAATTATCCATAATTTTTCTTTTCGCAATATTTTCGGCCTACGGCCAAAATACGAAATCGTTTGAATGGCGTTCAATTGGACCCGCTGTAACATCTGGACGAGTTGCAGACTTAGCGATTAATCCAAATGATAGAGATAATTGGATAGTTGCTACTGCATCTGGAGGAGTTTGGACTACAAAAAATCATGGTCTCACTTTTAGCCCAGTATTTGATGGAGAGGGTTCATATTCTATAGGGTGTGTTTCAATTGACCCTAACAACTCTAGTATCATTTGGATTGGTACAGGAGAAAATAATAATCAACGGTCTGTCGCATTTGGAGATGGAATATATCGATCAAAAGACGGAGGCGCTTCCTGGGAAAATATGGGATTAAAAGAATCTGAACATATTGGAATGATAAAAGTGCATCCAAATAACTCTAATATCATTTGGGTTGCCGCTTATGGGCCTTTATGGAACTCTGGAGGAGAACGCGGAATATATAAAACCACAAATGGCGGTAAAAATTGGAAACGAGTTCTGCATATTTCAGATCATACAGGATTTAACGAAGTTCATCTTGATCCCAGAAACCCAGATATTTTATATGCAACCTCTCATCAAAGACAAAGAAAGGTTTGGACTTACGTTTCCGGTGGACCAGAAAGTGGTTTATATAAATCATTGGATGGTGGAGAAAACTGGATTCAATTAAAAAATGGCATCCCAGGATCAGATAAAGGTCGATTTGCAATTGCCATTTCACCGGTAAATCCAGATGTAATTTACTGTATGATTGAAGGACATGGATTCTATAAAAGTCTAAATCGAGGTGCAAGCTTCAATAGAGAAAGTGGACATTCAACAAGTGGAAATTATTATGTTGAGCTATTTGCGTCTCCGCATGACGTAAATACCATATATAGCATGGACACATACGCTCAATGGTCAACAGATGGAGGGAAGTCTTTTAAAAGACTTGGAGAAAAAGGGAAACATGTAGATAATCATGTGGCATGGATAGATCCTGAGAATCCTGATCATTTAATACTGGGTTGTGATGGAGGATTATATGAAACTTGGGACCATGCCAGCTCATGGCACTTTAAATCGAATTTACCGATTACACAATTTTATAGAGTGGCGACAGACAATGCGAGTCCATTTTACAATGTTTATGGCGGCACACAAGATAATTTTTCTTTAGGAGGACCCAGCAGAACTATTAATGACAGAGGTATTGTAAACAGCGATTGGTACGTAACTCAAACAGGAGACGGGTTTGAATCCCAAGTTGATCCAATAAATCCAAATATCGTTTATGCTCAAGCCCAATATGGTTGGCTTCAACGTTATGATAGATTAAGTGGTGAAGGAGTTCCTATAAAGCCAATTCCCAATCCAGATGAAAAAGCTCTGCGTTGGAATTGGGATGCGCCTCTATTAATAAGTCCGCACGACAATAAGACACTTTATTTTGCAGCTAATAAAGTTTTCAAAAGTACAGATAGAGGGAACTCTTGGGAATCAATTTCAGGAGACTTAACCCGTAAAATAGATAGAAATCGATTGCCACTTATGGATAAGGTTTGGAGCATTGATGCGATAGGAAAAAATGGCAGCACAACAATTTATGGCAACATTGTTGCTTTGAATGAATCTAGCTTGCAAAAGGGACTACTGTATGTCGGTACCGACGATGGTTTAATACAGATATCCGAAAATGATGGTAAATCCTGGCAAAAGATTGAAAAGTTCCCTTTTGTCCCAAATAAAACATATGTAAATGACATTAAATCTTCGCTTCACCAAAATAATGTAGTTTATGCAGCCTTTAATAATCATAAAAACGGTGATTTTAAGCCATATGTTTTGATGAGCAAAAATAAGGGAAAAACATGGTCTAATATTTCAGGAAATTTACCAGACAGAGGTTCAGTCTATAGTATTGCGGAAGATCACATCAACCCTCTTTTACTTTTCGCAGGAACTGAATTTGGTATTTATTTCACCACAAATGGAGGAGAAAAATGGGAAAAATTTGGATCAGGCCTGCCAACAGTTGCCGTGCGGGATATAGAAATTCAACGACGTGAAAATGATCTAGTTTTAGCAACTTTTGGAAGAGGCTTTTACATAATGGATGACTATAGTCCATTGCGAGAATTCTCCGATGAAAATCTTGAAAAGAAAGTATATGCATTTAAAACAAAACCAGGACTAGTATACAATCAAGCAAGTCCGATTGGCTATCGTCCCCCTGGGTTTTTGGGAGCACAATATTTCATGGGTGATAACCCTGAACTAGGCGTAACCTTTACCTACAATATTAAAAAGTCTCCGAAAAGTCTAAAATCCAAAAGGCAAGAAAAAGAAAAAGACAACCTTAATATTGTTTACCCTAGTGCAAGTGAAATTCGCAAAGAAAAGCATGAAGTTGAGCCCTACATCCTATTAATTATTAGCGATGAAAAGGGAATACCGATTCGTCGAATATCAAGACCGTATTCCAATGGTATTAAGAGATACACATGGGATGGCAGAGTTAGTCGAAAAGACAATCCTAAAAGGGGAGCTCATTTTGCTCCAGAAGGTGAATACTTTTTTCAATTGATCTCATTTTCTAAAGGCGCATTCGATACATTATCATCAAATCAAAAATTCAGCCTTAATCATTTAAACAACTTATCTCTTCCGGCTTTAGACGACGAACTTTTAAAGTTTCAATCGCTATCGAATGAAACTCTAAGAATATATGATAGATTAGATATGAGCCTAAACGAAACCGTTGAATTAGTAGAGAGACTAGAAGAATCCCTGAAAATATCGCCCGAAGGTAATCTTAATGATCTTGAGGCCTTAGTTCAAATGGAGGTAAAATTAAGAGAGATTTTAAATGAACTTAATGGTGACAAAGATATTTCTGAGCATGAGTTTGAGGTTCTTCCTGGATTAGGTGAACGTCTATCCATGGCTACATGGGGGTCATTTGGAATGCGCTCTAAGCCAACTTCTACGATGCACGAACAATTGAGAATTGTTCGCGAAGCACTTCCAAAACTCCAGGAAAAACTCGAAAAAATCAAAGCATCCATCGAGCAGATTGAAGAAAAAAATATAAATTCAGGCACTCCGTATTTGAGAGGAGTAATGGACAGGTATGTTAAATGAAGTATAAAGAAATTAAGACCTAATCTTTTATTTCAAGTGTATATGTCTATACCCGATAGACAAAAGCATTAATATTCATTCCGGCACCAACAGAGGCAAAAAGTAAAATATCTCCTTCTTCTATTTTGTGACCCATGTATTCCTCTTTTCTAACTAAATCAAATAAAGTGGGAACAGTTGCTACTGAACTGTTTCCTAACCATTGAATTGACATAGGCATAACCTCATCCAGGTTAGTCTCAATATCATAAAGTTTAAAAAGTCGTTCACCGACAGAATGATCCAATTTAGCATTGGCTTGATGCATGAAAATCTTTTTAACCTCTGAAAGATGCACTCCAGCATTATCCAAAGCAGCTTTCATTGCATCAGGAACTTTGGAAATTGCAAATTCATAAATCTTACGGCCTTTCATTTTTAACAACCTCTCCTTTCTATCTAGTTTTGGATTATTTGAGGGATTAGACTTTAAAAAATACGCTTCATTTTTAGTATAAGATAGGGCTGCCCTACCTAGAATACCTTTGTCTAATTCTGTCATCTGAAGTTCAAAGCACGCTGCTCCTGCTCCATCTGAAAAAATCATTGAGTCCCTATCATGCTTATCAACCATGCGCGATAGTGTTTCTGTTCCAATAACTAAAGCACGCTTTGCCATACCACTTCTTAAATATGCTTCAGCAATTATAACTCCTTGGATCCATCCTGGGCAACCAGCTAAAACATCAAAAGCAACAACATTTGGATTTTCAATTTCCATTATGTGTTTTACCCTTGATGCGATACTTGGCATTTGTTCCATAACTCTCGAACCAATCTCAATATCACCAAAATTTTGACCGACAATTAACAAATCCAAATCTTCTTTATTCCAACCAGCATCTTTTAAAGCCTTTAATCCAGCCTCAGCGGCCAAATCTTTTGAGGTTTGATCTGGTCTAGCATAACGCCGCTCAGTAATTTCAGTTATTTTTTGAAACTTTTGAATAATTACATCATTTTCATAACCAATACGATTTCCACTTTCATCTAAAAATTTATGATTAAGAAATGCGTTGTTAGGAACTGCCACATCTGGAATAACAGATCCTGTGCCTGTGATTATTATAGCGGATTTCATGGTGGCAAAAGTACCTTTTTCATTTGAATGATGCGTACTTTTACGATTTAAAATAAATATCCAATAAAGTAGATAGTTAAGTCTCAACAATTACATTCATTTTCTTGTTACATCATTTTAACCCACACTGAATAATTATAATATGAATTCCTTCGAAAAAACGGAAGAACGCGAACATCAAAGCTCCAGTTTTGATAACCCTATTAGAGAGGATGCTTTTTTAAAAAGTGATGATGAAAAGATGAGTATCATAGAAAAACACATGGAGGGGATTTTAGAAACACTTGGTATGGATTTGAAAGACGATAGCCTCAAGGGCACCCCTAGAAGAGTCGCAAAAATGTATGTTAAGGAAACTTTTGGAGGGTTGAACCCCTCCAGAGAACCAGCTTTAAACACTTTTAATAACACATACAAGTATGGCGAAATGCTTGTGGAAAAAAATATTGTGGTTTACTCTACATGTGAGCACCACCTAATGCCAATTATTGGTCGCGCTCATATCGCGTACCTTTCAAAAGATAAAGTGATAGGATTGAGCAAAATGAATAGAATTGTTGATTTTTATGCAAAACGTCCGCAGGTTCAAGAACGTCTAACAAGGCAGATAACTAGCGCTATGCAAAATGCCTTAGGGACTGATGATGTTGCAGTTTTAATAGATGCAAAACATTTATGTGTTAATGCCAGAGGAATTCGAGATATTGACTCAAGCACAGTAACGGCTGAATATGGTGGGAAATTTAAAAATGATGAAGCATTGAAAGCATCATTCTTAACTTACACTCAACTAAAAACTGATTTTGAGGATTAAACATGGAAAAGCTACACATATATGATAGCCTTAGTTCTGAACTAAAACCTTTTTCTTCCATTAAGGATGGTAAAGTAGGCATGTATGTTTGTGGCCCCACAGTTTACAGTGATGTTCACTTGGGAAATGTTAGAACTTTTTTAAGTTTTGACGTCATATTTAGATATTTAAAATACTTAGGCTACAATGTCAGATATGTCAGAAATATAACTGATGTTGGTCATTTAGTAGACGATATTGACGAAGGGGAAGATAAAATTGCTGTTAAAGCAAAAGCTGAAAATATTGAACCCATGGAGATAGTTCAGCGCTACAGCCAAGGGTTTCATGAAGTCATGAGGGCTTTTAATGCTCTACCTCCGTCAATTGAACCTACAGCAACTGGTCATTTAATAGAACAAATTGAGATTATCAAAAAACTCATAAATTCCGGTTTGGCTTATGAATCTAATGGATCCGTATATTTTGATATAGTTCATTATAATAAGAATAACTCATACGGAGAGCTTTCCGGAAGGGACATTAATGATATGCTTAATGGTTCGAGAGATCTAAGCGGCCAGTCTGACAAAAAATCTCCATTAGACTTTGCTCTTTGGAAAAAAGCTTCCGCTGGACATATTATGCGTTGGCCGAGCCCATGGAGTATTGGTTTCCCTGGCTGGCATATTGAATGCTCTGCTATGAGCTCAAAATATTTAGGTGACTCTTTTGATATCCATGGAGGCGGTATGGATCTTAAATTCCCACACCACGAATGCGAAATTGCTCAAAATATTGGTTCTACCGATAAAAAAGGCGCAAATAACTGGATACACACCAATATGCTGACGTTAAACGGTCAAAGAATGTCTAAGTCTACAGGAAACACATTACTTCCGGGAGAACTTCTTAGCGGTAAGTCTAAACACCTAACCCGCTCTTATTCAGCGAATACAACACGATTCTTTATTCACCAAGCCCACTATAGATCAATCTTAGATTTTAGCGACGCCGCACTTCAAGCAGCTGAAAAAGGTTACAAAAGACTTATATCATCCCGTAATATTTTAAATAAAAGACCTGAGAATGGGCCCAAAATAGGTTCGTTCGATGTTAATAAATGGGATAAGTCATGTCAAGCTACCATGAATAATGACTTTAATAGTCCGCAATTGATAGCTAATCTTTTTAAAGCTGTTAAAGTAATTCAAAATGATTCTAAAGATTTTAGTGTTCTGGGCAAAGATGGAGCCATTCTACTTGCCGAGAAAATGGACTTATGGATGTTTGATATACTTGGATTGACTAATGATGATAAGGCTGATTCTAATAATTATCAAACCGCATTGAAAGCGGCCATGGAAATTGTTATCGAAACAAGAAAAAACGCGAGAGATAAAAAAAATTGGGCAAAAAGTGATTCGATTAGAGAAAAGTTATCAAATGCAGGAATCACTATAAAAGACGGAGCTGCCGGTAGTGATTTCTCGATAAGCTAATGAAGTTAATTAAATTCTTAATAAGCCTACCGTTACTATTTATTATTGGATTTTATAAATATATCATCTCGCCTCTCACCCCACCAACATGTCGACACAGCCCATCATGTTCAGAATATGCATCGCAAGCAATAAAAGAATGGGGTCTACTGCACGGAAGCTGGCTTTTTTTAAATCGTATTATCAAGTGTAATCCTTGGGGAACTCATGGGTTTGATCCAGTTCCGAAAAAAAAATCCAATAAACAAAAATAAATTTTATCAAAATTCTGCTCATAGCAATTTCTATTTGCATCAAAATTACTCATCAGATGCTACCTTCGTTTTATGCTACTCACTTTAACTTGGGCTGCTGAGAGAGGTGTTGAAATTGGGCCCCTTTTTCTGCGCTACTATCAAATGCTTTTTTTTGTCGGATTTCTAGGGGGGTTTTACCTGATGAAGCGATACTTCCAAAAAGAAGGAATCAAACAAGAAACTCTAGATAATTTACTTGTATACATCGTTTTAGCAACCATTGTAGGAGCGAGACTAGGTCATGTTTTTTTCTATGATTGGGTCTATTACAAAATGAATATTACAGAAATATTCATGCCCTGGAAGGGTGGGTTAGCCTCACACGGCGCAGCAATTTTAATTCCATTAACGTTATACTATTTTTCGAGAAAAAATTTAAAAGAAATTAAACATGGATTTCTTTGGCTCATGGATAGAGTTGTTATTGCAGTAGCTTTAGCTGGAGCATTAATCCGACTTGGTAATTTTACCAATTCAGAAATTTATGGAGATCCCGTTAATCACTCAACAGAAACTGTTTTTATGAGACCAGTTTTAGATTATTTTGATTCTTACTTTTCAAATGCAATAGAAAAAATAGAATTTGAAGCCAATGGTAATTATATGATTACAGACAGTCTTGACCTTCCTGAGTATGAAATGACAATAACTCCGACAGAGGGCGTATCTATCGGAGCAGTGCAATCTCTTCTAGAAGTTCATATGATGCCACTATTTAATTTCCAAAGTCGAGATAATAGAAACATATATATTCCTGAAGATTCTTATTTTTCTCCAAATGGGGGAAATAGCTATAAACTAATTTTGTACGGAATTCCACGATTCCCATCTCAATTATTTGAGGCGGCCGGTTATTTTATTATTTTCTTATTACTTCTAGTATTGGGGGAAAAAGAACAATTAGATTATCGAGGGAGAATTTTTGGCATCTTTCTTATTCTAGTATTTGGTTTTCGAATAGCTGTGGAATTTTTAAAAGCAAACCAGAAACAATTTGAAGCAACTATGGATTTTAATATGGGGCAGATTCTAAGTTTACCACTTGTTATAATTGGCTTTTATCTTGTAATTAAATCCCTAAGGTTCCGTCTCAAATCATGACTAAAAATAAAAACTTAAAAATTTTAGGGAAAATTGCACTATTCGCTGCATTGTCCATGTTTTTATATTCTCAAATAGCCCCATCAGTAAATTCTTCAAAATTAAATAAGTCCCAAAATATCAATAAAAAAACATTTGAACCGACTTTTTCCGAAGAAGCAAAAGGTTATTTCATAAATGCAAATTCTGATACAATTGCCGACTTTAGGATAGAATTAGCCAAAACGACTAAGGAAATTCAAATCGGGATGATGTGGAGAAAAAGTATGTCAATAGATATGGGCATGCTATTCTTAATGCCGGAAGAAAAAATTCAAAGCTTTTGGATGAAAAACACATATATACCGCTTGATATAATTTATATTAACTCAAATAACCAAGTCATAAGCATCAAGGAAAATGCTAAACCCATGAATGAAAGCCCCCTCCCATCGGAGAAGCCAGCCATTTATGTTTTAGAAATTCTTGGTGGAACAAGTGCAAAATTAGGAATCAAACCTGGCGATATATGGAAATGGAAAAAAGTATAAAAAATTTACATTTTATAATCATAACCCTATTTTTCTCTTTTTCAGGGTATTCCCAAAGTTTAAATAGAGGTGAGACTGAAAAAAATGAAAATAATTTCGATTGGCTGGTCTATACGATAAGTACTAATACACCTCCTCACGAGTGGGCATGTGAACCTAGCATTGCTGTCAACCCAAAAGGTAATCAAATCATAGCAGGGTCTGTTTTAGATCAAGTTCATAGAACAAATGAAAACGGAAATGCTCGATCCGAAAACTGGAGTCATCAAACATTAGTCTCTCCATATGGGGTTTGGGGAGATCCAATAATTCAATATGACTATGATGGAAGAGCATATTTCTTGCATCTAGCTACTCCAAATGGGAAAAAAGATGGTGACTACCTCGATAGAATTGTTCTACAATATTCTGATGATCATGGCATAACATGGAGTTCTGGAAGCAGTATTGGTTACAATCCACCAAAAGATCAAGACAAGGAGGGTATTGCCATTGATAAGAATAATATTTTGCATGTCTCCTGGACTGAATTTGATAAATACGGCGAAATTGATAAATCAAAGTACCGCTCTAGAATAAGATATTCTCAGTCATTAGATCGGGGAAATACATGGTCTAGAGCTATTACTATTTCATCAAATGAGGGTGACTGCATTGATGATGACAACACTACGGAAGGAGCGATCCCAGCAGTTGACCCATCTAGCGGAGTTATTGTTATCTGGAGTTTTCAAGACACTATCTGGTTGAATAGGTCAAATGATGATGGGGCTTTAACTTGGCTAAAGAGTGAACGGCCAATTGTCACTCATGTTGGAGGGTGGGCACAAGAAATTCCTGGTTTTGGTCGAGCTAACGGAATGCCAATTTCAAAATTTTTAACAAATGGTGATTTGCATTTAGTATTTGGTGAACAATCAGAGGGGAAATCATGGTTGACTCATATGACATCAAATGACGGCGGTGTAAAATGGTCAAGCAAAAAAAAAATACCCTACCCAAATAGTGTGATTCATCACTTCATGCCATGGTTTACTGTAGATACAACAGATAACTCTCTTCATATAATTGCATATGGACAGATAGACACAACATCATGGGAAACTCAAGCATTTCATAGTTACAGCTATGATGGTGGACTCACATGGAGACATCACGTATTAGCGGAGTCTTTTTCACCTACTCCAGATCATTTTTTTGGAGACTATAACGGTATAGTTGCGCATCCTAAAAGTGGCCTTCACATGGTTTGGACTCAACAGGTTAATGGCATCAACTCTATCTATTATGGAAATATGATGAGGAATGATGAAAGAAAAGTAAATGGGGTTATAAAAAAAGAAAAGGAAAAATAAAATTCAGAAAATGAAATTACTATTAGCCTCAACATCTTCTATTCACGGCCATTCATATTTAAGTTATTTTAAGGAAGCCTGGACAAGTCATTTTAAAAATATAAATGGACCTGTTATTTTTATTCCTTATGCTCGACCAGGAGGCGTCTCATGGGATGATTATACCGAAGTTGCTGCCAAAGCCTTTAAAGCAGAAGGGATTGATCTAAAGGGGATTCACACGTTCGATAGCCCTCGCGATGCTGCAATAAAAGGTGGTGGGTTTTTTACAGGAGGAGGAAATACATTTGTTTTATTGAAGACATTAATAGATAATGACTCCTTTAAAGTAATCGATGAACATGTTAGACTTGGGAAACCCTACATGGGAACCTCTGCAGGAAGTAATATTGCTGGTTCAACAATTGGAACAAGTAATGATATGCCCATAATATATCCCCAGACATTTAACGCCTTTAACTGGGTTCCATTTAACATTAACCCTCACTATCAAGACCCATCAAACAATTCAACTCATATGGGAGAAACTAGAGAAACAAGAATCCAAGAATTTCACATTTATAATAAAACTCCGGTAATAGGACTAAGAGAAGGTTCTTATATCCAGTCTAATGGGGAAGAACACTTTTTAAAAGGCGATTTATCAGCTCGAATTTTTAAAGCTAGAAAACATCCATTTGAAATTAGTGACGGTGCATTGAGTATTTGATATTTTAATTTTATTGCTTTTTAGATAGAAGTACCTTTACGTTATGAATAATTCATTGAAAAAATCCGTCCTTCTGATACTCGACGGTTGGGGTATAGCCGCGGATCCAAAAGTATCCGCTGTAGATATTGCCAAGACCCCTTTTATGGATTCTCTAAAAAAAGATTCTACTGGTTCTCAATTGGAAGCCTCAGGTTTATCCGTTGGTCTACCAATAGGCCAAATGGGTAACTCGGAAGTAGGACATATGAATTTAGGAGCGGGACGAATTGTGTATCAAGACTTAGCAAAAATTGATATTGCAATCGAGAAAAAAACCATATCGCAAAATGAAACCTTTCAAAACTTATTAAAAAATTGTAAAGGGAAACGATTGCACTTGATAGGCCTCGTTAGCGATGGAGGAGTTCACAGCCATGTTAATCATCTAAAAGGACTACTAACTTTATTTGCTGAAGAAGACATTGATAACATTTATTTACATGCCTTTACTGATGGAAGAGATACTGATCCTAAGAGTGGTAAAGGTTTTTTGCAAGATGTAGATACGCACATGAAGAAAACTACAGGCCAAATAGCAAGTATTTGTGGACGTTACTATTCTATGGACCGTGATAATAGATGGGAGAGGATTCAAAAAGCTTATAATCTCATAATAAAAGGAGAAGGAAGACGATACAACGGTAATGCCTCTGATGCGATTCAATCAGCCTATGACCTTGGGCAGACAGATGAATTTATTTTACCCATTCAAATTAAACCAATTCAGATCTGCAGTGGAGATGTTGTTTTATTTTTTAATTTTCGAACTGATAGAAGTCGACAGTTGACAAGAGTCATAAGTCAGGAAAATTTTCCTGACTATCAAATGACAAAATTAAATACACAATTTTATACATTAACAAAATATGATAAAGCATATACTGGAGTTCAAGTGATTTTCGAAAAAAATAATTTAAAAAACACTCTAGGTGAAGTTCTCGAAAATGCGGGAAAAAGACAAATTCGCATTGCGGAAACCGAAAAATACCCTCATGTCACTTTCTTTTTTTCAGGAGGAAGAGAAGAGAAGTTTAACAATGAGAAGAGAATATTGTGTCCATCAGCAAAAGTAGCAACCTATGATCTCATGCCAGAAATGAGTGCTAATGAAATTTGTGAAGCAATTATTCCTGAATTGGAGAATGAATCTGCAGACTTCATATGCTTAAATTTCGCCAATCCCGATATGGTAGGACATACTGGGAATATTTCTGCTACTATAAAAGCGGTTGAAACTGTTGATAGCTGCAGTCAAAAATTAGTTGATATTGGAGTCAAAAATAATTATACGTTCTTTATTTTAGCAGATCATGGAAATGCAGATTTTATGATCAACAAAGATGGAAGTCCAAATACAGCACATACAACTCAGCCGGTTCCATTTTATATTGTAACAGATTTAAAATTTAATTATAAGCTTGAAAATGGAATTTTAGGAGATGTTGCACCAACAATACTAGATTGGATGGGAATTAACAAGCCTAAAGAAATGACTGGGAAATCCTTGATTACTCAAATATGATTATTATAAAATCCAAGGATGAAATTGAACGCATGCGGATCAGTGCATTAATGGTTTCAAAAACATTAGGAATGCTTGCTTCTGAAATAAAGCCAGGGGTTACATCACTTTATTTAGATAAACTAGCAGAGAGCTTTATACGCGACAATGGAGGCAAACCTGGATTTCTTGGAATGTATGATTTCCCTAATACCTTATGCACCTCTGTAAACAGTGAAGTTGTGCATGGGATTCCATCAAACAAGCCTCTACTTGATGGTGATATAATTTCTATTGATTGCGGAGTTCTATTTGACGAATATTACGGAGATCATGCTTATACATTTTCTGTAGGTGAAATATCTAAAGAGATTAAGGACCTTCTTGAGACTACAAAGGAGTCTCTCTATAAAGGGATTTCTGAAATGCGAAGTGGAAAAAGAGTTGGAGATATAGGCTATGCCATACAAGAGCATTGCGAATCTAAAGGATATGGAGTAGTTCGTGAATTAGTAGGACATGGACTAGGAAAAAAACTACATGAAGACCCTCAGGTGCCAAATTATGGCAAAAGAAATACTGGGAAATTATTAAAAAACGGAATGGTTCTAGCAATCGAACCTATGATTAACCTTGGAACTCACCGTGTCCGACAATTAGAAGATGGCTGGAGTATTGTAACAGAAGACAATAAAGTGTCCGCGCATTTCGAACATGACATTGCGATAGTCAATGGGTATCCAGAAATTTTGTCCACATTTGATTACATTCATGAGGCCCTTGGAATAAAGGGGGGAAGTCATAATATAAGCTCATGATTGAACTAGCTCTAAAATATATACCCCGCCCATGGCTCATACGTCTTAGTATGGTGATGAGAGTTATTGGACCAATCATATACTCGGGGAACAACTTTACCGATCCAATAGATGGACGTAGCTATCGAAAATTTTTGCCATATGGATACAGTGGACGGATTCGTAATAACGCGATGAGTCCTGGAACCAATTCTCTTGAAAGACACCGACTACTTTATTTATATCTGAAGATTTCCACAAAATTTTTCACGAAGAAACTTAAAGTATTACATATTGCTCCGGAACAATGCTTCTATTATAGATTCAAGCAACTAAATAATCTTGAAGTCATATCTGGTGATATTGAATCCCCCTTAGCTGATATACATTTCGATTTACACCAAATACCATTAAAAGAAAATACATTTGATGTGATTTTTTGCAACCATGTTCTTGAGCATGTTAACAATGATATCACTTGTCTAAATGAGTTATATAGAGTTATGAAACCAGGTGGATGGGGAATATTTCAAGTGCCCTTTGTAAGGGGGACAAAAAAAACAATTGAAGACCCTTCCATTACAGACCCAGCGGAAAGAGAGAGGAGATTTTTACAGTATGACCATGTAAGACTCTACGGAGAAGACTATCCTGAGAGACTTGAGTCCATTGGCTTTAGGGTGGAAACAGTAATTTTAGGTAGAACACTTCCCGAAAAAGATGTTAAACGTTTTGGGATCCCAAAAAACGAACCTCTTTTTGTTTGCCACAAGGATTAATTAGGCTAAAAAATCACAATAGCAATCATGAAAGAGAAGCGATCTCCTTAGCCATCTTGGCTTCTTCTTGCTGAGCCAAATCAGGATCAACTAAGATTCTTCCAGAATGCTCATCAATCATAATTTTCTTTCGCTGAGCAATTTCCATTTGACGTTGAGGAGGTATAGTAAAGTAAGAGCCACCTGAAGCTCCACGTTCGATAGAAACAACCGCAAGACCATTATTTACTTTAGAACGGATTCTATTATAAGCCGCTAAAAGCCTATCATCAGATAAAGCTTTCGCAAGGGATTCAGAACGTTCCAATAATAATTTCTCTTCTTTTTCAGTTTCATTGACTATTGAATCTAATTCACCTTTTTTAAACTCTAGATGGCTTTGACGCTCTTCATACTTTTCTTGAATAGTTGTCAACAACAAGCCGCGGGTCTCAACTACTACCTCAAATTCTCCAATATGCTTTTCAGCCAATTGAATTTCTAATTCTTGATATTCTGTCTCTTTTGCAATAGCGTCAAACTCACGATTATTACGAACATTTTTCTGTTGTTCCTCGTATTTTAATATTTTTTCTTGACATGCCTTTATCAACTGTTTGTGGCCTTTAATTTCCGTCTTCGCCGATGTAACTTCCTCGTCTACCTTAGATAATCGAGTTTTCATCCCAGCAATTTCATCTTCTAAATCTTGAACTTCTAACGGTAATTCACCGCGGAGGTTGCGAATTTCGTCAATACGTCGATCTACAATTTGAAGATCATAAAGCGAACGAAGTTTTTCTTCAACTCCAGTAGTTTTTGCTGTATTTGTCTTTTTTGCCATTTCAGGATGTAATGATTGGATTCGTTATTGATTCCGTTTTAATGACCGCGAAATTAGTCATTTTAGAGCGAATGTAATCAGTAATTAATTGAATTGTATGTTGTTCGCTCTCCCAATGACCAATATCAGCTAAAAATATAACTTTTTTCGCATCAAAAAACCTATGGTACGATATATCTGATGTTATGTAAGCATCACTTTTTAATTTAATAGCGTCCGCCAGTAACTCAGAACCAGAACCTCCGCAAAGGGCAACTCGCTTTACTAAATTAGATTTAGAATTTGTATGTTTTATTACTTTGACACCAAAAACCTTTTTTATTTTATTTATAAAATCTTTATCGCTAAGCTCTGTCTCAAGCTCACCAATAACTCCAAAACCAATGTCTTGCGATGAATTGGACATCTCCAACCAAGCATATGAAACCTGCTCATATGGGTGACTATTAATGAGAGCCTTTTCAACCAATTCTTTGCATTCAATCGGCACAATTAATTCCAATCGATCCTCAGTTGCCAATTCTAAATTGCCTACATCTCCTTTGTAAGGATTTGAACCTTTCAATGCTCGAAATGAGGAGTTACCTTGAACTGTAAATTTACATTGATCATAGCTACCAACTCTGCCTGCTCCGGCATCGAATAGTGCTTCAGAGACAATTTTGGTATATTTCCTTGGAACATGTGTGACTAATTGAAAAAAACCTGGTTTTTTCGGCGAAAGTATTTTCATATTTAATAGACCTAAAGCCTCTCCCATAGCAAAAGAAACTCCACCAGAAATACTATCAAGATTTGTATGTATTGCATATAAAGCAATATCGTTTTTAATTGCCATTATTATACATCTTTCAACTTCATTATCTCCAGTTAAGGATTTTAAACCCTTAAATATTATTGGATGATGAGCTACAATAATATTTGCATCCCTATGAATTGCTTCCAAAATAACTTCTTCTGTGACATCTAATGAAACCAGCACAGAAGAGATTTTTGTTTCACCATCTCCCACTAGTAGACCACAATTGTCATAACTCTCTTGTAATGATAATGGGGCCCAATCTTCCAAAAGTTTTTCTAAATCCTTTATTTTCATGGCTCTAATATAAAAAAGGGCTTTTCGTAAAAGAAAAGCCCTTTCAAAATTAATTAAAATAATTAATTCTACTTCTTGCCATCCATTTCCTCTTTAAGTCGTGCTAAACTATCTAGATCGCCTAAAGTAGTTTTTTCAACAGCAGAATTAATAGCTTTTACTCCAGAATTTTTCCCGCCACTTTTACTTTTCTTTGAAGAACCTTCATTGGAATCCAAAACATTCTTGAAATTCTGAGTATGAGAAACCAATATGCGTCGAGTGTCTGAATTAAATTCGATAACAATAAAATCTAATTGCTCTCCGACTCCGATAGAAGAACCATCCTCTTTTAAGGAATGCCTAGCAGGACAATAAACTTCAAGCTCTTGATCTGCAAACCAGATATTAAATCCTTTGTCAGCCGCAGACTTAACCTCTCCCTTATGGCTGCTTTTTAATTCAAATACGCTTGCATAATTATCCCACGGATTCTCCGAAACTTGTTTATGGCCTAAACTTAATCGACGATTTTCGACATCAATATCTAATACTTGAACTTCAAGCTCAGCACCGACAGATGTGAATTCCGAAGGGTGCTTTACTTTTTTTGTCCATGACAAATCAGAAATATGCACCAACCCGTCAATTCCTTCCTCAAGTTCTAGGAAGACTCCAAAATTAGTAAAGTTTCTAACCTTACCATTATGCAATGAACCCTGAACATATTTAGCTGTAATATCAGTCCATGGATCAGGAGTCAATTGCTTAACGCCCAATGACATTTTTCTTTCTTCACGGTCTATTGATAAAACTATAGCATCAACTGAGTCACCGACGCTGAAGAAATCTTGAGCAGAGCGCAAATGCGAACCCCAACTCATCTCAGAGACATGAATAAGCCCCTCTACTCCGCTTGCAACTTCAATAAAAGCACCATAGTCAGCTAAAACAGCAACCTTACCTTTAATTTTATCACCTTCTTTTAATGCTGAGTCTAAAGCCTCCCATGGGTGAGGGAATAATTGCTTCAAACCTAATTGAATTCTAGTTTTTGCTTCATCAAAATCAAGAATAACAACATTAATTTTCTGATCAAGCTCAACAACCTCAGAAGGGTGATTTATGCGACTCCATGAAAGATCTGTAATATGAACCAATCCATCAACTCCACCCAAATCAATAAATACACCATAACTGGTTATATTCTTGACAATTCCTTCTAAGACTTGGCCTTTTTCAAGTTGCCCTATTATTACTTTCTTTTGTTCTTCAAGATCTGCTTCAATTAGAGCCTTGTGAGAAACCACAACATTCTTAAATTCATGATTGATCTTTACAATCTTAAATTCCATCGTCTTCTCAACGTAAACATCATAATCGCGGATAGGTTTGACATCAATTTGGGAACCAGGCAAAAAGGCCTCCAGCCCAAAAATATCTACAATCATTCCACCTTTGGTTCTGCACTTCACAAAACCTTGAACAATTTCCTCTGTATCAAAGGCTTCATTCACTCTATCCCAAGCTTTTATTGATCTAGCTTTTCGATGTGACAACACTAGCTGCCCTAATTTGTCTTCTTGCTTATCAACTAAAACCTCTACAATATCTCCAACCTTTAAATCAGGGTTATATCGAAATTCATTTAAAGAAACTACACCCTCGGATTTAGAGTTAATATCAATTATCACATCTCTATCAGAAACGCTTACTACTTTTCCTGAAACTAACTGATGTTCTAATGAGGTCATGAGAGTATCCTCGTACATTTTCTCCAAAGCAATTAAATCTTCTGATCGCTTCACTGATGTTGATTCATAGGCCTCCCAATCAAAAGGAGTCTCTTCCTGGTCTTCTTCTAAAATGATATCTTCTTCATCAACCTTTTCCTCAACAGCAGTATCTGACTCTAAATTATCTGGAGTAGTCTTTACCGTTCTGGGCTTTTTAGTTGAGATTTCTTTTGAATCACCATTCAACTCACTTGCTTCGTCCATGATATCAACAGAGACAATCTCATTCAATATATTCTCTTCAGAAAGTTTAGAATCTTTTTCAGAAGATATTTTAGATACTATTTTTTCTACTGCCGGCTTCTTAGCTGATGATTCATCAGCTGATGGCTTCTTAGCTGATGGCTTCTTAGCTGATGGCTTCTTAGCTGATGGCTTCTTAGCTGATGATTCATCAGCTGATGGCTTCTTAGCTGATGGCTTCGCTGATGGCTTCTTAGCTGATGGCTTCTTAGCTGATGGCTCTTTGACAGATTCATCAGAAGATGACTTAACCACCTTAGCGGTTATTGTATCCACAGATTTGATGACATCTCGGGATTCCTTGTTTTCTTGCTCTTTAGACATGAGCTTTTAGGTTTGTATTTTAATCAATTATAGGATTAAGCTTTTGATTAAAAGAGTTTATATAAAAGAATCCTTTTGAGGCACCTATAAAAATGCTTACCCAAAAAGGAATGCAAAAGTAGTTAATATATTGCAGATGGATAAAATAATAACCTAACTAAATAAATTCTATTCTTCCATTATTCTAAAAACTTTTTTTTCAATAGATCTGTAGTTATTGAACCTGGGCGTTCCAATGGCATTGCCATTGCCCTATCCCAGATTAAATTAGTTAAAGTGCCAATAGACCGGGAAACACCAAATAAAACTGTATAGAAATCATATTCGACAAGACCATAGTGCATTAACAACTGTCCGGAATGAGCATCAACATTAGGCCAAGGGTTCTTGACCTTACCGGTTGCCTCAAGTATACCAGGAACCACATCATAAATATTTGAGATCAAATTGAAAAGTGGATCATCCGGCATATGTTTCATCGCAAACTCTCTTTGAGCTGTATATCGAGGATCTGTTTTTCTTAAAACTGCATGACCAAATCCAGGAATAACTTTACCATTTATCATTGTCTTATGACAATATTCTGCAATTTGTTCTTTAGTGGGAACTTCTGAACCGATAGAATCTTTCATTTCCATAGTCCACTTGATAACTTCTTGGTTAGCTAATCCATGCAAAGGCCCAGCCAAACCATTCATACCCGCGGCAAAACTTTGATATGCATCGGATAATGCCGACCCAACAAGGTGAACGGTATGCGCTGAAACATTACCACCTTCATGATCACTATGAATAGTCATGTATAGTCGCATTAATTCGCGAAATTCCTTATTATCAAAACCTAGCATATGAGCAAAATTTCCTGCCCAATCTAGTTTTGTATCAGGTTCAATGTGCTGATCATTTTTATATGCTCTTCGATAAATGTATGCTGCAATTCTTGGCAAGCGAGCAATTAAATTCATCGAATCCTCAAAAGTATGTATCCAATAATCTGACTTTGGACAGCCGGCAGCATATTCCTTGGCGAAAATACTCTCCGTTCTTAAGGCCATTATTGCAATAACAAACTGAGTCATGGGGTGAGCTCTGAAAGGTAAAGCGTCTATTGTTTTAAAAACATGAGGAGGAACTATTGCTCTTCGAGCCCAATTATTACTAACCCGTCTCACATCATCATCTGTAGGAAGTTCATTCATAAGGATGAGGTAAAAAAGACCTTCGGGCAAAGGTTCTTCACCACCAGGGTACTTTGGAAGAAGTTCTTGAAGTTCGGGGATACTATAGCCTCTGAAACGAATGCCTTCATTCGGATCTAATTTTGAAGTTTCACATATCAGGGCGGGCATGCCGCGCATACCTTGATAAATCTGACTAACCTTAATGTCACCTATAGATTTATCTCCATGACTAGAAAGAAAACTTTTAATTTCTTTCTGTGCAGCTGGAATTTTCCCAGCAAAGTATTCTTGAATCCGGTCCATTGTTTCTTATTTAAAATTTTGTCCGTTAAAAACAGCAGTGTCTCCGAGCATTTCCTCAATACGAATTAACTGGTTGTATTTTGCCATTCGATCAGATCTAGATAAAGATCCCGTCTTTATTTGTCCGGTATTTAATGCCACTGAAAGATCTGCAATGGTCGTATCTTCTGTCTCTCCAGAACGATGACTCATAACACAAGTCATTCCATTTCTCTGCGCTTTCTGAACAGTTGTAATGGTTTCAGTCAACGTGCCAATTTGATTAACTTTCACCAAAACAGAATTTGCTGAACCTTCTCTAATTCCACGCTCTACCCTACTAACATTTGTGACAAATAGATCATCACCCACTAACTGAACTTTATTACCTAATTGATCATTCATCTTAGCCCAACCAGACCAGTCATCTTCAGCTAATCCATCTTCAATCGAAATTATTGGATACCTATCTACCCAATCCGCCCAAAAAGAGATCATTTCATCTGATGTTAATGATTTTCGAGAGGAGTTTTTAAATGTGTAGAGCCCTGTCTCATCATCATATAATTCACTCATGGCAGCGTCTATAGCTATGAAAACATCTTCCCCCGGCACATATCCCGCCTTGCGAACACTCTCCATAACAATTTCAAGAGCTTCTTCATTACTGGCTATATTTGGAGCAAAACCTCCCTCATCTCCAACATTTGTACTTAATTTCCTTTCTTTTAATAATGATTTTAAATTGTGAAAAATCTCTGTACCCATTCTAAGAGCCTCACTAAATGTTTCTGCACCAACTGGCATTACCATAAACTCTTGAAAGTCAATAGAGTTGTCTGCATGCTCTCCACCGTTTAATATATTCATCATAGGAACTGGTAAAGTTCTAGCGGTAACACCCCCTATATATTGAAAAAGAGGAAGATTAGATGATTGCGCGGCAGCATGAGCAGATGCGAGAGAAACTGCTAAAATGGCATTAGCGCCAAGCTTACTTTTATTAGGAGATCCATCAGCTTCAATCATTGCGAGGTCAATTTCAGCTTGATCAGTAACTTCAAGACCAACAACTGATTCCGCTATGATTGTATTTACGTTCTCAACCGCAGAGAGAACACCTTTACCCATATAAATAGCCTTGTCCCCATCTCTCATTTCCACAGCTTCATGAACGCCTGTAGAGGCGCCACTTGGGACCGCAGCGCGCCCAAATGAGCCATCTTCACAATAAACTTCAGCCTCAACTGTTGGATTACCTCTAGAATCTAAGATTTGTCGACCATGAATAGCAGTAATTATAGGCATAATATTTATTTATTTATTTTAATCATTTTTATAAAATCCTTGAAAAGGTAACGCGAATCGTGAGGTCCGGGGGAAGCTTCTGGATGGTATTGAACACTAAAAACAGGATAATCATTACGTCTTATACCTGCAACGGTATTATCATTTAAATGTATATGAGTCAACTCAATATTAGAATTTGATTCAACATCTTCCATAAAAACTGAAAAGCCATGATTCTGACTTGTTATCTCGCCTTTTCCTGTCAATAGATTCTTCACTGGATGATTTATTCCACGATGACCATTGTGCATCTTAAAAGTTCTCAATCCAGAAGCCAAAGCAATCATTTGGTGGCCCAGGCATATGCCGAAAGTGGGTATGCCCGAAGTAATAATTTTTTTTGTCACTTCAATTACGTCAAGAGACGCACTCGGATCCCCTGGACCATTAGATAGAAAATATCCATCTGGATTTTCCGATTCTAGGGTTTCAAACGATGTATTATAAGGGAAAACTTTAATATAACAGTCCAAATCGATAAGACAATTCAGGATACTCTTTTTGATTCCTAAATCTAAAGCAACAATCTTTATGCTTGAATTCTCATCTCCAATAGCGTATGGTTCTTCGGTACTGACCAGAGAGCATAATTCTAAGCCCACCATTGAGGGTGTATCAATCAATTTCTTTTTTAAGAAATCGATTTTCTCAATTTCTGTACTGATGAGAGCATTCTGAGCACCATTGTTACGAATATGCTTAACTAGTGCTCTAGTATCAACATCGGTAACCGCAACAATATCTTCGTTCTGCAAAAAGTCTTTTAATGTCTTTCCCTCAGATTTAACTCGAGATTGAACTTCACTGAAGTTTCTAGTTATCAATCCTGAAATTTGAACTTTTGGATTCTCAGAATCTTCATCAGTGATTCCATAATTACCAATATGAACATTGGCAGTAACCATTATTTGTCCCTTGTAACTTGGATCTGTGAAAATTTCTTGATAACCAGACATTCCCGTATTAAAACAAATTTCACCACTCACTGTGCCATTAAGGCCAATTGAGCTTCCGTGAAATACGGTTCCATCTTTTAAAAGAACAACGGCTTTATTTTTCATTTTTTCTTAAAAATATTATAGCAGACACAAAAAAAGGATAAGGGTATATCCCTTATCCTTTACAAGTTAGCTGACAATTCAGTATTCTTTAATCATTTATTCTTTTTCTTTTTCTTCTTGATTCGTATCGTTATCTAAAGAATCTTCACTAACTACCACATTATCTTGAATTTCTGCGGGAGCCTCATTTTTTGTTTTACTTGAATCAGCTGTTTTCTTAGAACGACGTCTAGTTGCTTTTTTTGCGTCTTTACTGTCTTCTCTCCCGTAAATCTCGTTAAAATCAACGAGCTCAACCATACACATCTCCGCATTATCACCAAGACGATTACCGGTCTTAATAATACGTGTATAACCGCCTGGCCGATCACCAACCTTTATCGAGACCTCCTTGAAGAGTTCGGTCACAGCATCTTTACTTTGAAGATAGCTGAAGACCATTCTTCTATTATGAGTACTATCTATTTTGGATCTAGTAACAAGTGGTTCAACATACTTTTTAAGAGCTTTCGCTTTAGCTACAGTAGTATTTATTCTCTTATGAATAACAAGAGAAGTAGCCATGTTACTCAACATGGCTTTGCGGTGCGATGTTGTTCGACCTAAATGATTAAATTTCTTACCGTGTCTCATTTTTAAATTATTCCTTATCCAGTTTATACTTACTTGTATCCATACCAAAGGATAAACCCAAGTTTGCAACAAGATCTTCAAGCTCCGTAAGCGATTTCTTTCCGAAATTTCTAAACTTCATCAAATCTGCTTTTGTATAAGAAACCAGATCAGCTACTGTTTCTACTTCAGCCGCCTTTAGGCAATTCAAAGCACGAACGCTAAGCTCAAGTTCTGTAAGAGCCTTCAATAACAGCTTCCGCATTTCCATTACCTCTTCATCATAACTCTCTACTTCTTGAATTGGAGCTACATCAGCTATCATGCGCTCATCAGTGAACAACAAGAAGTGCTGAATTAAAATTTGAGCAGCATCAGTGAGAGCATCTTGAGGAATGACGCTACCATCGGTTTCGATTTCCATTATGAGTTTCTCAAAGTCAGTTTTTTGCTCAACTCTAAAGTTCTCAATATGATAATTTACATTTTTAATAGGAGTATATATCGAATCAAGCGCGACGGTTCCTAGCGGACTATCAAGTCTCTTATTTTCTTCAGCGGGCACATATCCACGGCCCTTTTCAATAGATAAGTCCATTTCAACATTAACGGACTTATCTAGATTACAAATAACTAAATCAGGATTTAGAACTTGAAATGAAGTCATAAATGAAGCCAGGTCACCGGCTGTCAAAACCTCTTTCCCAGATAAATTCACTTTAACAATTTCCGAATCAGAAGAATCAATTTGACGCTTCAAACGTACTTGCTTAAGATTCAGAATTATCTCCGTAACATCCTCTACAACACCCTTTATTGTTGAGAACTCATGACTTACGCCTGAAATATTGACAGAGGTAAAAGCAAATCCCTCAAGAGAATTTAATAGGACGCGACGTAAAGCATTGCCTACAGTTAAGCCGTAACCTGGCTCGAGTGGACGGAACTCAAATTGACCGTATGTATCTGTTGTTGAATTAACGATAACCTTTTCAGGTTTTTGAAATTGAAGGATAGCCATAATCTTATTTTGAATAAAGTTCCACGATGAGTTGCTCTTTAATGCCTTCAGGTATTATGTCACGTTGGGGAACGCTCAATAATGAACCAGACATGTTAGCTTCGTTCCACTCAATCCATGGATATTGATGAGCAGAACCAGAAAGAGAAGCTGTAATAACCTCTAGGGTCTTTGACTTTTCACGAACGGCAACAACATCGCCAGGTTTAACATGAAAAGAAGGGATATTAACAATACTACCATTTACGGTAATATGGCGATGAGAAACCAATTGACGCGAGCCGCGACGGGTTGGAGCAATACCAAGTCGATAAACGACATTATCTAATCTCCCCTCACATAACTGAAGAAGTACCTCTCCGGTAGCTCCTTTTGAACGTGAAGCACGATCAAACAAATTCTTGAACTGCCGTTCAAGAATCCCATAAGTATATTTTGCCTTTTGCTTTTCAAGCAATTGAACTGAATACTCCGATTTCTTACCCCGCTTCTTCTGAAAACCATGCTGTCCAGGAGGGTAATTACGTTTATCAAGAGCACGATCTGGACCGAAAATCGGTTCTCCGAATCGACGTGCTATTTTTGTTAGGGGACCTCTGTAACGTGCCATTTCTTAATTATTTTTTTGTAAATATTATACTCGACGGCGCTTAGGTGGCCGACAACCATTGTGAGGAATAGGAGTAATATCCACAATTTCAGTGACCTCTATTCCGCTATTGTTCAAACTTCGGATAGCGCTTTCGCGACCATTACCTGGGCCTTTCACATAGACTTTAACTTTTTTCAAACCAGCTTCTATTGCTGGAGTTGCCGCGTTTTCGGCTGCCATCTGAGCCGCATATGGTGTGTTCTTTTTTGAACCTCGAAACCCCATTTTGCCAGCAGATGACCAGGATATTACCTGACCTTGAGTATTAGTCAAAGCTATTATGATATTATTGAATGTGGAACTAACATGGGCTTCACCCACAGCGTCCACCTTAACCTTACGCTTTTTTGCCGTTTTCGTTGACTGTGCCATCAGTTATTATGATTATTTCGTTACCTTCTTTTTATTCGCTACTGTCTTTCTCTTACCTTTTCGGGTGCGAGAATTGTTCTTAGTATGCTGACCACGAAGTGGCAAACCTAATCTGTGCCGAATGCCGCGCTGACAACCAATATCCATTAATCTCTTAATATTCAGTTGAGTTTCAGAACGTAATTCGCCTTCCACCTTAACATTCTCAGTTATGTAGTTACGAATACCTTGTAGCTGATCATCAGTCCATTCCTGGACTTTTATATTATAATCAACTCCTGCCTCCGTGAGAATCTCACGAGAGCGTGATCGACCAATACCATAAATGTATGTCAATCCAATTTCTCCACGCTTATTTTTCGGGAGGTCTATACCTGCTATTCTCGCCATTTCTTTCTTCTAAAATGAAATTAACCTTGACGTTGTTTAAACCTAGGGTTCTTCTTGTTTATAATATACAAACGCCCTTTTCTGCGGACAATTTTACAATCCGCACTGCGCTTTTTTAGTGATGCTCTTACTTTCATAATATTCTACTTAAAACAAATCTATTTAGTATCGATAAGTTATTCGTGCCTTAGACAAATCATACGGTGATAACTCTAACTTCACCCGATCACCTGGAAGGAGTTTTATATAATGCATTCGCATTTTACCAGAAATATGCGCCGTAACGACATGACCATTCTCTAATTCTACGCGAAACATTGCATTTGAAAGATTTTCAGTAATAGTTCCATCTTGAGTGATTCCAGGTTCTTTTGCCATTATATCGTAGTATTTCTGCCACGCATACGTCCACCTTCCATCAGACCATCATAATGACTATTCAACAAATAACTCTCGATTTGCATTAGAGTATCTAATACAACTCCAACGATAATTAAAAGAGATGTTCCTCCATAAAACTGAGCCCATTGCATATTAATTCCTAATGTCATTGCAACAGATGGAAGTATGGCAATTAAAGCCAATAAAACAGCGCCAGGTAATGTAATTTTCGCCAGGACACCATCTATGTAATTACCTGTTGCTTCACCGGGTTTGATACCCGGAACAAATCCGCCATTACGCTTAAGATCATCAGCAATCTGGGTAGTATTAATCTGGATAGCGGTATAAAAATATGTAAAGACTAAGATTAGCATTGCAAATACAAAATTGTACCAAAAACCCTGAATATTACCGAACACATCAACCACCCAAGTAGCTCCAGAACCTTCAAGTCCAGCATACTGAACTACTGTTAGTGGAACAAACATTAAAGCCTGAGCAAATATTATTGGCATAACACCTGATGCATTAACCCTAATTGGCAAATAACTCCGCCCCAAAGACTTACTACCTCCTCCTGCAACTCTTTTAGCATATTCTAGGGGAACTTTTCGTACCGCCTGAGTAATTGCAATAGCAAATAAAAAGACCAGATATAAAGCGACGATTTCAATTAGAAATTTTATCCATCCGCCGCCTGAAGGACTAAGTTGTGTTGCAACTTCCTGGAAAAAAGCTTGAGGGAAGTTAGCAATAATACCAATCATTATTAACAAAGAGATACCATTACCTACACCCTTTTCAGTAATCCTCTCTCCTAACCACATGGCAAAAATAGTACCTGCAATAATAACTATCCACGAGGTCAACCAAAATGTTGACATAGGTAAAGTAATATTAACACCCTGATATATCAGGTTAGTTATGTATCCAGGAGCCTGAGCAGCAACTATAAGAATAGTTAAATATCTAGTTATCTGATTTAACTTTCTCCGACCGGACTCCCCCTCTTTTTGCATTTTTTGAACCGCTGGTACTGCAAGACCTGCAAGTTGTATAACAATAGAAGCGGAGATATACGGCATAATACCAAGAGCCAGAATAGAAGCATTGGCAAATGCACCTCCTGAAAAAGCATTAATCAAACCAATTAAACCTTCAGAAGCTTGACTCTGTAAGTTCTCCAAACTACCAGGATCTATACCAGGAAGAACCACGTTTGAACCCAGACGATAAACGAGCAGCAAACCTGCCGTTAACAGAAGCTTTTCCCGGAGCTCCGTAATGCCCCAAATGTTCTTTAGCGTTTGGATAAACCGATTCATGTTATTGTTTAGTTACTTTTTCAGATGATTGCTTGGAAACAGTAGCGTCTTCATTTTCTGAATGCATCGAGATAATATGAATTGTCCCACCTGCTTTTTCGATAGCCACCTTCGCGCTTTCACTTACTTTATTTACTTTAACTTCAATTGCAGATGAAATTTTTCCACGTCCTAATATTTTTACAAGATCATGCTTACCCGCCAATCCATTATTCATAAGAGTATCAAGACTAATCTCTTTTAGAGACTTTTCATCAATCAACTTTTGGATAGTATCTAGATTGATCCCACGATACTCAACACGATTAGGATTTGTAAAGCCAAATTTTGGAACTCTTCGTTGAAGAGGCATTTGACCACCCTCAAAACCGATCTTTTTGCTGTATCCAGATCTCGACTTGGCACCTTTGTGACCTCGCCCTGCCGTTCCTGCTGAACCACTACCCTCTCCACGACCAAGTCGTTTTTTGGTAAAAGTTGAACCCGCTGCAGGCTTTAAATTATGAAGTGACATATTATTATAAATATTTATTTAATTTCTTCGACAGTTACTAAATGATTCACAGTTCGAACCATACCAGCAATTTGAGCATTATTATCATGTTCAACGCTATGGTTAATTTTGCGTAAACCCAAAGCCACCATAGTTGCTTTTTGATTATGGGGACGGTTAATTACGCTGCGCTTTTGAGTTATCTTAATGCGTGTCATACTTTATAGCTTTATTTACCGTTAAAAACTTGTGAAACAGTTATACCTCTTGACTTGGCAACTTGCTTAGCATCTCTTAAAGAATGTAAAGCTTCAAAGGTGGCCTTAACCAGATTATGAGGGTTAGATGAACCTTTGGATTTAGCCAGAACATCATGAATACCAACACATTCTAAAACATGACGCATAGAACCTCCTGCTATAACCCCTGTTCCTGAAGATGCTGGGCGAAGAAATACTCTTGCACCACCAAATTTACCATCCTGCTCGTGAGGAAGCGTGCCCTTAACCACTGGAAAGCGATACAAATTTTTCTTAGCATCTTCAATTCCCTTGTTTACAGCCTCTGAAACCTCTTTACTCTTACCCAGTCCGTAACCACCAATGCCGTGTTCGTCCCCGACGACGACAATAGCTGTAAATCCAAATGTCCGACCACCCTTTGTGACCTTCGTCACACGTTGAACACCAACTAAACGATCTACTAGCTCGAGGCCACTAGGTTTTATTTTTTTAATATTTTTATCTTTCATATTCTCAATCAGAATTTCAGTCCAGCTTGACGTGCTCCGTCAGCTAGTGATTTTATACGTCCATGATATAGATAACCTCCGCGATCAAAGGATATGGATTCTACTCCTACTCCTTTTGCGACTTCAGCGATCATTTTACCTACTTTAAAAGCACGTTCAATTTTAGTGCCTGCAAATACTTCACCATTTTTCGATAATGACGAGGCAGTACCGAGAGTCTTGCCACTTACATCATCGATAAGTTGAGCATATATTTCTTTACTACTTCTGTAAACGGCTAATCGAGGACGCTTATCTGTCCCTTTTACCACATTACGGATCCGCATGTGTATGCGTTGTCTACGATTCATTTTTTTTGTTGCCATGATCTATATGTTTACTACTTAGCAGCGGATTTACCAGCCTTCTTACGAACAATCTCACCTACATATCGAACACCTTTACCCTTGTATGGTTCAGGCTTTCTAAATGATCGAATCTTTGAAGCTATCATTCCAACTAGCTGTTTATCAAAAGATGTTAGTTCTACTAAAGGGTTCTTACCTTTTTCACTAATCGTAGTCAACTTTACCTCAGATGGTATTTGCATACTGATATTATGAGAGAACCCTAAAGCCAAATCCAGAATTTGACCGCGGTTACTTGCTCTGTATCCTACGCCCACTAATTCAAGTCTTTTAGTCCAACCATCACTAACACCAACAATCATATTGGATATTAATGATCTGTAAAGACCATGAGACGCGCGGTGAGATTTGGAATCCGAAGGACGTGATAGTGTCACAACATCTTCTAATACCTGAACCTCAATACCATCAGTAATATTCTGATTTAACGTACCACCCTTACCCTCAACAGTCACTACTGATTCTTTAATACTCACAGTGACACCGGAAGGTATATTTATAGGGGATTTACCAATTCTTGACATTATCTATATCTATTAATAAACGTAACATATAATCTCACCGCCAATTTTTTTGGCACGGGCTTCTTTATCAGTCATCATTCCATGCGACGTGCTCACAATAGCTATACCCAAACCATTTTTTACCCGAGGTAAATCCGAAGACGACTTGTAATTACGGAGACCCGGACTAGAAGCACGGTCTATACCTCTTATTACAGGACGCTTTGTAGATCTCTCATACTTTAAAGCTACTTTCAATGTTCCTTGGGCGTTGTCAGTGACCACTTTATAACTAGCTATGTAGCCCTGGTCATGAAGAATTCTGGCAATTTCTGCCTTAACGGTACTTGATGGTAACTCTACCACCTGGTGACCAGCTTTGGCCCCATTCCGTATGCGTGTTAAAAAATCTGCTATAGGATCTGTATACATCTTATTCTAATTGTAAATTACCAACTACACTTCTTAACACCTGGTATTAAACCAGATAAAGCCATTTCACGAAATGTCACTCTAGAAAGTCCAAACTGACGCATGTAGCCTCGAGGACGACCTGTCAGCTTGCATCGGTTATGTAACCTAACCGGGGAAGCATTTTTTGGAAGCCGTTGCAGACCAGCATAATCGCCAGCAGCTTTGAGAGCCCCACGTTTTTCAGCATATCGAGCAACAACTGCCTGCCGTTTGCGCTCTCGCGCTTTCATTGATTCTTTCGCCATAATTCTATTTCTTAAAGGGCATTCCAAACTCTTGGAGAAGCGCTTTGCACTCCATATCTGTTTTCGCACTTGAAACAAACGTTATGTCCATTCCAGAAATGCGACTCACTTTATCAATTTCTATTTCCGGAAAAATAATCTGCTCCGTAATACCGAAAGTAAAATTACCCCTACCATCAAATCCTTCTTTAATACCCTGAAAATCTCTGATTCTAGGTAAAGAAGATACTAATAACCTTTCCAAGAAATCATACATTTTAGAACCCCGAAGTGTAACTCGCGCACCAACAGGCATTCCTTTTCTCAGTTTAAAATTGGATATGTCTTTTTTAGATTTTGTAGCTACCGCCCTCTGACCAGCAATAATTGTCATCTCTTCAACAGCTGCATCCACTAGCTTCTTATCTGAAACAGCAGCTCCAATACCCTGACTCAAAATGATTTTCTCAAGTCTAGGGACTTGTAAATCATGAGAGTAACCAAATTGCTCCTTCATCGCAGGAACTACTTTGGATTGATAATCAACTTTTAGTTTTGATTCCATTACTTAATAGTATCACCAGTTTTTTTTGCGAAACGACTTGTCTCACCTTTCTCATTTACTTTCCGTCCAACACGTGTTGGATTACCTGCACCATCAATTAACATCAAATTAGAGACGTGAATAGGTGCCTCCATTTTAGCAATTCCTCCTTGGGGAGTGCTAGCTGTAGGCTTTTGGTGTTTTGTAACCATGTTTAAACCTTCCACAACAGCCCGTGACTGTTTTGGTATCATACGAATAATCTTACCCGACTTACCTTTTGAAGTACCCGCGATTACCATTACCGTATCTCCTGTTTTTATATGAAACTTTGCCATCTTATAGTATATTCTTAAAGCACCTCTGGTGCCAAGGAAACGATTTTCATGAACTGCTTGTCACGCAACTCTCTAGCCACAGGTCCAAAAACACGAGTGCCTCGCATTTCACCAGTTGGATTCAAAAGAACACAAGCATTATCGTCAAAACGGATATAAGACCCATCGAGACGCCTAACTTCTTTTTTCGTACGTACAACAACAGCAGTTGCTACAGTACCCTTTTTTGCGCTGCCTGAGGGCAAAGCCTGTTTTATCGTGACAACGATTTTATCACCAACACTGGCATAACGACGTTTTGTACCGCCTAATACGCGTATGACAAGAACTTCTTTGGCACCAGTATTATCTGCAACTCGGAGACGTGATTCTGTTTGTAACATCTTATTTTGCTCTTTCTAAAATTTCTATTACACGCCATACCTTGGTTTTACTCATCGGACGTGTTTCCATGATCTTCACAGTATCTCCACTATTACAATCATTTTTCTCATCATGAGCATGAAGTTTAGTAGTGTAGGTTATGAACTTACCGTACATAGGATGCTTCACTCGACGTGAAACAATCACAGTTACAGTTTTATTCATGGAGTCACTAGTAACAACACCAATTCGCTCTTTTCGGAGATTTCGTTTCTCTTCCATCAATATAAATTATTTGGAGTTACGATTAGACATTTCCATAGTAAGTCTCGCAACGATTTTTCTTGTACTAGCAATTCTCATAGGATTCTCTAGAGGACTAATACGGTTCTTCATCTTCATGTCTGCAAGCTCCTTACTCAATGCGGTAAATTGCTTAGAGAGCTCTTCTTGACTTAGATTCCGAATTTCATTCATTTTCATAATGCTAACAATTAGGAATTTGTAACTAAATCTCGACGGGTAACTAACTTAGTTTTAACGGGTAATTTTTGAGCCGCTAGCCTAAGAGCCTCTAGAGCCACTTCTTTAGATACCCCATCACATTCAAATAACATACGTCCTGGACGGATAACCGCTGCCCAATATTCAACAGAACCCTTTCCTTTACCCATACGGACTTCTAAAGGTTTCTTTGTAACAGGTTTATCAGGAAAGATACGGATCCATAACTGACCCTCACGTTTCATATAACGAGTGGCAGCGATACGCGCAGCTTCAATTTGCCTAGCAGTCATCCACACTTCTTGCATAGATTTTATACCATAAGCTCCAAAAGCTAAGGTGGCTCCACGTTGAGCGTTACCTTTCATTTTACCTTTAAAGGTCTTCCGGAATTTAGTTTTTTTCGGTTGTAACATATCTCTTTGTGCGAATTATGCTTTACGATTATTGCGACGATCATTATTATTACGACGATCGTTAGAATTTGATCGACCTTTTGGACCACCACTACCAGGGTTACCTGATTTTGGTCTCCCAGAAACACCTAAAACGTTCGTTAAATCCCGTTTTCCGTAAACCTCACCTTTCATTATCCAAACCTTGATACCGATCCGCCCATAAGTCGTGTGAGCCTCCGACAAGTGATAATCAATATCCGCTCGGAAAGTGTGCAAGGGAGTACGACCGTCTTTAAACTTTTCAGAACGTGCAATTTCTGCACCATTCAATCTTCCACTCAATTGAACTTTTATTCCTTCGGCACCCATTCGCATGGTAGAACTAATACTCATCTTAACCGCTCGTCTGAAAGAAATACGCCCTTCAATTTGACGGGCGATAGAATCAGCTACAAGTTTAGCATCTAATTCAGGCCTCTTTATTTCGTGGATATTTAACTGAACATCTTTTTTTGTAAGTTTCTTGAGTTCTTCCCTAAGTTTTTCAACCTCCGAACCACCCTTTCCGATTATTACACCGGGACGAGCAGTTGCAATTGTTATAGTCACAAGTTTCAAGGTTCGTTCGATGATTATCCGCGATACATTCGCTCTTGATAGCCGGGCGTACAAATACTTTCTGATAGCAGCATCCTCTGCTATTCTATCACCATAGTTCTTACCCCCGTACCAGTTTGAATCCCAGCCACGAATAAAACCTAGACGGTTTCCGATTGGATTAGCTTTTTGACCCATTATTGAACTTCTTTAGCTTCGGTTATACTAGAATTTTCCAAACTGTTTGACTCACTAATAACAATAGTTACGTGATTAGATCGCTTTCGAATACGATGAGCACGACCTTGAGGTGCCGGTTGAACGCGTTTTAACATCCGTCCACTATCAACACTAATCGTCTGAACGATTAGCTCTTTTTCGTCTACAGAAACACCTTCATTTTTTGTCTCCCAATTACTCAATGCGGAAACCAACAGTTTCTCTAAGCGAATCGATGCCTCTTTGCCATTATTTTTTAAGGAATAAAGAGCTTTTGTCACTTCCATACCTCTAATCATATCCGCTACTAAACGCATTTTTCTTGGAGAAGTAGGACAATTATTCAATTTCGCAGAAGCTACATTCTTACGTGCTTCTTTTAATGCTATTGCTGTATTGTGTTTACGTGATCCCATAGCTTATCTTTTACCCTTATCTTTTTTACCACCGTGTCCACGAAAAGTACGTGTTGGAGAAAATTCCCCCAGCTTATGTCCAACCATGTTTTCTGTAACGTAAACAGGTATGAACGTTTTCCCGTTGTGAACAGCGATTGTCTGACCAACAAAATCTGGACTAATCATCGAAGCCCTTGACCATGTCTTAATCACACTTTTTTTGCTAGCTTCCACATTCTCCATTACACGCTTTTCAAGCTTATAATGTATGAATGGTCCTTTTTTTAGTGAACGTGCCATTAGTTATTTCTTCCTTTTTTCAATAATATACCGACTACTTTCTTTCTGTTTAGCGCGAGTTTTGAATCCTTTAGAAGGAATGCTGTTTCGGGATCGAGGATGACCCCCAGAAGCGCGACCCTCACCACCGCCCATAGGGTGATCAACCGGATTCATAGCAACACCACGTGTACGTGGGCGTCTTCCAAGCCAACGACTTCTTCCAGCCTTACCACCAACGAGTTGCGCATGATCACTATTAGAAACAACTCCAACAGTAGCCATACACTCAACCAAAATCATACGGGTCTCTCCTGACGGCATTTTCAAAGTGGCATATTTTCCATCACGGGCAGCCAATTGAGCAAATGAACCAGCTGAACGCGAAATTATTCCACCTTGACCAGGACGAAGTTCAATATTATGAACAATCGTACCTAATGGTAGATCTGCAAGTTTCAAAGAATTACCAACCTCTGGCGCTGAACCAGATCCAGAAATAATCTTCTGTCCAACCTCTAATCCGCTAGGAGCAATGATATAGCGCTTTTCCCCATCAGCATAAACTACCAAGGCAATAAATGCCGATCGATTCGGATCATACTCAATAGTTTTAACAGTTGCAGGAATTTCAAATTTTTCACGTTTAAAGTCTATGACACGGTATCGTTGCTTTGCACCGCCTCCCATGTAACGCATAGTCATTTTACCGGAATTATTCCGACCACCGCTACGCTTTTTCGGTTGAGTCAAAGATTTCTCCGGAGATGATGCGGTAATAGCACCGTAGTCATTAACAACACGAAATCGTTGTCCCGGCGTAATAGCTTTTAATTTACGTACACCCATTTTCGATTATAGATTAGCATAAAAATCAATGGACTCTCCACTTCTGACGTCAACGATAGCCTTTTTGTACGCAGGCTTATTACCAGACAATGTTCCTGCTTTGGTAAAGCGTACAACTTTTTTAGCTGGCACAATAAGAGTACGAACATTATCAACGTTTACATTGTAGGCCGCCTCAACTGCTTTCTTAATTTCAACTTTATTAGACTTTCTAGCCACAACAAAAGTATAGCGATTCATTTTTTCAGAATCAGCTGAAGCCTTCTCAGTTATAACCGGTCGAATCAATATACTTTCCATCACTTCGTAGTTAATGCAGTTTGAATTTTATCTATTGCCCCTTCTAAGAGTATCAAAGTTCCAGCATTCAAAATAGAATAAGTGTTTAATTCTGAAGCAGTTACGACATTTGACCCCTCAAAATTGCGGGATGACAAATATACATTTTTATCTGAATCAGCCAACACAACAGTGCATTTCTTTCCTGAAAAGCCCAAAGCATCCAGTACAGATGCATATTGTTTGGTCTTTGGGGCATCAAGAGAAAACTTATCCAAAACAATGATCTGGTTATCAGACGCCATCATACTTAGGGCAGACTTACGAGCAACTACTTTAAGTTTTTTATTTAGTTTGAAGCCGTACTCATGGGGTCTTGGACCAAATACAGTTCCACCGCCACGATACAAAGGAGATCGCATACTTCCATGTCTAGCCCCACCTGTTCCTTTCTGCTTATGAATTTTCTTGGTAGTTCTTGATATTTCAGATCTCTCTTTCGACTTATGTGTCCCTTGACGTTGATTTGCTAAATACTGTTTTACATCTAAGTATACCGCATGTTCATTGGGTTTCACGCTAAAAATTTCGTCATTTAATACAGCTTTTCGGCCAGTATCCTTTCCATTTTGGTTAACAATGCCTATCTCCATTATTTCTCAACAATTACAACAGACTGCCTCGCGCCAGGGATAGATCCCTTAACAACTAAGACATTCTGATCTGAGTCAACTTTTAAAACTTGAAGATTCTGGATCTTCACTCTTTCATTACCCATTCGTCCTCCCATACGAGTCCCTTTAAAAACTCGAGATGGATCTGAACCCGCACCTATAGAACCAGGAGCTCTGAGCCGATTATGTTGTCCATGGGTGGCTTGACCAACACCTGCAAAACCATGTCGTTTTACAACACCCTGAAAACCTTTACCCTTAGAAGTACCTGCGACATCAACGAATTCACCTTCGTTGAACATATCCACAGTTAGTGTATCTCCCAGAGCAACTGAGCCCTCAGTAAAGTCGCGAAACTCTACATACTTTTGTTTGGCGATAGTCTTCGCCTTTTTGGCATGGCCGATAGCAGATTTGTTTGGACGTTTCTTATCGCCAAACGCAACCTGCACAGCAGCGTAACCATCGACATCTTTACTTTTAATTTGGGTAACCACACAGGGGCCCAATTCGATGACCGTACACGGGTAGTTTTTACCATCCGTGTCGAAGATGCTGGTCATTCCGATTTTCTTGCCAATTAGTCCAGGCATGATATTTACGGTTCTGAGTTAAACTTTAATTTCTACTTCCACACCACTAGGCAGTTCTAACTTCATCAAAGCATCAATAGTCTTACTGGATGAAGAATAAATATCCAATAGACGCTTGTAACTTGACAGCTGGAACTGTTCGCGTGCTTTTTTATTGACGTGAGGCGAACGCAACACAGTGTAAATGCGCTTGTTCGTAGGAAGAGGTATAGGGCCATTTACCACAGCACCAGTACTCTTCACTGTTTTCACGATTTTTTCTGCACTCTTATCCACCAACATATGGTCATAGGACTTGAGTTTGATTCTAATTTTTTGGCTCATAGGATCGTTAATAATTATTTACTACCTCGTACACTTTCAATTACCTCTTCCGAAATTCCTTTCGGAGTCTCTGAATAGTTACTAAACTCCATAGAAGAACTACCTCTCCCTGATGTAATGGTTCGCAAGGTTGTTACATAACCAAACATTTCACTCAAAGGAACCTTTGCATGAACAACAGAATCCCCTTCTTTTGTATCCATTCCTTCCACCTGACCACGTCTTTTATTCAGATCACCTACAACATCACCCATAGATGTTTCAGGCATTACAACTTCGATTTTCATCAAAGGCTCAAGAATGATTGGCTTGGCTTTTCTTGCCGCCTCTCTAAAACCTAACCTCGCAGCTAGTTCAAAGGAAAGAGCGTCGGAATCAACTGGATGAAATGACCCATCCTCTAAAGTGACTTTCATTGAGTCCACACCATATCCAGCAAGTGGGCCATTTGTCATGGCCTCTTTAAAACCTTTTTCGACGGCCGGAATAAATTCACGAGGTATGTTACCACCTTTAATCTTGTTTATAAACTGTAAACCGCCAGCTTCAAAATCCTCATCCGCGGGACCAATTTTGAAGTCAATATCAGCAAACTTTCCACGACCTCCAGTTTGCTTTTTGTATTGCTCGCGATGTCCGGTCTCAAATGTTAAGGCCTCTTTATACTGCACTTGCGGAGCTCCTTGATTACATTCTACCTTAAATTCACGGCGCATTCTGTCGACAAGAATATCCAGATGTAACTCACCCATTCCCGAAATAACTGTTTGCCCTGTATCTTCATCAGTAGCAACTCTAAAAGTAGGATCTTCTTCAGCTAATTTAGCTAAAGCTATTCCCATTTTATCCATATCAGCTTGAGTCTTTGGCTCAACAGCTAATCCTATGACAGGCTCTGGAAAGGTCATTGACTCAAGAACTATTGGTCGCTTTTCGTCACAAAGGGTGTCACCAGTACGAATATCTTTAAATCCAACACCAGCACCAATGTCCCCCGCCTCGATAGAAGCTATTGGATTCTGTTTATTCGAGTGCATTTGAAATATACGAGAAATACGCTCTTTGTTTCCAGTCCGAATATTTTTAACATATGATCCAGCATCAGTTTTTCCCGAATAGACCCGGAAAAAGCATAATCTTCCTACAAAAGGATCCGTAGCAATTTTAAAAGCCAAAGCCGCAAATGGCTCGCTTGAATCGGGCTTTCGCATCTCTTCTTCCTCCGTATCTGGATTTACACCAACTATACCTTCGACATCTAGAGGTGATGGCATGAATGACATAACAGCATCTAACATTGTTTGTACCCCTTTATTCTTGAAAGCTGAACCGCACAAAACAGGAGTTATTTTTTGAGCCACAGTGGCTTTTCTTATTGCTGAAACCAATTCTTCTCTCGTAATTGCATCCGGGTTATCGAAAAATTTCTCGAGCAATGAGTCATCAAACTCTGCAACTGATTCAACTAATTTCTCGCGATATTCTATGACCGTTTCAACTAAATCCTCTGGAATATCGATCTCCTTGTAAGTCATTCCCTGAGTTTCATCATCCCATATGATTGCCTTATTGTCTATTAGGTCAACAATACCTTTAAATTCAGTCTCTGCACCGATCGGAATTTGAAGTGGAACAGGATGTCCTTTTAATTTTTCATCTATTTGTCTGACCACACTGAAAAAATCAGCACCAGTTCGATCCATTTTATTTACAAACGCTATTCTTGGAACATTGTATTTAGTAGCCTGTCTCCAGACAGTTTCGGTTTGCGGTTGAACACCACCCACAGCGCATAACAATGCAACTGCGCCGTCTAAAACCCTCAAGGATCTTTCAACTTCTACAGTGAAGTCAACGTGACCAGGAGTGTCAATAATATTGATTTTATATTCTTCAGTATTGTTTAGATCCTTACCCTGGTCGGTTGGAAACCTCCAAAAACAAGTGGTGGCCGCAGATGTAATTGTAATTCCTCTTTCCTGCTCCTGAATCATCCAATCCATTGTTGCAGCACCATCATGAACCTCACCTATTTTGTGAGAAACACCTGTGTAATAAAGAATACGCTCCGTGGTAGTTGTTTTTCCCGCATCAATGTGGGCCATGATACCAATGTTCCGGGTGAATTTAAGATCGCGTGTTGACATTAAATATATATATTTAGAAACGGAAATGTGAGAATGCCTTGTTAGCTTCAGCCATGCGATGAACATCCATGCGCTTCTTAACTGCCGCCCCTTCTTCTTTTGCTGCAGCCATGATTTCACCAGCTAATTTCGCTGCCATACTTTTTTCATTTCGAGCACGAGAATAACCTATCAACCATTTCATTGCCTGGGAGATTTTTCGTTCAGGTCGAATTTGTTGAGGAATTTGAAAAGTAGATCCACCGACACGGCGACTTCTAACTTCAACATGAGGCATAACATTTGTTAATGCCGTTTTCCACTGCTCTAGACCATTAGCCTCCTCGGACTTCTCGGAGATGATGTCAATTGCATTATAGAATATGGAGTAAGAAGTTGACTTCTTACCGTCGTACATCAAATTATTGACGAATCTGGTAACCAAGGGATCATTGAATCTTGGATCTGGTAAAAGTGGACGCTTTTTAGCACGAGTCTTTCTCATATTTTCCTATTATTTTTTAGCTTTTGGACGTTTTGTACCATATTTAGAGCGACGCTGCATTCTACCGGCGACACCAGCAGCATCAAGGGCACCACGAACAATATGATATCTCACTCCAGGTAAATCCTTAACACGACCCCCTCGAACTAAAACAATAGAGTGCTCTTGAAGATTATGACCTTCGCCTCCTATGTATGCATTTACCTCATTTCCGTTTGTCAGGCGAACACGGGCAACTTTTCTCATTGCCGAGTTCGGTTTTTTCGGTGTTGTTGTATATACACGAGTACATACACCTCTACGTTGAGGGCAAGAGTCCAGCGCTGCTGATTTGCTCTTCTTTTGTAATTTGACTCTTCCTTTACGGACTAGTTGTTGGATTGTTGGCATTCCTTTTAATTGTTTTGGTTTTCGTCGCTACAATAATTTTTACCCCTAGTTTTTTGGGGACTGCAAATGTAGATGTTTTTATCTGACATTCCACGCACATTTTAAATCACTTTTTTCAACTTTTTATCAGACCCGATAAAACATACCTTTGAAATCTTAATATGTCAAATTATCTTGAAGCTCTAAACCCAGTCCAAAGAGAGGCTGTAGAATGTATTAAAGGACCTGTAATGGTTATTGCTGGTGCTGGTTCTGGAAAAACTCGCGTCCTCACTTACAGAATAGCTCATCTAATGAAATCCGGGGTTGACCCGTTTAATATTCTTTCGTTGACTTTTACAAACAAAGCAGCTAAAGAGATGAAAGACCGTATTCAAAATGTTTTGGGAGGTTCTGAAGCAAAAAACCTTTGGATGGGAACATTTCATTCAGTTTTTGCCAAAATATTAAGAATAGAAGGACATCGTCTTGGCTTTCCATCAAACTTCACTATTTACGATAGCGAAGACTCAAAAAAAGTTATCTCTAGTATAATAAAAGAGTCAGGGCTGGATAAAGAGATTTATAAAGTCAAAACCATAGCGAATCGTATTTCTTCTTACAAAAACAATCTAATAACTCCCAAATCCTATGCAGCTAGAGCTGAGCTTCAGGAGGCAGACGCATCTGCTCGAATCCCAAAACTTGGCGAGATATACTCCTCCTACATGGAAAAATGCTTTAGAGCAGGAGCAATGGATTTTGATGATTTACTTGTAAAAACCAATGAACTATTTATCAAATTTCCAGATGCACTAGCCAAGTATCAAGATAGATTCAGGTACATTCTAGTGGATGAGTATCAAGATACGAATCACTCTCAATATTTAATAATTAAATCCTTAGCCAGTAGGTATGAAAATATCTGCGTGGTAGGTGATGATGCGCAGAGCATTTATGCCTTTCGAGGTGCCAATATTAGAAATATTCTAAATTTTCAGAAAGACTACGACAATGCTAATTTTTTTAAATTAGAACAAAACTATAGAAGCACAGAACATATCGTAAAGGCTGCAAATGCATTAATAAAAAACAATAAAGAACAACTTGAAAAGAATATCTGGACAGCAAATCCCTTGGGCGAAAAAATCATTGTACATAAAAGTGTAAGCGACTCTGACGAAGGAAATTATGCTGCTCAAACAATTTGGGAGGCAAATATTAGAAATCACGTAGCATATGACGACTTTGCTATTTTATACCGAACAAATGCTCAATCAAGAGCATTTGAGGACTCCTTTCGGAGAAAAAATATTCCGTATCGCATTTATGGGGGACTATCATTCTACCAGAGAAAAGAAGTTAAGGATCTAATTTCATATGTTCGACTTATCGTGAATTTAAAAGATGATGAAGCATTCAAAAGAATTATAAATCTTCCAAGTAGAGGAATTGGAGAAACAACAATAGCTAGACTAAGCTTGGCAGCAAATGAACGTAAAACATCTCTTTGGGAAGCTGCACAAAATGCCTCAGAATGGCAAATTAAAATTAATCAACCAACAAAGGAGAAGCTACTAGCTTTTTGTGACTTAATTCTGAGCTTCAGGATATTGACCGATGAAAAAGATGCTTTTGATATTATGGAGCACATAGCTAGATCTAGCGGCCTCGTAAAGTTCCTAAGTGATGACAAAACCCCAGAAGGAGTAAGCAGATATGAAAATGTACAGGAACTTTTAAATGGAATAAAAGATTTTGTAGAAGAACAAAAAGAAATAGAAAATGGCAATGCTAGCATTCATTCATATTTAGAAGATATTGCTCTAATAACAGACTCTGACAAGAAAGACAAAGATGATCGACCTAAAGTAAGCCTGATGACAATTCATCTTGCTAAAGGTTTAGAATTTCCAAATGTCTTTGTTGTTGGAATGGAAGAGAATCTTTTTCCATCCATGATGAGTATTGGATCTAGAAGTGAACTCGAAGAGGAAAGGCGTCTCTTCTATGTAGCTTTAACTCGAGCAAAAAAAAGTGCTTATCTGACATATTCGCACATCCGCTATCGTTGGGGAAAACTTATTGACTGTGAACCCAGCCGATTCCTTGATGAACTTGATGATGAACACTTAGAGATACATATCCCTGAATACAATACAGGGAAAACTATTTCAAAAAAAATAAATCCATTTGACGTACCTTCGAGAGGCTCAAAATTTTATTCCAAATCAAGTAAAAAGCAACCAGAAAAACAAAAAAAACAACCGAATACCGTTCGATTTATTCGACCAGCAAACCTCAAACCATTGGAGGAATCAACATATTCAAACGGTTCAGCAGTAATGTTAAACAATACATTAACAGCCGGAAATAGAGTTCTTCATGAACGTTTTGGCACTGGCACAATAACTGAAATAAACGGGGAACTTATGGATCAAAAAGCTACGATAGCGTTTGATAATGCTGGAGAAAAGAAATTGTTACTGAAGTTTGCCAAATTGCAATTAATTAAATAATGGATACAACTAAAATAGCTGCTCTAACACTTGACTATAATACGGATAGAGAACATCTTATAATGCCTGAATATGGTCGACACGTTCAATCAATGATTGAATATTGTCAAACTCTAACTGACAGAAACCACAGAACTAAAGTTGCAACAAGCATTGTTGATATTATTGGGAATCTAAATCCTCAACTGCGTGATAATCCTGATTACCGTCATAAACTTTGGGATCACCTATTTGTAATGTCAAACTTTTCTTTAGATGTAGATAGCCCTTATCCTATTTTAACAAAAGAAAAACTAAGTGAGAGGCCCGATCAAGTAGCCTACCCTAAAAAGAGTCGAACGCACAGATACTATGGTAATGTTCTTCAAACCATGATTCAGACAATATCAGAGATAGACCCCAGCGAAGAGCGAGATCTCATGGAATTTGATATTGCAAATCAAATGAAACGAGCGTATTTATCCTGGAATAAGGATAATGTAGATGACTCAGTAATATTTTCTGAACTCAGAATTTTATCCGCAGGAAAGCTTGGTGATATTAAGATTCCATTAACTGTGGCCAAGGGTGTCAAATCTCAAAATGCACCGCTCAATACAAAATCGAAAAAGAAGAAAAAACCTCAATTTAAACGAAAAGCGAATTTCTCTTCTCGTCCAAAATCATAAAAGCGTGGGTAGTTTTAAAATAAAAGGCGGCAATAAACTCAAAGGAGAAATCCAGCCACAAGGTGCAAAAAATGAAGTGCTACAAATTCTTTGTGCAGTTTTATTGACAGAAGAAAAAATGCGAGTTTCAAATATTCCAGACATCGTAGATGTAAATAAGCTCATAGAGATTTTGGGTGATCTAGGAGTATCTGTTCTTAAAAATAGCCATGGAGACTATACATTTTGCGCTAAAAATATTGATTTAAATTATTTATACTCTGACTCATACAAAGAAAAAGGATCCTCCTTGAGAGGTTCAATAATGCTGGTAGGACCAATGCTTGCGCGATTCGGGCTAGGTTATATTCCAAAACCAGGAGGAGATAAGATTGGACGGAGAAGGTTAGACACACACTTTATTGGTTTCATGAAACTTGGAGCTAAGTTTCAATTTGAAGAGAATTCAAATTTCTACGGAGTAACGGCACCCAAATCCGGATTAAAAGGTGCATATATGCTTTTAGACGAAGCATCAGTAACTGGAACGGCAAACATCATAATGGCTGCAGTACTAACAAAAGGAACCACAACAATATACAACGCGGCTTGCGAACCTTACCTGCAACAACTCTGTAATATGCTCGTAACAATGGGAGCTAATATTCATGGGATTGGGAGTAATCTATTAAATATTACTGGGGTTGATAGCTTAAAAGGAACAGATCATAAATGCTTACCTGATATGATTGAAATAGGAAGCTGGATTGGACTTGCCGCTATGACAGAAAGTGATATAACGATTAAAAACGCTGGTGTACAATATCTTGGAGTGATTCCTGAAGTTTTCAAAAAACTTGGAATTAAATTGGAAATTTCAGGAGACGACATCCACGTTCCAAGTCAAAAAAATTATTCGATAGGATCGTATTTAGACGGATCTATGACTACAATAAGTGATGCCCCATGGCCAGGATTTACACCAGACCTTTTAAGCATCATACTTGTTACCGCAACTCAAGCTAACGGATCTGTTCTAATACACCAAAAAATGTTTGAAAGCCGTCTATTCTTCGTTGATAAACTAATTGATATGGGGGCTCAAATTATTTTGTGTGATCCACATAGAGCCACAGTAATTGGTTTGAATCGAAAATTTCCATTACGCTCTACCACTATGACTTCCCCAGATATAAGAGCTGGAATAGCTCTTTTGATTGCTGCTTTGAGCGCCGAAGGAACCAGTACCATTCATAATATTGAGCAAATTGATCGAGGATATGAAGCTATTGATGTCCGATTACGAAATATAGGAGCCGAAATTGAAAGAATTAATTGAACAAATCTTGAACACGTTCAAAAAAACCTTTATCTGACTTTCCTGGATTCGGTTTAAAGTTTTTTGACTCTCGCAAATCCTCTAATATTGCTTTTTCTTTAATGGTTATTGATTTTGGAGTCCAAACAGAAACATGAACCATCAGATCACCAATTCCATATCCCTCGACACTTGGCAATCCTTTTCCCTTTAATCTCAATGTCTTTCCACTTTGAGTCCCCGCATCAATTTTCATTCGCACCTTTCCGTTAACACTAGGAATTTCAACTGATGAACCAAGAGAGGCATCAGGAAAAGAAATATAAAGCTCAAAGTGTAAATGTTGACCTTCTCTAATTAAAGTTTCATGAATTTCCTCTTCAATCGAAACAATAAGATCTCCTGCAGAGCTTCCGCCTGGTCCGTGGTTACCCTTGCTTGCTACACGCAATTGCATACCATCTTGAACCCCTGGCGGTATTTTCACACTTACCACTTCTTCAACTCGTTCTAAACCGTCTGCTCCAACGCCGGCAGGTCTTTTATCTATCATTTTTCCTGAACCATTACAGCCATTGCAGGCACTTGCCGTGCGCATTTGTCCAAGTATTGTATTTTGAACTCTTGAGATTTGCCCTGAACCTTTACAAACAGTACATGTTTTAAATGTAATACCATCTGCAGGGACAGCTCTTCGAATTTTTATCTTTTTCTCAACTCCTGAGGCGATATCCGATAAATCAAGCTTTACTCTAACTCTTAGATTTGCACCCCGAACAGATCCACCTCGACTACTTCCGCCAAACCCACCAAATCCTCCTCCGCCAAAGACATCACCAAAGTGGCTAAATATATCATCCATATTCATACCACCTTGTCCACCGGAACCTGCACCAAAAGCCTGATGACCGAATTGATCATATTTTTGCTTTTTCTCAGGATTGGATAAAATTTCGTAAGCCTCTGCCGCTTCTTTAAATTTTTCTTCAGCCGCGTTGTCTCCCGGGTTTTTATCTGGATGATACTTAATTGCTAATTTGCGATAAGCCTTTTTGATCTCATCTGAAGATGAAGATTTACTCACGCCCAATACTTCGTAAAAATCTTGTTTTTGTGCCATAATTAGTTTGTGATATCTGCTACTACCACTTTGGCATAACGAATTATTTTTGACCCGAGCATGTAACCTCTCTCAATTTCATCTATTACTTTTCCCTTCTGATCTTCTGATGGTGCGGGAATAGTAGTTATGGCTTCCATAGTTTCAACGTCTAGGGGTTTTCCAACAGGAGATTCCATAGGGTTTAATCCTTCAATTTTCAAAGTACCAATAAGTTTGGCATATATCAAGTCTAAACCTACTCTTTCCTCAGATTCTTTCGGAAAATTTTTCAGAGCCCTATCTAAATCATCCACAACAGGTAAAATAGCTTTTATTACCTTTTCACTAGCCGTAGACATAAGATCAAGTCGCTCCCGCGCATTTCGTTTGCGAAAGTTCTCGAACTCAGCATAAAGTCTTAGATTTTGGTCTTTTAACTCCTTTATTTGTTCTTCAAAATTAAGCTCTGGAATATCAGTATTTTCAACATTTTTTGTTCCACCTTCAATTTTTGAATCTGGTTCAGTATTCCCCTTCTCTGATGTCTTTTTTCCTTTTGCCATGATAAATCAAAATATATATTGCCGAAAAAGCAAACAGTCTGCCAAACATGACCAAATGTCATATTGGCAGACTGCGCATATTTATAAAAATTTTATTTCCTCAAAGAACTCAGAGCATTTTCAAGAGCCACGCCCCTGAGACCTTTAGCAATTATCTTTCCTTTACCATCTATGAGGAAAGTCATAGGAACTGCATTTACACCATAAATCGAAGCACCTTGAGCACGCCATCCTCTAAGATCACTTACATGACTAGACCAAGTCAACCCATCTTGGGCGATAGCCTGAATCCAGCGATCTTTTGATTGGTCAAGACTTACAGAATAAATCTCAAACCCCTTACCCACACTGAATTTTTCATCTTTAAACTTTGCATAGGTTTTTACAACATTTGGATTCTCTCTTCGACATGGACCGCACCATGACGCCCAAAAATCGATCAAGACTAACTTACCCTTTAGATCACTTAATTTCATGATTTCTCCTTGAGGATTTAAAAAAGCCAACTCTGGAGCCTGGTCCCCAATTTTTACATTCGCTACTTGATCAGAACTGAAATTGTTAGGCCTAATAGTTATTTCTTGATAATTTGAGTTCGTAAACATTACGATAATTGCTGCTAATAAAATTATTCTTGTTTTCATTTTAAACAAATTAAACTTTGTATTAATATATTATTGCCCACGACCTATAATTGTTACCGGGCCAGAATATCGCAGTTCTTTATCACATTGCAAAAGCACATAATAAGTTGATGGTGGCAACAGTTGACCATTACTATTAACTCCAGTCCAGGTGTCATCATAATTGTCTTGGTAGTAAACTTGCCCACCCCAACGATTTAAAACACGCAAAGTGCAAGACTCTCCAAAAGACACCTCTGATAAGTCCAAAACATCGTTTATTCCATCCATATTGGCAGTTATAACATTTTGAACATTTGAAAGATCCGGTGCAACCAAATCTGGCAGCCAATAAATTAATACAGTATCAATTCCTTGGCAACCATATTCATCTGTAACAATTACGAAAAAAGTTGTTGAGTCTTGATATTGCCATGCCTGTGGATCTTTTTGTTTTGAGTTATTAAAATAAACAGGCTTATCAGCAAACCACTCATAAAAAGAACCATATGAAACATCAAGATAAGCTGTATCATTACGAATTATAGAAGTATCGGCGCCAGCATCAACAGCAACTGACCATTTGATGACAGAGATAGTATCGTAAACAGTATCTGGACAGAAAGATGAGGTGACAATCATTCGAACAGTATAATCTCCGGGAAGAGACCAAGAGACCCCTTCAACACTATCTCCCTTTTCTCCAAATTTATTAGAAAGGTTCCCAAACTCCCATTCAAAATCAGCATCTTTAGGGGTACTACCCTCTGCATAAAAAAGCATATTCTGGGCTTCAAAACATGATGCACCAGTATATTTAATTAGATAATTTGGCTCATCATATATATCAAAAACCTCATAGACTGTATCAGTACAAACGAGTCCTGGATTAATAATCAACATAACTGAATATTTGCCCGTATCTGAATAAGTGTAGGATGGAGATGGGGAAGAACTCGTATCTAATGTAGTATTCGTATCCCCAAAATCCCATAAATAAGAAATAGCTCCTGAAGTTTGAGCTTGAAAAGACATAGTCTTACCGATACACAATAAACTTGGCTTTTCCAGCTGCGTAAGCATGTCCGAAACAACATTACTAATACAGCTTGTAATATTAAATTGATAATCTCGACGAACCTTTGAGAGAAGAGCTCCATTTTCATACTCAGAAACACAAATACCAACAACAAATTGACCTGTGGTGTTGGCAATACCTGAAATAAAACCAGTAACTGGGTCTATTGTCAAAGCAGGAGAACCAGGAATTGGCGTTGAGCTCGTCTGTGGGAGAATAAAAGGAATAGATGAATATGGAGGTGGATCAGCAGAGGCGGGGCTGGGGTTAAAAGAAGATCCACCATTTAAAATCTCGCAAAACTCATAAAAAAGTGAATCCCCATTTGAATCAACTGCTGAAGCATCAATACTTAGGACATCTGATTTACAAAGGACAATTGGAGGTACTGTTGAGAATTGAGGAGTGCTATTGCAATTATCCATCGTCGGAATTTGGATTGTGTAGGTATTACCCGTACCCGTGCCAACTATATTTGCAATACTGGCATTTCTACAACATCGTTGATAAGAGATAATGTAACCACCTGAACGAGCCGGAAGGGAGATTGTGTGAATATATTCGGCATATTCGGTACAAATATTTGGAGGTGTAGTTAAACAAGGATTCCCGGTTGCTGAAGGAACCTGAACAGTAGTCCCTTTCGATACTGATGGATTAAAAAGGATATTTCCTTGATCATCAAATATTGTAAAATTAACAGACTGATCAAATCCTGCTACTCCACCAAAACAATCCCTGTAAATTCTAAGCTTAATTTCATAAGAATTATTACCTGAACAGGTATAAGTGATTTCTCCACCAACTAAATGAGTACCACTAAGCTTGAGCGGAAAAAATAAGGCTAAAAATATTGCCGGAAAAAGAAATTTATTCAAATTAATCATTTAGGCTACTTTACAACTTTAATCCAGAGCTTACCTGTGTATTGGCCTCTTAAACCTGAATCTTTAGCAGAATCAGCTTGTTGATAGCTTGGGAATTTTAATAAATAAACATAGAACATATCATTTCTTGAATCCCTAAATACATTAGCTTGAATACCTCGGTTTGAAAGTTTCGCAGCCTGGCGATTAGCATTACTTGATTCACCATAAACTCCCGCAGTAACATAGTAACCCGGAGATCCAGGAGTCACATTATTGGCATAGTTTTCATTACGATATCCTTTGATGACACCATCCCTCTGAACAGAGTTATTTGAATTCAAATCCTCATAAGAATTCATAGAAGATTCTTCTTGTCTTGATCTACGCTGATTTCCTGCTTCTTGAAGTTTCAATCCTTCTTCTTGAAGATTCTTTTTTAAAGATTCTGTTTGTTTTTCAAGTTCCACTTTCTGAGCAGCTCCCAATTCATCTTTGAACTCTTCAAGTCTTTCATTCAATAATTTCTCTGTTTCTTTTGAAGCTTGTCGCTGTTTGTCTTTCAAACGTTTAACTTCCGCTTCAAGCCTAGAATTCCTCTTGTTATCACCAAACCTGTATGACAACATGAATTCGTTTGACATACCTAATGATGAAGCAAAAGCATTCGTACTAAACTCATGAGAATAACCTACAGATAACATAGGAGTCAAATGAACTCCAGCATTCAAAGTAGCAGCATAATTACTTCTGTACATCGCTCCTAAATAACCATATTCTTTCATATTAAGCATCAACCCTGCATCTAATTGAGGAGCAACAAATGAAGCAGCCCGTACCGTAACCATCGGACTGAGAACCATTCTATCCTTTTGGATTTGTACATCATACTGAGTGGAAGCAACATAATGACGAATTAAATGGTATGCTACGGGACCAGTATAATTATTTGAATAATTTATTGTCGGGTTGAAAAGCTGAGGAATACTTATACCTATTCTAAAATCACTAACCTGAAGGTTTAATCCTAAATTCATATCCAACGTGCCATTCTGATTGGTTGGAAAAAGGAATGGATCGCCTTCATTTTTAACACGAACGCTAGCCATATCAAATGAATTATTTAAATAGCCTAGACCTAACCCAAAACTTAAAATAGAATTTTCACTAAGTTGAGCGTGATAGGCATAGTTACCATAAATACCTGAACGAGACACGATGTCAGTCACATCATTAAATGCATAAACCGAATAACCTATTCGTTCTTTGTTTAATGCGCCATTAAAAACTAATGCCGATGTTTCTGGAGCGCCCTCCATACCCTGCCATTGTTGTCTGTGCATTGTTGTCAATGAACTAAATCCATCTGCACCAGATAATGCAGGATTAGTTATTTGAGGAGTAAAAAAGTATGACGCATAAAGTGGTAATTGCTGGGCTTGAATAGATGTCAAACCAAAAACTAACATAGATATAGATAAAATTGCCTTTTTCATAATTGCTTTAGACTTTTGATTGCGGTTTCGGTTATTGCTGATTACGAATTACGGTTATTGCTCCTCTAAAACGAGCATAGTTGTTATTACACAATAAAAGATAGTAGTATGTTCCATCTGGAAGGGGGTCACCCCCAATAGTTGTCCCATCCCATCCTGAGATGTATTTCTTTTTTTCGTATACTTTAGCCCCCCAGCGATTAAATATCAAAATATCGCAAGAATCAGATTGAACAACTTCTGAAAGATCAAAAACATCATTAAAACCGTCACCATTTGGGGTAATGACATTCATCACATTTTCAAAGTTGGTATCCAGTATTGATGGATCAAATTGAATTATAATCATTGAGTCTATTCCAAAACAACCAAATGAGCTTCGAACCTCGACATAATATTTAGTTGTATCTGATGTAGGTTTTGTCAAAGGAGATGAATTAGTTGGATCACTAAAGTATACTGGCTTGTCGGCATACCAATAGTAATTATCTCCACCACTAGCACCAAGTTGAACAACTTCTCCTGGCATTACAATTTGATCTAAACCAGCATTCGGAGTGATTACAATTTCTGTAATTTGAAGAGTATCAAAACTTGTACAATTATTTAAACCAGTTGCCTGAACAACATAGACGCCTGAATCTTTAGCATAAAAAGAGCTACCTACATATGAACCCAAAGACCATGTCCATTGATATGAAAGACCTGAACCTGTTACACCAACTAAAACTGAATCACCAGCACACAAACCTAGACTATCACTTGGAGCCACATTCACTGTTGGCAATGGAATGACATTTACTTGTAAAGGCCCGGTCGTCCAATTACATGCGCTGCTATTAATTACCAAACGATATTGAGCAGATCCAGCTATTAGACCAGTATCAACAACTAATTCAAAAGTGGTGTCATTTGGTAATGATTGCCATGCCCCTGATGAAATTGGGTACATCACCTCCCATTGATAAGTCCAATCATTCAAAAAAGATTGATCATGAGAACGTAGCAATGTAGAATCACCGGGACAAATATCTAGTGAGGCAACTGACTGCCCAGCCCACATAATGTTTTCGATATAAGTGTCAGGTACAGTATCTACAAATACCTCTACACTGTAACTTGTATCCGGACATCCCCCTGGGTTCCAGGAAGTAACTAAAGAATAAATACCCGAAGTTCCCGTAGAAAAATTGGCGCCAACCTCTCCTGACATAGCAATTGATTGAATAACTCCGAACATGTCAACAGTGTCTTTTACCCATTGATAAGAAACAGTTACTCCAGCTCCAGGTTGAGGACCTCTTAGAGTAATAGTTTCAGTTTCACAAAATTGTAATGAATCAATTTGAGAATCTTTATCCAAAACCGTCAATGTAAGCATACCGGTTGAAATATGAGAAATCGTTGTGACAGGGGTAAATGAGTTAATTGTGGTGTCTGATGTAGAGACATCGCAATTACCAGAGCTTCCTGTAACCCCATAATCACCACTTACTGTTACTATTAAAGAATCTGCTGTTGCTCCTGAAATAGGTGTTCCAGATAAAGTCCATTGATATCCATCTAAGCCTTCCGTCGCATGAAGAACCACCGTATCTCCTTCACACATGCCCCAATCATTCGAAGGAGTATGATTGTTAATGAATCCACCAATAATGGTGTCGATAGATACTGATGGGGCAACATTGACTAACATTTGAATTGTATCCGACCAAAGTGAGGGACTCGAAGACTTGACAGAAAGTCCATAAAAATTATTGGTTGAGATAGACGACGGCACTAGTATCCATGCGTATTTTACACCTGCAGAGATTGTATCTGCGATAGTACCCACGGGCGCAGGGGTGACGGATTCCCATTTGACTATCGACAAAGTATCACTCTGACCTAGAGTAAATGCACTTTTTTGACCCTCAGCAAGAAGTATATGAAAATCATTAATTACATTCATCCCTGGAGTTCCAATGGTGAGAGTCAACTTCAAAGAATCGCCTGTACACTTTGATAAATTGGGGACCTGAGTTAAGTCGATGGATTGAGAGTTAGCCAAGAAGGAAATGGAAATTCCAAGTGCTGTAGCGAATAATCGTACAAATGACATGCAAATATTTTTGTTAGTTTAAGGAGTAAAGATAGTGTTCAAGTTTTATGCCAAAGATATGAATACTTGTCAAAGTTGACTTAGATCTGATTTACGTAGCAATTGAATGAGATTTCGATTTTGTAAACTAATTGTAAATAGTTTAAAGAATTTTTATCAAATTGCTAAATATTTTTCAATTCAGATAACAAAGCAGAACTCATCATAAATTTTGAAAACTAAATGAAGAAGCAAAATATATTTGAAAGTTTCAAGAACGCTTTACAGGGTTTTAAAACTGCTCTAATCAGTGATAGAAATTTAAAATTGCATGTTTTATTTACATTAATTGTGTTTTCAATAGGGCTTTTTTTTAAAATAACCTTTGAAGAATGGTGTCTAATTGTAATAGTTATTGGTCTAGTTTTCGCCAGTGAATTAATAAATACAGCAATTGAAACACTCTGTAACACATTACATCCAGAGATAAATCCGGGAATAAAAAAAACTAAAGATATAGCTGCAAGCGCTGTTGTTTTTTCCGCTCTCTCTGCCCTTATTGTTGGAGCAATTATTTTTGTGCCTTATCTAAAAAATTATTTTTTTCAGATTACGAGTTGAAATACAAAAAATCCATTAAAATAAATAAACCAAAACACAAAGAAATTTGCGATTCTTTGAGATTGCAAAAAAGTTATTTTGATTGGGTAGGGTTTTATTGGATGAATGATGTTAATCAGACCCTTGAGTTAGGTGCCTTTTCTGGATCAATAACTGAGCATACCACGATACCTTATGGTAAAGGTATTTGTGGCCAGGTAGCTTTGTCTGGAGAGATGATTGAAGTACCTAACGTATGTGGAGTAAATAACTACATCGCTTGTTCTTTAGAAACTAATTCGGAATTAGTTGTTCCAATATTTAAAAATGAAAAACTCATAGGTCAATTAGATATTGATAGCTATTCTAAAAACCCGTTTAATGCAAAAGACAAAGTTCTCTTAGAGAGAATATGTAAATCTGTTGCTGATGATATAATTCCTTAAGTTATTGATTAAACCTTATTGCATCAACTGGATCCAAATTTGCAGCCATCGATGCGGGTGCAACGCCAGAAATTAATCCAATCAATGCTGAAAGACCTATGCCGGTAAATACATTTTCTAGACTCATGGCTAATTCGAATTCAGAATAAAAGGAAGCTATTGAAATTAAAATAGACACGAATAGTATTCCAAGTATTCCTCCAAGAATACTTAGCATGGTACTTTCAACGAGGAACTGCAAAAGAATAAAGGAATTTCTTGCTCCAAGAGCCTTTTGAATGCCAATTTGTCCAGTTCTCTCCCGAACACTCACAAACATTATGTTTGCAATACCAAATCCTCCGACTAAAATTGAAAACCCACCAATTATAGTTCCTGCAATACCAATAGCTGAAAACATTTTATCTAAACCTCCACTGATTATAGATGACTCATTTATTGAGAAGTCATCCTCCGCCCTCGGGCTAAGCCTCCTAATTGCCCTCATATTAGCCCTTACCTCATCCTTAAATATGTCAAGAGGTATATGTTTTTTTGCTTTAAAGTGAATAGCAGTTTGAGTTAGCCTATCTCCCCTAATTGACACTAATAGAGATGCAGGTATATAAACCTTAGAATCATCAGACTCACCAATAATGCTATTACCTTGTTTCGGCCAAACACCGATAACGTTAAATTGTCTTCCAAAAGCCGTTATACTTCTCCCAATAGCATCTTTATTCCCAAAAAGTCCTGAACATATATCTGAACCGATTATACAAACAGGTCTTCCTAGTCGATTTTCTTTTTCAGAAAAGTATCTACCCGCTTCCATTTGACCATCACCTTTCTGAAATATTAATCCAGCTTCAAATGTCACACCTTCAACATTTGCATTTTCAATATTTGAATTCCCATATTTTAGAGTTTCACGCACACCCCCACCGAAAGACATGAATTGAGCTCCTGCAACTCCTCGATTAACTAATTTCCTGTAATCTTTTAAACTCACATCTGGTCGCTGATAATACTTCCACCATGGGTAACCATCATTGCCATCAGCCCCACCCCATGGCCATTTTTGAACAAATACTACGTCCGAACCAATGCTGTCAACACTCGCACGAATATTTCTTTCTAGACTATCTACGATAGCGTAAACTGATATAATTGCGAATATTCCGATTGCAATACCCAACAAACTCAAGGAAGTTCTCAATCGATTATTTAATAAAACATTCCAAGCAAATCGATAAGACTCGGAAATAAGGGTAAAAATTTTCCACATAACAGGGTGAAATTACAAAGTCCATGACAAGGAATCCCTACATTTGTTTTTTGATTTTTTTGTTACCCATCAATATAAAATGAACTCAAAACTAAATCCCTTAAAATCTGCCTTAATTTCTGTTTTTAACAAAGAAGGATTAGCTCCCATTATAAAAAACTTAAACAAAGAAGGAGTAAAACTTTATTCAACAGGTGGGACACAAAAGTTTATTGAAGGTTTAGGTATCCTCTCTACTCCAATTGAATCCGTAACAGAATTTCCGAGTATCTTAGATGGACGAGTTAAGACCCTCCATCCTAAGGTATTTGGAGGAATACTTTGGAGAAGGTCGATACAAGCAGATGCAGAAACAGTTACTTCAATGGAAATTCCCAGCATAGATATGGTAATAGTTGATTTATACCCCTTCGAGGAAACTGTTAATTCTGGCGCAGAGAAATCAGAAATTATTGAAAAAATCGATATCGGAGGGATCTCTTTAATTCGTGCCGCGGCAAAAAATTTTAATGATGTTTGGATCGTTTCTTCGAAAAAAGAATACCCTGAACTAATAAGCATTTTGGAGAAGCAGGGAGCTCAAAGTTCTTTAAAGCAGCGAAAAGAATTTGCTACAAGAGCTTTTGATGTAACTGCTAACTATGATTCTTTAATTTCAGATTGGTTTCGAGAAAAAGAAAAACCATTCTCAGAAATAAATGGGAAAAGAAAAGAACTTAGATATGGAGAAAACCCTCATCAAAAAGCTTGGTTTATTGGAGACTTAGATTCATTATTCACACAGCACAATGGAAAAGAATTAAGCTACAATAACCTTCTAGATATTGATGCAGCTATGGCTTATTGTTCTGAAGGAAAAGACTCGACGGTAGCAATAATAAAACACAATAATGCTTGTGGATTTGCTTGTGCAAAAACCCTTGAAGAAGCATGGGATAGAGCACTATCGTCTGATCCAGTATCAGCTTTTGGATCCGTTATTGCGAGTAATGTGCCGGTTGATGGCGAAACAGCAAAAAAAATTAGTACTTTATTTTTTGAAGTTATTATTGCTCCTGGATTTTCAAATAATGCAATGGAAATCTTTAAATCGAAAAAAAATAGAATAATTTTAGAAAACCGGTCTTCAACATTTCCAGAAACCATAGTGCGATCATCTTTAAATGGTTTACTTCTTCAAACTAGGGACAATCGCCGAGACAGCAAAAAGGATCTTAAAGTTGCGACGAAAAGGAGCCCGACAGAAAAAGAAATAGATGACTTATTATTAGCTTCTGCTATTTGCAAACACACCAAAAGCAATACCATAGTTTTGGTAAAGGATCAACAATTAATAGCAAGTGGAACTGGACAAACATCCAGAGTTGATGCATTAAATCAAGCTATACACAAAGCAAAGTCATTTGGAAAGGAATTAGGTGGAGCTGTTATGGCTTCTGATGCCTTTTTTCCATTTCCTGACTGTGTTGAAATAGCAAATAACCAAGGCATTAAAGCAGTAATTCAGCCTGGAGGATCAATAAAAGATAATTTAAGTATTGATTTTTGTAACGATAATGAAATAACAATGGTGACTACAGGTATACGTCATTTTAAACACTAATAATATAGAATGGGACTTTTTGACTTTTTAACTTATGATATAGCAATTGACCTCGGGACAGCAAATACTCTTATCATACACAATGACAAAGTTGTTGTAGACGCTCCTTCAATTGTGGCGATAGATAGAACTACCAATGCAATCCTAGCTATTGGCCATGAAGCAATGCAAATGCATGGAAAAACCCATGAAAATATTCGAACAGTCAGACCTTTAAAAGATGGAGTGATTGCTGATTTTGTGGCTTCAGAGCATATGATTCGAGAGATGATCAAAAGTATTCCCGTTCTAAAAAAGAAACTACTTGCTCCTTCACTAAGAATGGTTATTTGTATTCCCAGTGGTATAACTGAGGTTGAAAAACGAGCCGTTCGTGATTCTGCAGAACATGCAAACGCAAAGGAAGTATACCTAATACACGAACCTATGGCAGCCGCTATTGGTATTGGTGTTGATGTCTTAGAGCCTAAAGGTAATATGATTATCGATATAGGAGGTGGAACAACCGAAATTGCTGTTCTTGCTCTTGGCGGGATAGTTTGTGATAAGAGTATAAAAGTAGCTGGTGATGTATTTACCAATGATATTGCATATTATATGAGATCTGAACATAATTTATATGTAGGAGAGAGAACTGCTGAATCAATAAAAATAAATGTAGGGGCAGCTATTGAGAATTTAAGTAATCCTCCAGACAACATATCTGTTCAAGGCCGGGATTTAATAACTGGGAAGCCTAAACAAGTGGATATAACTTACCAAGAAATATCAAAAGCACTTGATAAATCGCTCACAAGAATTGAAGATGCCGTAATGGAAGCCCTAGCTCTTACTCCACCAGAATTATCCGCTGACATATATAATTCTGGTATTTATATGGCTGGAGGTGGGTCTTTGCTAAGAGGGCTTGATCAAAGAATATCTGCAAAAACAGATTTACCAGTTTATGTTGCAGAAGACCCTTTGAGAGCTGTTGTAAGAGGGACAGGAATAGCACTAAAGAACTTAGATAAATACCGTACTCTGTTGATGCGCTAGAAGGATGCGAAATATTTTACGGTTTATTATTCGATACCGCGTAGCCTCAATTTTAATTATAATTCAAATTTTGGGACTTTCGATTACCTATCGTAATTCCTTGATACACCACACATTTTTTTGGGAAAGAGTTCTGACATCTCAGGCCCGCTGGCATAATTTTACTGGGAGTTGGAGGAATTATTTTGATCTGAGAAATATCAATAATGCCCTTCAAAAAGAAAATACAATTTTACGTAGAGAATTAAGCAGTCGTTCTAAACCCCCTTCTAACATAGTAGATAGTTTACAGTTCCAGTGGACCTACGGGGACATCCTTTATTCAAGTATTAACTTAAAAAACAACTTACTGATACTCAATAAAGGAGAAAATAATGGTTTAACACCTGGAGACGGAGTCTTGGGATCTCAAGGAATATTGGGCATTGTAGATAAAACCTCATCTAACTACAGTAGAGTTATACCGATCATTCACAGCGAATCGAGAATTTCGGGAATAATAAAAAGAACAGGACATTTTGGTACAATTATTTGGCAAGGTGGAAATGAAACTGAAGCTCAAATTATTGATTTGCCTCTAGAAATAAATTTAAAATCTGGAGACGAAGTAGTAACTGATCCAAGATCTAATATATTTCCTTCGGGCTGGCCAATTGGAAGAGTAATGTATACAGTTTCAGACTCTTCTAACCATACTCAATCTGCAATTATTAAATTATTTGTTGACTACAGGAAATTACAACCAGCTTATATTGTCACGAATAATTTAAAGTTAGAATATCAAAAAATAATTCAGCCATGAGAAAGTTTAGTACATGGTTAATATGGAGCAGTTTTCTTTTAATACTTCAATCATTGGTCATAAATAAAATTCAAGTTTATGGTTTTTTAAACCCATACATATATATCGGTATTTTTCTGTTTGCTCCAACATCTTTTGGCAAAATACCTCTTTTATTTGTTGGAGCACTAATTGGTGCTTGGATAGATTTCCAGATAATGACTGGTGGAATTCATATGATGGCATCGAGCTTATTTTGCTATTTTCGTCCCAGAATTTTAGATTTTATCATACCCAGGGCGGATGAAGAAGATTTACCCTTTTTGCCAGTCGATATTGGTTTAGGAAAGTGGTTGATTTACGCGATGAGTGGAACAATAGTGCATCATACCTACCTTTTTTCAATAGATGCCCACAGCTTTAATGAACCTCTCCTATTAATATGGAGAATATTTATCTCCACAATTGCAAGCACATTATTAATTACCTCCATTTTATATTTCGCAAAAAACAAAATAGATAATTAATGAGAGGCAGGCTATTTCTTACATTACTAATTGGACTAACACTAGTCTTTATTGCAAGATTATTCTATATTCAAATTATAGATCCAACGTACACACTTGATGCCGCGAATAATGCTCAACGAATCCAAAAGGTTTACGCTCCCAGAGGTGTTATTTATGATCGAGACAGTGTTCTTTTAGCTACCAACCAAGCTGCTTATGATATCGAAGTAACTCCAAGCTTGATAAGTGATTTAGACACTTTACGTTTGGGGCAACTATTAAATATTAGTTATGAAAAAATAAGCTCCATACTTAAAAAAGCAAAAAAACATTCTCCCTATCGTCCCAGTCCTGTAATTAGGAGTTTGACTTCGAATGACTATGCTGAAATCCAAGAAGAAATAGGGTTTTATACTGGAATTTCAATGAGAAGAAGAACATTTCGGAAATACTCAAGCTCCTCTGCAGGCAATGCACTTGGTTATATTGGAGAAGTTAATGATTATATATTATCGAAAAAACCTGAATATGAACTTGGGGATTATGTCGGCATATCAGGAATAGAGGCCAGTTATGAAAAATATTTAAGAGGTAAAGATGGCATAGAATATATTACTGTCGATAATTTAAATAGAGACGTAGGACCATTTCAAAAAGGTAAGTATGATATAGATCCATTACCTGGAAAAAATATAACTACAACATTAGACTCAAAGCTTCAATCGTATGGTGAACTTCTAATGTCAGGTAAGAGGGGCAGTATTGTAGCAATTGAACCAAAATCAGGGGAGATTCTTAGTCTTATATCATCACCTAATTATGATCCCAATTCTCTTGTTGGTCGACATAGATCAAGAAATTATAATTTACTCTACAATGATTCTATCAATAAACCTCTTTACAATAGAGGTCTTCTAGCTGTTTATCCTCCTGGATCTCCTTTTAAAATAATAAATGGATTAATTGCTTTAGAAGAAGGTGTTATTAAACCAACCACGAGGTATCATTGTATCGATGGTTATCACTTTGGTGATCTCCATGTTAAATGCCATTGTGAGTCAGGAAGTGTAAATCTGCGAGAATCGATATCATTTAGCTGTAATAATTACCATTGTAATATTTTTAAAAGGACTCTAGATAAATTCTCATCATCCTCAGATGGGCTGGATAGATGGAAAACACATGTGAAAAGTTTTGGACTCGGAAATTATCTTGGAGTAGACTTTATTTCAGGAAGGAAAGGCTTTGTTCCTGACTCATATTTTTATAACAAATACTATAAAAACAATCGCTGGAAGGCTCCTACAATAATTTCTCTTGCTATTGGTCAAGGTGAGTTGGGTGTAACGCCAATACAGTTAGCAAATATGACCGCAGCAATAGCGAATCGAGGCTATTGGTATATTCCACATATTGTTAAGTCCATTGCAGATAATAAAATTGATAGTATCAAATTTAAAACTCGGAACCATACAACTATTTCAGCGAATAATTTTGAAATTGTAATTAAAGGAATGAGAGATGTATTTGAAATAGGTACTGCTAAAAATTCAAAAATAATGGGAATTGATATTGCAGGAAAAACAGGCACAGCCCAAAATCCAAGTGGTCAAGATCATTCTATTTTCATCGCATTTGCTCCAATTAAAGATCCACAAATAGCTATTGCAGTGATAATTGAAAATGGATATTGGGGCTCTCGATGGGCTGCACCAATAGCAAGTCTAATGATAGAAAGTTATATTTCCAAACAATCTAGTCGCAAGGATCTAGAATATAAAATGATTACAGGAAGCCTAGCAAAAGAATATAATGTGACTAGCGTAGAGACGCCACTACCAGAATATTGATGAGAAATAGATCAGATTTATTTGGAAAGATTGACGGGTTGACACTTGCCTTATATCTATTCTTATTGATTTTTGGATGGGTAAATATATACGCCACAGTTAATGCAGATATTGAAGGTTTTTCATGGAATTGGGCTAATCAAGCAGGTAGACAACTCATTTTTATTGGCCTCGGAAGCCTTCTAGGCTTCTTATTGCTGCTAAGTGACGCGAGGATATATGAAGTTATAGCAATACCTGTTTATATCGCTACCATTATCTTACTAATCAGTGTACTATTATTTGGAGTAGAGGTTGGAGGCCAAAAAAATTGGCTTGCTATAGGAAGCATGAGAATCCAACCTTCGGAATTTGTCAAATTAGGAACGATAATGATTATCGCAAGAATTCTCTCTAAAAAAAATGTTATTCTCAAAAAGTGGAAGTATAGATGGCTTCCCTTTCTCTATATTTCTTTACCAATGTTTTTAATTCTTTTACAGCCAGATACTGGTTCTGCTCTGGTCTTCATTGCATTTATATTCGTATTACATCGAGAAGGCCTTCCAGGGTATTTTATTTACACTGGAATTGGAACTCTAATTATATCCATACTTGCTTTAGCTCTGAAAATGAAAACAGTAATTCTAATAATTCTTTTCTTCTCTTTGGTTGCCTTTCTTATCGACAGGAGTAAAAAACGAATTAAATTTCATGATTTCATTAGAAATCCAATTATATTATTCTCAACCATTGCTATCGCATATTCCCAATTGGTGAATATCATACTTCCGCTTCTTGCACCACACCATCAAATTCGTATAAAACTTTTATTTGGCCAATTAGAAGACAAATCAGCTATAGGCTATCAAACTGCCCAATCTTTAATCGCCATTGGCTCTGGGGGTTTATTGGGTAAAGGCTACATGAAAGGGACACAAACCAAATTAAATTTTGTACCCGAGCAAACTACCGACTATATTTTCTGTACCGTTGGTGAAGAGTGGGGTTTTTTAGGTTCCACAATAGTTTTATCTAGTTTTGCCATGTTAATTGGACGAATAATCATATTATCTGAGAGGCAAAAAGATTCATTCGCACGAATTTTTGGATATGGCATAGCGTCAATATTATTTATCCATTTCATTGTAAACATTGGCATGACACTTGGACTAGTGCCAGTTATAGGGATTCCACTTCCATTTTTTAGCTATGGAGGGTCGTCACTATTAGCCTTTACAGTAATGCTGTTTATTTTTTTAAGAATGGACGCAAGTAGATGGGAGACTTTATAAAAAGCTTTTCCTGAGCAATGGATTTAATAGAATTTCCCTCTATTATCTTCTATTTGAGCGACATCTACTAAAGCATCAAATAACTGTGTCTGAACTCTTGAACGCAATTGATTCAACTGAGAAGCAACATCTGCAGCTGATAAAGTCACATTTTTATTTGGCATACTATTCAAGATGTTAAACTTAAATATACCATTTTCACCATCGAAATATTCAGACTCATAACCCACTGGAGAGCCAATAGCCCGTCCAATAATTCCACTCTCCCTGCCAGCGCCAGGTAAAAAGCTGTTAGCAATAGATACCGTAGCTTTTTCCCATTTTAAGTCAGGTTCGTAAGCAACAGATTCCCTTAAATATTTAATTTTCGCATTATTTATTGCCATTGACTTTAGTTCATCTTTAACATCTTCTACAGACTTATATCCAGGTTCGTAAATAGCAGTCAATTCTGTGACTACATAATTTTTATATCCATTGTTGACGATACCAACTTCACCTATCGTTCGCTCCTCATTAAATAACCAACGGACAACTTCTCTAGAGTCTCCAAGTCCTGCAATTGACTGATCAGTTGAATTCGTATTCCGGTTAGGCAAAAGCATTACTTCATAACGCTGTGCAACTTCTTCTGCACTTTCACCCGATTGCAATGCTTTGGCAAATTCCGCAGCTTGCTTGTAAATACCCTGTTCGGTCTCTTTACTAACAGCTACTCTTCTAAATACCTGAGCGATTTTTATTGAAGGCACCTTGCCTTTCTGATCAGTTATATTAATAATGTGAAAACCAAAATTTGTAAAGACTAAACCCAAATCACCTTTAGATTTTCTAAAACAAAAATTCTCAAATTCCTTTGCCATTTTATTTTTTTGAAACCACCCCAAGTCCCCTCCCTGAGCCGCCGAAAATGTATCATCATTTATAGAATTATTGATTGACTCAAAAGAAGACTTTCCAGAATTTATAAGGTCTAAAATAGAATCTGCTATCACCTTAGCATCTTCAAAACTTCTAGATACCTGAGCCCTTTCTGCGCCAGCAAAAGATATGAGAATGTGACGAGCTTTTACTGAATCCGGCAAATCTCGACGATCCATTATTTTTAACATTTGAAAACCCGAACCAGTTTCCAGCGGATTGCTTACAAAGCCTACATTCTGTCCATCAACCGCAGAACTTAAATTTTGATCAAGAAGATTTATATCAGAGTAAACATCTTGATAAGGCAGGTCACTATTTGCCATAACAAAAGAGCTATCATCTTCTGATTGGATAAATTCTTTTTTCAACTCTTGAAGCTCATTAATAGCAACGGAACGATCTAATTCTGAGGGTTCAATTGGGAAATCAGCAAATACCATATCTCTCAATTCTGAGTTCACTTTGAAATCCAGTTTATTCTCTAAATAGACAGCCTCATAGTCAGAATCCTGAACCTGAACTGTCGAATCTCCAACTTCAGAAGATAGATAAGCCATCCATTCGATCTCCGATTCTGCAGTCATTTTTGAAATTTCTTGATTATAAATATTCACAGGAATATTAAGCCCATTTTTAACAGCAGTATAAAACTTATTTGTCAGAGCCTCATTACGCACGTTAGTTTCAAAACTTACCCAATTCAACCATTGTTCAATTGCTTCAGGAGTAGTCTCCCTGTTATCACGCAAATTAGCCAATGTGGATTTTAATAATTCAGGATCGAATAACCCGGTATTAGGATCTCTAAAACCCTCCATTTGTTGAATACTCGGATTTAAAATTATTTGATCCCATAATTCCTGAGTAGAAATGGTAAAACCTAATTCATCTTGAATTCCCCCAATTATTTCATTTGTTAATGTTTGATTCCAAACAACCTCTGAAAGCTGAATCGCACTAAAAGAAGAAACTTGCTGATTATTAAGTCTGAGTTCCTCAATGTCCTCGTTAAAGTCAAAATAACTGATCTTATTTCCATTTATAAAACCAACAGCATCTTGATCAGAATCAAACATATTAGGTCCAGAATTTGCAAACTCTCCCAAAATAAAAGCCGCAAGGGCCCCTCCTATAACTACAATAACTAATCCTGAACGACGACGAATTTTTTCGAAAATACCCATGAAATATAAAAATAAGGATGCGAATAATAAGGATGCGAATATACAAAGTTGTAAGCATCCCTTAAATAACTTTTAACTCTTTTATTTTGACTTAAAATTATTATTTGAAACCATGACTCTACCAATTCGTTGAATATCCATAGTCTCGATAGTAAATTCCCATTCATTTAATCTAACAGATTCTCCAACAGAAGGAAGATGTCCAATTCTTGATCCAATTAACCCAGCTAAAGTCGAATAAGAATCATCCTCGGGCCAGTCAAAAGAATAAGTTTCATTCAAATAATCTACTTCCCAAGAAGCATCCAGACGCCAAAGACCATCACTTATTTTTTCTTCAATTCTAAGATCATTGTCGTGCTCATCATCAATTTCTCCAAAAAGTTCTTCAACAACATCCTCTAATGTAAGTATGCCCGCCAATGATCCTAATTCATCTACAACTGATGCCATACTTCTTTTTTCCCGTATTAGCATTTTAAAAACTTCTTGAGCACTCATGGTTTCTGGAAAAAAGGATAACGGCGTTAAAATGAAAGCTAAACGCTTTGGCCTTCTAAACAAGCCGAATGCATGAACGTAAGCATAGGCGTCATCTATATTATCTCTAAAGACGACTAACTTACTGAACCCAGTTTCAATAAACTTTTCACGAAGATCATCCATACTAATTGTATTAGGCACCGCTGCTATTTCTGTTCTTGGTACCATGCAAGAGCGAATTTTAGTATCCCCAAAATCTAAAGCATTACGAAATAACTCAACCTCTGTTTCAACATTTTTTGAATTTGACCCCTCATCTAAGTAATGATCTAAGTCTGCTCTTCCGAAAACTATAGGCTTGTAATCTGACGATACTATTCTTCCAGTGCGGTTCAATAACCATCGACTTAAGCTAGTCAAAACCACGACAATCGGCAAAAAAACATAATAGAAGAAAACTAATGGTACAATAAACCAATTCAATGATTCATTTGATCTATTTCTAAAAAAAGCTTTAGGTAAAAATTCTGCAATAAAAAGAACAACGAATGTTGAAAGTATCGTCTCTAAAATAACTGCTAGTCCCGAACTTAGAAATTTAAATAAAAATGGATCTAATAAAGCTGCTGTATTTAATCCTACAAAAACAAGAGATATCGTATTACCCATAAGCATGGCACCAATGAAATTTGAAGGTCTCGATATTAAAAAGGCCAACCAAGACCCAAACAACCCTCCCCGCTTTGATTCAATTTCAACCTTTAACCTACTCGCACTGAGGTATGCTAATTCCATTCCTGAAAAGAAAGCAGATAAAATCAATGCCAATGCTAATTGCAAAACTTCCATTATTCCTCCTTACTTGAGTCATCAATTACAGATTCCCAGCGCGAATCGATTTTCTTTCTTTGGACTCTTCGTAAACAAAACATGAAAATCCCTAAAAAGGTGAAGATAATGAACATATATGCCCTTTGACGGTCTTCATTCCACTGACTGAATACAGTTTCAAGGGATAGTATCGCTATCACTAGCCAAACCCATTCAACTGTTTTTAAAGATCTACGCGCAAAACTAGTTTTCATTTTTGAATAATTTGACTTTCAAAATGCCCTTTAACTTGAAATATAGTGTATTCCGAAAGATCATCTTCGGCGAGCAAGCCCAAACCAATTATTTCTTCTTCTTTATCGATTATTCTAACTTGGGAATCAGTATGAAATTGCTTTGCTTTTCGATCCCAATATAATTTATCTGTGTAAAGCCGATTGCCTTTTTCTTGAATAACCTCTACGCTCCCTGTTAAAGTCCATGTTTGACTATTTAAATCACGCAGAGCATTAATAGATTTAATATGACCTGATTCCGAGCCATTTTTGTTCATAATACCCACGCGAAAACCTTCAGAAAACTCTTGTCGCGCGTTCTCTTTTTCATCTGTATGGTCTTTCATATGTCCGGAAAGAACAATAATCTTTACTAATCCACTATCGGAATATTTGATTTGAGCGTCAAACTGCTCAATCAAAGGTTGATTATCCGAAATTTTAATCACTTCCAAAATCACCAAATCATTCGAACAACCCAGTAGAAAAAGAATAATAAAAAATGAAAAAAATCTACACTTAAATAGAGTTTTAAAATCATTTATCTTTTTATTAAAAGATGATTTCTTAAAACTCAACCCTAACTGTCTCATTTATCCAACAAGGAATTCTGTATGAATCCCCCTCTTTAAAGCCAAACTGAAAGGATATTGATTTATCAGGAAATCCTTTTCTATAATTAGCAATTGCCTTATTCGCACGCAATGATATTTCAGGGTCAATATTTTTTGCTTGTTTTAACTTATTTACAGCAGCCCAGTAGACCGCGTTTTTCTCAAAAACATTATTCCCACATTGACCGGCAGCTTGAGCGTAAACACTAGCCCAAATTAAATAGATTTCCCCTGAAGATGGATTAAGTCTCGATGCATCCACAATCTCTCTCTTTGCTGATGAAAGATTTCCAACCTTCTGATTTATTTGAGCCATACGCATGTGGTCACGTGATTTTTTTATGGGGTCTACCTCTCCGTCTACAGCGCTTGTAAAGTAGGTTATTGCATCATTCCATTTCTCGTTTTTAATACTCAATAAGCCCATTGATCGAGCTGACTGAGGTGATGGATCGAGATCATAAAGAGACTGAGCAATAAGGTAATAGATGGGATTGTCAGTACAGTCGTTAAATCCAGTCGTGTCAAAACGTTCTTTTGATAACATTTTTTCCGCGCGACGAAGCCATGAAGCATCTCCTAAATGAACTTCTAGATTCTCTTCATTATATATTAGAGATAAACGATCACAAGTCAATAATGGCGCGATCTTCTTCTCTATATTTCGGTACAATTTATTAACTTGATTAAGTCTTTTTATATCATTGTCCAAAATTCTCTTTTCTTTAGAAGATATTGTCCCCAAGGTATCTTTTTCTGTTAATGTTGTAATTCGTTGATTCCAATTATTAGTCTGAGCTTCTGCTGACTCTCCAACCCTACTGTAGCCGTTAAGAAGACCTTCTGTATCTAAACTATCCAATCTGTATAAGTTAACAACCGCATTGAAATATTTATTGAGGTAAGCCGTTTGTAAAGATCCCGGATCAAGATTTAAAGCACTATTAAACATTTTGTAGGCTTCAAAATGTTTTTTAGGATAATATTTGTAAAAGTCATAGGCTTTTTTTGCTAATACAGAAGCTTCTTTTCCTGGAAAATATATATTATTATCGTCATGAACCCTTAGAAGTAAGGAAATCAATTCATAGCGTTTCAAAGAATCGTCTGTTGCTTTAATCTTAGCATGAATAATCTTTGGGCCAATTTTGTAGATAACTTCTTTAGCCTCAGGACAAGTATTATAAACGAAAAGCCATGGATCGAATGCCTCAACATAAGACCTACCGTTATAAAGTGATCCGAAATTATTATAATTCTCATAACATCTTATGCTATCAGCCTCGCTGTCTCCCCATTTAGAATCTTGACCGAATGAAAAAATTGATGTTGAAAAAAAATATAAGATTAAAAAATGTCTCATGAAACTATCGATATTTAAATTTAAGAAACCACTGATCATTAAGTGTAACACCTACGAGTGCTAGTAAGGAAAATTCATTAACCGTTTCAATACTATTTGTACCCAAATTACCCATTTGCAATCCGAAATGCAACGTAGCAAATTTGATATCCCCTGGCAATACGGTCCTACCTCCTAGTGGTATTCCTAAACCAAGGCCTGCTTGCCATGAGTTTATTGATTTATCATTTATAACCAAGCCAGTATTTCCTCTTCTAAAAGAGGCGCGATAAGCTAAATTAGATAACGCAGACTTATACCTAAGTTGAGGAAATGCTAGAACAGGAATTATAGAACCAGAAAAAGAAATCACTTGACTATTTTTCGCGAAGGGACCTAAACTAGGTTTATTCAAATGCCAGAAATCTCTTAACTCCTGCTGCCCAACAAATTTATACTGAAAGGAAGCAGACCACGCAGGTAAGTTTAGACCTTTTATTAACTTCTCATATTGGAAGCCAATTCCTAAGCTGTTAGGAAGAGTAATAAATCCATCAGGACGATAAGCGGAAAAAACAGTGTCTAGTGGAATCTCTGTGCCAGAAGAGTTGGGGATGTATGTGAAACTTGAATTATCATGAATGGCAGCGATATCTTGCTCAGGAGAATACGTGAGTCCAATATTTAAGCGATTACCCTTGATGGGAATATGCACCATTGAACCAAAATCAACTGACCAACCATTAACTAAAAGTCTTTCATTATTCATTATTGAATTCAGCTGATTGTCCTCAAAAAGCATTTTTGCACTTCTATCTGAAGAGCCAAACAAATAATTAAAGTTGACTCCAAAACTGATTATTGAAAATGGCATATAACCAAAACCAACATGAGCTTTATTTATTCCACCTTTACCATTAAATAATTGAACAAAGTTACCAAAATTATCATCAATGCCTTCAGTACGCATGTCATAACCCACTTGAGTAAAAGGAGTTACACCCATAGAAGCACCCAAACTTTTTGATAAAGGTAAAGCCATCCCCATGCTGCGAAACCCACCTGTAGTATTCCATAAGTCTCCATTCGGAGATGTTTGATGGATAGCCTTGTAACTTCCTCCGATATCCAATGTAGTATACTTTAATTGCGAATAACTGGCTGGTTGACCATTATTTACATAAAAGGTGGAATTATTACCAATTTGGGTACCCCCCAAAATCTCACCGTAAATAAATGAGGATATTTGTGTTTGACCCAACCCAAACATTGAATATGGACTAATACCGCTGCTCTGAGCATTAATGCTAAAAGGTAAAGCAAAGAATATAAAAATTTTATTTATTATGTTCATAATTCCATTGGGCATAAAGCCCTATTGCTTCTAAATTTAAAGTGGCAAAGATGCCGCTTTCCAATGATTTAGCAAAAGCCGGACCATCACCACCTGATAAAAAACATTTTAACCCCGAATCTAGATCTTTAAATAATCTAATTCTCTGTTCGATTTCATAAATCATACCCTCATAGGCGCCTTTTTGCATACTCGATTCAGTATTAAAAGTTTTTTGACTAAATCCCGATTCATATTGGGGGGACAGTAAAGGAAGACTTCCGGTAAAAGAATTCATAGCCTTTAATCGCATTGATAAACCCGGGGAAATGGCACCTCCTTGAAAAATATTATTTGAATCTAAGAAAGAAAAAGTTAAACAAGTTCCGCATGAAACAACTAATATCGGCAACTTACCACAGACATATTTTGCCCCTAAAACTAAAGCCAATCGATCAACACCGATTCGCGAAGAATAGTTTAATTCAAATGGCCATTTGGAATCAACGCCTATTTCTATCCAGTTTTTTGGGACAGTTTCTAATCCTTGTGAGGTATTACAATACCTAATGTGCTCAGTAATATCAGGAATTTCATCTACAATTGAACTTAAAATAAATTCATTCCAATATTTAACATCAACAATTATTCCTGAGAAACTCAACAAACATAATTTGGTTCTTGTATTCCCACGCTCAACAATTGCAATCACAATACAAATTTAGTCTTCAAGAAGTATTAATTGACATAATTAATTGTTTTGAATAACTCTTCTATCTGATTTTATCTATGAGATGGCCCAAACCAAAATCAGGATTTTTTCCATCGATCGATCCAAATATTTTTATAATATGGTTATTTGACTCCAATAAATTAGAAGGTTGATAAAGCGTTGATATCGATATGATTCTTCGCTTAAAATCCATACCTAGACAAATAATAGGAAGGCCCGTGGCTTTGGATATATTGTAGTACCCTGACTTTAACGATTCAACGCGAGATCTAGTTCCTTCAGGTGCTAAGGCCAAAATAAATCGTTCTTTTGAAACAAGATCTTGAACCAAACGATTCACAATACCGCTAGAATTACCCCTTTTAACCGGAATAGCGCCGATACTCCGTAAAAAAATGGAAAACGGCCAAAAGAACAAATTACTTTTTGCTAAAAACTTCATCCCAAATATTTCTAAATCTGATCGCATACAGAGGCCTATTAAAAAGTCTCGCCAAGAAGTATGTGGTCCTACTAATAAAATAAATCTCTTTAACCCCTTAGGCAAAGTCCCTTGATAACTCCATCCTCTTCGGGATAGGATGCCTTTAAGAAAAAGTAATTTCATTTTTGAACAGATTATCCTTAATAAAATTATTGAATTAAGTTGAGCGATATTAAATCTTTTTTTCTTGTTCAAAGAATTAATAAACTAATTGGTTTAAAACTTAGAAAAAAAAAACTCGAAAAAATGATTTTCCGTTTTACCTTCGCGCCACCAAATTAAAAGGTTCGGTAGCTCAGTTGGTAGAGCAATGGACTGAAAATCCATGTGTCGGCGGTTCAATCCCGCCCCGAACCACTTAAGAAAAAGCCCTTCAAAAAATGAAGGGCTTTTTTGATCAAAAAATCTGAACTTTGAATAAAATAAAAAACCACTATAAATCGCAAATGAACCTAACGTAGTTTTGTAATCGCAATTAATCTATTCGCTTTATGACTACGTTTTTATACACATTAAAAAAAAACCTGTTTCCACAAAAATCGTTGAGAAATAACTTTTTTCAATGGGTTGCCATGTTTTTTGCCGGATTAGGTAGTCTTTTTGTCTATTGGGTAGCAATATGATCAGAAAGAATGTGTGGGCAATTAGCTCGATATGTTTCTTATTACATCAAATATTAATCTATTGTCATTTTTCTAACATATATCTAGATTCATATTTAGATCCTCTAGTTTTTATTCCCACGCTTATAGGGGGGATAGAATATTTAATAAGCTTTTTTTTAATTAATTTTAGGATAAAAACTATTCTAATTTATTGCTATACAACCATAATTGCCATAATATTTGAGTTTGTCATACCTAATTTTGATCACAGATTTACTGCTGATATTTATGATTGTGTTGCATATTTCTTTGGAGCCTCTGTTTATACCAAAACTGTATTTACCCGGGTGATAAAATCTTAATTATACATTGAAAACCATAGACATTCAATAAAGAAGCATGAGAGACTCTGCTGTTAGATTAGCCAATAATTTTGCCGGTCTCTAAGAATTCAACACACGCTAAATACACCCCAATTGAGCAGGCATAACCTTGTTCCGATTTATCTTCTATATTTTGATTAAAATTGGAATTATATATCCTTAAGAAATTTTTATTTTTTTCAAAAAATACATCGCAAGTACGAATAAATGATTGAGCTATTTTATTCGCTAAACCTACATTACCACAACGATGAGATCCAACTAAGCATGCCCATTGAATCGAAGGAGAAACATAGGGAAAATCCCATTCTTGTCCAGTATCTGCTAAACTTGTGACCACTCCACCTTTGGTCAAGTAATTAAGTTCTAAAATTTCTAAAACACGATCGACCTGTTTAACACCTGGAGCTCCAATCCATAATGGGTAAAACATTGCAGCACTAAGATGATCACTACGTCCCATTCCATCCAAGTCAATATCAGTATAGGTTTCACCATTCCAGAATAAGGTATTTAAGGCAGAACGGCGTTCCCTTACCCTTGCGCTCCATTGATTCTTCTCAGCCGGAAAAGCTCTTCCAAGAGCGAATTCAAGGTGAGATAAAAGTGCATTCAATTCAATAGGGATAATATGAGCTGCTTTTATAGAGGATGGATCCGATGGTTCAGACATCCAACGACTACTAGAGCCCCAACCTGACTCACTTGCTGAGCATAAATGCTCGATTATATCTTGCTCGGAAGACCCTGATTTTTTTGCGGCAGCTAAAAGATCTGAGTGGTGATCGAGTATTCTGTGTTTTTTGTCTGATTTATCATCCCAGTATCGATTTAAAACATAACCTTTAACCTTAACCACGCGACGATATGCAAAGCCATCAGCCGCCTCAACGTCAGCTCCTTCCATCCAAAATTGATATTCTCGTCTTAAGGCCAGGGCATAGTCCGACCAATCGGCCCAGCCTTTGTTCACTATGACAGCTACCATTAGAGAAAAATATGGCGGTTGGGAAGACGATAGTGAATAATACCTTGGTTGGCTTGGAATTAATCCATATTTCTCCAGTAGATAAGCAAAATTATCAACCATATCAATAGCGGCCTGCTTCTTTTGGGATGCAACCAAACCTAAAATTGTAAAATAACTTTCCCCATAGGTCATGTCCTGAGATGTCTCAGAAGAAACGAAGTAAGGTTTTGGAAGAGCAATTCGACTACCACTCCATTTTGACTTATCAATGCCTCGATTTAAATGCTGCCAGAAGTCTTCGCAATATTGTTTTGCTGACTGCTTTCTTGATTCTTTATACTTTGAAAGGATTGGCTCTTGAAGAACTAGGTTTGCTTTGATAAATACATCAGATTTACCCTTGTGCTTTTCCCAGTTAGCCAAAATAGTCTTGACGGCTCCATTTGGTTTGGAATCTCTTAATTCTTGAGAACTATACGAAGACCCTTTCACTATGAGATCTGAAATCATATCTTCCCATGCAGGCTGATGGTTAGGAACACTTCCAGCTATGTCCTTTAAAACTTGTGAATTATTATACAATTTGAAAATTTTCTAAGTTATTCATATCAAAAAATTGAAACATTAGCTTTTTCTAAACTATTTGGGATTATGACTTTTTTTGATGATATCTAATTATTTCGACACGAAGATACCAACTATAATTTAGAACGATAAAAGTTGATATAAATAACTTAATATCAAATACTTAATTCCCATATTTGTCAATATAAGACTACCTAAATATATTAATATTATCACCAGAAGGGATTATTTCGTGAGTCAAGTCAAATGAATCTAACCTTTAATCAGATTCGTAATTTAGTGATGAGCATTAAAATTAATAAAGTGTTAAAAAAACACTTTATTAGTAAAACAATTTGTTTTGGTAGATATCACTATTACCTTTGATAGGTATCGAAATAAAAAACAAAGTTCATGTACGAAAAGGAACGTGCCCAATCATCCACTCATTTCACATTTGGCATCTCTGTGGATTGTGTGGTTTTTGGATTTGATGGTTCAGATGTTAAAGTTCTTGTAATTAAAAGAGGGACTGAACCCTATCTAAACTTCTCTGCAATTCCAGGCGATCTCGTTCATGAGCAAGAAGACCCTCTCGACGCAACCAAACGAGTTCTAAATGAGCTTACGGGGCTAAAAGATATTTATCTAGAGCAACTAAAAGCTTTTGCTGGAGTAAATAGACATCCCTTAGGTCGTGTAGTAACCATTGCATATTATTCTTTAATAAAAATAAGTGACTATAATCCGCAACCTTCTTCATGGGCCACTGATGCTACATGGACATCAATTCAAGATATTGAAGAAATGGCTTTTGATCACTTTGAAATATTTTCATCCGCTTTAAATCGCCTTCAAGAAAGAGTGCGTCTCCGCCCAATTGGATTCGAATTACTTCCTGAAGAATTCACTTTAGCAGAGTTACAGTATCTGTATGAGAAATTATTAGATCAAACCTTTGATAAAGCTAATTTTCGAAAAAAAATACTTAGCATGGACTTATTAATTCCTTTAGAGAAAATGCAAAAAGCTGTTAGACATCGCCCTGCAAGAATGTATCGTTTTGATTCTAACAGATATGCGGATTTAACTAAGAAGAATTTCCATTTTGAACTTTAAATTGAATTCGAAATTCTCATAAAAAACTTAATATGACAACACAATTTGAAATTTTAGATTATGTAATTTTTATTTCTTACGCTCTGCTCATACTGGGTGTTGGGCTTTATATGTCTAGGGATAAAAAAGGGCATCAAAAAAATGCTGAAGATTATTTTTTAGCCAGTAAATCCCTTCCGTGGTGGGCTGTTGGAGCTTCTTTGATTGCTGCAAATATTTCTGCGGAGCAATTTATAGGTATGTCTGGTTCTGGATACAAACTAGGTTTAGCTATTGCATCATATGAGTGGATGGCAGCACTTACGCTATTGATTGTTGGAAAGTACTTTCTTCCAATATTTATCGAAAAAGGTTTGTACACAATTCCTGAATTTGTGGAAAAAAGGTTTTCTACTAATCTCAAAACAATTTTAGCAGTCTTCTGGATTGCCTTATATGTTTTTGTAAATCTTGCATCTGTTTTATACCTGGGTTCTTTGGCACTTGAGACAATAATGGGCGTTCCTCAAATATATGGTGTAATGGGATTGGCAGCTTTTGCGGCGGCATATTCATTATATGGAGGACTTTCAGCCGTATCATGGACAGATGTTATTCAAGTTTTCTTTCTTACTCTTGGGGGGTTTGCCACAACATATTTGGCTCTAGATCTTGTTTCCGGTGGTCAAGGTTTTATCGCAGGCTTTAAGACAATTTATGAAGCTGCACCAGATCATTTTGCCATGATTTTGGACAAAAGCAATCCTGAATATAACAATCTCCCAGGTATTGGTGTGTTAGTTGGAGGAATGTGGGTAGCTAATCTTTATTACTGGGGATTTAATCAATATATAATTCAAAGAACTCTGGCCGCAAAGACGCTTAGAGAAGCTCAAAAAGGAATTCTATTCGCCGCGGCGTTAAAAATGATCTTACCCATAATAGTTGTCATACCTGGAATCGCAGCATATGTTATAACTAAGGACCCTGAAATAATGGATGGATTGGGAGACATCGCTATGAATAACTTACCAGATATGAATACTGCTGACAAAGCATACCCATGGTTATTACAGCTTCTTCCAACAGGGTTAAGAGGCTTAGCTTTTGCAGCGCTCACAGCCGCAATAGTGTCATCTCTCGCTTCCATGTTGAACTCCACTTCAACAATATTTACAATGGACATATATAAGCAATACATTAACCCCTCGGCTGACGACAGACAAACAGTTAATATGGGACGATTTTCTGCTTTAGTTGCTTTAATTATAGCTTCTATAATGGCACCTTTATTAGGAGGGATTGATCAAGCATTTCAATTCATTCAGGAATATACAGGTATAGTTAGTCCGGGAATACTAGCGGTGTTCATGTTGGGTCTTTTCTGGAAGAAAACAACCAATAAAGGAGCAATTATAGGGGCGTTGTCTTCTATTCCTATTGCTATGTATTTTAAAGTTAGTCCCAAAGGCTGGTCGAGCAGCCCTATTTTCTTAGAATTGCCTTTCCTAAACCAAATGGGTCTAACAACAATTATTACTATGCTGGTCATAGCAATAATTAGTTGGTATCAATTCAAAGGTGCGGATGACAAAAAAGGAATATCGATTAGTCGAGAAACCTTTAAGACTGACCCAATTTATAACATTGGGGCATTTGGGATTATGATACTCTTATCAGCTATCTATGCGGCTTTTTGGAGTTAAGGTTTCAATGAAATTATACTCTGATACGACAAAAAGAGTGATCTTAAAATAATTAGAGATCATGAATGCATGTTTCATCCTCCATTCATTTATATCCGAACTTTTAACAGTTACTTTACTTAAGTATAATCGTGATTTAAATTCAACCTAAAATCAGATAAATGGACCGCAAAATACAAGGGTTTTCGAAGCTTTCAAAAAAAGCCAAAATGGAATGGCTGGCAAAGGTTCATCTCGATAATCCAGAAAAAGGAATTGAATTAATGAACTCTTACATGCACAATGATACTCTTATTCAAAAGAGACATGATGAATTTATTGAAAATACCGTTGCTAATTATTTTGTACCATTAGGCGTCGCTCCAAACTTTTTAATTAATGAGGAGTTATATACCATTCCCATGGCGATTGAAGAAAGTTCTGTAGTTGCTGCAGCATCGAAAGCTGCGAAATTCTGGATATCCCGTGGGGGATTTAAAAGCCATGTTATTTCTTCAAAAAAAATAGGACATATACACTTTACTTTCGATGGAGATCAAAAAGAAATATTTGATTTGTTCTCAAATATTAAAAATAATTTAATATCTGCAACTTCTATTTTAACTAAAAACATGCGAAATAGAGGCGGCGGCATCCTTGATGTTGATTTAATTGACAAAACCGATAAATTGATTCATTATTATCAATTAGAAGTAAAATTTGAAACCTGTGATTCGATGGGTGCCAATTTTATAAATTCATGTTTGGAGGAGATGTCTAAATATTTTAGGGAATATGCTGAAAAGCAATTTGAAAATTCCAGTAAGAAGTTTGATATCATCATGAGTATTCTTTCAAATTATACTCCAGAATGTCTAGTTCATTGCGAAGTAGCGTGTCCAGTTAGCGAACTGATAGATGGCCCGAATTTATCATCAGAAGAATTTGCTGAGAAATTTAAACTTGCTGTTGAAATTGCCAAAGTAGAGCCTTACCGAGCAACTACTCACAACAAGGGAATAATGAATGGGATTGATGCTGTAATTATCGCAACGGGTAATGATTTCCGCGCAGTTGAAGCTGCTTGCCATACATACGCTTCCAAAGATGGTCAATATAAAAGTCTAACGCATTGTGATATAACAAATGGGATTTTTAAATTCTGGATTGAAATTCCTCTTTCAATAGGTACAGTTGGTGGCTTAACTAAACTTCATCCCATGGTTCAGCTCTCCCTTAATTTTTTGGGGAATCCAGATGCACATCAGTTGATGAAAATAGTCGCTGCCAGTGGTTTAGCTCAAAATTTTGCCGCACTTAGGGCACTAACTACAACGGGCATACAAAAAGGACATATGAAAATGCATTTACTAAACATATTGAATCAACTAGGAGCAAGTGATATCGAAAAAGAAATTTTACAGAGAATATTCTCGAAGTCTGTACCGCATCATGCAGAGGTTGTAAATGCCTTTAATGATTTAAGAAGTTCTTCAAAGAGTAAAATAGAATCTTAATGACTAGTTTCCGGGCAAATGGAAAACTTCTTCTTACCTCTGAGTATGTGGTACTTAATGGAGCAAAATCTATTGCCACACCAACTAAGTTGGGACAAACCTTGAATTATGTTGAAGGAGATAAATCACTGTATTGGACTGCTCACAAAAATGACGGCAGCGTTTGGATTGAAGGGTTTGTTGAAAAATCCGATAATCTTAGGCAAGTGAAAAACCTCATCATAGAAGCAATGAAAATTGCCAGAAGAACGGAGTTCCCTAGGGGAGAAGTTTTTACAAAGCTTGAATTTCCTCAAGAATGGGGCTGGGGAAGTTCATCTACTTTAACCTCGCTAATTGCTCAGTGGTTTAATATCAATGCTTTAGAACTTCATTTCAAAACTTCAAATGGATCAGGTTATGATGTAGCATGCGCAATGGCTAATCAACCAATTTTTTATCAAAGACTACAAAATAATATTGAAATCACTCCAATAAAATTGAATCAGTGGCCAACTGAAAATATTTATTTTCAGTACCTCGGTCAAAAAAAAGAAAGTTCTGAGGCTGTAAAAGATTATAAAAAAAAACCTGTTCAAGACATAAAATCTTTCAGTCGTTTAACGGAAAATATATATAAAGCAACAAGTATGAAAACCCTAATAGATTTGGTGAATAGCCATGAGTTATTAATGAGTAAACATCTAGGACAAGAGTCACCGCTTAAAGCAAGATTTAAAGACTTTGCAATTGGGAAGAAAAGCTTAGGGGCTTGGGGAGGCGATTTTGCTCTATTAATTATTCCTATTCCAGAACAAGTTGATTACCTTAAGCTACAAAACCCGGGAACATTTTTCTCTTGGGATGAAATAATTCGATGAAAACACTTAAAATTACTCTCTTTGCAATCGCATTAATTTTAAGCTTAAAATCAAATGCAGCTCACCTTGTGGGTGGTGAAATAACATACACTTGTGTTGGGAATAATGTTTACCAAATTGAATTAATAGTATACAGAGATTGTAATTCATCCGGAGCACAATTAGACAACAGTGCTTCAATCGGTATTTTTAATGCCACTTCTGGAGTCCTTATAAATAACATACAAGTCAATAAAGGCCCTACGCAATCATTACCATCTAATACTGGAAATCCATGTTTATTGGCTCCACCAAATATTTGTACAGAATATGCTAAATATATTGCTTTAGTGACTTTACCCACAAGCTCGCAGGGTTATTCTATAGCTTATCAGAGATGCTGCAGAAATGCAACAATTACCAATATAAACAACCCTGACGATTGGGGGATGACTATTTCTGCCAGGATACCGCCAAATGATTCTGGTTGTAATAATAGCCCTCAATGGAATACAACACCACCAATTGTACTTTGCAGTCAAGAAAACTTAAATATTCCAGTAACAGCAAATGATCCTGATAATGACTCATTGCATTACCGTCTATGCAAAGTTTTACACGGTGGCGGGAAATCAAATCAACAAGGGTCTCTAAACAGTCCGTCACCAAACCCGCCAGGGCCACCTCCATATATTGTCATTCCATATAGCTTACCTAATACGATTGCGAATCCAATCCCAGGTACTCCTCCACTTTCAATAAATGGCCAAACAGGTATACTATCTGGCAACATATCTGTTACAGGGCAATATGTTGTAGTTATTTGTGTGGAGGAATGGAGAAATGGGGTTTTATTAAATACAATAAGAAGAGATTATCAATTCAATGTGACATCTTGTTCAATTTCCATATGGGCTGATATAATCTCTGAAGTTGACGACCCAACGCAACTATGCATCGGCACTACAGTTCCATTTTTCGAAAATAGTTTTAATGCAACTTTCTTTCATTGGGATTTTGGAGACCCGAATAGCACTTCTGACACTTCTAATTTGTCCAATCCAATTTATACTTTTACCGATACCGGAGTTTACACTGTAACGCTAATTGCAAACCCAGGATGGCCATGTGCTGATACTGACCAAGTAGATTTTCATATTTATCCACCAATAAATGCCAGTTTTCAAATTAATGGTGGTATTTGCACCGATGAACAAGAATTTGTTTTCACACCCAATGGAAACTGGTATTCCGATAAAATTATTGAGTGGACCTTTGGCAATTCCCAGACAGATGCGAATATTTTTCAATTTACCGGCGAGTCACCTCCACCGATAACCTTTACAAAAGAAGGCAGCTACCCTGTTACACTATTTATAAAATCTAAGGCATGTGAGGAGACATATGTAGATACGGTAAAAGTTTATGATCGACCTAAAATTATTACAGACTTTAACGGAATAATTGGTTGTGACCCTTTTACATTTAAATTTGATGCACAAGCAACTGGTTCAACAAACTTATCCTATATGTGGGATTTTGGAGATGGTGACACTTCCCATCTAGCAACACCCACTCATAAATATAATTCACCAGGATTATATGACGTGAAACTTATAATTTGGACTATGGACGGTTGCATTGACACAATCTACGGCAATTATATAGGAGCAATCTTAGTGAACCCGCGTCCGAACCTACCTTTTTCCGTTTCTCCATTAAAAGTAAATATCTACAAACCTGAAATAGCTGTTCAAGCAAGTGGCATTGATTTAGATGAAATATTTTATTTTGATATGGGAGATAGTACTATTTATAGTCAGCAGGACTTTTTTTTACATAAGTATCAAGACACTGGGAATTTTATAATAAAAAGAATTGCTGTAAACCAATTCAAATGCTGGGACACTTTAGGTCAATTAATTAGAGTAAACCCGGTATTGAATATTTGGACCCCAAAAGCATTTACTCCAAACGGTGATGGAAAAAATGAAACCTTTCGTCCTGTAGTAACAGGATTTAATAATTATCGTCTTTCCATAGTTGATAGATGGGGGAATATAGTATTTGAATCGACTAATGCATATGAAGAGTGGAACGGAAAAATTAATAATTCTGGAATAGAATGTCCGCAAGATATTTATACATGGAGACTTTTTATTTTAGACTTTGCAAATTCCCCGAAACAAGAACATGGAACGGTTCTATTATATCGATGAAAAACTAGGATAATTTCGAACCGTAAACTAAAGCACTTAGTCCAAGTCCTATTGAAAAAGCAAAATAAACTACAACTAATACATATTGTCCTGATTTTATAAGCTGCAGCATCTCATTTGAGAATGCACTGAATGTAGAGAAGCCTCCGCAAAACCCGACACTCCAGAAAAAAATATTTTTTGGTTGAATCTCTTTCCCTAATAAATATCCCAATACTAAACAAGCCAAGACATTAGCCAAAAGAGTTCCTAGAATAACTGATTTTGGCGATTCTGGGAAAAATCTTTGCATCATCTCTCCTAAAGAGTATCTAGCAATAGAACCCATCCCTCCACCAAAGAATATTGCTATTAATTGACTCATTATTCTTTAAATCTAGGAGTTCTTCTCCATCTATTTAAAAGGTTTGCAACAGACAGCCCTAAAATGGCTCCACAAAGAACATCCCCAGGGTAGTGTACTCCTAAATATATGCGGCTGTATGAAACAGCAATCGCCCAAATCAAAAAAAAGATCACAAAACCATTTATCGGTCGTGAGTAATTTACAATTCCGAAAATAGCCCAAACAGTTGAAGCGTGACTTGAGACAAATCCGTATTGCCCGCCACATCTCTTTGCAACCAGTTCGAAATTTTCCATAAGCTCAGGCACATGGCAGGGCCTTAGCCGTTCAAAAATATTTTTAAATGCATGAACAGATACAAGATCAGCTATTGCAACTGAGGAAATAATTAGAGAAGTTAAAATAATAGCATTATTTAGCTTCAGCTTTATGAAGCTATAAATCAGAAAAAACCCTACAAAAAGGTAACTTCCTATACTTAGACTGAGCAGACGAAAGAGTTGGTCTATACTATTAGAACCCCAATTAACAAGGTAAAGAAATAATGCTTCATCTAAAAGCTTTAAGGATTCAAAGCTTCCCACAACAAATCTTTCATTTTTAATATATTTTCTCCGCTTATAGAACTAAAAAAAATATGAGGTATATCTGATGGCAACGTAGCCAATACTTCTATTTTCAATTCATCATCCATCATGTCAGATTTTGAAATACCCAATATTTTCCTCTTATTACTTAGTTCAGAATTGTAATTCTGTAATTCACTTAGTAAGGTATTGTATTCCTTTAAATGGTCTTGAGAATCTGCAGGAATAAGAAAAAGCAATATTGAATTTCGCTCGATATGTCTCAAAAATCGATGTCCCAAGCCTTTTCCTTCGCTTGCTCCCTCAATAATTCCTGGAATATCAGCAATAATAAATGAATTGTATCCCCTGTGAGAAACAACTCCTAAATTGGGAACTAAAGTAGTAAATGGATAATCTGCAATTTCAGGTTTTGCAGCTGAAACAACACTTAAAAGTGTGGATTTCCCTGCATTAGGCAAGCCAACTAAGCCAACATCAGCTAAAACTTTTAGTTCTAAAATAAACCAACCATCTTTACCTTCCTCTCCAGGTTGAGCATTAGTTGGAGTCCGGTTTGTTGGGCTCTTAAATTGAGTGTTTCCAAGTCCACCACGACCTCCAGGAAGTAGTTTTTTTCTTTCACCGTCTTGAGTTATTTCAAAAAGCACTTCACCAGTATCTGCATTCTTTACCAAAGTTCCTAAAGGCACATTTATCATGACATCTTCTCCATCGGCTCCATGTCTATCATTTCGACTTCCCCCGCCTCCAGGAAGTGCCTTTATATGTTTTTTGTATTTAAGATGTAAAAGTGTCCACATCTGAGGACTTCCTTGGAGCACAATATGTCCACCCCGACCACCATCGCCACCGTCTGGGCCGCCTTTTGGAACTCCGCGTGCGCGATAAAGGTGCGCAGACCCTGCTCCGCCTTTGCCAGACGCACAATATATTTTTACGTAATCTATGAAGTTATTATCTGCCATCGGATGCTATCAAAAGTGACCTATTTCTGCTTTTAAAACACTAGATATTTGTTCAACAGAACCTAAACCATTTACAACAATATGCTTTCTTTGTTTTTCATAGTAACGCTGAACAATAGCTGTCTCCTTGTGATAAACTCGTAATCTGTTTCCTATAACTTCAGAGTTGGCATCATCAGGGCGGCCTGAAGATTTTCCACGCTCTAACAATCTAGACAATAGCTCTTCATCTGGAACTTCTAAACTAATCATCGCAGTAATTTTTAAATCTTCTTGCCCAAGAAATTCATCTAATGCCTTAGCTTGAGCTTCAGTCCTTGGAAAACCATCAAATAAGAAACCCACAGAATCTGAATATTTAAGAAATTCAGATTTAAGCATATTAATAGTTAATGAATCTGGAACGAGTCTCCCCTCATCGATATACTTTTTGGCTAAAACACCTAATTCTGTTTTATTCAAAATATTATGTCTGAAGATATTACCAGTACTGAGATGTACAAATCCAAACTCCTCGACTAGGAACTCGCTCTGAGTACCCTTACCTGCCCCGGGGGGGCCAAAAAGAATTATGTTTTTCATGAAGGTATAAGAAAAAACAAATGTACAACCCTTATTGTTTTTACCTTTAAAGGATTTTATAAAAAAGCAATGGAGCATAATTACGCAATAATAATGGCTGGAGGGGTTGGTAGCCGATTTTGGCCAACTAGTACGTCTGAAAAGCCAAAGCAATTCCTTGATATCTTGAATACAGGTGAGAGCCTATTGCAACAAACCTTTAGAAGAATATCTTCTGTTGTTCCAACAGAAAATATTCTTGTTGTAACTAAGTCTGATTACAAAAAAATCTGTTTACAACAACTTCCAGAGGTTCTAGACGAGAATATCATATCTGAACCATTGAGAAGAAATACAGCCCCTTGTATCGCTCTAGCGGCTTTTAAATTGAAGAAGCGTGACCCATTAGCGAATTTTATCATAACACCTGCTGATCATTTAATAACTAACGAATCAGAGTTTACAAGAATTATCAAACTTGGGTTATCCACAACTTCTGTTAACAATCTTCTATTAACAATTGGAATTTCGCCAAATAAACCTGAAACTGGATATGGTTATATCCAATTTAAATCTGAAGAACACAACTTCGACAAGGAGATTAAAACAGTAAAGACTTTTACAGAAAAGCCTCAACTAGAGTTAGCAAAATCATTTCTGGCTACCGGAGAATTTTTATGGAATTCTGGAATATTCATTTGGAATTCAAACGCCATATTAAGTGCCTTTGAAAAACACATGCCTGATATGTATAGCGCTTTTGACAAGGGCTGGGACAAACTAAATAGTTCAGAAGAAATTGATTTTCTAGAAACTATTTATCCCCAATGTCCTAATGTATCCATTGACTATGGTATTCTGGAGAAAGCTGCTCAGGTTTATGTTCTTCCAGGAGACTTCGGATGGAGTGATTTAGGGTCCTGGGGAGCCGTTTATTTACAGAGTCAGAAGGATAAGAATGAAAATGCAGGCGTAACAAATAATGTATTTACATACGGTTCTTCGGGAAACATCTTTTCCCTACCAAAAGAAATGGTAGCTGTAGTTGAAGGGCTCGAGGATTATATTATTGTGCAATCAGATAATCGACTACTCATTTGCCCGAAAAAAAGCGAGCAAGACATAAAAAGATTTGTTACAGATGTTAAAATGAAATTAGGCGAGGATCAAGTTTAGTCAATGTAGTGAGCTAATTTCAGGAATCACTTTCTGGTTTGTGCCCAATCCATTTGTAAAGCATTTTAGGCGCAAACTGCTCTAAACCGACAAGGGTAAGCCAATAACCAACGAATAGACCAAGAAAAAGAAGCATGCTAAACCCAGTAAGAATAATCAATAAAGCAATAAGAAAACCAATAAATTTAGCCATTGTAGATGCAGTTTTATTTTTTACAAATATACAGTTCAAACTGACTTCTTATTAGGCCCTACATTTGTATTACTTGAAATTATATTTTGAATTTTAATTTTTTGCTATGAAAACGCGAACTGAAAACGACTCAATGGGTCCAGTTAATGTTCCATTAAACGCCTACTGGGGAGCACAGACTGAGAGATCACGAAACAATTTCAGAATTGGAACTGAAGGTAGTATGCCTAAAGAAATTATTCATGCCTTTGCATATCTAAAAAAAGCAGCTGCAATAACAAATTCCGAGCTTGGTGTATTAGATAGAAACAAATCAGATTTAATTAGTCAAGTTTGTGAAGAAATAATAGAAGGAAAATTAGATGAACAGTTTCCGCTTGTCATCTGGCAAACTGGTTCTGGAACTCAGACCAACATGAACTGCAATGAAGTGATTGCTAATCGAGCCCATGAGATTAATGGTGGAAAGCTAACTGATGCGATAAAAATATTGCACCCAAATGACGATGTAAATAAATCACAATCTTCAAATGATACTTTTCCTACTGCTATGCATATCGCATGTTACAGTCAAGCAGTTAATATAACTAGACCAGGCCTTGTTCATCTGCGAAATACCCTGAACAAAAAGGCATTAGAATTTAAGGACATTGTAAAAACGGGAAGAACCCATTTTATGGATGCCACTCCCCTTACTTTGGGTCAAGAAATTAGTGGATATGTAAAACAATTAGACAACGGAATCAGAGCGCTAGACAATGCCACTGTTATGGTTCAAGAATTAGCTCTGGGAGGAACAGCGGTTGGCACTGGCTTAAATACGCCAAAAGGCTATTCAGAAAAAGTTGCAACAAAAATCGCAGAACTAACAAAAATGCCTTTTGTAAGTGCCCCAAATAAGTTTGAAGCTCTTGCTTCGCATGATGCAATGGTAGAGCTATCAGGTGCCCTGAAACGTATAGCAGTATCACTTTTCAAGATAGGAAATGATATAAGAATGCTATGCTCTGGGCCAAGGTCAGGAATTGGAGAAATAAGTATTCCAAATAATGAGCCTGGATCATCCATTATGCCTGGAAAAGTAAACCCTACTCAACCAGAAGCTATTACTATGGTTGCTGCTCAAGTAATGGGAAATGATGTGGCTGTAAATATTGGCGGTGCATCCGGTCATTTTGAGCTGAATGTTTTTAAACCTATGATTGTTTCAAATGTTCTTCAAAGCGGAAGACTAATTGGTGATGTTAGTATGAGTTTTGCAGACAAATGTGTAAGAGGTATTAAAGCCAATCGCGAGATTATTAAAAATCATTTAGACAACTCATTGATGTTAGTAACTGCTCTAAATACACATATCGGATATGATAAGTCAGCTAAAATTGCGAAAACAGCATATGATAAGAATATCACATTACGCAATGCGGCAATAGAATTGGAGTTTTTAACAAAAGAAGAATTTGATGCCTGGGTTAGGCCTGAAGATATGTGTTAACCTCAAGAAAAAAAACTAGCCTTTCAACAAGTTTTCAATCAAAGATATTGGCCTAGCTACGACACCCCTATTCCCGATAACAACAATTGGTCTCTGCATTAATTTAGGATACTCGAGTATTGCATATATTAATTCTTCATCCTGGAGTTCACTCTCAGCAAAATTTGACTTCCAATCATTTTCATTTTTTCGAATAATATCGATTGGCGAAACCTGAAGGAGCCGAATTAAGTTATCCAATTGCAAATAGCTTAGAGGAGAATTTAAATATTCTACTATTTCCAATTCAAAATTTAAATTTTTCAGATATATAATTGCCTCTCTACTTTTTGCACATCTATTATTGTGGTAAATTATTGCTTTCATTTATTTAATCAATTCAATGAGTATTAATAATAACGTCCCCATGAGATCGCCCAGATGAACCGCAAATGGTTGTCCACTTGGACAACCAAAAATATACTCCAGAGGACAAATTCTTATTCTTAAAGCGCCCGTCCCAAAGAAATCTAGGATCTTGGGTGGCGTAAACTCTTTGACCCCATCTGTTGTAGACCTCAAAATGAAAATCTGAAATACTTGATGCCCCAGAAGATGATAATTTTAAAAAATCATTATAACCATCATTATTTGGAGTAAATACATTTGGAAAAATAATCGAATCTCCATTAGGGGAAATAGAATTATAAGTTACCATCGTTGAATCCCAAATTGAACATATGCTATCCCAAATAACAATATCCACTGAATACTGACCTGGTGAGGGCAAGTCCCATATTACTTCTGCTCCAGTTAGGGGAGTAGAAGAAAATCCATTTGGATACCAAAATATCTTGGTTGAATTTTTAGCAGCGCCTTGAGCAAACACTGTTGGCACCGAAGTACATGGATTTACCGTTATTTTTAAATCTATCTTCCCTAAAGGCTCTCGATATTTAATTGAATATGATACCGAATCGGTCAAATCACAGATTGTATCCAAGGCCACTACTGTCAATTCAATTGGAACATAAACTTCATTATAAAAATGAAAAATTGAATCATTATCTAAATAATATGCATCCGCTCCGTCTCCCCAAAAAACATGAAACAAATCTCCTTTAGCACTGTCAGAAGGAACCAAAAAAATAGAAGATGAGGCGTCGCAAGAGTCAAAATATATATCCATTATTGCGCTAGGGGGTGTCGGAGCAGTTACATAAATCGATAGGTTCATTAATATATCAGTTCCACATAAAAAGTCCTTTCCATAAATTGAAATAGTATAAAATCCAGGTTGACTAAATTCATGATTTTCCCCTATTGGTGAGATACTCGATAAGGTTTGACCATCTCCCCATGAAATAAAAGTGGAATCACATCTAGATGCCTGTCCTAATATTTCAGCAACTGAGCCACTACAAATTGTATCTACGTTTAAAGATAGCTTCAAATCTACTTTTTGCATTTCAAAAGCTATTTGGACTGCAGCCATATTACAATTAGTCGAGCCATTTGTGGTGGAATAAGCATTATGAGGAAATACTGGAAGATTTGAATTTCCGCCGCACCCTGCACAAATCGCTTGATGAATAACCCCATTGGGGTCAAAACGCGAAGTCCCACCGTCTACATGTTCAGAAGCATTGAGATCTCCAAAATAGCTAGCGTATACTGGGTAACTATCATTTCCTATGACTAGGAAATAAAAATCACTACCATCAGTATTTTTTTGCAGCGCATCTGTTGTGCAAAAAAGACCATTAGTTGTACCTCCAGTATTTGTAGCCCCTCCCCATCCAGAAAAATAAAGACTACCGCACTCATCGACCATTAAGGCTGTAGGAGAAACATTCTGATCAATTAAAGTACCACTCCCAAATGTTTGTATCCGACAAATAGAGTCTAAATCACTGTTAGACCAAAGAAAATATTGAGATGACGATGATTGAGACCAAGAACTATTTATAGAAGTTAAATTACTCTTATTATTTCCAACTATAACAATGGAATTAGAGTCCCCAACGGCGTTAAAAGATCCAATTTTATTATGCGCAACTAAAAAACCATAATCCGCATCTACTCCTCCAAAATAGGTGCTTTTTTCAAGGCTTCCATTATTTATATCAACTCGAATGATCCATGCATCTTCAGCACCAGCTCTTTGAGGTTGAAATGATATTGAATCCGCAAGACCATCGGATTTAGAAACACCCACTGCAAATAAATGGTCTTCATTTTGAGTTGATAAATCGACTAGTCCAAATAAAGCATCAATACTTGAGCCCCCGTAGTAAGAAGACCAAAACAAGGTATCAAGCCCCAAACTCATTTTAATCAGAATACCGTCTTGAATCCCACCTAAATTACTTCCATTTGTATTTGGAAAATCCATTGATTTAGAGCTAGACGCAATATAAACGCCATTTGATGTTGTTAATATTTCACCTCTCGCCTCATCTCCATAATTTAAAGTTCCTAATTCATTAATGCCATCATTTCCAGACCCTCCGATATAAGTCATACTTTTTTTTATGGATCCAGTAGAATCCAAACGAAGAATAAATATATCTGTCCCAGAGTTAAAAGTCTGCCCACCCCCATAAATAGAACTTCCGCCGTTAAAAGAACTATCGTAAGCATTTGCAGACACAGCAAGATTATCTGATCCCGAAACTCCAAAAACATATAAATCTCCGTCTGGAGAAACCATCATTGAATGCGGTTGTTCTCTATTATTTCCGCCAAAAAAAGTTCCTGATACCAAGCCAGTCCCATCTGACGAAAATAACATTAGTACTACATCCGTTGCACCACCAGCAAATGAACTTTGAATTCCATTAAAATATGGAAATTGTCCACCAAAAACTATACCTCCAGCCCATGTTCTGCCCTTATTATCATATGTTGCCGTGTAACCAAAATTATCACTTATCGAGCCTGAAAATGTTGAAAAATGATAAACTGGATCGATAAGAATTGATTTTTTCGAAACTGGGCGCCAACCTCTATCTGTATTTCGCCAATGCACCTTCGATGATCCTTTTCGAGTCTTTGCCATAGGACAATCTATAATTAACTGACCTACAGGCAAATCAATTGAAAGATGGCTAGACTTAGATTGAATACCGTCAACCCCTTCAAAACGACTTCCTAAGGCATTCAATTGATTTGGTTCATCACTAACCCATGTTGTCTTTAATTCTCCAAATTCATTAAGCTCAAAAATTAGAGAAACGCCAGGATAGAGATTTTCCATTCGTCCTTTTCTAAATCCGCCAACTTTAGCTATTTCTTTTGTTCCAGATATAAAATAATTAAATGAGCTTTTTGTTGGCTCCATAGATATCCATTTACCTTCTAGAGAACCCTCAAATCTCTCAGTAAATACATAAAAATCATTTGTGTCATATTCTCCTGGGCCCCTTAGAGAAAATCTCAGACCATCTTTAAGAATCCAGATTCTTGCATTATCAGTATGAAGTTGGGCATTTACTTCATTTGGCCATTGACCTTTATTTGGAATGAATTGACCTAGGGCCCGATCATGAATAGTTACCTGGGCATTTAAACTGCCAATTATAAAAATGAAAAATAAATATCTTGATAGTAACTGATTTGGCATGACCTCGAAGTTACAAAAGTGAGTAATGCACTCGGGTATATCTTAAAGTATTTAATTCAATGAGCTATTCATTATCAAGACCCTTATTTGCCGTACCGTCAGCCATCAAATAAGCTTTCAAAAAACCCTCAATATTACCATCAAGAACAGAATCTGGATCCGTAGACTCCAAAGCAGTTCGCACATCTTTTACTAGTTTATACGGGTGAAGTACATAATTACGAATCTGGGATCCCCATTCAATTTTCATTTTTCCAGCTTCAATATCGTTCCGCTTAGCTAATTTTTTTTGGAGCTCAATTTCATAAAGTTGAGATTTCAACATCTGCATTGCTCTTGAACGATTATCGTGCTGTGAGCGGGTTTCGGAGCACTGAATCTGAATACCAGATGGTTTATGGTTTAATTGTACTTTGGTTTCTACTTTGTTTACGTTTTGTCCTCCAGCACCACTTGAACGTGCAGTTGTAATTTCAATATCTGCAGGATTGATTTCAATTTCAATTGTATCATCTACAAGTGGGTAAACATATACTGAAACAAATGATGTATGTCTTTTTGCATTGCTATCAAAAGGACTAATTCTAACTAGTCGATGAACACCATTTTCTCCTTTTAAATAGCCAAAAACATAGTCTCCATCAATTTCCAGAGTTACTGTTTTCACACCTGCAACATCACCTTCTTGAAAGTTCAACTCTCTAACTTTATGATTATTGCGCTCTGCCCATCTTAAATACATTCTCATCAACATTCCAGCCCAGTCGCAAGACTCAGTCCCTCCCGCACCTGCAGTAATTTGTATAACGCAGGATAATTTATCTTCTTCTCCGGATAACATATTTCTGAATTCCATATCACCAAGCTCTACTTCTAATTTTTGAACTGCTTGATCAACTTCTAATTCTGAAAGACCACCCTCTTTAAAGAAGTCTAGTGACAATTCTACTTCTCCAAAAAGAGATACAATCTTCTCATATCCCTGAATCCAATATTTCATTTCTCGGATATTTTTCATCACTAATTCAGCTCTTGCTGAATCCTTCCAAAAATCAGGGTCAATTGTTAGTTCTTCTTCATTTTGTAATTTTATTTTACGCTCATCAGGTCTAATAAAATTCTTTAGAACTATTAATCGAGATTTAAAATCTTTTAGTTGATCGTTTGAAACCATATGACAAAAGTAAGGCGATGACTACCTTGGTACCATGGAAAATACAACAGCGGATTTTCGTTCAGATACGGTAACAAAACCAACAAAGGATATGCTGGATGCAATGACCAAGGCACCTATTGGAGATGATGTATTGGGAGATGATCCAACCGTCAAGCGATTAGAAAGCATAGCCTCTGAGATGTTTGGAATGGAATCAGGATTATTTTGTCCTTCCGGAACCATGACTAATCAAATTGCCATAAATGTGCATTGCAGACCCGGTGAGGAATTAATCTGCTCGCCACTATCGCATATTTACAACTATGAAGGCGGTGGTGTGGCATTTAATTCAGGAGTTCAAATCAGAACAGGTGGTGATAACTATGGAAGAATTTTTCCTGAAGATATCAAACGTCTTATCCAACCCGAAATTGATGTACATGCAGCTCAAAGTAGCCTAGTAGTCGTGGAAAATACATCTAATAAAGGAGGTGGGACATGCTTGGGAGTCGCTTTACTTAAAGACTTAGCTGCCATAGCGCGATCTAATGGCCTCAACTATCATTTAGATGGAGCAAGAGTATTTAACGCAATTGTCAGGGATAATGAATCTTCAGAAGACTATAACTTTTTTGATACTATATCGATATGCTTAAGCAAGGGACTTGGAGCTCCAGTAGGATCTTTACTTTTAGGAAATAAAGACTTCATATCTCAGGGAAAAAGAGTTAGGAAAAGGTTTGGGGGAGGAATGCGACAAAGCGGTTATCTCGCTGCAGCAGGAATTTATGCCTTAGAAAATAACATTAACCGTTTATCATTAGATCATGATTTGGCTCAAAGAATATTTATCAAATTGAGTCAACTTGATTTTATAGCTGAAATAAAACCGGTTCAAAGTAACATTGTATTATTCAGAGTTAAGAATTCAACAAGCACTATTGACCTCCATAATCACTTGCTTTTAAGAAATATTCTTATCATACTAATGGATAAAGACTGGATGAGAATTGTTACGCACCTCGATATTAAAGAAAAACATATTCAAGATTTATTCGAGGGTCTATCAACTTTTTCCTGAAGTAAGTCAAGTATTAAATCATTTTCAAAACCTCTATTTTGAAAATATTTTAATAATGCTGATTGACTATATTTCGTGTGAGTAATTAGCAACCGCTTAGAAATTAAAATATCCAGACAATTTCTGTATTCTATGTCATCAATTTCTGAAAGTCCAATTTTTATACATTTGGAGGTCACTCCTTTCGAGATGAGGGATTGCTGAATCTTTATTCGTCCCCATTTTTTAATATTAAATTTTCCTCTTGCATAGGCACGAGAATACCTTTCTTCAGATAGATAACCTTCCAAAATCAAGTCCGATAATATATTATCTATGACATCACTAGTTAAGCCCATTTGGGCCAATCTAATTTTCACTTCACTCTGACATCTCTCCTGAAACGAACAATATTTTCGGATTGCCGTCTTGGCAATTTCAAAGTCAAAAAAAATTTTACTCTTAAACATAATCTTTTAAAAATAGCTAAAGCGGATATTTACCGCTTTAGCATAAATTTATTTTTAAAAAAAAAATTAGCCCATTTTTCTATTTTTTGAATCTGCGAAACGATACTCCAACATTTTAAAGGCATCTCTTTCAACAACTTGTAATTTCATTCCATATGAGCGTGACCATTTTTTAAATCGGCGATTCCATAGATATCCTGTTGTTAAATATGCATGAATGAAAGGATGTACATGAAGAAATATAGTCTCGTTTCTTCCTTTTGATTTCATACGCCCAACGATTTGATCAAATTTTTGCTCAAGTGCCGTAATCATGGTGATTGGAGCTTCAACCAGAGAGTCAGGGTTTTCTTCCTTAGTTTCAATTCTCTGAGCAGGTCTAACTCTTTGTCTTGTGATTTCGATCAACCCAAATCTTGACGGAGGCAATATCTTATGACGAGCCCGATCAACAGACATGACTTCCTTCATTTTTTCAAATAAAGCCTTACGATGCTCAGCAGTATTCATATCAATAAAATCAATACAAATTATACCGCCCATGTCACGTAACCGCAGTTGACGACCAATTTCTTCAGCTGCCATTATATTAACAGCCAAAGCATTTTCTTCTTGGCTTTCTCCTTTACTCGATCTATTTCCGCTGTTAACGTCAATTACATGCATTGCTTCAGTATGCTCAATAATCAAATAAGTTCCCTTACCCATATTAACGGTTCTGCCAAATGCAGATTTCAGCTGTCTATCAACACCATATTGCTGAAAAATCGGAACAGATGAATTATGAAACTTAACAATTGAAGATTTTTCTGGAGCGATAGATTCGATAAATTCTTTAATTTCAGCATGCAGACTTTGGTCATCTACGACTATTTGATCAAAAGAATCATTAAATACATCTCGCAAGTATGCACTTGCCCTGTCCATCTCTTGTAAAACACACTTGCGTGGTTTTGCATTACGAAGATTTCTATGCAAAATTTTCCACCTTTTCAATAAATCGGCTAAATCAGCCTTTAAATCTTCAGCGGATGCGCCATCAGCAACAGTGCGAACTATCACACCAAAACCTTTTGGACGTATGGATTGAACAAGCTTACGCAGTCTATCTTTCTCTTTTCTTTCGCGGATCTTCTGAGAAACGGATATTCTATCCGTAAACGGCACCAAAACGATAAATCGTCCTGCAATCGATATCTCAGATGTAACCCTTGGACCTTTAGTCGAAATGGGTTCCTTTACCACTTGAATCAGGATTTCATCTCCTGACTTAATGGTGTTCTCCATCTCCCCGTCCTTGTTTATTAGGGGAAGTAACCCGAAATCAGCAATGTTTGATGACTGTTTTCCGAGATGAACTTTTTTATTAAAGGATAACCATGAAGAAATTTGTGGCCCTAAGTCATGATAGTGTAGAAAAGCATCTTTTTCATATCCTACATCTATAAAAGCGGCATTTAAACTAGTTGCGAGTTTTCGCACCTGACCTAAATACACATCGCCAACCGAAAACTGCTGTTTTGCATTTTCATTGACTAGCTCAACTAAACGACCATCTTTGAGAAGAGAAATAACTGCGTTCGACTCATTCGCTTGAATGATTAACTCGGTACGCATAATTATTTATATTTATTTCTTCTTATGTCGGTTCTTGCGCAAGCGCTTTTTCCTTTTGTGGGTTGCCATCTTGTGGCGCTTTCTTTTTTTACCGCTAGGCATATTTTATTTATTTAAATGAAACAATCATTGAACTTTATCGGATTCCGATTGACTTTCCCCTTGATAACTCGCTAAAAGAGCTCTCAATTCGGAATCGCGGGATGAGTTTGGATATTCTTCTAAAAAAAACACCAGATCTTTAATGGCAACTTCTGTATATCCTTGCTGAAATCGAGCTATAGCTAAAGATTCCAAAGCATAAGCATCAGAAGGATCAATTCTTAGAACTTTTAGAAAACGATTTACCGCCTTGCCCCATTGACCAGACATTACAGAAAATTGACCAAGATAAAATTGAGCATCTCGATGATTTGAATCCGTATCAATTACTTCTCTAAGAGAAAAAATAGCTTCCATGGGATTACCATTTCCCGACTCGATCATCTCCACAGCAACTTGAACTTTTTCATCCAAAGGGCTTAATTTTTCAATACTCTTTTCTGTCTCTTTCAAAACGTTCGGAAACAATAGAACAGCAGCCATTATGATGCCTACTAATCCAATTGCTAATGTTCGCGAACGTTTCATTTGATCTGATTTATTTATTTACTGAAACATTACTTTTTACGCTTTCAGCAAAAGTCTTTGCAGGCTTAAAGGCTGGAATGTAATGAGCAGGAATTATTAGAGTTGTATTCTTTGATATGTTGCGACCAGTCTTTTCAGCTCGCTTTTTCAAAACAAAACTTCCAAAACCTCTCAAATATACGTTTTCTCCAGACTCCATGTTAGTCTTTACTTCTCGCATGAAATTTTCTACAACGGCTAAAACATCTGACTTTTCCATGCCAGTTCTATCTGCTATGCGAGTAACAATATCCGCTTTTGTCATGTTGAATTATTTTTTATGTGAGCCCTAAAAATGGGTTTAAATTAGCGGGCGCAAAGTTAGGCAATTGTGAGTGATTCAACAATTATGATAAATAAAATTCAAACAGATCTAATAAAGTGGTTTGATAATCATGGACGCTCATTGCCATGGCGAAGAACAAAAGACCCGTATGCAATATGGTTAAGTGAGATAATACTACAACAAACCCGGATAGATCAGGGCCTCAAATATTGGGAGAATTTCTTAAGGGAATTTCCCGATGTGAAGAGTCTTTCGATGGCTAAAGAGAGCGAAATATTAGCTTTATGGTCAGGTTTGGGATATTACAGCCGAGCGAGAAATATATATAAAGCAGCGCATATTTTAGTATCTAAATATGAAAGTCAATTTCCAAAAACATCTTCAGAACTATTAAAAATCCCAGGGATAGGACCATATACAGCAGCTGCCATATCCTCGATCTGCTTTGGGGAAGTGACCCCTGCACTTGATGGAAATGCATTTCGAGTTTATTCTAGACTCTTTGCAATGAGTTCTCCAATTGAAAAGCGATCAACAATTAAAGACATATGGACCCTGGCGTTACCTCTAATATCTAACAAGAGTCCGGGAGATAGTAATCAAGCCATAATGGATATTGGCTCAACTATATGTAAACCTAAAAACCCAAATTGCCCAGAATGCCCTCTCGAGGAAAATTGTATTTCAAGAAGATCTGGTATCCAACATGAGTTCCCTGTGAAATTAAAATCTATAAAAATTAAAGAAATAGAAAAATTTTACGTGCTTCTGAAGAGGGGCGAGAAATATGGTTTAATTAGACGTCCAAAAAGTGGAATATGGGGCGGACTTTGGACACCCTTGGAATTAATTCCTGAAGATTGGGAGTTAGCCAAGACAAATAAAAATATTGATGAGAGTAATATTAAATATCTAAAACATCTTTTATCCCACAGGAAAATGAATCTTTATTTCACATACTGGATCGGGGATACATTTCCTGAGAATAAAGAAATACAATGGTTCTCTGAACAAGATTTGAAAAGACTAGCCTTTCCTGCCCCAATAATAAAAATATTAAGTGAAAAAAGTTACTTTTGAGATTTAATATCTTTAAATAAAATGCGGGTTGCATAAATAAATCGAGACTGGTAGATAACCTAGGAATAGACACTGAAAGAATAAATTTTGATAAAAAAATAAAACTCCCCATCAATAAATCAGAAATTACACAGATAAAAAGGGTTAAAAAAAGATCACCGAATGGCTCAAAATTATTTTCAATCACATAGATTAACAGAGGTTTTGGAGTGATGCCTTAAATGAAGACAAAATATTCATTCAAGGTATAATGAGATCTAGGCAATGAACAGATGAAAATAGCAACACCAGATATAATTTTAAATAGCTACTATCTCTATAAGAATCTTGGAGCCGAACATCAGTAATGAAAATGATGTAAATTCGCAAATGGCTGGCGATAATCAAAATAATTATTTGCCGTTTTAACATATCCAGTACATTGATCTAAATCATTATAATTGAACCCCGAACCCTTCTTTTTTTCATCAATTTTTCACCCCTTTCCCAGTGAAGTTATTTTTCACCTTATTGCGATGTTGTTATTATTGATTGGTTCTGCATTCACCTCTGCATCAGAAGTGGCTTATTTTTCACTTTCACCAAATCAAAAAGTCGAGTTAGGCGAACATAAATCGATTTCTTCAAAACGAGTTTTGGAAGTCCTCAAATCTCCAGAGACATTGCTGGCAACATTATTAATTCTCAATAATTTATTCAATCTCGGACTGATTTTATTGTCAACATTGGCAACAAGTTTGATTTTCAATTTGGAAGATTATCCATTATTAGCATTAGGAATTCAAACATTTTTTATCACCACTTTAATACTCGTTTTTGGTGAAGTTATTCCCAAAACGTATGCTACGAATAATGGACTTAATTGGACTATGACTAGTTCTAAATTTATTCAAAATGCAATTAAATTTTTTAATCCAATAAGCATGGCTTTGGTAAAATCGTCTCGCTATATCGATCGTTTTAGCAAAACGAAGTCTCTAACAGTTAATGAGCTTGAAGAGGCTTTAGATTTAACCTCAGAGGAAGCAACAACACCTGAACAGCAAAGACTTTTGAGAGAAATCGTAAAGTTTGGATCAACGAGTGTCAAACAAATAATGACACCACGCCAGGATATCTTTGCAATTAATTCTGATCTTGACATCAAGATGGTTTTAAAATCAGTTTCTGAAAATGGGTATTCAAGAATTCCAATATTTCAAGAGAGTCTTGATAGCATATCAGGAATTTTACATGCAAAAGATCTACTTAACCATTTAGATGCTTCTCATGAATTTAAATGGGCAGAACTACTGAGACCTGCTTTTTTCGTTACAGAGAACATGAAAATTGATGATTTATTAGGTGACTTCCGACAAAAAAAAATGCATATGGCTGTGGTTGTAGATGAATTTGGAGGTATCTCAGGAATTACCACCTTGGAAGATGTTATGGAAGAAATTGTCGGAGAAATTCGTGATGAATTTGATTCTGATGAACGACTTTATTCTCAATTGGACAATTCTACTTTTGTATTTGAGGCAAGAGCTCAATTAACAGATCTCTACCGCGTTTTAAACATAAGTCCTGAGATCCTAGAAGAATATAGAGGCGAGGCAGATACAGTAGCAGGGATATTATTAGAGCAACTTGGGCGAATGCCATTAAAGGGCGAATCACTCATTATTGGTCCAATAAAATGGACCGTTGAAGCTGCAGATGTTCGCAGGATTGTTCGTGTAAAAGTGAAATTAATTGAAAATGAAAACTAAATTTATTTCCACAGCAATCCTATTTTTTGTTGTTGCCTTTACAGCAAATATTTTTCATCTTTTCTTTTCGTCATCTCCAAGCTCTGCAGATCTAAGACCATCTGGTTTTATGAGACTTACAATTCCCAAAGACAGCTTGATAGAACTAAAATTAAATAATCTTAATTTGCCATTTAACTTCATTCACAGTAGCAATGGATATTGGATTAATAAATCAGAATTGGGCTGGGGAGATATATTTTATCCTTTTTGCAATGGCAGAATCCAGATCACACATAAAACTATCAATGGAAACTTATCCCAATTAATTGACGATGCACATAAAATGACTTTTAAACACTCTATAGTAGCAGAGGGTATTGATCAAAAAAACTACGTAAATTCTGAAAGAAATGTAAATGGAATGATCTTTCGTATTTTTGGAAATACAGCATCCAGTATTCAATTTTTTGCGACTGATAGTATATCCAATTTTATTCGTGGAGCGGCATACATTTATGCTCAACCTAATCCTGATTCTTTAAAACCCATAAACGAATTTCTTGAGCAGGAAGTAATAACTATTATGGAATCAATTTATTGGAATTCAGATATTTAAAGCATCCAAATCTTATTTGAAGTCGCGAATCATTAACCAAGATTTAAAGGACCCATCTATTATTAAAAACCATGCTATTGCGCTGAGAACAATATGTATCGGTTGTATTATTTTAGGAATATCAAAATAATACATCGCTGCGCCCAAAGTAGCCTCTAATATAAAAATCATTAAAATGATGCCAGCTCTAAAACGCAAACCAGCCAGACCTTCTGATAATTTTAGAAGATAAAAGGAAAAAAGAAGCATTACAAGCGAAAAACTTCGATGTACTAGCACGATTGAACTCAATTTACCTACCCATCCTAATCTTGAAGCCCCTACACCAAAAGTTTTCATTAGCACATCAACTTCTTCTCTCACCTGAGTGCCTAGAATAATTTGAATTCCCAGTAAAATAGAAATCAAAATGTAAATTCTTAAAGCTTTACTCCTGTTTTTTGCTAAATCCTGAATATTTCTTTCAGCAACAAAGGCATGAGTTTCCCATTCGGAACTTACACTGCGATATATTAAAGCAAGCAACGCTAAAATTATAAACGCGCCTGCCAGATGAAATGTTATCTGATGTGGAATGAGATTGCCATCAACAACAACTTTACCAAGCCATGCTTCAAATAAAAGCATGCAGAGAATAGCTAGCATAGTTAATGACCATTTTGGATGAGAACGATATCGGAAAAAAATAAAAATTGAAGCAAGTAAAATAGGTATTCCAAGTAATGCCCCAAGGAGCCTATTAATATATTCAATCCATGTGTGAACAGGATTAAATATTGCATAATCATGACGCTCATAGCTTTTCCAATTAGAAGGATTAAATTCTAAACCCGCACTAAATGATTTATTTGCAACTAATAATTCATGATCTTTAATTACCATTTGTCCCTCACTAAAAAATAAATTTGGAGACCAAGAAACCTGATTAATATTTGTAGGTGGAATTATTAAACCAAAACATTTTGGCCAATCTGGACAACCCATACCGCTACCAGTCATTCTAACTATCGACCCAGCTAGAATAACAAGGAAAGTCAATGTTATAGACATCTGTAACAATCGTCTTAACATAAAAGTCCATAATGTTGAAGGTGGTTGACGCATCACTACAAAGGTAATCTACCTTTGCCGCCTTATGAAAACCAAATTCTTACCCTGGATCATTTTTTTTAGTCTCGTTTTTATTTGGGGATCTTCCTTTATTATCATGAAACATGCTCTGCAAGGGTTTAGCGCCATCCAGATAGGAGCTGCAAGAATTATTTTTGCTGCGTTATTTACTTTGATTTTCGCTTATCCATGCTTTAAAGAATTTCGAAGATCAGATATTCCTCATCTTATTGTAATCGCAATTTTAGGTAATTCAATTCCTTATGTGCTATTTCCGATTGCGATTAACTATATCCCCTCAGGAATAGTGGGAATAACAAATTCCATGACACCACTATTTACTCTTTTAGTTGGTTTGTTTATATATGGGAGAAAACTTAAACCTCTGAAAATTCTGGGCGTTAGCATAGGCATGTTAGGAACATTAATTCTAATTAATCCCTTTGATACTAATTCTATAGTAGGATATAATTGGCCTTATATCCTCTTAGCATTATTTGGCGCAGCATGCTATGGGGTAAGCATTAACTCTATTGCAAAATTGAATCACCTCTCTCCCCGGGCAATCACTCTATTCGCTATGCTTGGGGCAAGCGTGCCCTCGATATTTATTCTCTTATTTACAGATTTTGCGGGAAAATTCGAGTATAATTCTTTTGTTTGGACACCATTTATTTCAATAATCTTTTTAGGAATTGTAGCCACATCTTTGGCAATGGTATTTTTTAACAAACTGATATCAATTACCACTCCAATTTTTGCTGCATCTACGACATATGCAATTCCAATTGTTGCTCTTGCATGGGGTTTATTATTTGGCGAAATTTTACTTTTAAATCATTTTTTAGGAATGATGGTAATCCTTACAGGTGTTTGGATTGTAAATAAAAAATGATATTTGAACTTTATTTAAAATATTATTAAACCAAATTAGATTAATCTAACAAGCTACCCTCATGAAAAAGCCATCTCTAGCAATTCAAATTATAATCGGATTAATATTAGGCGTTCTATGGGCTTTGTTAAGTTCATCAATGGGATGGAGTGACTTTACACTTAACTGGATTGCACCGGCTGGAGAAATTTTTATTAGACTACTTAAGCTTATTGCTATTCCTCTGGTTCTTTTTAGTATAATTTCGGGAATTAGTGGATTAAATGATACTGCGACATTAGGAAGAATGGGGGTCAAGACTCTTGCATTGTATATTACATCAACCTTAATTGCATGCTGTGTTGGACTATTTTTTGCAAATACATTTAAGCCGGGCTACCAGACTGATCAAGAACAGCTTAAAGTAAATAGATTATCATATGAAATATGGGTCAATGAAACGGAAGGAGTTGAGTTTTTTGATGACATTAGATTAACTGAAGACTTTCAATTGAACTCATATTTAACTGATGCCAGACAGGCATTAAAAGAGCAACAATCAAATAAAGAATTAAATAATAAAATTGCAGCGGCCTCGTCATCAAAAAAGACTGGCCCACTTCAATTTTTTGTTGATATGGTGCCCTCAAATATTTTTGTGTCCTTCAGTAGTAGCTTAATGCTGCAGATTATATTTTTCTCTCTTTTCTTCGGTGTGACATTAGTCGCCTTGCCAAAGTCTAAGACATCCCATATGATTGGTTTCATAAACAGTGGATCTCATATTTTTATAAAAATGGTTGATATCATAATGAAAGGCGCGCCTGTTTTTGTATTTGCTCTTTTAGCAGGAAAACTGGCAGAAATGGCAGGGGACGATCCAAGCAGGCTTCTGGAAATATTTAAAGCTTTGGGGGCGTACACTATTTTAACGATCATTGCATTGCTTACAATGATTTTTGGTTTTTATCCCTTAGTTATAGCAACACTAATCAATAGAAAAACAAAAATCGGGTTCATTAAGTCGTGGAAATATTTTTCCAAAGGAATAAGACCTGCTCAAATATTGGCATTTTCAACTTCTTCAACAGCTGCAACTTTACCTGTAACAATGGATTGTGTTCGTGACAATCTAGGAGTTGATGAAGAGGTTGGTTCGTTTGTCTTGCCAGTGGGCGCGACGGTGAATATGGATGGTACTGCATTATATCAAAGCATTGCCGTAATATTTATGGCGCAATTTCATATGATTGATTTGACAATTGTCCAACAAGCAACAATTATATTTACAGCAACACTTGCAAGTATTGGTGCAGCATCTGTTCCCAGTGCTGGGTTGATAATGTTAATTGTAGTCTTAGAAAGTGTTGGGCTAAACCCAGCATGGATCGCAATTATATTCCCTGTAGACCGAATAATTGATATGGTCCGTACCATGCTAAACTTGACAGGCGATGCATCAGTCAGTGTTATAGTAGGTCTATCCGAAGATAAGTTTAAGATTATAGACTCTAAATAGTGAATAAAGAATAGTTTAATCAGTCATTTTTTTAATGAAATGACTTTTGATAAAATAGGGGGTGATTTGTTTAGGTTTTAGAACTATCTTTGCCCCCCTCAACTAATCCCAGTACATATGTACGCCATAGTAGAAATAGCAGGGCTGCAATACAAAGTGCAAAAAGACCAACGTGTGTATGTGCACCGTTTGGAAGGAAATGAAGGTGACAAAGTAAAATTTGATCGCGTTTTTCTAGCCGAACAAAAAAGCACAGTAACAGTAGGCGCCCCAGTTATAGAAGGTGCAAGCGTGATCGCAAGCATTTTAACCCATGTTAAAGCTGATAAAGTCATAATCTTCAAGAAAAAGCGAAGGAAAGGCTATGAGAAAAAGACTGGGCATCGTCAACCGATGACACAGATAACTGTAACAGACATTCAGTTGTCCCCCTCAAAAAAAATAACGCCACCAGATAAAAGTACTGTAGATAAAACTCCAAAACCCGAGGCAAAAAAATCGATAAAAAAAGTAGTAACTGCTAAGAAAAATGCTGATGCACCATTAAAAAAAGCAGTAAAAAAGGCTATTACAAGTAAAAAACCTGCTGACACAGCAACTAAGAAACCAGTAAAAAAAGCTGCTGCAACTAAGGCAGATTCAAAAAAGGCATAAAACTTATATATCATGGCACATAAAAAAGGTGTAGGTAGTTCAAAAAATGGACGCGAATCTGAAAGTAAAAGACTTGGAGTCAAAATCTTTGGTGGCCAAGCAGCCTTGGCTGGAAATATTATAGTTCGTCAACGAGGGACCACACACCATCCAGGAGAAAATGTTGGTATCGGTAAAGACCATACTCTTTTTGCTCTAAAAACTGGCACTGTTGATTTCAAGAAAAAGGCAGGTAACAAGAGTTTCGTATCTGTGCTTCCATTTTCTGAAACTAGTGTAGCCTGATTTTATAACTTTTCAATAATTCACATACCCTCTGGTGCATTTGCAGCAGAGGGTTTTTTATTTTTGCTATATGCTATTATTAAATTTGTTGCGTCAAGATCCGGAAAGTGTTATTAAGGCGCTGCTAAAGCGCAACCTTGACGCAAGACCAATAGTGAATGAAATCCTTCTTATAAATGAGGAGCGAAGAAAAATTCAAAATAAAACAGAAAGCCTCAAAGCAGAATCAAATAAGACGGCAAAGCTTATAGGATTATTGGTCCGTGATGGCAAAGCTTCAGAAGTAAATGAAATAAAAAGTAAGACTGCGTTAATTAAAAAGGAATTATTAAGCTTGGAGAAAACGCTACTTGATCTTGAAATAAAAGAAAAAGAAACATTACTTAGTCTCCCGAATACTCCCCATAGATCCGTTAAGCAAGGTTTCTCTCCAAAAGAAAATGAAATAGTCAGCACTTGGGAAAATGATCCCCAGAGAACAAATGATGGATTAATACCCCATTGGGAATTAGCCAGCAAATACAATCTTATTGACTTCGAACGAGGAGTTAAAATTACAGGTGCAGGGTTTCCAATATATACAGGAAATGGAGCAAGGCTGCAACGCGCGTTGATTCAGTTCTTTTTAGACAAGAATACTCAAGAAGGTTACAAGGAAATCCAACCACCCTATTTTGTAAATGAAGAATCAAGTTTTGGAACCGGGCAACTTCCGGATAAAGAAGGTCAAATGTATCACATTCAAAATGATAACCTTTATGTAATACCGACATCAGAAATTCCACTAACAAATTTATACAGGAACGAGATTATTGACGAATCTAAGCTTCCGATCAAAATGACAGCTTACTCCCCGTGTTTCAGACGTGAAGCCGGATCATATGGAAAAGATGTAAGGGGTTTGAATCGACTCCATCAATTTGATAAAGTTGAAATTGTTTGCATCGATCATCCTGACAATTCTTACAAAAGACTGGACACCATGGTTAACCATGTCGCCGGAATTTTAAAGGATTTAGGATTACAATACCGCCTACTTAGACTATGTGGTGGTGACATGGGTTTCACTTCTGCTCTAACTTATGATTTTGAAGTTTGGTCAGCAGCACAACAACGATGGCTTGAAGTATCTTCAGTTTCTAACTTTGAAACATTTCAAACGAATAGACTTAAACTTCGTTATCGACAGAAGGACAACAAGATTTCACTGGCACACACTTTGAATGGTTCGGCCCTTGCGCTGCCAAGAATAATGGCCGCTATTCTTGAAAACAATCAAAGTCCTGACGGGATAAACGTACCGAATGTTTTACATAAATATACCGGGTTTAAAAAGATCTCATGAGAATATTTTTTTTAATTATTTTAACATCTATTTCATGCTCTTGCAGTAACTCTCTTTTAGTTGACTTAAATGAACTCGAAAAAGATTTAAATGAATCGAGGAATCTAATTAACGAGCTTTATAACAGAGGTTTTGAAACTGCATTAAAAGATCTTGAAAGGCACGTGGAAATTGCTAAAAGCAAAGCATACAGCGCAGAAAATAAAATTTATTTTACAAATGAATTCGAAATACTGAAAAATCGCCATAAAGAAATGATTCGGTTCTCTGATTTTTTATCAACGAATCAAATTGAGTCTAGAATTGAATTTGATTCTAAACAAATAAATGATCTGAGGCATGATATTAAAAATCATATAATTGAAAAAAATGAAGCCTTAAAATCGATTGAAAATGAAAAAAATGCCATCATTCCTTACCTCTCCGATCTAAACAATCGAATCAATTACATACTCAACTCAATCGAGACCCATGACAGTATCGATAACCATCTCCAATTAATTTGGGATAATTGGGTTCATTCAACCCCCTAAAATAGAATAATGCACATATATAATGTAACCATTAATATTGATGACTCTGTTCATGATGAATGGAAAAATTGGATGCAATCTATTCATATTCCCGAAGTACTTTCCACAGGATTATTTTTGGAATCCAGGTTTGCGCGAGTTTTAATTGATGAAGAATCGGGAACAACTTACTCTATTCAATATCTATTTAATGAACTTGCTGATTATCAGCTTTATGAACAATTATATGCTGAAGATCTTAGAAATAAAACAGAAAAACTTTTTGGAGGACAATTTGTGGCATTTCGAACCATGTTAGACATTATCGATATTAATAAAAAATAAAAGTACTATGAAAAATTCAATCATTATTTTATTCATTGCAATTATACCAATTATGCTAAGTGCTCAAGAATCAAACAATAAACCTCTTCAAATGACTTCAGAGACTCTCTGGGAGCTGGGGCGAGTTAGTCTAGATCATGTTTCAAATGGCAAGGCTCTTTTTGGAGTTACCAATTATAATCTTGAGAAAAATAAGGGGAATAGAGAGCTATTCATAGCCGATTTAAAAAGTAACAAAACCACTCAGCTTACGGATTCAAAGACCAGTAAACATTCTGGTTTTTTAGTAAGAGGAGGAAACAGTTACGTTTACATTCAAAAAGATCAATTATATATTTCCAAAATTCATCCCGGAAATGCGGAAAAAGGAAAAAAATTAACAGCAATAAAAGGTGGCATTGGCAATGCTAAAATTGTAGAACTAGATGATGGGCGAATTTTATTAACCTTCTCAAAAAGAGTAAAATTAGATGAAACTCCACTAGAGAGACATCCTGACAAGCCTATGGCAGAGTATTCTGTTCATGATGACTTAATGTACCGTCATTGGGATAGATGGACAGACTACAGTTATAATCATATTGCTTTTTCGATAATAGACTTAAATAATAAATCCCCTAAAACAAATTATACAGATATTATGGCGGGTGAAAAGTTTCATTCTCCCATGCCTCCTTTTGGTGGGTCGGAAAGTTTTGATATTAGCGCAAACGGTAGGTATATTTTATATGCTAGTAAAAAACTCATTGGAAAAGACTTTACTACTCATACAAATTCAAAAATATATTTATACGACCGAGAAACTAAAAGAACTAGTACATTAAATGGTCTAGAAGGTTATGACAATAACCCTACATTTTCACCTGATGGACAGAATATAGCATTCACCGCAATGCCTGAAGATGGCTATGAAAGTGATGTTAATCAACTATATGTTATTCCAAGAGATCAATCTGGTGAAAAACGAGCCATAATTCCTATAATTCCAGCAGAATATATAAATAGTTACAAATGGATTGATAATAAAACTATCATTTACAACGAAACTACAGAAGCTACTCAACAAATTCGTCGGTTGGATTTAATTAAAGGTAAAAATGGGCTTGCTGCAAGAAGAACTAAAGAACTCACTAATGGTGATTTCAATTATGGGGAATTCGGAGTAAGTGGTGACTTAATAATAACCGAACGTCAAGATCATAATAATGCCACGGAAATTTTCAAAATCAATAGCAAAAAATATGTTTCACCTGCTCCATTAACAAAAGTGAATAAGGGAATATATGACTCAATTGAAATTGGCAATGTTGAAAAACGATGGATATCTACAAGTGATGGTAAAAAAATGCTTACTTGGGTTTTCTTCCCTCCAAATTTTGACGCAGAAAAAAAATACCCTACCCTTTTATACTGCCAAGGGGGTCCTCAAGCTGCAATAAGTTCATTTTATAGCTTTAGATGGAATTTCCAATTAATGGCGGCAAAAGGCTATATAGTAGTGGCACCGAATCGGCATGGTGTTCCAGGATTTGGAAAAGAGTGGAATGAGCAAATATCAAATGATTGGGGCGGTCAAGCTATGCGTGATTACCTAGCTGCAATTGATACTCTAGCACAAGAATCCTATGTTGATGAAAATAAACTTGGGGCCATAGGTGCGAGCTATGGCGGTTACTCTGTATACATGCTAGCAGGAATTCACAATAATAGATTCAAAGCTCTAATATCTCATTGTGGACTATTCAACATGGAGAGCTGGTATCTCAGTACAGAAGAAATGTTTTTTGCAAATAAAGACGTTGGAGGACCATACTGGCAGGCTAATGTCCCAAAAGCTTATACAGAATTTAACCCTAGAAATTTCGTTCAAAATTGGACGGCACCGTTACTTGTTATTCATGGTGGAAAAGACTTTAGAGTACCCGTAAATCAGGGAATAGAAGCCTATCAGGCTGCTCAATTACGAGGCATTCCCTCTAGGTTTTTACACTTTCAAAACGAAGGGCATTGGATTCTCAACCCACAAAATGGCCTTGTTTGGCATATTGAGTTTTTCTCTTGGCTCGATAAATGGTTGAAAGATTAAATAAACCAACATTAAAGGCCATTTTTGGCATCCTTTTAGTAATTATAAATGAATCAAATCCCCTTTAAAACTGGAATCCTAAAAAATGGTCTTCGATGGATTCATCAAGAAGTTAGATCACCTACTGGCCATATTGGACTAATAATTCAAGCAGGCTCTCGGGATGAAAGCCCAGAGGAAGAAGGGTTAGCACATTTTATAGAGCATCTTCTTTTTAAGGGGACAAAAAAGCGGAAAGCTTTCCATATCATTTCCAGAATAGAAGATGTGGGAGGTGAACTAAATGCATATACAGGGAAAGAAGAAACAACTTTATATGCCAGCTTTTTACGTGAGCACTACGAAAGATCGATGGAGTTAATATTTGATATAGTTCAAAACGCAACCTTTCCTGATAGGGAAATACCAAAAGAAAAAGAGGTTGTTCTTGATGAAATAGACTCTTATCGGGACAGCCCTTCTGAATTAATATTTGATGAATTTGATTCTCTACTATATCCTGATCATCCACTAGGCAGAAATATTCTTGGTACTGAAAAATCAGTTCAAAGCTTTTCTAAAGAACAAGTAATAAACTTTGTCAAGCGAAATTATAGTCCTGAGAGAGCCGTATTATCATCTGTTGGAGGTATAAGTGACAGTGAATTTGAAAGATTATCAGATCGATATGCTTCCAATTGGAAAGGAGAAATGAACATTCATTCCAGAACTACTCCTTTGGTATTAAAAGGCGAAATAAAACATGTTAAAAAAGAAATACATCAAAGTCATATCATCATTGGCGGAGAAGGTATTTCAATCCACGATAAAAACTATACTGCACTTGTTCTACTCAATAATTTATTAGGAGGCCCTTCGATGAACTCCCGTTTAAACTTAAATATTAGGGAACGTCACGGAATAGCTTATCAAATTGAAAGTTTTACAAACTCCTATAATGATTCTGGAATATGGGGCATATATGCCGGAACTGATATAGAAACAATTGACCGCTGTCATAAACTAATCATGAAAGAATTGATGATTTTAAGAGATAAAAAACTTGGAGTACTGCAGTTCAGCAAGGCAAAAACGCAATTACTGGGTCAAATGGCTCTAGCTCAAGAGAGCAACGTTAACATGATGACCTCCCTCGGGAAATCCATGCTAGTTTTTAATAGAGTTGATACTTTTAAAGAAATAGTCGCCAAAGTTGATGCTCTTAAAATATCTCAAATTCAAGAATTGGCACAGCAAGTTTTTTCGAGTCATGAAATGAGCGAACTTCGCTATATTCCATTAGACTAAAAAAGCATCTATGCAATTCCTTCCAGTAGAAATAGACCAATATGCAGCAAAGCACACTGCAGCTCATAGTGAGCTTTTAAGTTTAATAGAACATGAAACATGGCAAGAAGTATTAATGCCGAGAATGCTTAGTGGACATCAACAAGGCCGATTACTGAGCTTACTGTCACACTTGATAAAACCTGATAGAATTCTCGAAGTAGGTACTTATACTGGATATTCTGCGATATGTATGGCAGAAGGACTAACAAAAAATGGATTACTCCATACTATTGACATCAACGATGAATTAAAACCAAGAGTTGAAAAATACCTTGAGGAAGGTAATCTCTCAAACACCATCAAATTACATTTCGGAGATGCAAAACACATCATACCATCGTTAAATGAAAAATGGGACATGGTATTTATTGATGCGGACAAAGAAAGTTATTCTGATTATTTTGATCTAGTTATTGACAACACCAAAACAGGAGGAATTATAATTGCTGATAATGTTCTTTGGAGCGGAAAAGTTGCTGACCCAAATAAAAAAGATAACGAAACAATTGGATTAAATAATTTCAATAAAAAAATCGCTTTAGATATGAGAGTCGAACATCAATTATTACCCATTCGCGATGGAATAATGATCGCTCGTAAAATCTAAATACGGTCTAATTCTTTTCTTATTTTTTTTAAATCTTCGTAAGTATCAACCCCTATACCCGGAGTTTCAATTACCGAAGAATATATTTCATATTCATTTTCTATCCAACGCAGTTGCTCAAGGCGTTCATTTTTTTCTCTATTAGTAGGCTTTAATGAAGTCAATTCATCTAGAATTGAAGAATCAAAGCCATACATTCCAACATGCCGATATTTTTTCAAAGAGGAATTCTCAATTCGCCGGCTAAAATCATGACATTTACCATCATCAGCTCTATCTACATAACAATTACTTCCAGACTGATGGTCTTCTTTCAATATTGAAGTAACTAAAGTGCCTATTTTCACACTCTCGTGTTGCATTAGCGTCAATAAGATATTAATATCTGTTTCTGAAACCATTGGCTCATCTCCTTGAATATTTAAAACAATTTTTGAATCAGTATTAATATGAGCAAAAGCTTCAGCGACTCTAGCAGTACCATTTTCGCAACTAACAGAAGTTAAAATAGCATTCCCTCCTTCTCTCTTAATCACATCTGCTATTCTTGAATCATCAGTAGCAACATAGGTTGGTAAAACTTTTCTGACTACTTCCCACACCCTGACAATCATGGGCTTACCATTAATATCCAAAAGTGGTTTCCCTTGAAGTCGAGTACTTCCAAATCTGGCTGGAATAATTGCAATAGCGCTATTGATCATATTATTCCATGTTATTTTACCCTGTTAACCATGAGGAATTATTATTATTTTTTCACCCAGAATATTCCCAGGTTGAGACATTACTGCTGAATTGGTACTGAAAATAGCTTGGACAGTATATTGTCCGGTAGGCATGTGACCAAGCCACAAATAAACTTCATTTCGACCAAGACGAACTTCTCTCATATCTATGTTCGTGATTTCTCCAGAATTACTTACTAATCGAATAAATAAATATCCATTATTAGGGACATCAACAACTAAAGTGGCTTGTCCAAGAGATGGATTTGGGAAAATACTTGGAGTAGAAATATCAGCAAATGGTATATAATGCGATGACTTAATAGAACAATCTCTTCCATCGAATACCTCGAGATAAATACTATCTCCGCTACATAAATTATTCATACTTGAAACTCCTTCAACACCATTCCAAAAAAATCTATATGGCTGAACTCCTCCAAAAATATTTGCATTTAATAAATGATCACATCCCATTCCACTTATTTCCATTTCCACTTTAAGTATACTCGAGTCTGGACTATTTAATAAAGAGAACCAAGTTGAATTCCCACCATTTATTAATCCATAAAATCCAGCTGCCCAAGCTTTTTGAGGGTCATGGTATACAGTTTGAAGGCCAAAATAATCTCCCCATCTTTCCGGACCACTTAATTTATTTATTATCCCTTCCCCTTGTTTTAATGTTAAAATGTCTGAATACGATGCATCGTTAGATTGGTATATCGCTGAAAAGCCTGCGAACTCATTAATTGAACTGTGGTTAAAACCTATCAGAATTTCCTCATCACATTTTTCATTTCCGATGAAAACGATATTTGGATATGCCAGATCCCTTGATGGGTGTGAAATTATTTTTCCTTCTAGACTATCAGGACTTTCAGGGTTTTCAATTACACCATGATAAATAGCGCATCTGTTTGATACGAAATCTCTTGTAGTGCTTACTAAGTGAACCCTATTATCTGGAGTTTCAATTGCGCCGAGCCATCTTGCATCATTAGTAGAAAGATCATAAGTATCAGATCCACTAGTTATTGGTTGTTTCCCGTTTGGGGGAACCCCATAGGGAATTGTAGCAGGGCACATAGAAATAATATAACTATGATTCACCCCTACAGCAGAATCTGTTCGGGTTAAAAAAAACGTAGTATCGTTTTGAATAGAAAAATTACGATTTGAGGCAAACATTCCTTTTGAAACATGACCATCCCAACCTTTAACCGCAACTAAATTCCTGATAAATTTCCCATCATATTTAATATCGTGATGTAATTCAGACGGTAAAATTGATTCTCCAGAAAAACCCGCGATTTTGTCCATCTCCCAGATGACAGTCCCGTCAAAACCCAATTGCCAGGTAACTCCCGGAATAATTAAATTTATTGACATTATTAGTTTATTCTCAGACAATGCAATGCTTGGAAAATCACTCCATCGATTATTATTCAAAGGATTACCAGGCAATGTATAAAGATGCCATCCTTCTGCAGGGTCGTTTGATTCACTAAAACAAACTACAATCTTGCTTGACCCCGGGGTATTGCCTACAAAAAAAAGTAAAATCCATCTATCTTCAACCGGGTCATATAATAATCTTGGATCACTAGCATTTGCCGAAGTTGTAATACCTGATGCCTGTATTAGAGATACAAATTGCTGAGGGAAATGAAATGTATCAGTCTTTAAATCCCATGCCCACAGAATAGAGTTTACAGCACCTAAGAGAATACTATCTTTAGAAAACGCCACTGTATTATCATTTGGTGTTCCTCCAGGAAGAGGTATTTGCGAGCCATTCACGGCAAATACTCGCTTCATTCCAAGCTCATCAATAATTATAGGGTCATCTGCAGTTGTTTTAAAACGTTTATTATTTAAGCCACTATAAATAGCATTACCAAATTTTAATTTGGCTTTATTTTTAATTTCAAGTAAAGCAGATTGTTTAGATAATGCATCTGGTGCTTCTAAATTACTAATCCTTAAATCATAATCTAAACTTCCACCTTCCATCTTAAAAGTTTTAACCTTTTGAATAGAAAAATCAATAGGTTGTCCTTTTAAAGTCATTGTGAGGAAAACAAGAAGAACAAAAGGAAAAATTCTAATTTTTTTCTGAAAAATGACTTGGGATATTGATTTAATCAAATTTTTATAACTCATAAAATTTCTTAATTGTTTCCACAATATATAATTGAGTTTGTTCATCCAGTTCTGGATGCATTGGTAATGAAAGTACTTGACTTGATAATTTTTCAGAAATCGGCAATGAACCAATTGGATATTGATCGCTTTTAAAAGCCTTTTGATAGTGCAATGGCAATGGATAATAAATCATACTTGGAATCCTTTTATCTTTTAAGAACTTCATTAATAAATCGCGAGAACCATCTAATATCCTGAGAGTATATTGATGATAAACATGTGAGCTATCTTTTCTTCTTTTTGGAATTTGTAAAGTTGATAAATTACCTAAACCGCTATCATAAAAATATGCAGCCCGCTGACGTGAAACGTTGTACTCTTCTAAATAATTCAATTTAACTCTCAGTATAGCTGCTTGAATAGTGTCTAGACGACTATTACACCCAATTAAATCATGACGATATTTAATCTTTTGGCCATGGTTTGATATCATCTTAATTCGCTCTGCAAGTGCCCCATCATTAGTAAATAATGCTCCACCGTCACCCATACATCCCAAATTTTTAGAAGGAAAAAACGATGTGCAACCAATTGTACCAATACTACCCAACATCTCAGTACTACCATCAGAAAAATTATACCTGGCGCCCATTGATTGCGCCGTGTCCTCGATAATATCCAATTCATATTTAAGAGCTATAGAATTCAGTCTTTCCATATTAGCTGCCTGGCCATATAAGTGAACAGGAATAATAACCTTCGTTTTGGCAGTTATTGCAGATTCCACTTGACCAATATCTAATCCAAAATAATCTGGCTCAACATCAACAAGAACTGCTTTTAAACCCAAAAGTGAAATGACCTCTGCGGTAGCTATATAAGTAAAAGCCGCTGTAATAACCTCATCACCAGGTTTTAAATCAAGAGACATCAATGCAATCTGAAGTGCATCCGTTCCATTGGCGCAAGGAATGACATGTTCCACATCTAAAAAGGTTTTCAACTCTTCGGTGAAAACCTTCACTTCTGGCCCGTTGATATAAGCTCCTGAGTGTATCACTTTCAGAACAGCAGAGTCTAATTCCGTTTGTATTTTTTGATGTTGACTTACAAGGTCAACCATCTGAATAGGTGAAGTAAAATCCATCTTTTGACTTAAATATAAAAAAGTGTCAAAGACAAAAATACTAATTCAATTGGGCAATCAATAGAAAGATCTTACGTTCTACCTTCGTAAAATGAATATTGTTTCATTAGTAACAGGTTTTTCATTAATATTAATGTCATATTCCGTTAGGGCACAATCTCCGATTATAAAATCTAAGCAAGATTTAAATATCAATGAAACAAAAGCTGAACAAACCGGAAGTCTAATTCAAATAAGACTTGGTGGACAAGTTCCATTGGGTAATTGGCATAAAAACTATGGTTCATTATTAGATGTTGGTCTCCAATATTCTTGGATCAAAGGAAATTTATTTTATGGTATAAGTTCGACATATTTATATGGAGAGAATGTTAAAGAATTAGATGATATTTTAGATCACTTAATTACCCGAAATGGAGAAATAATGAGCAACGATGGCAGTTCTCTATCAGGTCTACAATCTGAGCTAAGGGGTGGGCAAATTGGGATTCATTTTGGCTCAATAATTTCAAAATGGGGAAAGTCTAACTCCAATCCAATTATTTGGTTTGAGGCCGGTGTAATCCAGCACAAGAGGGCATTATTGTCATCGGGAGGGGTGCCGCAACTTGAACCCCCCTATATCTATGGCTTGGATAATTTGCATAGAGGAGTATATTTTCAAGAAAATTTAGGTTGGTTACACATAGGGAAAAATGCACCACATTTTAAAATTGAATTTCAAACCTTCCAATCAATAACTAAATCCATTCGTGAATACCAATTCATATTAGAAGAAATAGATATAAACTCAAAATGGGATTATGGTATTGGAATAAGAGCCACTTGGATTCTTCCAATACTAAGTGAAAAATCTCAAACAAAATATTATTATTAACTGGCAATTCACAAACGCTTAAAATGATTCATAAACTGCCGGGAATAATATTTCATTTAATCATATATCTAGCGTCAATACTAGGTAACTCAAAAGCCAGGCAGAGGATAAATGGTAGAAATATCCAAATTCAAAATGAAAACTTTGACTTTTGGGTACACGCAAGCTCTTTGGGTGAATACTGGATGGTAGAAAAGCTCATTCGAGATTTAGAAAAGAGAAAAAATAAAGTATTTGTTAGTATTTTTTCGCCCAGTGCATGGGATATTGTTTCCGAAAAAGAGAAACACTATGGCTATATCCCAATCGATCGTTTGAGCCAAGTAAATGCATTTCTGAACATTATCAATCCAAAATTTGCAGTCTTTGCGAAATATGATTTATGGCCAGTAATGTCTGAAAACCTTGTGAAACGAAATATTCCCTACTTGATAGCTTTTGCGCAGTTCGAACCTAATCATCACGTATTATGGAAATGGAATTTTATAGAGAATAAAGTTTTTAAAAAAGCCACTGGAATAGGGCACCAAACTGAAGAGAGCCTCCTTTTATTCAGTAAATCTGGATTCTCAAACGGCTTTTTTAGTGGTGACGGAAGGTTTGACTATGTTAATCTTCAGCGGATTAATTGGAAGCCTATCGAAAGAATAGATGACTTTAAGGACGGCAAGAAATTATTAATTGCTGGAAGTTCATGGAAAAAAGAGGAATCTTTAATTATTCCGTTAATTGATAGTTTTCCTGAGATCAAATTCGCATTTGCTCCCCATAATCTTGAACGTCTTGGTAAATTAATAAAAAGCTTACCCAATCACTTTATTCTGATATCCAAACTGGATTCATACACCGAAGAAGAAATATCTAAAGCAAAGATCTTAGTTGTTGACACAATGGGTGAATTGCAGAGACTATACGGTCATTCTGATATTGCCATTATAGGTGGAGGGTTCCATCATGGGTTGCACAATATTTTAGAAGCTTTAGCATTTCAAAACATTGTGACTTTTGGCCCCAAGACAGATAACCATTGGGAAGCAATTAAATGCGGTGCGGATATTTTGAATTTGAATACAGATTCTGCAGGGTTAAAGGAATGGATTTCCGGATTACTAGATTCAGATGAAAATGTGCTCAAACAAAAAAAGACATCCGCTCAAGACTTTATTGAAAAAAACCTTGGCGCTACAGATAGAGTTATAAAATTTATAGACAAATATTTTAATTAAATAATCCTTCTTTAAGGCCTAAAAGAAAGGAGTATTCCATCGCAGTTTCCCGATAAGCTTGGTATCGTCCAGAAGCACCGCTATGACCTGTTTCCATATTACAGTGCATAAATAAAGGCTCTTTATTATTCCTCTTTTCTCGCAGTCTAGCTATCCACTTTGCAGGTTCCCAATATTGAACTTGACTATCATGGAGTCCTGTTGTAATCAGTAATGGTGGGTAATCTTGATTATTCACATTATCATAAGGTGAATATGACTTCAAACGAAAATACACATCTGAATCATTAGGATTGCCCCACTCACTATACTCTCCTGTTGTCAATGGTATACTCTCGTCCAACATTGTTGTTACCACATCAACAAAAGGAACAGCGGCAATAACACCAGACCAAAGTTTTGGCCGCATATTGACAATTGCACCCATAAGCAAACCACCTGCAGAGCCACCCATTGCATATAGTTCTGAGGAATATCCAGATTCCTTTAAAAATTCTCCACAAAGAATGAAATCGTTAAAACTATTCGTTTTATTTTCCATTCTCCCGTCCAGATACCACTCTCTACCCATATACTGTCCGCCTCGAACATGAGCTATTGCGAACGCCATCCCTCTTTCTAGTAGACTCAATCTGGAGATGGAAAAACCCGGATCAACAGTAATCCCATATGAACCATAACCATATAATAAAGTCGGAATAGATTTCCCTTCAGACTCTTTTGGCCCGACCCATGATATAGGGATTTTCATCCCATCAGATGCAGTTGCCCAAAATCGGTAACTAATATATTTAGAGGAGTCATAGCCCCCTATAATTTTTGTTTGTTTTAGGATTTTCTTCTCACGAGTGCGCATATTGTAATCGTATGTTGTCGCAGGCGTAATCAAAGAAGTATAGACAAATCTTAAGCGCTCTGTATCCTCAGTAGGGTTACTTCCGGTATAGAGAGTGTAGGTCTCTTCAGGAAGGCTAACCGAATGAGAATCTCCTTCCCATGGTCGAATAATAAGATTTAACAAACCATTTGATCGCTCCTCAGAGACCAAAAAATCGTTAAATAAATCAATCCCTTCAAGAAGAACATCATCGCGATGCTCAATAAATGGAATCCATTTTTTAGGCGAAAACTCTTCTGCGCGAAACAAAGCAAAATTAGGTCTCTCCTCTATATTGCTGAGAATATACCAGTGCCCATTAAAATGGCTAGCAGAATACTCAACTCCCATCTCTCTTTCTCGCAAAGTAGTAAATTCCCCCATCGAGTTATCTGATGGCAGATAATGTAATTCATCAACATTTGTGGCACCCGTTGCAATATGTATATATTTTTTTGATTTAGATCGATATACTGAACATGAAAATGTATCATCTTTCTCGTAATAAACCAGTACTGGAGGTGAGTCCGATCCAATTTTTTGTCGCCAAATTTTATCGGAGCGTAGCGTGACAGGATCTTTTGTGCCATAAAAAAAAGTTTCTCCGTCGTCAGCCCATGCAAATGCACCTGACGTTCCTTCCACTTTAAAATCCCAGACCTCATTGTCTTTTAAATCTATAAAATGTAGAGTATACAAACGGCGCCCAATAAAGTCTACTCCATAAGCCATACGTTCATGATCTCGCGTCATGGATAGACCACTGACTTGGCAGTAAGACCTATCCGTAGCGAGAATATTAACATCAAGTACTATATTTTCCGGAGAATCTATGCTTCCTTTTCGCCTGTAGTAAATTGGATAATCATTTCCACTTTCAAAACGGGTTTGATACCAATAATTATCTACCTGCACAGGAACACTTGATTCATCTGGATTTAATCTCCCAGTCATTTCTGAATAGAGTTCATTCTCTAATTCCTTAACAACCTGCATTCCATTTTGACGATAATTATTTTCAGATTCTAGATAAGAAATAACTTCCGGGTTTTCTCTGTCCTTTAACCAATAGTAGTTATCCTCGCGATTGTCACCATGCATTTCATGGGTGAATTGTTTTTGAATCGCTTCGGGCTCAATCATATTTTTAGTTTCTAAAAAATTAAATAAAATCAAAAAAAATACTCCTGTTGCGGCAACATATTTCAATAGACCTCGGTACTTTTTGTAATAATCATTTCTCATTACTTAAGACCATTTCTAACCCTGAATAATGCCTCTTCACTTGGTTTATGTTGAGGATTAAGTGATAATGCTTGACTATAATCTTTTTCAGCATTAATTAAATCCCCTCCTCTTTCCCAGCAGAACCCGCGACCGTAAAAGGCACGATGATTAATTGCACGAGCCTCTATGCTTTTGCTAAATAGATTTCTAGCCTCAGTGAGTAATCCTAATTCAAGGTGGATGTACCCCATATTGAAAAAACTTTCAGCATCATTCGGATTAATTTGAGTTGACTTTGTGAATGCCTCCAGCGCTCCGTTATATTGGCTAGAACTAAGATTAAACATCCCGATTTTATAATACGTATCTGAATTGTTAGGTTGCAATTCTAGTAATCGATTATAATAGCTCAAAGCCAAGCTATTTTTTTGAGCAGCAAGCATAACTGCAGCCATATCAATAGCAGCAAAATAATTCGGATCTAGGTCTATAGATTTTTGAATATAACCTAAAGAAAGGGCTGTATCCCCTTTTGTATCTCTTATATTCATTCCCTTAATGAAGAATGCAATTGAGTTATTAGGAGATAAATCAATTACTTTATTAACAAGTTCATTGCTTTTTTCATACTCTAAAACTATACTGTAAAGCTCTGCAAGTTTAAGTCTACAATCTGTTTCTAGAGGATGATTCTTTATACATTTTAACCAATAATCTCTGGATATCCTGGTTGAATTAGATAAATAGTTTGCTTCGCCTTTTAGAAGAAGACCATCATGGTTTAGGCTATCTAACTCCAATACTGCATCCGCATCGGCATTTGCATAAGGAAGGTTAGCATTATTTAAATAACGTCTCCCTCTGATAATCAAAGAGGGTAAATGATTAGGGTGATTATAAATATACTGGTTAACGCTATCCGCTGGAGTAGTTGCGATTTGCGAATCATCAGAAATAGATTCAACACTATTTGAACATCCTGAAATTATTATAATAATAGCAGCGCAGAAATAAGATTGAATACATCCTAAAGATGATCTATGCATCCTGAATCTTAGAAATAATTTTCTTCTCAATCTCTTCCATAAGCTCAGGATTGTCACGCAAAATTGTTTTTACACCTTCTCTGCCTTGTCCAAGCTTAGTTCCCTCATAACTAAACCAACTTCCACTTTTATTTATCACCTCATAGAGTGTACCGATATCAATTAGCTCTCCAACTTTTGAGATTCCCTCACCATATAAAATATCAAATTCAGCGGTCCTAAAAGGAGGCGCCACTTTATTCTTTACAACTTTAACTTTTGTTCGATTACCCATAACACGATCCCCGTCTTTAATTTGAGTACTTCGTCGAATATCTAGTCTCACTGAAGAGTAAAACTTAAGGGCATTACCCCCGGTGGTAACTTCTGGGTTTCCAAACATCACACCTATCTTTTCTCGCAATTGATTAATGAAAATAATTGTACAATTTGTTTTTGAAATAGTTCCTGTTAATTTTCTTAATGCTTGAGACATTAATCGCGCATGCAAACCCACTTTACTATCTCCCATTTCACCTTCAATCTCTGAACGAGGGGTTAAAGCAGCGACAGAGTCAATAACCACTAAATCAATAGCACCTGAACGGATTAAATTATCAGCAATCTCAAGAGCCTGTTCTCCATTATCTGGTTGGCTAATAATTAATTCCTCTGTGTCAACTCCAACTTTCTGGGCGTAAAATCTATCAAAAGCATGTTCAGCATCTATAAATGCCGCAATCCCTCCAAGCCGTTGAGCTTCAGCAATTGCATGTAAAGTTAAAGTGGTCTTTCCAGATGACTCTGGGCCATATATTTCCACAACACGGCCACGAGGAAATCCACCAATTCCAAGAGCTAAGTCTAGACCCAAAGAACCTGAGGGAATAACTTCTACATCAACAATAGCATCATCTCCCAATCTCATAACAGCCCCTTTCCCATAGGTTTTGTCTAATTTGTCCATTGTAAGTTTGAGTGCTTTTTGTTTGGCGTCTTTATCGTTGCTCATTTGAATTATGTTATTGAAATTCGATTAATCTATATGGACAGTTATATATGTCAAATGTAAGAATTGAGATGAATGATTTCAGCAATAGAATCAACTAAGATTTGTTAAAAAAGAAATATTTATCCACAATATATCTTAAACATTAAAAGAATTGGAAATCTCGTAGTTCTATTTAATCGATGCGAGCACTTGCTCAGCACTTTCTTTAGTTTTAACCTTTTCAATTATGGATTCGATTCGGCCATCTTGACCAATAATGAATGTTTCACGATAAACACCGTCATACTCTTTTCCCATAAACTTTTTCAGACCCCAAACACCATATAAATTAATTATCTCTTTTTGCTCATCTGCAATTAACGGAAAAGGAAGATCATATTTTTCAATAAACTTCGCATGCCTTTTTACAGAATCTGGAGAAACACCTAAAATAACAACCCCAGCATCTAGTAATTGGGAATAATTATCCCGGAATGAACAAGCTTCAGCCGTGCATCCTGGCGTATCATCTTTTGGATAAAAATATAAAACGACCTTGCTCCCTTTAAAATCACTTAGTTCTATTTTATTTCCATTTGAATCCAATCCTGAAAAACCTGGGGCTACGTCGCCTACGTTTAAATGTGTCATATATTTTAAAAATTTCTTTTAATAAAAGCGCAACAAGAGTTTTCTTTGTCTACATGACAAAGAAAGAAAAAGTATTGTATATCCAAGACTCTCTTGAAAAAATTTATCCCAAAACACCAATTCCCTTAAATCATGACAGCATATTTACTTTACTAGTAGCAGTTGTTTTATCAGCTCAGTGCACCGACACCAGAGTAAACACGATCACTCCTAAGCTATTCAAGCGAGCAAATACGGCTAAGCTTATGTCTAAAATGAGCACAGAAGAAATAGCAGAAATAATAAGACCGTGCGGATTGACTCCAATGAAATCAAAAGGTTTAAAAGGTCTTTCTGAAATTATCTGTAACGATCACCAAGGGAAAGTTCCGAATTCATTTGAAGCACTTGAAGCACTTCCCTCTGTTGGTCACAAAACAGCATCCGTTGTTATGAGTCAAGGGTTTGGGCACCCTGCGTTTCCTGTTGACACGCACATTCACAGATTAATGACAAGATGGGGTCTAACGAGTGGTAAAAATGTGAAACAAACAGAGAAAGATGCAAAGCGCTTGTTCCCAATAGAAAACTGGAATAAACTTCATCTGCAAATAATCTTTTACGGAAGATCACACAGCCCTGCCAGAGGCTGGAAACCTGAGATGGATTTTATAACATCAAGAGTAAACCCAATTGCCTTTAAAAAATAAAAAAGCGGCCCCTTCAAGGAGGCCGCTTTTAGTTTTTTAAAAAAAGCAGATTATAGTATCGACAACTTGCTTGTCTTAACACTATCTCCTTTTTGAATTCTAACTAGGTACATACCAATATTTAAATCACCAACATAGATAGTGACATCAGCTGCTGCACGAATTGTTTCAGATTTCATAACCTTACCGGTTAAATCCACAATCGAAACAATATAATTACCCATCGCAAGACCGAAGTCCAATGAAACATAATCGCTTGCTGGATTAGGGGAAATTGTAATAGCCTCAATTGACTCTTCATCAACACCAGCACTCATACAAGCCGCAGCACTAGTCGCAGGACAATTTAAACCACGAATCCAAAGGTTATTGAAAGATCTTCCTCCAGAGTATCCAGAGTACCAATTACCAAGCGCTGCTAGGTACATTGATCCTGAGCCTCCAGCCTTACCCCAAGTTTGGTCATTTCTAATCAATAAAGTATTGGCTCCCTGGTTGTCGTACATAGTTAAGTTGTACATGTACGCACCTTTAGAAACATCTAAATCGATACCGCGTCCACTCGAAGCATCTGTAAAATCAAATCGAACAAAACCTTGAGTAACGTCATTTGCATCTATTACTTTTTGTCCATAACCAACGAGCTTATTAGCATCCCATCCAGAGGTGTTTCCTCCATATGCTGAAGAATCATAAACAGCCATTTCAAGAATACCACCTGCTACAGTTGTTGAACCTAAGTATACCTTTGCTCCAAATAACAATTCATCATCTATTAAGTCATGACGATTGTACATTTGAGATCCATCACCCCATTGAGTGGTATTTGAAGACGCACCAATAGAATTGTCCCAAGAACCGAAATCCATGGACATGGTAGAATCAGTAACAAAAAGGCTTGTAGTATCAGAGAAAATTGAAACTGAATCAGATTTTAAATTATAAACCAAGCTGTAAATTCCATTTGAACTCGGTGTCCAGGCCGTTGCATATGTATTTAAATCATTAAACGTTGCAGTGTCTCCGGCACTTAATAAGGTCTTGGTAGCAGAGCTAACTGTTTGTACGAGTGTAGCACCGTCAAAAACTTGAACATCTAATTTAATATTTGCCTGATCTTGAGTCCCGCTATTAAGAGCATTGGCATCAAAAGATATACCCCTTACCTGCTTCATAGTCATATGTCCCATTTTAGCGGAACCTGTTGCACTTGGACCATATAAAATATCTTGAGCTGGAGCACCCTGCCAATCAGTAAAATCCATTCTATTTGCAGGGGTACCTACGATTTGAATATCATCTATACACCAGAAGTAGTACTCTCCATCAAAACGAAATTTAATCTTAACAGAATCTTGACCACCAATATAACTCCCAGCTGTAATGTTTACAATGTCATTCGTGGCGGTAGCAGAGTTAACCGCTATACCAGCGTTGAGTGTCACACTGTAGGGGTATGTAGCACCTCCATCTACCGAAAAGTCGACGTAAGTTGCAGGGACTGCTTGAGAGGCTCCGGGCCCACCAAAGCGCCTGTAGTATTGTGTGAATGATAAATCAACGATAGCATTTGACGAAAGATCTATCATGTCAGTTACCAATTCTGCTACATGCTGCGCAGGAGCAATACCCAAACCAAAGTTTCCAGCTACACCTGCATTATCTAAAAAATCAGAATCAAAGATCACAAAACCATTGGCTGCAGTAGCTGAACTGATTGGGGTTTGATTAGACATATATGCCCCTCGAGATCCTACAGTATTATTTGGTGTCGTTAACGTTCCTCGGTATTCCCAAACCGCATCGGTATCTGAAACAAGATTAGCTGTACCAGAATTTAACCAAGTTGAAGGTATTCCGCTAGCAAAATCCTCAGACCATATTGGTGTCTCAGATCCATACATATCTTGAACTTGCTGCTGGGATAAATGCCTGACTAAACCATCATCCATCATTTTTACATTAGGAGCAGTTCTTTCTGCATTTTGGGCAAAAACCGAGAGAGACAGACTTGTCGCAATGGTTAAAAGGGTAAATTTTTTCATTCTATCTTGTTTAGTGGAAGATCGAAATTACGAAAGAAAGAACTAAAATCGCAATATGAGGTATCAATGAGCTCTATATAAAGAATTAATGGTCATCGAAAGAGTTCAATAACTATCTATGGGCGCACAAGTGCAGTTCAAATTTCGATCTCCATATGTCTCATCTACACGAGCAACTGAAGGCCATACTTTATTCTCCTTGATATAATCTAAAGGAAAAGCCGCTTTTCTCCTAGAATAAGGGAGTGACCATTCATCGTTGACCAAAACATTTTGGGTGTGAGGAGCATTTTTTAAAGGGTTGTTTTCAGATGACATTGACCCAGAAACTATTTCATCTATCTCTGCACGTATTCCCAGCATCGCGTCGCAAAAGCGATTTATCTCATCCAAAGACTCGCTCTCTGTTGGCTCAATCATCATAGTCCCAGCAACAGGAAAACTTACGGTTGGAGCATGAAATCCATAATCAATTAACCGCTTCGCTATATCGACAACCTCGATTGAAGCATCTTTCTTAAACGGACGACAATCGATAATCATCTCATGAGCACAACGACCATTTTCTCCAGAATATAAAATAGGATATGCCGATTCTAAACGAGACTTAATATAGTTTGCATTTAGTATTGCATACTTCGTGCTTTCTGTTAGGCCATTTGCACCGAGCATTTTTATGTAGCCATAAGAAATCAGGAGTATTAATGCAGAGCCGTAGGGAGCTGCAGATATTGAACCAATAGGTTTACTTCCTCCTGTTTTATGTAGATGATGGCTAGGTAAAAATTCAGATAGATGAGCTTTAACACAAATTGGACCGACTCCTGGACCGCCACCGCCATGGGGAATAGCAAAAGTCTTATGAAGGTTCAAGTGACAGACATCTGCTCCAATTAATCCTGGAGAAGTTAAACCTACTTGAGCATTCATGTTGGCACCATCCATGTAAACTTGACCGCCGTACTGATGAATTATAGATGTCACATCTTTTACTGCCGATTCGAAAACACCATGAGTTGAAGGATATGTAATCATAAGACAGGAAAGTGTCTCGGAGAATTTTTCAGCCTTAAATCTTAAATCTTCAATATCAATATTACCTTTTGAATCACATGCAACCACAACTACATCCATTCCAGCCATAACAGCTGAAGCTGGATTCGTTCCATGTGCAGAAGAAGGAATTAAAGCTGTCCTCCTTTGAACGTCACCCCTACTTCTGTGATAATTTCTAATAACCAACAAACCTGAATACTCTCCTTGAGCTCCTGAGTTTGGTTGAAGTGATGTGGAATCAAACCCTGTGATAACAGCTAGGTCTTTTTCAAGAGACTCAATTATCTTCATATAACCCTTCGCTTGGCTTAAGGGAGCAAAAGGATGAATTTGAGAAAACGAAGGCCAACTTAAGGGCAACATTTCTGCAGCTGAGTTAAGCTTCATAGTGCATGAACCCAGAGGAATCATCGAATGATTTAAAGCAATATCGCGACGCTCTAACTTTTTCATATAACGCATCATATCTGTCTCACTTCGATATTTCTTGAATGTTGGATGCTCCATGAATCTTGAAACTCTTGCAAGATTTTCAGGAAGAGCATCTGAAACTTTAGAGAATGGATCTGGCACCTTTAAATCTTTCCCCTTGGCAAAAAGAGAAAGCAACAAATCCAAATCAGAATTCGTCATCACTTCATTCATTGATACCAGAATTCCTTTTTCTGAATATCCAACATTAATCCCGGCTTCTTGACTTAACCCTTGAATTGTTGCCTTAAGGTCATCGTTGGCATCAATATGCAAAGTATCAAAAAATGTTTTGTTCAGAAATTCATACCCCAAATCTTGCAATACTGCTCTAAATTTCTGTGCATGACCATGAATGCGAAGAGCTATATTTCTTAGACCTTCTGGGCCATGATAAACTCCGTACATGCCAGCCATTATTGCCAATAAAACTTGAGATGTACAAATATTAGAGGTGGCACGATCTCTTTTAATATGCTGCTCTCTTGTCTGCAAAGCCATCCTTAAGGCTGGGTTCCCATCCTTATCAATGGTTCGGCCAATTATACGTCCGGGCATGAAACGCTTGTAATCTTCTTTCGAGGCAAAGTAAGCCGCATGAGGACCTCCAAACCCCATTGGAATACCAAAGCGTTGAGTGGAACCTAAAACAACATCAGCTCCCCATAAACCCGGAGCCTCCAGAAGTGTAAGAGATAATAAATCTGCTGCTACCGCAACTTTCACATCTCTAGCATTGCAATTTTTCGCAATTTCTCTATAGTCAGTTATTTCTCCAGAGGAATTTGGATATTGCCAAAAGGCACCAAAATATTCCTCATTGGGCTCAAACTCACTTGCATCCCCCCAGACAATTTCAACACCTATGGGTTCGGAACGTGTTTTTAATAGAGATTTTGTTTGCGCAAAAATATTTTCGTCAACGAAAAACTTATTGGCATTATTTTTTTTCTGATCCCTTGAACGAGCCCCTAGCATTAAACTCATCGCTTCCGCGGCGGCTGTGGCTTCATCTAATAAAGAGGCATTTGCAATTTCCATTCCGGTGAGGTCAATTATCATAGTTTGATAATTTAAAAGACCTTCTAGTCTTCCTTGAGCAATTTCAGCTTGATAAGGAGTGTAAGCAGTATACCATCCTGGATTTTCCAAAATATTCCTTTGGATCACAGCAGGAGTAGCCGTAGGATAATAACCTTGACCGATAAAAGAGGTGAAAATCTCGTTTTCATTTCCCAAAGAATACATATGACTTAAAAAATCAGCTTCACTAATTCCCTCAGATATTGACATTTTTTCTTTGAGAAGAATGGAGCTAGGAACTGTTTCAAGAATCAGATCGTCAATACTATTAATACCAATACGGTCAAGCATTTTATCTGAATCCTGATTTTTTGAACCAATATGGCGTCTTTCAAATTCCTTTGACATAATCTGTTTGCTGAACTTTTAATTTGACACAAAATTACTTATCATATAACCTAACTTGCAAGACAAAAGTTTACGTTTATGAACGCCTTTTTAACTATTTCCGAAGCAAAGCATCTAGATGCTAACGATTCACTGCATTCTTATCGAGAAAAATTCTATATTCCTAAATGGGACAAAAAAGACTGTATATACCTCACTGGCAACTCTTTAGGACTTCAACCAAGAGGGGCAAAAGAAGCTATATTGCAGGAATTAAAGGATTGGGAAGACTTGGGTGTTGATGGTCATTTTAAAGCGAAAAATCCATGGATGCCTTACCATGAATACTTTAGCGAATCTCTTGCCAAACTATCAGGAGCTTTGAAAACAGAGGTTGTTGCAATGGGCTCCTTAACAGCGAATTTACATTTTGCATTAGCCAGTTTTTACCGACCCTCAAAAAAAAGGCCTATGATCCTTTGTGAGAAAAAAGCATTTCCGAGTGATCGTTATGCATTAGTAAGCCAACTAGAAATGCATGGATTCAGTGAAAATGAACTAATTGAAGTTTCTGGATCAGATAAAACTGGAGTTCCAAATGATAACGAAATCATTGACGCCATATCAAAATATGGGGATCGCGTCTCTGTTCTTTTAATTGGTGGAGTAAATTATTATACAGGAAGACTATTTGACATAGATAAAATAACCAAGGCAGCTAAAAATAAAGGAATAAATGTCGGATGGGATCTGGCCCATGCCATGGGGAATACTCCCCTAAAGCTGCATGAATGGGGTGTCGACTTTGCCGCCTGGTGCACATACAAATATTTGAATTCTGGACCAGGAAGTACCGCAGGTTTATTTGTTCATGAAAAACATCACAAAAGCAACTTAAATAAATTTGCTGGATGGTGGGGGCACGATAAATCATCTCGATTTAAAATGGGAAAGAATTTTGATCCTATAAAGACTGCAGAATCCTGGCAAGTAAGTAATGCTCCTGTTCTATCGATGGCTGCAATGAGGGCATCTCTAGATATTTTTGATCTCGTTGAATTTGAAGAATTGCGGAAAAAATCCTTGGTTTTAAGTAAAAAATTAATGAATATGCTCGATCATTTAAAGGTAGAAACTGGTGAAGAAATTGAAATTATTACTCCACGCGAGGACAATAAAAGAGGCGGCCAAGTATCAGTAAAATTTGCAAACCGAGATCATTCATTTTTTGAACAAATAACAAAAAATGGTGTTATAGCAGACTGGAGAGAACCGGGAACCATAAGAATGGCAATAGCACCACTTTACAATAGTTATGAAGATATATCTAGACTCGAAAAAGTCCTTTATCAATCACTAAAGTCATGAAGAAATTAACTGTAGTTGGAGCTGGATTAGTGGGTTCCCTATTGAGTCTTTACCTATCTAAAAGAGGATACAAAGTAGAAGTTTATGAGCGAAGAAAAGACCCAAGAAGCCAAAAAAAATCAGAAGGCAGATCTATAAACTTAGCACTTAGTGAAAGAGGTTGGGCTGCATTGAAAAAAGTTGGAATTTCTGAGGAAGTACTTGATTCAGCAATACCCATGTACCGAAGGGTAATGCACAGTATTGACGGTGATCTTAGCTTTCAAAATTATGGTAAAAATGGTCAGGCTATTTATTCGGTTTCACGGGGAGGTTTAAATAAATTGTTAATAGAAAAAGCTGAATCTGATCCCAATATTAAAATTAATTTTAATTATAAATGTATTTCAGCCAATATCGAAGCTGGATCTGTTGTTTTTGATAACGAATCAAAAGAAATTGAGGTGCACAATGATGCAGTATTTGGAACAGATGGAGCTTTTTCGAAAATAAGAACGGCTTTTCAGCGAAGAGATGGTTTTTCATACTCGCAAGAGTACATAGATCATGGATATAAAGAACTTAATATACCACCAGACTCATTAGGAAACTTTAAAATGGAAAAAGAGGCTCTTCATATTTGGCCAAGAGGAGGATATATGCTTATCGCGTTACCAAACCCCGATGGGAGTTTTACATGCACATTATTTTTTCCATTAAAAGGAGAGCTAAGCTTCAACTCATTGGACTCAGCGGTTAAGGCAAGAGAATTCATGAATGATATATTTCCAGATGCTTTGAGTTTAATGGAAGATTTTGATAAGCAATGGGAATTGAACCCGACCTCAAGCCTGGTAATTATAAAATGCAAGCCATGGAATGTAAAAGGAAAATCAATGCTTTTAGGCGATGCGTCTCATGCCATAGTTCCCTTTTATGGCCAAGGGATGAATTCAGGATTTGAAGATTGTAGAGTTTTTGATGAGATTCTAGAAAAATCAGAAGATTTAGATGAGGCATTCGAGTCCTTTAGCAATACCCGAAAGCCTGATGCGGACGCGATTTCAGACCTTGCAATGCATAATTTTATCGAAATGAGAGATCTTACCGGACAACCAGATTTTTTATTGAGAAAAAAGATAGAAAATAGATTCAGCGAATTGTATCCAGATAAATGGATACCATTATACTCTCAGGTCACATTTTCACACATACCATATTCAAAGGCTCTTGCAACAGGTAAAAAACAAGAAAAGATTATGGAAAAAATAATGGCAATACCAAACATTCACAAGACTTGGGATAGCACTGAAGTCTATGACAGTATTTTAAAATATTTAGACTGAAATTCGATGTTATGATTTTGCTAATGCAGCACGCATCTGCTTAAAAAGATTACTCCGAAAAACATAATCAACAACATTTTTTTCATCTGTCGTAAGTACATCTTCTTTCTTCCCCTCCCATGTCTTCTTGCCATCTTGAAGAAGAATTACGTGATCACCTATTTCAAGCACAGAATTCATATCATGAGTATTCAATATGGTAGTCATTCCAAATTCATGGGTAATCTCATGGATTAGTTTGTCAATTACAATTGCTGTTTCTGGATCTAAACCTGAATTTGGCTCATCACAAAATAAATACTTTGGATTTAATACTATAGCCCTTGCAATGGCCACTCTTTTTTGCATGCCACCTGAAAGTTCTGAAGGCATTTTAACAAAGGCATCATCGGGTATCCTAACGCGGTTTAAACAAAATTTAATTCTATCTAGCTTTTTTTCTAAGGTCATACTAGAAAAAAAATTAAGAGGCAAACCCACATTTTCTTCAATACTCAAACTATTGAATAAGGCAGAGCCTTGAAAAACCATTCCCATTTCTTGACGCAGTTTTTTTGTCTCATTTTTATTTAAATCCCCAAGAATACGTCCATCATATTCTACTGTTCCCGAATCAACTGTATGAAGACCCAGAATAGATTTCAGGAAAACTGTTTTTCCACTTCCGCTTAGACCAATAATTAGATTACATTTCCCAGGGTAAAGTTCAACATCAATGCCTCTAAGCACATGTTCCTTTCCAAATGATTTTGTAATTCCTTTAACTCTAATCATTACAATATCATATCGGTTAATATATAATTGAATAATATGATTGTAAAAGACATTGCGACAACAGATTTAGTACTCGCTTTTCCAACTTCAACTGCCCCACCCTCTACTTTATATCCGAAGAATGCCGAAACTGTTGCGATAATAAAAGCAAATACAAATGTTTTAATCAATGAATAAGTAACATAGTGAGGAAAAAATTCCATAAAATAACCAGATAAATAAACCTCGGTATTCACAAGATTCAATACATCACCTGCTAAATAACCTCCGACTAACCCTAATAACATCCCAAAAATTACGAGTATTGGATTAAATAATAAACAAGCTGCTATTTTGGGTAGAACTAAATATGATGCAGGATTGATTCCCATAACTCTAAGGGCGTCCATCTGTTCTGTAACTCTCATTGTACCCAGAGTTGAAGCGATATTAGAACCGACTTTTCCCGCTAAAATTAAACTAACAATTGTTGGTGCAAATTCTAAAACAATAGCCTCTCTAACGGCAATTGCAATATAACTATCAGCTAAAAAAGGGTTATCAAGATTCATGGCAGTTTGAATAAGGACTACTGCACCCATAAAAAGAGATATGAAACATACCAGTGCAATGGAACTAAAACCTAAAAGATCAACTTCACGCAAAAAAGAACGATAATATTCTCTCAAATGCTCAGGACGCCTAAACACGTCGCCTAAAAAAAGAAAGTAGGCGCCTAATCCTTCAAAAAAGCGATAAATCATACATCAAAAATAGGTTAAATTCGGGGTGTCATGGAAGTAAAAAAAAATAGAATAAGATTAATAGTGTTTGCCGTTGTGCTTTTATCAGCATTTTCTTGCAGAAGTGCCAGGGACTGCGATTGTCCAAGTTTCAGTCTTGAAGTTAACAAACCCGCAGATTCAAACATACTTGTGCATGCATAATTGGCAAATAATTGAATCGTATGTGCCAGAAGGCTCTCACGATATTTTAAAAAATATTGTAGATAGATATTCTGGAAATATAAGATTATCACGATCAAGAAAATCAAAATGGGGTGATTTTCGTTGGATCAAAAATGGAATGACGTCGATAACTATTAATAATGACTTAAACAAAGATGCCTTTTTAGTCACCCTACTTCATGAGATTGCTCATGCACAGGTTTATAAATGGGATAGCCCTGAAGCAAAAGCACATGGTAAAGAATGGAAAATTAGATTTAACAATTTATTATTACCATTTATCAATGCTAATGTCTTTAAAGAAGAAGTAAGTCAAGCTCTAGGAAAACAGTTAAACTCTCTCAAAGCAACTTGTGGTGCAAATCCTGATCTTTTAAAAGCATTAAGACCCGAAATAAAATCTAATCTAACATTAGAAAAATTAACATTTGGAAGTCAGTTCGAGACAAATCAAGGCAAAAGATATAGACTTGGACGAAAGCGCCGAACCCGGTATGAATGCATCGAGTTAAATAGCGGACTTATATTTGCTGTTCATCCGTTAACAGAGGTAAAATTATTGCACAACTTATGAATCATATTTTATCTAATAAAAATTTCAATATTGCCCTTTTAGGTGGAGGTCAGTTGGGTAAAATGTTTTTAGCAGAAGCCCGAAAATTAGATATATGTATTAATGTCTTAGACCCAAGCGCAGATGCCCCAGCTCAATTAGGAGCAAATCATTTTCAGCAAGGAGACTTTAAAGATTTTGATACAGTCTTAAAATTCTGCTCTGAATCAAATGCTGTCGTTATTGAAATTGAAACCGTCAATGTTGATGCTTTAGAAGCATTGGAAAAAAGAGGTGTTCCTTGTTTTCCACCTAGCCGGGTTTTAAGAATAATTCAAAACAAAATAAGGCAAAAAACATTTTTTAAAGAAAAAAATATTTCGTCCTCTAGTTTCATTATCTATAAAAATTTAAAATCATTGAGACATTCTATTTCCAATGGAAGTCAATCTTTACCATTTGTATGGAAAATAGGCGAAGGAGGATACGATGGATTTGGAGTCAAGGTAATTAAAAATGAAAAAGATACCGAGGACCTCCTTGAAGGTGAATGCATCGCAGAATCTCTAGTAGATATTGAAAAAGAAATCGGAGTAGTTTTAGCGAGAGATACTAAAGGAGAGATAAGAGTATTCCCACCTGTTGAGATGGAATTTCATGCAAATGCTAATCAAGTTGAATTTGTTATTTGTCCGAGTGATATTTCAGAAGAAATTTCTAATAAATGTAAAGATCTTGCAATTTCTGTGGCAGAATCAATAGAAGTACAAGGATTACTGGCGGTGGAATTATTTATTTCAAAAAAAGGAGAAATACTGGTCAATGAATTAGCTCCAAGACCGCATAATTCAGGACATCTTACAATTGAAGCATGTAATGTTTCACAATTTGATCAATTACTCAGATGCACCTGTAAACTACCTCTTGGTAAAATAGAATTGCTTACAAATGCGGCTATGGCTAATTTAGTAGGAGAGCCAGGGTATCATGGTTCAGTTGAATTCATAGGACTTAAGGATGCCTTACAAGTGCATCGAACAACCTTGCATTTGTACGGAAAATCTCAGACAAGACCTTTTAGAAAAATGGGCCATGTAACAGCGACAGGTAGAAATATTATTGACGCCAGAAAAAGAGCAAAAGAGTTTAAATCTCTACTTAAAATTCAAAGTAGAGATCATAAATAAAACCTTTAACTTTACTCTATGGTAGGATTAATCATGGGTAGCAAGAGTGATTTGCCAGTTATGCAAGATGCAGCAAGTCAACTAAAAGCGCTTAGGGTGCCTTTCGAAATGGATATTGTATCCGCACATCGAACACCTGATAAAATGTTAGAGTATGCTAAAAATGCATCAAAAAAAGGTATTAAAGTAATTATTGCCGGTGCTGGCGGAGCTGCTCATTTACCCGGAATGATAGCATCATCTACAGTTTTACCTGTCATTGGCGTTCCTGTTAAATCCAGTAATTCCATAGATGGATGGGATTCAATTTTAAGCATACTTCAAATGCCAAAAGGAGTTCCCGTTGCAACGGTTGCTCTCAACGGTGCGGCAAATGCAGGAATTCTTGCCGCCCAAATATTAGGAATTCAAGATCCTGAATTGCGAAAACGAATCGAAAATTATAAAAATGAAATGAAAAAGGCCGTAGATGATATGGCTAATTCTCTTTGATTTTTTGGCAAAATTGAATTTAAAGTGCTTTCAGGCGTGTTACCAAAAACTCTTTCTTTCGATTCGCTACAGGAACTGTACTTTGATCTTCTAAAATAACATATCCACCATCTGCAGTAACATAGCGTTTGACACTGTCCATATTAATCAAATGTGATTTATGAATTCTCTCAAAATTATGAGGAGTTAGCAAACCCTCATACTCCTTTAAGGTTCTAGAAGCCAGCATTTTATTGCCATCTCGAAGAAAAAACTGAGTATAATTACTAGTACTTTCACACCTGAGAATATCTTTTATTCGAACAACGTGTAGGCCCTCAGAACTTGAAATAATTAACTTTTTATCACGATCATTAATATGACCTAAAAGAACTTCCAATCTTGACTTTGTATTTGAAGCATTATCAAACTTCCTTATTGCTGTGACCAGCTCTTCTGGATCAACAGGTTTCAAAAGATAATCTAATGCAGAAAATTTTATAGCTCGCAAAGCATAGTTATCATGAGCAGTTACAAAAATTATTGCACCACTCCATTGAACCTCTTCAGATGAGATTCTATCCAATAGATCAAAACCTAATTCTCCTGAAAGATGTATATCAATGAATAAAATATCCGGTTTTTTTTCCACCCAAATATTCCATGCCTCTTGAACTCCAGAAGCTTCAAAAATAGGAGTGACTTCCGGACAAAATAAATTTAATTTTTGTGTCAAAGCTTTTCGACTTTGTGACTCATCGTCAAGAATAAGAGCGTTAAAAGACATAACTTAAAGTTACTCCGATAATTCCCAATTCCGTATGAGCGGTAGCACAAGGGATACCCTCGTTCCCGCATCCAGGTCCTGCACATGAACCTCATGATTTAATCCAGACTCTAATCTCATTGCTTCAAGTCTTTTACTCAATATTTTAGTTGCAGCACTGCGATTCTCACCCTCATCTCCTGATTTATTAATTCGTGAAGCGCTTCTTCCTACTCCATTGTCATCAATCTGAATCAATAAACTTTCCGGCAATTGAGGATGGCTCATGAATGCCATTCTCAGAAGACCATTATTTCTTTTTTCCTTTAACAACGGCCTTAAACCATGTAAGATTGCATTTTCAACTAATGGCTGAATTAACATCGGGGGTATAGCTAGTTCCTTCTCATCAAGATCTGAATCAAACTGAACAACACTTTGGAATCCATCCTTAAAGCGCATTTGCTCGAGTGATATATAATTTTCCAAAGCTTTCCTCTCTTTCGTTAAACTGACATAAGACTGATCTGCACTCTCTAGAGTATATCTCATTAATCTTGAGAATTTCTGAAGATATATGACAGCCTCCTTTGGATTGCTATCCAGTATGTAAGCCGAAATTGATTCTAGAGCATTGAAAGTGAAATGTGGATTCATTTGCAGACGCAAAGCCATGCGCTCCAATTTTAATTTTTCTTTTAACCACTTTTTTTTCTCTTTCCTCCTCTTTCTTATACCCGATGCAATAACTAAAAGAATCATTATTATAAAACCTAAAGAAGTGATGAAAACCTCGGGACGTCTCCATGATGGATATTCTATTTGAACATTATAAGAGACTGGTGAAATATGGTCCTGATGCGGCATTTCAGCTCTTACCTCAAGATTATGATTACCTGGCCTTAAGCGGTCTAAAACTATTCGACGCCCGCTTCCAATTGAAATCCATAATCCTTTATTAACTCTATATTTGAGAAGAATTTCATCAGATAAATTTTCAGCACCGCGAATACCCAGACGAACAATAATAGGCTCACCCCCTTGAACGGAGCCTCGATTAATATCTCTAATTAACAAGGCGGGGTTCAATGTTTTTTCAAGCTCACATTTAACTGACTTAACGAATAGACCAAAGGTGCTAAAGCCAATAATATCATTACCAGATAAGGTTTTTTTTCGACTTTTTACAAATACAGAATCAATAAAAGACTCAAAATTCCATAATTCTTCATTCTCAAAATTTCTTGCAGCGAATACAGAACCCTTAGGTGTTGACATCATAATTCCTACTCCACTAAATTCGGCATCATAAACCCATCCTGCTTTGTAGAAATGATTCCAATTTCCATCAGTCCAATTCGCAGCTCCAAATTCTCCAAATGATATTATTCCAATATCGGGTACATTTAGAATTCCAATGGAAATTCCTCCTGATGGCAATTTTATGTTTTCGAATGATTTTTTTCCTAAATAATAAAGACCAACGGAGGTGTTTATCCAACACGAGTCCTCAGATATGGGAGCAATGGAATTTATCTTACCTATATTGTACGGGAGGGTCCTTAAGTCATACCAAACTGAAGGGGCATTGATACGAATTAGAGAATTTTCTTCAGCAAGCATAAGTCCGCCAGAACCAGTCAAACAGCCACTAGTAATTGTTTCTAAAAACAATCCCCCCTGAGTGTATAATTTTGTACATCGACCATCAGAACGAATAAACCAAAGTCCACTCTCACCGTATATCCAAACTGCAGAACCATCCTTTGTTCTTGTATAACTATTGTAACCTTTTATATTGGGCTCTAAAAGTACCCAACTCGATTTATCCCACTTCTCCAAACCATTCTCAGTAATTGCCAATAATTGATCTCCTAATGGAATAGACGAAGAAACAGTTTTGTCAATTAATTGAGTCCATAATCCTGAAACGCTTCTCGACCAAAGTCCGTTTTTTGAAGCAATTATTATCGCACCCCTTTGTTGAGAAATTTGATAGGCACCATCTAATCCTGGGATTGTATCCTGGAACCACCTCTCTGAATTTATTCCTCGATAATAAAGCCTAGAACTTGTAAGAGCATAAATACGGCCCATACCTGTATTGAGTAAATCAACACATGTGGCCATACTATCAGGGAAATTTATATCTTTTAATATCGAATTATTCTTTAGAACATAAATTCCAACACTTCCCAAAATCCACTCATCCGGACTAATAGAACTGATGGAAGTGTAAAAAGAATTAATCTTTTCGCCATAAGAGTTATTAATAGGCAATAGCACCTCACCGTCGTACTTAAATATGCCATTATTACTTGTTGTTATCAAAAAAACTCCAGACGAGTCAATTACCATGTCGGTAATGGATAGATCTCTTAAATCTTCTATTTTCAATTGCTCAGCGACAACAGCATACTTTAGACCCTGAGCATCAACAGACTCAAATCCCGAGATAAAGAAAAAAAAGAGATAAAATAAGACTCTGAAAAATCTCCTATTTCTGTTAAAAAATTCAGGCTTATTCATGGAGAGGTGGTTCAATACTTATTGAATAACAAATAAAGCATTTTTAATCTCAGAGTCAAAAAATAAATATGAAAAGGTTGAGGATTAAATTAATTAACTAGTGTTAAAAATCAATTAGATTCTAATTCCCATTGCTCCCAAAAACCAGGATAACTTTTACTTACCGTTTCTCTGTCACTAATGCATATCGACTGTTTCAACCCTATAATTGCCCAGAAAAAAGACATTCGATGATCACCTGAACTTGAGACATTTAGAATGTTATTAATCGGTTTCCATGACGTTGAATCAAAAGAAAAAGAACGATTAAGGTCAATATCCAAGACCTCAATGCCCAATAAAATTAATGCATCAGTTAAAGCTCTAAAGCGATCAGTTTCTTTATGGACAAGAGTTTCTAAACCACTGCACGAGAATTGTATTTTACAAACGATTGCCAATGCCACAGCAACCTGAACAAGGTCTGGGCACGAAATAAAATTAAGATTCATACTATTAGACCCTCGGGGAAGCCCTTTAACCATAATACCGGAATCACCAGGAATTAATTCAAAACCAAAAATATTTGCCCAGGTACTGCAGATTGAATCCCCTTGAATAGAATTATTACTCAGTCCCTTTAATAAAATCTCTTCATGCGTTATAGTTGACCTAGCGATCCAAATCCATGAATTACTCCAATCATATTCTAGCGGCCAACTAAATGAGTTTTCACAAATGAGTTTGGTCATCTCAACATAAGGCAAGCTGACGCCTTTTGAAATATATTCGATTTCTAATTTAGAAGCCATTAATGGCTCGATTAGAAGTAATGCACTTTCAAATTGTGAACTTAAAGAAGAATCTATTTTTACTTTCCCTCCAGTGAGTTTTTTTCCTGTAATTCTCCAGCTACCATCCTCTAATCGATTCAAAACTGCACCCAAACCTTTTAATGAGTTTATCAATGGATCTATGGGCCTTTCCAATAGTCGTTCATCTCCAGTAAGAGTCTTAGTTACTCCCTGCTGAGCAGACCAGTAGGCTATGCCAAAACGGAAAACTGTACCAGCTGAACCAACATCAATTAATTCAGTCTGTGATGACAAAAGATTATGCATTGATTTAATATCATCCGACCAATTGTCATTATAATTGGGTAATACTTGGCCATGAATCGCGCATTTAATAAAATATCGATTTGCGATACTCTTTGAAATAGGAAGTTCAACCTTGAGCATAAAGTAATTTCGCTTTGTGAATTTTCACCTCTGGAACACTTATTAATACTGCTCCCTTTCCCACTCCAGACCAGAGCGAGAAATAAAAGTCTTTTGAAAAAGAGGACTTCTTTTTATCAGCTATCATTCCCTCTAGTACGTCAATATTTTTCAAGTCTAGTCTTGGCCACCATTTATCAATTAAACGTTGCAGTGTATCAACAGATTCACGATCTATCAAACCTTCCCCAAAAGCAATCTCAGACTCAATCCACAATCCAGCTGCAACTGCATCCCCATGAGATATATTATTATTCTCAAAATATTCAATAGCATGAGCTATTGTGTGGCCCATATTAAGAGAAAATCTATGATTACCTCTTTCTTTATTATCCTTTTCAACTATCTCAATTTTTACCTTTACTGCTCTTGGAATCAAATTCATGAATTCACTAGAGCTAGAACAATTAATGCAATCTTTCCAAAGGGATTCGCTAGACAACATAGCATGCTTTATAATTTCAGAAAAACCAGAAATTAAATCCTTTTGATTCATTGATTTTAAGAAATTGGGATAGATAAATACTCCTTTAGATGAAGAAAATGTCCCAGAAAGGTTTTTATAGCTTTGGATATTAACACCATTTTTACCTCCAATAGAGGCATCTATCATAGAAAGCAATGAAGTTGGGACAATTATATGATCTATTCCTCGCATGTAAATAGATGATAGAAAACCACCAATATCAGAAATAACACCCCCGCCTAAACTTATCAGTAAACTTTTTCTATCCGCATTATTCTCAAGAAGAGCAAGATTGAGCTGTGAAACGATTTCAAAAGATTTACTTGCCTCTCCAGGCTCAATTTCGATAATTGCTGTTTCACCAATATTTTTAAGCTCACCCAAAAACATTGGAAGACACTTTTCATTCACATTTGAATCTGTTAAAACAATAATTCTTGTATAATTCTTCCGATTCGTTTTTAACCACTCATCCAAAAATTCTAAACAAAATTGGCCCTCTATTACTGGGCCATAAAATGTGTTCCAATTTGTCATAGAGTAAAGTTCGTTAATTCTCACTTGACTGGTAATGAAAATTGCTCAAAATTTGGCTCTTCAATAAACAGGACTGAAGAGCGAATAATAAATTCAAATTGTTGGAGCCTTAATTGAAGTCATTATATTTGAAAAACTAAAAAATATATTTTTTAATGTCTCTAAATTTTCGAGATACGAGTATAGCTTTTAAGCCTCAAAGCACAAGATCTCTTCAAAGAAGCAAATGGATATTTTTTATCCTATCCAATTCCTATTTAGTGAAAATCGGCAAAGGACTAACAATGGCTGCTTTTAAAATGAGAATTCCTATAAATTATTTAATTCTTAAAACTGTATTTAAGCAATTTTGTGGAGGTCAAACTGTCACTGACAGCAAGAGTGTGATTTCTAGAAATTGGAGATATAACGTTGGAAGTATACTTGACTACAGCGTAGAGGGTCAAATAGATGAATTAGGATTTGAGGAAACTCAAAAGTCAATTATAGAGACAATTGACTTGGCCAAAAATCATTCTGGGGTTCCTTTGGCTGTTTTTAAAGTAACTGGACTTGTTCAAACAACATTACTTTTCAAAGTGAGTTCTGGAATGGATCTAACAACGGATGATTTACGCTCCTGGGGAAAAGGTCTGGAAAGAATAAATAAAATTCTAGCCCATGCTCATTCTTTAGATGTCCCAATTATGATTGATGCTGAAGAATCATGGTTACAAAATGCTATTGATGATATAGCTAAAAGAGGAATGGAATTGTACAATAAAAAAGAGGTGATCGTTTACAACACGATACAGTGCTATAAAATGGGTCAACTATCTATTCTAAAAAAGAATATCGATCGATCAGCAAAAAAAGATTATCTGTACGGGGTTAAACTTGTTCGTGGCGCGTACATGGAAAAAGAGAATACACGGTCGAAAGAACTGAATTACGAGTCACCAATTCAACCATCAAAATATGATACTGACAAAGAATTTGATGAATGTGTTAAATATATACTTGAGGTTATTGGCAGCCCACAAAAAAAGAAATGTCTGGGATTAATTATAGGAACACACAACGAAGAAAGTACAATTTTAGCCGCAAGCATATTGAAAAATCTAGGTTGGAAAAATAACGAAGCTCCCGTGTGGTTTGCTCAATTATATGGAATGTCTGATAATATCAGCTTCAATCTTGCAAATAATGGTTATAAAACTGCAAAATATCTTCCTTTTGGCCCAATAAAAGAAGTTATTCCATATCTCTTTCGAAGAGCCGAAGAAAACACTTCAATAGAAGGTCAAACGGGAAGAGAATTATCATTGATCAATCAAGAATTACATAGAAGGCAGACAAATAAAATTTAATTTTTAATTTTTTGCAAACTAATCAAGGCAGCAGTATCAATTCTGCGCTCCCAAACCCCATTCCAACTAATACCTTCATAAAATAATTCAATTGGATATTGTGAGTATTTTATGTCTTCACGAGTAACAACTTTACTTTTGCTAAAATTTATATTTCCTCTAACCAAAAAAGATTCGACAAAAGAAGAGTCTTGACAAATTCCGAAATATTTATAAGATTGAGAATCTAACTCGATAAGTTTAATTTTTTGATCATTCAAGTCAACTAAAACTCTATTATTAGGTAAATAAGTACACTGAAAATCACGATCTTTAAATAAAAAAATAACTAGTAAAATGCCGAGCCCCATGCCAATAGCATACCATCCCAAACGGCGAATAAAACTCATAACAATAGATTTAATTCAGTGAATGGAATACCGAATGGCTCGGCCATTTCACGATGAGTAACTGTGCCCTCATAAATATATACACCCTCTCTCCAGTATGGCCTCTTTTGGAGTGCATTTTTCATATCACCATCTTCACCGAGTTGCACAATAAATGATGAAGTCAAATTATTCAATGCAAAAGATGCTGTTCTTGCCACTCTCGAAGCAATATTTGGAACAGAAAAGTGAATTACACCTTTTTTTCTGTAAAGCGGTGATTCAAGAGATCTCACTTCACTAGTTTCAAAACAACCACCATTGTCAATACTAACATCCACTATTATTGAATTGGTCTTCATGGAAGAAACCATTTCCTCAGTTACAATAATTAAATTCCGGCCATTTACCGGTCGCATTGCGCCAATTGCAACCTGGCACTCCTTTAAAGCTTTAGATAAAATTTGAGGTTGTAATGTACACGTGAAAACATCATGCCCGACTTGTTCTCTAAGTCTTTGCATTCGAGTCATTGACGAATCAAACACTTTTACTTTAGATCCCATTGCGACAGCAATACGTGCAGCAACAGTTCCAACAGTTCCGGCCCCTAAAATAACAACTTCTGCAGGCGGAACACCTGTTACGCCGCCCAGAGAGTACCCTTGACCACCTGAAAAAGAATTTAAACATTCCATGGCAATGGAGATGGATTGATTTCCTGCTATTTCAGACATAGATCGGACAAAAGGAGCACGACCGTCTTCATCGAGAATTCTTCCATAATTAAGGGCTGTTATACCTTTCTTCTTCAATGAGTTAATAAAGTCAGAGTCAATTGAATTGATTTGAATTGCAGATAGTAATATTTGATTAGATTTCAATAATTTCAGCTCATCAGATGATGGTGCGGTAACTTTAACAACTAACGGACAACTATATACATCTGTTTTATCAGCTGTAATTACGCCCCCAGCTTCTGAATATTCTAAGTCACTATAACGAGAAGAAACACCTGCACCTTTTTCAACTAAAACAGTATGTCCATGTTGAACCAGTAATTGAATTCCCTCCGGGGTTAAAGCAACCCTATTCTCGTAAGTATTAGATTCCAATGGCAACCCAATAGTTAAACTCTTTTGCCCAAGAGGAACCATTAAGCGTTCCTCTTGGGGCAAGAATAGTGGATTATTTAATTTCATTTTTCATATGTTTCTAGTGTCACTTTTCGAGAATTATTGGATTGTTTTACAATATTCAAATGATGCGTATTTTCCGGTAACAATCCAAATATCTTTTCAGGCCACTCAATCCAACATGGCTGGCCGCTATAGAAATAATCTTCTAGTCCAATGTCTTGCGCTTCGTCTGGATTAGATATTCGATAAAAGTCAAAATGATATATAGCCCCATTGGGACTTTCATACTCGTTTACAAGTGAAAAAGTTGGACTTGAACCCAAGTCTTTACAGTTTAATGACCTGAGCCACTTTTTTATGGCAGTAGTTTTACCCACTCCCATTTCTCCATGAACAGCAACTATTCCCAAAAGAGCTTTTCTATTGTCAATAGACCATTTTAGCCAATCAGTATCTGAGCCAATAATTGTTTCGGTTATCACAACCTAAAGATAGCAAGTCATCACATCTTATCTTGGTGTCAATTGAGCAAATGGAATTATTATTTCCTCCATGCTTATCCCTCCATGCTGATAAGAACCTTCAAATTTGCCAGCATATTGATTGTATTGGTTGGGATAAACAAAATATCCACTTTCTGATGCGAAAACTGCCTTATCCCCTAACATAATTGATGGCAATCCGATAGTTTTAGGGTCTATGGATAATCCTATGTCTTTTGTACTAAATTCCATACCCCGTCCAATTTTGTATCTCATATTTGCATTGATATTCTTGGGACCTTTAATAGGAATTGGTTTTTTTGCGGAAATAGTCCCATGATCAGTGGTTACAAATAAATCAAAGCCATCAGAGGCTACTGACTCAATCCATAATCGTAAAGGTGAATTTTTCCACCAACTGTGAGTTAACGCTCTGAAACCACTGTCACTATTAGCAATATCTCTTACAATACTCTGATCAGTTTTGGCATGACTAATCATATCAATAAAGTTTACAACAACAACAACAAGATCATCATTTCTCTTTGAAGTCCATTGGCGTACCCATTTTTGCTCCGAAGAATGATTTGTGACTTTAACATAACTCCAATTTTCAATTCTTTCTTTTTTAGCCCACTCACCCAGAAAAAAAGACTCATTCGCATTTCTCCCACCAGCTGCATCCACTACATCGGTTACCCAACACTCCGGATAGTTGTTAAATAAATCCAAAGGCAATAATCCAGAAATCAAAGAATTTCTTGCGTACTGAGTTGCAGTAGGCAAAATACTGGCGTATAACTCATCGGACTCAATTCGAAATGACTCATTAAAAAAGGGTTGCAATTCCATCCATTGATCTAACCTAAGGTTATCAAAAATCAGCACAACAGACTTTTTCCCAGATTTTATATGAGGACCGACTTTATTTCGAAAAATTTGATGACTAAACTCGCATGGTGACTCAACAGAATTTAACCAAATGGGGTAATTTTCTGCCCAAAAACGGGAAAATATTCGATTGGCTTCTTCCTTTTGGTGATCCAACATTGGTCTCATTGATTCTGCATCTGAACCGGATAGCCTCTTATCCCATTTTATTAGTTCTTTATAAACAGTCGTCCAATCTATCCAAGAATCAGCATAATTAATTGATTCACTCAACTCTCTAAATCCACTTTGATAATTAGAAATACTTCTATTTGAGACTAATTGTTTTCTATCCAATAATCTCATTAAAGAAGAAAGTATCTGTCGCGGCTGAACAGGCTTTAATAAATAATCAGCTATATCTTCGCCTATAGCTTGTTCCATCAATCCCTCTTCTTCACTTTTTGTAACCATAATTATTGGCACACTAGGACGCAAAATCTTTATCTCTGGTAAAATATCAAGTCCCGATTGCCCGGGCATATGCTCGTCCAATAGCACTACATCTACTAAATTATCACCTAAAATAGATAACGCATCTGATCCATTTGTAGCCTTCAAGACGTGAAATCCTTTGCTCTCTAAAAAAATAATATGAGGCCTCAAGTTCTCTACCTCGTCATCTACCCAAAGAATTCGTGTGTTGTCCATATTGATTTAGTTAATTTTACTGTTAATTTCTATTTATTATATCTGACATACAAATGTCTAAAAGCGAGGTGACCAATAAGTTTAAACTTTTCAACGACCCAATATATGGTTTCATTGCTATTCCATCAGAATTAATTTTTGATTTAATAGAGCACCCATTTTTTCAAAGATTACGACGAATTGGACAACTCGGACTCAGTTCTCTTGTTTATCCTGGAGCTTACCACACGAGATTCCATCATGCACTGGGAGCAATGCATTTAACACAAAAAGCCATTTCTGTTTTACAAGGTAAAGGCCATGAAATTTCAAAATCAGAATCAGAATCTGTTCAGGTTGCAATTTTACTTCATGACATTGGTCATGGACCTTTCTCCCATGCTCTTGAACATAGTTTGATTGATAATATCACACATGAATCACTATCTCTGATGCTGATGCAACGCCTAAATATAGAGATGCAGGGAAAGCTAACTGAAGCAATTCAAGTATTCACTAATCAGCACCCTAAAAAGTTTTTACACCAATTAGTCAGTTCACAATTAGATATGGATAGACTCGACTATCTAAAACGAGATGCTTTTTATACGGGAGTTGTTGAGGGTGCTATAAATTCTGAACGGCTAATTTCTATGCTAAACATTGCGAATGGAGAATTAGTCATAGACAACAAAGGTGTCAGCTCAGTTCAAAAATTCTTAGTCAGTCGCAGCTTAATGTATTGGCAGGTATATATGCATAAAGCTGTTTTGAGTGCAGAAAATATGCTTGTCCAATTACTAAAAAGAGCTCATGAAATAGCGCAAAAAGATAAAGCAATGTTCGGGGGTAAAGAGCTTCTATTTTTTCTGATAAACAGGCCTAATAAAAATGAATTTGAATCAAACCCAAATGTTCTTGATTTATTTACTCAGTTAGATGATTCTGACATTTTAGCAGCAATGAAACAATGGAGGACACACAAAGACTTTATATTGAGAGATCTAAGCTCCAGATTATTAGATCGGAAATTGTTTCAAATAAAATTTCTACCTGAAAAAATCAACTCACACGAGCGAAATTATCTAAAAAAAAGTATCAAAGACCTGATGGGAATAACTTTAACTGATTCCAAATATTTTATTCTTGAGGGCACAGCAAGCAATTCAACCTATATATCAAATAAAGAAGAAATAAAAATTCTTAAAAAAGATGGGAATGTTATTCCTTTGTCAGCTGCATCAGAAATTCTTCCTTTAAGCGTTTATAATCATACACTCATCAGGCCTTTTGTATGTTGGCCAAAAGAAATAAAATGGATAGATTAACAGCAACTCCAATTAAACCAGTATTGGTCTCAGAAATAGCAAAAGCTATTGGTGCCGAGTTTATTGGCAATAATGATATTCAAATAACATCATTTTGCACGCTATTTCCTGGAGAACCTGGAGGGGTAACATTCCTTGCTAACGGAGCATACTCCAAACGATTAAAAGACACAAAAGCATCAGTTGTAATTATTAGCAAAAAACAAAGTTGTCCTGAAAATTTTGCATGTATTTGTTTAAGGGTAGATAATCCTTACCGCGCATGGGGAAAATTACTTTTAGAATTCGGGAAAGAAGCACCCTGGTCTAATAAAGCGATTTCAGATAGTGCGATAATACACGAAACGGCCCAAATTGCTAATGGTGTTACAATTGGAGCAAATTCAATTATCGGAAAAAATGTGATTATTCATCCCAATGTCACGATATATCCAAATTCAAAAATTGGAGACAATTCAATTCTCCATTCTGGAGTAGTCATTGGCGCTGACGGATTTGGATTTGCTCTGCCACAATTACCGGAAACATCACTTCAAAAAATATCACATATTGGCCATGTAATCATTAATGAAAATGTAGAAATTGGAGCGAATTCTTGTATTGATAGAGCAGTTGTTGGTGCAACGCTTATAGGCGCCGGTACAAAACTTGATAATTTATGTCAAATCGGACATAATGTTCAAATAGGGATTGGTTGTGTTCTCGCCGGTCAAGTAGGAATTGCTGGATCTTGCATTATTGGAAATCATGTTCAAATTGGTGGACAAGTGGGAATTGCAGGACATTTAGAAATTGGCGATTTTGTAAAAATAGGGGCAAAAAGCGGGGTTCATAAAAATGTCGAAAAGGGAAAAACAATCATGGGAACTCCTGCCATTGATGCTTCAAAATTTCGTCGCAAATTTGCAGCTTCTAATATGAAAAATGAATAACTACTCATTATCTAGATCTTTTAAAATATCTGGTCAAGGAATACATACCGGCGCTGAGACAACTGTGACAGTATTTCCTGGAGAGACAGGAAATGGATACACCATCAAAAGATTAGACTTACCTGATTCCAATATTCTCAAAATAAGCCCGGAAATTGTTACTGATACACAACGCCGAACAACACTTTCCGATGGAAGCGCAATCGTACATACCGCAGAACATTTGCTTTCTGCTCTTTATGGTTCTAATATTTATGATGCCCATATTGAATTATCAAATAGCGAAATACCAATTTTAGATGGAAGCTCTTTACCTTGGATTAAAGCCATAAATACGGCAGGAAAGATTCAAGCAAAAAATCTCATGTTTGGTTTAAAAATAGAGAAGAAAATTCGTGTCGAAGATGAGTCAACAGGAGCATGGGCAGAAGCTATCCCATCTTTAACTCCGAAATTTCATGTTGAACTTAGTCATGATGAAAATGCAATTGGATGCTCAACAGCTAGTTTTCTCTTCGGAGATAATTATGAGACCGAAGTTGCATATGCCAGAACATTTACTCTTGCCTCGCATTTAACGCCTTTAATAAATCGGGGGCTCTTAAAAGGGGCAAACCCAGGGGCAGGCATAATAGTAATTGACGAGATCATGGGAGATCAAGACTGGAAAAGCTTAGAAGATTTTGTTGGTATTCCGTTAGAGAGAAGAGACGATGTAGGAGCCTTACCATTAACATCGTACAGATCCCAAAATGAGCCTGCAACTCATAAATTATTAGATTTGATCGGAGATATAGCACTTACGGGACAGCCTATAATGGCTGAGATTCGTACATTTAAACCCGGACATAAAATAAATACATTATTAGCACAAAAAATCATGGAAGAAGCTGTTAAAAACATACCGACCTACAATCCAGATTCAATTCCAGTTATGGACGTAACAAAAATAATGTCAATTATACCTCATCGGCCTCCGTTTCTTTTGGTTGATAAAGTTGTGGAATTATCTGATATGGATATTGTTGGGGTAAAAGCCATAACCATGAATGAACCTTTTTTTGCAGGGCATTTTCCGGGAGCTCCTGTAATGCCAGGAGTACTGCAATTAGAGGCTATGGCTCAGGTAGGAGGGATTCTTGCATTAAGCACAGTTGATGACCCAGAAAACTACCTCACCTATTTTCGAAAAATGGATGAAGTAAAATTTAAAGCAAAGGTCGTTCCTGGAGATACGCTTGTTTTCCATCTTGAGCTCACAGCGCCTATTCGAAGAGGAATAGTTCAAATGAAAGGAAGGGCATATGTTGGTAAAAAATTAGTTTCTGAAGGGTTTTTTACAGCATTTATAACAAAAGAAAAATAGTTAACGTGATTTCAAACCTAGCATCTGTTCATCCTGAAGCAAAATTAGCTGGAAATATAACTGTAGATCCTTTTGCAGTAATTGAAGCTGACGTGGAAATTGGAGAAGGATCCATAATTTCTAGCCATGCATGTATATTATCAGGAACACGTTTGGGGAAAAACTGCAGAGTTTTTCAAGGAGCGGTAGTTGGAGGAATTCCACAAGATCTTAAGTTTGAAGGAGAGGATAGTCTAGTCTTAATTGGTGACAATACTATAATACGAGAAAATGCGACGATAAATCGCGGGACTAAAGCATTTGGAAAAACGGTTATTGGTAGAGAATGTCTCATTATGGCAAATGTGCACATTGCTCATGACTGCATAATTTCTGATCACGTGATTCTAGTCAATAATGTAGCCCTAGCGGGACATGTAGAAATCGGAGATTGGTCAATTATCGGAGGTTTATCAGCTGTACATCAATTTGTAAATATTGGGCCGCATACGATGATCGGAGGTGGATCCCTTGTAAGAAAAGATATTCCTCCATATATAACAGTAGCAAGAGAACCGTTATCATATGAAGGAGTAAATGTTTTGGGCCTAAGGCGAAGAGGTTACAAAAACGCAAGAATTGAAGAGATTCATCATACTTACAGATTAGTTTATCAAAGTGGACTGAATACTTCTCAAGCAATTAGTCAAATAGAAATAGAAGTAAATCAAAGTCCAGAAAGAACAGATATTCTAAAATTCCTACGTACCTCAGACCGCGGTATTGTTAAGAATATCTAGTCATGGGCTTAGAATTAATAAGTTTAAGCAAATCTTTTGGGACAAAAGAAGTTATTCCTGAATGGAATATAAAATGGGAGTCAGGTGCCCGCATTGGAATATTAGGAAATAATGGATCAGGGAAAAGCACGTTTTTAAAATTGATATCGGGACAATTATCGCCAAGCTCCGGTAAAATATTAATATCTGACTTACCCGAAGAAAATTTATCACTAAACAACAGTTATTGTAGTCCACATTTAGAATTATTTAAACAATTCACAGTCAAAGAGCACTTCGAGTACCACAATTTGTTAAAGCCATTACGGCCGGGTAATTCAATAAATGAGATAGGTATAGCCTCCAATGACTTAAATAAACCGCTAAGCTCTTTCTCCAGTGGCATGAAACAACGGGTAAAACTGGCGTTAAGTATTTTTAGCAATTCTCCTTTGCTTCTTTTAGATGAACCTACAAGCCATCTTGACGCTGAAGGCGTGCAATGGTACCAAGAATGTCTTTCTTCTAATTTATTTCCATCCACTGAATTTAAGGATCGCATTTTAATTGTCGCATCAAATCACCGTCAAGAAGAAACATACAACTGCACATCCTATTATCTGCCCTCGGGAAAGACATTTGTACCTTAGTAAAAACAATTACTATTAATTATGGCTTCCACGTCAGACATCAAAAACGGATTATGTCTTCACTTTAATCATGCCCCGTATCAAATTATAGAGTTCCTGCACGTAAAGCCCGGTAAAGGAGCAGCATTCGTTAGAACTAAACTTCGAAATTTAAATGATGGAAGAGTACTAGAACACACCTTCCCAAGCGGAGCTAAGCTTGAAGACATTAATATCGAATACCGGACTTATCAATTTTTATACAATGACCCAAATGGATATCATTTCATGAATGTTGAGACGTACGAGCAGTTTGAAATGACTAAAGAAGTTATAAATGCTCCAGACTTTTTAAAAGATGGAATGGAGTGCATGGTTTTATTTCATGCTGACGAGGATCGAGCTCTTCGTGTAGAGCTTCCCAGTACTGTCATTTTAGAAATAAAGTATACAGAACCAGGGATGAAAGGAAATACTGCCACAAATACACTGAAGCTAGCTACACTAGAAACGGGAACTGAAATTAGAGTACCGTTATTTATAGAAATAGGCGAAAAGATCGTGGTGCATACCGCAGATGGAACATATAAGGAAAGAGCCAAGTAAATAAATAATTCACAACTGAATCATAACACCCATAACATGGGTGTTATTTTTTGCTCCTATCAAAAAAAAACCGCCCTGTCTCCAGGGCGGTTTTTTATTTAACTTTTAAAATGTTAGTTAACGTCCCAGAATACTTTATCAGTATCTGCGTCGCTTCCGCCGTTAGCCAATTGCAGTTCTGTTTTATTCAAAGAGTATTCATCAATTGGATAGCTCATACGATTCGGAGGAAAACGTTGTGCATCTGCAGCAATGTTCATAGCCGGATAATCA
>CAJVWI010000002.1 GCA_913009655.1 uncultured Cryomorphaceae bacterium
CCGTATCTGCGTCGCTTCCACCATTGGCAGCCGCAACATTCGTAGCATTTAATGAATACTCATCAACCCCGTAACTCATACGATTAGGTACAGGTCGTTGAGCTACATCTGCAATATTCATCGCAGGGTAGTCATATGTACGCACAGTGTTGTAGGCTTCATTACCTCTCATATACATGGCAAGCCATTTCTGAACACCAATACGCTCTTTCCAAACCGAAGCATCATAAGCAACGGTTGTTTGAGCTAAATATGTTGCAGCATCAGTACCTGAAACACCCCATTGGGCCATTGATGCATTAACTCCATTTGCATAATGCTCAGCAGCAGTACCAGTAATGGTCCAACCTCTCTGAGCTGCATCCGCTAGCAAAAAGCTAACCTCTGAATAGCTCATAAGGTGTGCAGCCAAAGTAGGGGCTTCAACAGCATCGCCCGGTTGTGAGTGAGTATTATAAGCTGAATTCTGGCCGTAAACACCACCGATTAGATCACCTAATGAATCAAGGTTTCGGAAATAAACTCCTCTACGAGGATCAACAAGACCGTTCATGATACCAGCAATAGTATTAGATGCACAAAAATCTGTACGTCCCGATTGCACCAAAGATTCCCATAAAGGGTTGGTATGAGGTGGCGATGAAGTATAACTCATAGATGCATTATCTGCACTAGAAGTAAATACACCAGCACCAGCTGCAGTCTCAGCAACTGTTTGAGCAGTAGGATCAACATCCGCGGCACGCACAGCAAGCTTTAAAGCTAAAGATGCAGCGAACTTTTTCCATGCATTCGCATCTCCACCATAGATCAAATCAAAAGAACCCAAACCGTTATCACCAGCTAAAGTGCCGTGAGCAGCAAGAATTCTAGCAACTAAATTTGTGTAGATACCAGAAGCAGCATCATACTTAGGAGTTATTAATGTCGGATCAGCTTCAACATCACCAAGTGCCTCAGTATAAGGAACATCGTTATGAATATCCACCAAAACATGATATGTATAGACCTGTAAAAGATCTGCGATTGCCAATTGATTTGCTTTGACTTGAGGTAGTAGAACATCATCAGCCTCTATCAATCCTTTAGCATCCTGCAAATCTCTTAAAACATTAGCATACAACTCATCGAAAGTGTTACCATTAACATCCCGTTGATTGTAATCATAATTGGATTCATCCGTATAAGTGGTTTGAGTCCAGTGTTGAGACCACAACGTAAAGTTGTTGAGGTTTACATTGACAGAAGCCAAGTAGTCCGATAGGTCTACAGTAGCATTCGCAATGAGAGTACCAGCAGGTACTTGAACCGGAGCTTTTGAATTTTCATTCAAGCTCGAAAGGTCACTAGTACAAGAGGCAATAAGCAGTGCAGCACTTGCCGCAGTAAATAATTTTTTCATGCTTCTTATTTATTAAAATTTCAAATTAACTTTTACGCCAACCTCACGAACTGAAGGATAAGCACCAGACTGATTACCCTGTATGTTTCCAGCAGATAAACCTGCTTCAGGATCAGAATATGGATTTGCTTTCCATAGAATAGCCAAGTTGCGACCAACCAATGAAATATCTAATCCTTTGATACCAGTTTGTCCTAAAAGGTTAGAAGGAACACTGTATTGCAAAGCAACTTCACGAAGCTTAATGTATGAAGCATCCCAAACATGATACTCACCAACACCTCTGGAATATCCAAGAACATTACTGTAAAAACTCATATCACCATAAAGCGCATCACCGTTAGCATCTACATCAACAGTATTATTACTGTAGTCATTGTCACCGTTGGCATCAACAGAGCCATCCCAATAAGAAACACCTGTCATCTTTAATCCTCCAGCTCCACCGTTACCATGCACTTGATATGCTGGGTCATAAATAGAGTTACGAATAGGATTTCCATCAGCATTATTTCCAGCAGTCAGATCATAAACACCTGTTGCATAGCCATAATATGTATCCAATGAGAAGAAACTTCCACCCCATTGCATATCTAATAAAGCACTCGCTGTCCAATTCTTATAACGGAAAGAGTTATTCAATCCACCATACCAATCAGGATTGATATCTCCTAGGACATCTTTCTCACCTCGTAAATATCTAACACCGCCTCCGCGACCTCCAGAATAAGTAACGTTGTCATAGACAATTGGGTGACCCTCAGCATCTCTCTCGTGAGAAGTACCGTAGATAACTCCGTAGGCCTGTCCTGGACGAGCCTCAATCGTTATACCACCTTGAACACCAGCAAGCTGAAGATTTTCAGCACCTTCGAATAAAGAAACAACTTGGCTTCTATTTCGTGTATAGTTTACGTTGATATTCCACTCGAAATCCTTTGAACGCACAGGAGTCAAATTAATAGAGGCCTCAATACCTGCATTGTTAATAACACCCGCATTTACATACTTGTAAATAGAACCTGTAGTAGATGAAACTCTTGCAGGCATAATCTGGTTAGATGATGTCTGGTCATAGTATGAAAGATCAAAACCAACTCGATTGTCAAACAACATCATTTCCAAACCTAATTCAGTAGATACTGTGCTCTCAGGTACAAGACCAGAGTTTGCATCGGTATTTGGAGCAGATGCTAAATTTGCACTTCCAAAGGGAGTACCCATATTGTAAGCATTTGCGAGAGCTTGAGCTGGAGCATCAGCACCAACCATAGCATAGTTAGCTCTAAACTTACCAAAATCAATTGCATCGACATCTAACAATTCAGAGAATACTAAAGCAAGAGTAGCTGAAGGATAGAAAAATGAATTATTAGCTGTAGGAAGGGTAGACGAAACGTCATTACGACCAGTTAAATCGACATATAAATAATCTTTATAGCCTAAAGAAGCACGAGCAAATAAACCATTTACTCCCACTTGATAAGCATTTTCACTAGGTGCTGCTGGAGCATTAGTAGAATTACTTAAGGCATATACGCCAGGGACTACAAGTCCACCGTTAGTTCCTGCAGAGATAGATGATACTGCATTACGACGAACATTAGATCCCAAGTTTCCGTTGAAGGAAAAGTCTCCAAAATTCTTATTTGCAGTCAATACTAAGTCAATATTGGTTTCAGATACAGTTCGGTTTCTTCGAACATAACCTGGAACATCAACACCACCAAAAGCTTGACGCTCTTCTTCAATTGCAGAATAAGTATCTACAGAAGCACGTCCCATGAAATCTAACCAATCGTTGATTTTATAATTTGTCATGATATTTCCCATAATTCTATCACGAGAATCATTAGAGTAATTCTCATAAGACATGAAATAAGGATTGTCAAAATAATGAGGGGCAGTAGGATTAGCTGCTCCGTAACCGTAAGCATTCCATGATAAATTCTTACCCGTTGCTTCATAAGCAGATTTCTGCTCTTGCATGTCTACACCAACATTGTACCACTGACGAAAAGACTGATTTGGATTCTTATTAGAATAACCAGTTCCCATACGCCCTTGAGCACTTTGATTGATATAATTTGCAGTAGTAGAAATTGTTAAACGATCACTCAAATTCTGAGATCCACTGAAAGAGAAGTTGTTTCTCTTTAAAGAAGAGTTAGGTGAAATACCCGAAGTTCTGAACTGCGTTGCACTAACTCTAAAAGTACTGTTTTCGCTTCCTCCGTCAACAGCTACTGAGTTATTTGTAGTAACTGCCGTCTCCCAGAATGTTGTTGGATCATTTGCACCAGCAACGTGAGCTTGTGATTGACCGTAAGTCGACAATTCAGGGAAAAGTGAATTCCAACCATATTTCTGAAGATTTGGATCAAATCTCATACCGTAAGAAGCATCATCTCCAGTTGGATCAGCGATATCCATGACACCGTCACCATCTACATCATATTCAGTCATTTTTCCTTCAGTCCAAACTCCATTAATAGTATCTGGTCCGTAATAAGGACCATATCCTTGTCCGTATTCATTCTGGTATCTTACAAATGTTGAAGGATTAAAAGTTCCAACAGTGATTCCAGAACCGATAGAGATTCCAAGACCCTTTTTAGCTGAACCTTTTTTAGTTGTTATAAGAATAACTCCATTAGAAGCGCGAGAGCCATATAGCGCTGTCGCCGCTGCTCCTTTCAGTACAGATACCTTATCTATATCCTCAGGGTTGATATCCATCGCTGCATTACCATAGTCATATCCTCCACGACCAGTTTGCTGGTCAGAGGTATTTGTAATAGCATTCGAAATAGGAATACCATCAACTACAAATAAAGCCTGGTTATTACCAGTTAAAGAGCTGTAACCACGTATTACTACGTTGGCCGAACCTCCCATGGTACCTGACTGCCTGATATTCACACCGGCAACTTTACCTGATAATGAACTCATGAAGTTAGCGTCCTTTACTTTGGATACTTCAGCCCCTCCAACTTCTTGGACGGCATAGCCAATGGACTTCTTGTCTCGTGAAATACCAAATGCAGTAATAACCACTTCATCTAACTTATTGGAAGAAGTAGTTAAGGACACATCTAATGTATTTCCAGTAACTGTACCTTCTTCTGAGGCATAGCCCATTGAAGAAAATACTAATACGGCATTGTCCCCTACTTTAATGGAATACTTTCCATCAAAATTGGTAATTGCGGCATTATTTGTGCCTTTTTCCTTCACGGATACGGAAGGGACAGGCTCCCCACTTGCTGCATCTGACACAACTCCTGTCACATTCTGCGCTAATGCAGAAAATGAAAAAAATGTAGCGATGGCAAGGGCGAAAAGATTTGCTCTGCGTTTCATCTAGGTGTTATTTGAATGTTAAACAGGATAAATGTAATGTAATTTTTTGTTTAACTAACAAACTCAATTACCTATTTTTCAATGGGTTTCCTAAAAAAAAATAAAAAAAATTACGTATTTGAGTTTTCGAAGTACATATGTGTAATAATTACACTTAATATGTATTTAACGTGTTTCGGACACTTTAATAAATTATTTTAGTCCTCTTTTTTTAATGGTTCAAAAGGTTGAGATCTCTTTTAAATTTTAAATCCAAGAAAACTATAAGAGAAGCCGAGCCCCAAACTAAAACGGCAGCCTTATCCATGTCTAAAAAATTATTCAATACACCATGACAGAAATATGACACCAAACCTAATATGGCACATATCGCAACACTACGATCAGCACCGTCCTCAAGATTATTAATGACCCTAAATCCAGTAATGAAAAGAGTAATTAAGAAAACCAGCATGAACATCAGGCCTGGCCAACCCTGTTCAGCTATGAGTCCTATGTATTCACTATGAGCATTACCCCCATTGCCAGAATTAGTGGAGATCACTGTCATTTCTGAAGAGTGCTGAAATGGAGCATACTGAAACTGGTATGTCCCTGGTCCCCACCCTGTCAATGGTCGTTTTTCAAACATTCTTAGTGCCGACATCCATCTATTTATCCTCTCTAGGTTAGAAGCATCGGTTGATATATTCGAAATACTCTTTATATGTTCTGAGAAATTATCAGATGAAACCGTATCATTTTTAGTAAATATCCTTATCCAATGCTCCTGAGTAACGTACAAGGAACCAAGAACTATAAAAGACCCAAAAAAGAAATATTTTAAATTAATCTTAAACTTAATAAGAGCATAAACTCCAAAAGCAGCGACTATGCTGAGCCATGATGCTCTAGAATAAGAAAAAACTGTTGCTACTGTTAAAAGCGTCAATAGCCCCAAAGAAAAAACAGAATTGACAAGCTTTTGATTTTTAAACGCCTGGTATATTGCAAATGGAAAAATGAAAGCTAAAGCCATACCATAGGCAGTGTGCTCTTTATAAAATGGGAACATAACCCATGTACTGGTTTGTTTACTAAACCCATATTGCGAATGAACATAAAGGGTATAAAGGCAAGAAATTGAGAGGCTAATTGTATAAAGAAGAAAAAATCTACTTCTAGATGTCTTGGACTCGAAAACATGAAACATTGCGAAAAATAATGGGACAACAAACCAAATACGTGATATCCATGATTTGAAGGAAACCATAGGCATTTCACTGGTGAAAACTGAGAACCCCATCCAACCCAATTGCATCAATAAAGCAATACATACAGGATGTTTTAATAAAGACCACGGAAGCTTTCCATTCTGTAAAAACCGGAGCAAAAGAAAGAAAGTTATTCCAGCTAAAATTGGCTCAGTAGGCAAACTCACCCCTAAATTAAAAGTAGAGTCCTTCAATGTTATGGACAAAGGAGTAATCGCCACCACAAATAAAATAAGACTATTCAAATGGTAGAAAGACCATACTACCATCATTATCGCAAATGGTATAGTGGCAAGGAAATAAAATTCTTGTGACACTGCGAACCCTACAAAAAGAACAAACAGTGCTCCGATTATCCAAATTGGATTATTCCTTAAGATGGGAGACTTTGTTTTAAATCTCTCCATGTATTTGAAAGAAGAATAACTAATAAGGTCGAAACAAATGTTGCAAGCGAACTAACGACACAAATTAACCACCGGATAGGATATTTCTTTTTATCTGCAGGAATAGCCTTGTTGACTCTAAATGTTGCAGGCATAACCTGATTCGCATCTACACTAGATTGATTGAGCTTAGTTCGAATCTTAACTTCCTCCTCTTTCATCAAATGTAACTCGTCTCGCAGAGAAACATATCTACCTCCATATTTAGCCAATGTATCCAAGACTGCCTTTAATTGATCAATGATTCTCTCAGGACGACCTTCAGCGATAGCTGTCGCATATTGTTCTGAAACAACCATGGACTGGCTTTCATACTCGTGAACTCCTTTATGCCGAAGTTCTTTGATTTCACTCTCCATCTTCCCCATTTCTTGACGGACTTTATTGTACTCTTTTTCAACAATAAGATAACCAACCATAGCTCTATTTCTCTGAATCCGACTTTTTGCGCGATCTAACAAGTTTGTAATCGCATTCGCCATATCAGACGCTAATTGCGGATCCTTGTCAAGAACATTTATTTCAACACTCATAAATTGAGTACGACCAAAGGATATTTTATCAGAATATTCCTCAAATAAATCCGTTCTAAGAGTTGGACTAGTTATGTCTAAATCATAATGCTCAATAAGATTGAATTTATTTGTTATCGTATCAAAAATAACATCCGAATTCAAAATTTGAATTAGTTGCTCCGCTTGCTCCTCTGCTCCAAATTCAAGAAAATCCTGATCTTGATATGAATCTTGAGGAAGTAAAGCCTTCGAAGGCGAATTTGTTGTAGAAGGGAAAACGATTACTGTTGACTCGTATAATGGGTCAACAAAAACAGGCAATGAACCTATTGCTCCTGCAACTCCAGCTAAAAAAGGAATTATTAATAATGGCTTTCGCCATTTGAACAAAAAGTGAAGAAGGTTTTGAGAAGTAGCATCCATTGAATTAAACTTAAGTCCACAAAGATAGACTTCTTCCAACAAGTGGTTCTAATTCGCGGATATCATCTGTAAAATATTTCATTGCTTTTTTTCGATTCTCGTACGATAATTGCTCTGAGTCTTTTCTAAATAGGCTGTTTTTTAAAAAAACATATAATCTCCTGGGTAAAAAATTCGTTAGTCGTTTTAATTTCAAACGAAGAATTAATCGATTTAAAATCGGGGATTGAGGATCCTGACTTTCATGATTTTTTATTTCACCAAATACAGGGTTATCTGTTACTCCCCAGAATTGACAAACATCGTTCCAGCTATTTTGTGGATTCTCGAAAAAAACCTCATAAATATCCACCCTGAGTTGATCTGCATCATAATGTTGCATCCAACGCTTTAAACTTTTAGAATAAAGGCTTAAATGATAAAAATTGTGACTTTGACCCCACAAAGATTTTGCTGAAGAATCTTTTTCTAACTCCTCCAAAAATGAACCAGAAACAAGACCGTATTTTCTAGCCATTCTATAATGCGACCAGGCTCTATCTACAGGGTTTCTTAGAATAATTGAAATCTTCCCTTTGGGAGATGCCCTTTTAACTTCTTCAGCTGCATTGGTACTCCAAAAATAACTTGTTGAGCATTCCGCTAACTTTTGACCTGGTATTGCATGCTCAAACAAACGATCATAACGATTTTGATCTTTAACAAAATCTTGATGGACAATCTCCAGTTCTTCTTTCAGCCAATAACTCTCAGGCAATGATGGTGAGATAGCGTTAAATTCTGAAGAAAAATTATTAACTTCAATATCAGTCGAAAAATAATTAGGTTCTTTTATTTTTGACAAAGCAATATTTGGATTTTCACCCATCCAATTGGCGATTGTTGTCGTACCCGCTTTAGCTGCTCCAATTAAAAAGATATCCGGACTCACCATTGATTAACGCCAAAAAATTAATGTTCGTATTCCCGTACGTTTATATCCTACCATAAGTGCCCATATATTCCAAAGTATCATTGTTGAAGAAGTGGCCCAAGCCGCACCCTCAAGTCCAAAAATAGGAATAAGTAAAATGTTTGCAGAAATATTGACAATTGCTGCATAAATCATAGTATTTCGGGCTTCTTTTTCATTTCCAGTCATATTTAAGAGGTACATCACAGGACCACAAAGAGCATTTATGATTTGGCCAAAACAAAGAATTCTGAGAATAGATATCGAACCTTCATATCCCTCCCCAAAAATGGATAGCAAAAATTCCCCAAAAATCATAATAAAAAAGAAAAGAGGAATCCCCACAATCGTGTTAAGCAATGATGCCTTGTAAATAATTGACTGAAGATCTTTAGTCTTTTTGTTGGACCACAAAGATGAAATCTGAGGAGCAATCCGGGCATTGATAGCAAATTGGGTAAATGTTATAAGGGTAGCTATTTTAAAAGCCACTCTATAGTTAGCAACATCTTCTGCGGACATGAAATAACTAACTGTCAAAGTGTCTGACCATGACATTATCATAAATAGTACGCCCGTTAAAAACATAGATGTGGCGCTTGAGGTATGATTTTTTAAAGAGCCCCATCCTTTGTGAAAAAGAGGGCCAAAAAAACGAATGCTTACAAATGCTAAAAGAGAAATAATAAATAAAAAGCCCATAGGCCTTGAAACGAAAAAATTTTGCGGAAAAAGATACATGAAAACAGAAATAAGCCCTAAGAAAAAACTGGTTTGAAAAACACCATATAAAAACCATTTTTTTCTTGCACGTAAGTATTCAGCGTGTATTTGATAAATTGAAAAGAATGGCAAAGTCAAAGCTGTCATCCTTAGAACAACGGCTAGGCCAAGGTTATTAAAAAAATCTTCCAAGATATCAGCAGATAGAAAAAGGATTAGAGCAAATACTAATGCAGACAGTCCAACAAAACTTTGAACTCTTCTTACAAAGTCCCAACCATTGGACTCACTCATGTTAGGAATTTCTCTAACTATCAATCCATCTGTGCCCCACTTTGATAGTGCCGCAAGAATACCTAAAAATGTAAATGCAACTTCAAAAAGTCCGTATTCGTTTGAGCCATATATATTTATGACTACCCAAACAAAAAAATAGCCACCTATCGCACCAAGTATTTTTAAAACTAATACCAGAGAACTACTTTTAAGAAGAGAATTCCAATCAGTATTCAAAAATTTGACAGACATGAGACAAAGGTCATACTTTTGAGGTAATGCCCAAATCAATTACAATAGCTATAAATGGCCGCTGGCTTCTTGCGGGTAAACTAGAGGGTACCGGCTGGTATAGCCATAGTATAATCAAGCGATTGGTTGAGCTTCACCCTGAAGTTGACTGGCACATTTTCTATGACCGAAGTCCAAAAGCACCGCATATTTATCCAGGCGTAAAATCCCATGTCCTAAAACCTGCAGCAAGGCATCCATGGCTCTGGAGTTTCTGGAATGAATGGCTTGTTCCCAGAAAAATTATGAAAATAAAAGCTTCTATTTATTGGTCTCCAGATGGTTTATTACCAAGTAGAAAATCATTAAAAGGCTATCAAATAAAACTTATTACAACAATTCATGATTTAAATTTTGTTCACAGACCTAAAGAAATACCGATAAAAGTTGGCAATTACTACCGGGAGGTATGCAGTCGATCCGCAAAAGAATCTGACAGAATTTTAGCGGTTTCTAAAACCACAAAAAACGATATAATTTCAACTTATTCTAAAAATAAAAAAGATATTGATATAACATATAATGCTCCTCAGAAAGACTTTACTCCTCTTTCGGAAAAGCAAAAGAAGACAGCTCAAAAAAATTTTGCAAAAGGAAATCCCTATTTCTGCTTTTTAGGAGCATTTACTCCAAGAAAAAATTTAAAAACCCTTGTTTACGCCTTCAATAAATGGAGTTTATTAAATCCTAACAGCAATCATCAATTGGTAATTGCTGGACGTTCTCTTCACCAAGATGAAGAATTAAATACTGCATTAAAAAATGGTAGCAAAAAAATTCTTCTTCCAGGATTTATTCCTAGAAATCAATTAAATAATTTTTTTGGTGGCGCGACAGCATTTGTCTTCCCAAGTTATTTCGAGGGTTTTGGAATTCCCATAATTGAGGCAATGGCGTCAAATTGCTTAGTCCTTTCCTCCAATTCATCGTGCATGCCTGAAATTGCAAATGACGCCGCTCATTATTCTAGACCAGAAGACATCGAGGACTGGGTATGCGCATTAAATTTTGCTGTAAAAAATGAAAAAGATGTTGAATTACTGAAAAAAAAAGGATTGAAACGAGCAAACTATTTTAAATGGGAACACTCAGTAGATCAAGTATGGAAATCCTTCCAGGAAATTTTACCTAATGAAAAGTAAAGAGCTACTAACCGCGGGAGTAGATGAAGCTGGAAGAGGCTGCCTTGCTGGCCCCGTCGTTGCTAGCGCTGTGATTTGGCCTGAAGGATTTAAACTAAAAGGACTTACTGATTCTAAAAAGTTAAACTTCAGCAAAAGAGCTTCTTTAAGAAAAAGCCTTGAAGAAGCACTTCCAAATGGAAGTTGGGCCATTGGCGTCTCTAGCTCTGAAGAAATAGATAAAGTGAATATCCTACAAGCTACTTTTTTAGCAATGCACAGGGCTATTGAGCAATTAATACCTCAACCCAATCTACTTTTAATTGATGGCAATAGATTTAAGCCATATCCAAATATTGTTCACCGTTGCGAAATAAAAGGAGATGCTAGATTTCAAGCAATTTCAGCAGCGAGTATATTCGCAAAAACACATCGTGATCAAATTATGCTAAAAGCTCATATGGAAAATCCCCAATATGAATGGAATGCCAACAAAGGTTACCCCAGTAAAAATCATAGGGTAGCCATGCTTAAATATGGTTTGACAGAAATTCATAGAAAAAGCTTTAAATGGCGAAACCCCCAAATAAAATTAGATTTTTAATTAAATGGATATTGAAAGAAACATTCCAAAATCATCATTCAAAATTCCATTTATCATTGCGTTTGCACTAATAATTACAAATTGTACGAATAAATCAAAAGAAATTGACATATTGGAACCTATTCCTGCGAATGCAATTGTTTTGGCTTTAATAGATAATATACGATCATTAAATTTCTCTTTGATAGAAATACAACAATTACCAAAGCTTGAAAGCTTACAATTTTTGCTTAGAAATATTGAAGATAATTTAAATGGTGACTTCTTAATTAGCTTTCACCCAATTGGAGCCAAAGATTTTCATTGGCTTATCAGTATTCCAAGAACATCAGCTCGATCATGGCATCCATCAGAATTATCGGATGAAAAAAACCTTAAACGACGTTCATATTCAGTCGGCACTCTATGGAACACGGAGTCAATATCATTTGGTCAGACATCCAACTACCTATTATTAAGTACCTCTTCGATTCTAACAGAAGAAAGCATAAGACAAATTGAAAAAGGTGGAGGTCAAGACTCCTACATGTCCTTAAAAGACCTTCCAAACAAATTATTAAATAATGATTTTATAACCCTATACAGCCATGACAAATCCAATAAACTACCCCTCTTTTATCCTTCATTTAAGAACAAGGAAATAAATGACAAACTACTAAATTATCGTCTTGAACAAGATAAAATTCTTTCTTGGAATTTTAAGAAAGCCGAAGATAGTAGCTCGTTCATAACGATGTCTGATGAGTTTGATATCTCCGAGACCTCCTTGAATTTTTTAAAACACTCCTCATCAGTTTCCTTCCCAGGATGGAAATGGATGGTTCCCGAACTCAATTGGGGAGCTTGGATTGTATCTGATTCGGAGGTTTTATTTGATGATGAAACGATCTCATCACAGGTATTTGGGGAGCTGTGCTTCAAGGGACGCAGAAATAAATCCTGGAAAGCAAATGTCTATTATTCAAAATATAAAAAACTATCAGTTCCAAATTGGACGAGCTCAAATGAATTTAAAATTAAACACTTGGATCAAATAGCTCATTCATCAGTTAATCAATACTTGAAAAGTTTTGGGCCATTTTTAGTTTCAGTAATTGACAGTAATCAGTTTAATCGTTATGCCTCATTTCTAGGAGAAGTGAAAACACAAACCCAAGAAAAACAATACCAGGAAGCTATTAAATGGCTTCAAAGTCAACCCGCTGAAGCCAATGCTTGGTGGATATCAAATACGACGATCAATAACAACGGTGATTTATCAAATCATTGGCAAGGGCTTTCACTGCAAATATTGAATGGCAATGGTGCCTGGTGTGCTTCTTCTACCAAACTAAATAATTAAACAAGACTACTTTAATTTAATCAACTCTCCTTTTTTGGGCTGGTATCCAACTGACCAATTATTAAGCCGATATAAAACCTTTAATTGAATTGAATATAATTGGGACACGAAATGAGCATTTTGATCATTACCGAGCCTATGGGTCGAGAATTCTCTGAGTTTTCGAGAAAATGATTTTCCCTTTTTCTGAATATATATTCGTTCGCCTGCTTTAATCTGAGAAGAAAATGTCAAATCGTTAAAACGAAGTAAACTTTCCAACGAAAGACCATTCTCTAAGGCAAATGACTCAATACTCTCATCTTCTTTATGGATAACATAACATTGCCCATTGGGGCTCAACATTAGACGATTATGATATTTTTTTCCTTTTGATTTTAACCTTTTTATAACTCGATCAAAATTATATAAATTCTCATTTTCAATAATATTAATCAAACGATCTGCATACTCATTACTTGTGGCATAACCAGCACTCTGCAACCCTAAAGCCCAAGATTTATAATCACGAGGGTCTAGAACAAATAAGTGATCATATCTACTTCTAGATGCAAGAAATAAACTATGATCACGAAAACTTCTCCTTGGATTAGAATATGACCTAAAACATTCATCGAGCAAATCATCATCAGCATATATGGTTTTCCCCTCCCAGTTTTCATGACATTTAATTCCAAAGTGATTATTGCCATTCTTTGCTAAACGACTGCTACCGTTACCGCTCTCTAATATTCCTTGAGCAAGTGTTATGGAAGCAGGAATTCCTGATCTATGCATTTCTCGAATTGCCAACTTGCGATATCTGTCAATATAATCAGATCGAGAAATTGACACCTGAGCAAAAAGACTTTGAGAAAAAAAACTGCTTAGAAATATGAGGTAAAATATTGCTTTCATAAAAAGATTTAAGATCTCAAGATATTGATTTAATTATATCAAAAAAGGCTTGCATTCTAGAAGCACTTTTGGGTTTCATAAATCATTAAAAGTTCATTTAGATTTAGGTTGTCTACTTGCACATAAAAAAACAAGAATATTGGTTTTATAATGAAGAAATTAGACAAATTACAAATAAGACTTGGGGACCATAATAAATCTGTTTTAAAAAATATAATTTCAAAACTAAAGTTAATCCAATCATATCTTTAAATCCTGGAAAAGTAGAGAATCCAAAAATGTCTTTTAAAAAAATGAATGAGCTCAATTCAGAGGACTACTATTTTAATTCTGAAGGTCTAATGGTTTTCACTGAACAACATCACCTTAAAAGAGGTTATTGTTGTAATAGTGGATGTAAGCATTGTCCCTATAGAAATGATGAAAATCAATAAAAAGCTGAAAATAATGAATGAATTTCAAGAGGATATTTTAACAGGAATTCCAAATTATTTACCTAAGCATCCTGGACAAGACCCCCTTGTATCCCATGCTCCAAAGAGAAAAGACGTCTTAAATAAGCGTGAAAAACAACTTGCACTGAAGAATGCTTTGAGATATTTTGATGTTGAACATCACGCTGATCTAGCTGGTGAATTCGCACTTGAATTAAAGACATTTGGAAGAATTTATATGTACAGGTATCGTCCAAAATATAAAATGTTTGCACGCCCATTAAATAGTTATCCTGCAAATTGCGATCAAGCAGCTTCTATAATGTTAATGATACAGAACAATCTAGATCCAGATGTTGCTCAACACCCTCATGAACTCATTACTTATGGTGGAAATGGTTCTGTATTTCAAAATTGGGCTCAATATCTCTTGACAATGAAATATTTAGCTGAAATGAATTCCGAACAAACGCTTCATATTCATAGTGGTCACCCCCAAGGTCTTTTTCCATCAAGTAATCAAGCCCCCAGGGTGGTGGTAACAAATGGAATGATGATTCCGAACCACTCAAAGCCGATAGATTTAGAGAAATATAGCGCAATGGGAGTTACTCAGTATGGGCAAATGACAGCAGGAAGTTATATGTATATCGGACCCCAAGGAATTGTTCACGGAACAACGATTACTCTCATGAATGCTGCTAGAAAATTTACCGATGGAAAACTTGAAGGTAAATTATTTGTCACAGCTGGATTAGGAGGCATGAGCGGTGCACAGCCAAAGGCAGCCTCCATTGCTGGCATGGTAAGCATTACCGCAGAAATAAATAAAACGGCAGCATTAAAAAGACAAAGTCAAGGATGGGTAGATGAAATTCATTATGAAGTAAATACCGCCATTAGCTCTGCTTTAGAATCACAGGCAAAAAAAGGAAATAAATCCATTGCTTTTGTGGGAAACATAGTAGACTTATGGGAAGCCTTAGTCAAGAAAAATATCAGTATAGATCTCGGGTCAGACCAAACATCATTGCATAACCCTTGGGCCGGAGGTTATTACCCGCAAGGCTACAGTTACGAGCAGGCAAACGAACTAATGGTATCCAACCCCGGAAAATTCCGGATGGAAGTTGAATCAACCCTTAGAAATCATATATCAGCCATAAATCATCTGCACTCAAAAGGAATGTATTTCTTTGATTATGGCAATGCCTTTTTATTAGAATCAAGTCGAGCTGGAGCTGATGTTTTAGCAAAAAATGGAGTTGACTTTTTCTATCCGAGCTACGTCCAAGACATATTAGGGCCTCTATGTTTTGATTTTGGCTTTGGACCTTTTAGATGGGTATGTTCGAGTGGCAAAAAAGAAGATTTAGTCGCTACTGATAAAATAGCCGCAAATGTTATACGAAAATTGCTTTTACAAGCACCTGAAAATATCAAGATGCAAATGGAGGACAATTTAAAATGGATAGAAAGTGCAGATGAAAATGAATTAGTCGTTGGTTCGAAAGCTCGAATACTTTACGCAGACAGTGTAGGAAGAATGTCTATTGCAGAGGCTTTTAATAATGCGGTCAAAACAGGTACAATTGGACCAATAATTATAGGCAGAGATCACCACGATGTAAGTGGTACTGATTCGCCATATAGAGAGACATCTAACATTTATGATGGCTCAAAATTCACTGCAGACATGGCAGTTCATAATGCAATTGGTGATTCGTTCAGGGGAGCTACATGGGTAAGCCTCCATAATGGAGGAGGTGTTGGATGGGGTGAAGTAATAAATGGAGGTTTTGGAATGTTGTTAGATGGAAGTGATGAAGCGGAAAGAAAATTAAAATCGATGCTTTTTTATGATGTGAACAATGGAATAGCACGACGTGCATGGGCTAAAAACCCAGAAGCATTAATCGCAATAGAAAGAGAAATGCAGAGAGAGTCATCTCTGAGGGTGACAATACCGAATATTGCAAAGGATGATTTAATAAATTCTGCAATAGCTGAACACTTTTGATTAATTTCGTCAACATGAAAAAATATTATTGGATAATCGCAAGTTCACTTTTACTATTATTTGCATCTTGTAATGCACCTGTTCAGAATTCAATTGGATCAAGTGTAGAAAGCATGAAAATTGGCTTTGTTCGCCTAGATAGCTTAACTCAGTTGTATGACTACCACGGTGAATTAGTAAAGGAAATTGAAGCAAAAGCAAAAAAAATGGAAGCTGAACTCATTAGGAGTCAACAAAATATTCAAACGGAATATGAAGTGCTTCAAAAAGCTGCACCGAGCTTATCGAAAATAGAGCTTGAACGGGCACAAATGGATTTTCAAAGGATTCAGCAACAATATCAGGCTCTTGAGCAGCAAAGATCCGGGGAATTGCAGCAAGAAGAAATAGCGATGAATAATATTGTTAAAAACCAGGTTGATAAGGCAATAGAAAAAATGAAGTCTGAAATAGACTTAGACCTAGTTTTTATCTATGAGTCAAATCTTCTTTATGCAAAAGAAGGCATGGACCTTACAACTGAACTTGCAAGCTATTTAAATCAGCTAGATCGACCTGATTCGGAAGAGTAAAACTTTCTTTAATTTATTTCTCGCTCGCCTCGTTTAAAATGGCACGTGAAATGACCATGCGTTGGATTTCAGATGTGCCCTCATAAATCTGTGTTATTTTAGCATCTCGCATTAGCCTTTCCACGTGATACTCTTTTACAAAGCCATACCCCCCATGTATTTGAACAGCTTCAACAGAGACCTCCATAGCGACCTCAGATGCATATAATTTTGCCATGGCTGATTCTTTCACGTAAGGCAAACCTTGATCTTTTAACCAAGCCGCCTTTAAAACTAAAAACCTTGCAGCCTCTACTTTTGTGGCCATGTCTGCGAGCTTAAATGCGATGGCTTGATGATCTCCAATCACTTTATTGAATGATCTCCTTTCAGTAGCATATTTTGCGGAAATTTCCAATGCTCCAGATGCAATTCCTAAAGCTTGAGCTGCAATTCCTATTCTTCCCCCCGACAAGGTTTTCATAGCAAACTTAAATCCAAAACCCTCATCTCCTACTCTATTTTCTTTGGGGACTTTAACATCAGTAAACATTAATGAATGAGTATCACTTCCACGAATTCCTAATTTATCTTCTTTTTTCCCGATCTGAAAACCGGGCATTTCCTTTTCAACTATCAAGCAATTAATACCTCTATGACCTTTTGAAACATCAGTTTGAGCAATTACAAGATAAATTGAAGCACTAGAACCGTTTGTGATCCAATTTTTTGTTCCGTTTAACAAATAATGATCCCCCATATCTATAGCTGTGGTTTTTTGACTAGTTGCATCGCTACCCGCTTCTGGCTCACTTAGGCAAAATGCACCAATGACTTCTCCTGAAGCAAGCCGGGTAAGATATTTCATTTTTTGATCTTCGGTTCCATATTTTTCTAAACCCCAACAAACCAATGAATTATTAACACTCATGATCACAGCTGAAGAGGCATCGTATTTAGATATCTCTTCCATGGCCAAAACATATGACACAGTGTCCATTCCTCCTCCAAGATATTTTGGGCTAGTCATCATTCCAAGAAAGCCCAATTCAGCCATTTTCTTAACACCTTCAGCGGGGAATCTCTGTTCATTGTCACGTTCTACTACTCCTGGTAATAATTCATTTTTGGCAAACAATTTTGCGGTATCCCGTATCATCAGATGCTCTTCAGTCAGTTCAAAATTCATAGTAAAATTGGGTTCTATTCTAGTACAGAAACAAAAATACAACCGAAGAACCTATGGTTGGGTTTATTCCGATACATCTATTATGATTTAGTAGATTTGGATGATGACTAATACTTTAAATAATTCAGTTTATTCCGATTTTAAATCAAATATACATAGCCCAATAATTGCTCTTGGATCGATGTCTGGCACTTCATTAGATGGTCTTGATCTAGCATTAGTTAAGTTTAATCCTCCATCAGACAAAGTTAATAAATGGAGATTCTCGATTATTTCAAGCAGTTTTATATCATATTCCGGCACTCGATGGGAAAAAGATCTCTTAAAAGCTTATCAAGCCGATACTTATGAGCTAAATGAAATATCTAAAAACTATTCTGAATGGGTTAGTTTTCAGGCCTGTCAGTTTATTAATCTATTGTCAAATAACTTCCCAAAAGTATTTTGCAGTCATGGCCATACCGTAAGACATGAACCAGAAAATAGAATCACGCAGCAAATAGGAAACACCCATGAACTGACAACTTATTTAAATATTCCTGTAGTTTGTGACTTCAGAATTTCCGATGTTCAACGGGGTGGACAGGGAGCCCCTCTTGTCCCTATAGCTGATAAACTTTTATTTAGTGATCAACCAATATGCTTGAATTTAGGGGGGTTCTCAAATGCCAGTTGGGATGAAAATGGTGTCAGAATTGCAGCAGATTTGGGACCATGCAACATCATCTTGAATGAACTGATGCGTAAAATTGGAAAATCATTCGACGACAAAGGTGATCTATCATCTAGAGGGAGAATAGACTTTGAGACGTTAGATAAATTAAATAATTTAAGCTATTATTATAATCCACCTCCAAAAAGCCTAAGCCGGGAGTGGGCGTTAAATAATATTCTAGTATTAATACTGCGTATTCCAAAAATAGAAGACGCCTTAGCCACTGCTGTGGAGCATACCGCATGGGCAATAAACCATGGTTTAAAAAAATTAAATTCAGAAAAAATATTTATCACAGGTGGAGGAGTTTGGAATACTTATCTGATGAGTAGAATAGCCTTTTATTGGAGAAAAAAGATAGAAATACCCCCAAAACAAATTGTCAACCAAAAGGAAGCTTTATGCTTTGCTTTTTTGGGCATTAGACGCCTTAGGGGCGAAATAAATATCCTTTCATCTGTAACCGGAGCTCCGACAGATAGCTGTGATGGCATAGTGTTTGAAAAAAAGTTTTAATTATGTACTAAACCAAAGGATTAGAACATTATTTTTACGTCGCGTTGAAAAATTAACTTTTTAAATACATCCTAAATAATAATTATATGTATCTATTGATGATTATCGTTTTCATACTAGGATATGCAGCCATCGCTTTTGAACATAATCTCAAAATAGATAAAGCTGCTGCTGCATTAGTGACGGGTGTTCTTTGCTGGATATTATACGTTTTCGGAGGAGCTGACATACATCAAACAGAACACGAACTTATTGGTCACATGGGTGAAATATCTAGCATTCTTTTCTTTTTACTAGGAGCTATGACTATAGTTGAAACAGTTGATACTCATGGTGGCTTTAATATCATTACTGATAAAATAGCTACCAAAAATAAATTGGCAGCATTATGGACAATATGCTTATTGACATTTTTTTTCTCTGCAATACTTGATAACCTTACTACTTCAATTGTAATGATTTCATTGCTTCGAAAGTTAATTAAAGACAAGCAAACTAGATGGCTTTTTGCAGGAATGGTTATTATCTCTGCAAACGCAGGAGGTGCGTTTTCACCAATTGGTGATGTTACGACAACCATGTTGTGGATTGGGGGACAAATTTCAGTTTATCACATAATTTCCTCTTTATTTATACCATCCATAATTACTCTATTAGCTCCATTACTTTATCTGAGTTGGAAGTTAGAAGGAGAAATAGAACAACCGGAGGTTATTGATTCAAAGAAAAATCAAGCAGTAAGTAAAAAAGAACAATCTACTATTCTTACAATTGGAATTCTGGGGTTAATTTTTGTTCCAATTTTTAAAACCGCAACGCATCTGCCTCCTTTTATGGGAATGATGTTTAGCCTTGGAATATTATGGCTAGTTACAGATGTCATGCATCGTAAAAAACCTTTTGATATTAGACGAAAACTAAGTGTTATTGGAGTCTTTAAAAAAGTTGATGTCGCATCAGTATTATTCTTTTTAGGAATTTTATTGGCTGTCTCAAGCCTGCAAACTGGAGGGCAATTAAACGATATGGCATCAGGCTTAGACAAAACATTTGGAACAGATTCTGAAACAGGAATTTACATAGTGGGTGGCCTAATAGGTCTCCTTAGTGCAATTGTTGATAATGTTCCGCTCGTTGCGGCAGTCATGGGAATGTATGAATTAGTCCCTGGGACTTTTTTCGCTCAGGATGCTCTTTTCTGGCAGTTCTTAGCATATTGCGCTGGCACAGGAGGGTCTGTTCTGATAATAGGTTCTGCTGCAGGAGTAGCTGTAATGGGATTAGAAAGAATACCTTTTGGGTGGTATTTAAAAAAAGTTAGCTTTCTCGCATTAATTGGGTATGCCTGTGGAATTTTAGCTTATATCTTACAAGCTTGGATTATAAGCATTTCTAACAGTATTTAACTAAATTTTAAAAATCAGGAAAACACAAATTTCCTTATAATTTATAATAAAACGTTTGTTTATGAAAATCAACTTTCTCCAAATTGAAATACCCGAAGTTATTGATCCGGAAGGACTAAATTCATTAGGATCTATGCCAAAAGAAGAAACATTGAGTATTGTAAGCCTAATGATTTCTGGGGGAATAGGGGCACAAATAATAATGTCTCTAATGGTTTTATTGAGCATCTCTATGATTTATATTTTTGTTAATCGAATGGGAGCATTAAAGCGAGCAAATGCTATTGACTCCCAATTCATGAAAGATATCAAAGACTACATATCCTCTGGTAACCTAGAATCTGCTATGAAATTATGTGAACGTTCTGATAGTCCAGTTTCGAGAATGATAAAAAAAGGTATTTCAAGAATTGGCAAGCCTTTGCAAGACATTTCGGCATCAATTGAAAATCAGGGGAAATTGGAAATTCAACGACTCGAGAGGAACCTTCCATATTTAGCGACAATTGCTGGAGGCGCACCTATGTTGGGTTTTTTGGGAACGGTAATAGGAATGATTTTGGCATTTAAAGAAATGGCAAATGCCGGAGGAGGAGTTCAAGTTGATATGCTTGCAGAAGGTATTTATGTCGCAATGACCACCACTGTGGCAGGACTAATAGTTGGGATTTTTGCTTTTTTTGGATATAATTATTTAGTTATGAGAGTTGAGTCTGTTATTTATAAAATGGAAGTGAGCAGCACTGAATTCTTAGACCTTTTGAACGAACCCATTTGATGGAATTTCTATGAATTTAAGAAATAGAAGTAAAATATCAGCAGAATTTAACATGTCGTCCATGACTGACTTAGTCTTTTTGCTATTAATTTTTTTCATGCTAACCTCTACATTAGTCACCTCTTCAGCACTTGACGTTATTCTGCCGAAGAGTAAGGCCCAAACTGTTAAAAAATCAACAGTGACTGTGACCATAAGCAAAGATCTTAAGTTAAGTGTTAATGAAGATATAGTATCAACTAATGACTTAGAGATTTCAATCTTACAATATGTTTCTAATGACCCAGAAGCTGTTTTAATTTTAAGAGTAGATGAATCTGTGCCAACCGGAGAAGCTGTCCGAGTTATGGATATTGCATACCGGAATAAGATAAAAATGGTTTTGGCAACTGATCCGAAATGACCAACTACAGTCAAAATGAGAAAAATGACCGCAGAAGAGGATGGGTAGCCACGCTTTCAGTGCATTCTTTGTTGTTTGTTTTATTCACCTTTTTCGGGCTAAACTACCAGGACCCTCCCCCAGAAATGGGCATTCCCATAAGTTTTGGATATGAGGAAACAGGTTTTGGTGAAAATTTCAATTCAACACCAGAACCGCTCATCACGAATTCAACACCGGATTTCATACCATTAGAAAGTGAAACTGTCATAACTCAAGATATCATAGAAACAATAGGATTAAATGAAGCAGTTGAAAAAATAAAACAATTAGACCCAATAGAAGAAACCCAAAATATTCTTGATGAAATTAAACCAGTAGAGACTAAAATAGAGAAGCCAAAAGTCGCAAGCGAATTAAGTAATAGACTTAATAGTAGTTTTGGATCAAAATCCGTAGATGAAAAATCTAATTTAGGTAAAGGCAATTCTGCAGGAACGGGGAATGAGGGTAACCAAAATGGAAATCTCAATACTTCCGGAAAAAGTGGATCTGGAGTCTTAGGATTTAGTTTAGGTTCAAGAAAATCGCTTTCTGAACTTACAGTTAATAGCGATTGCGGGGTAATTGGAGACCTTTTCTTGAATGTATGGGTAGACAATAATGGATTCCCTTATAGGATAGGTAATCAATCTATAAAGGGAACCACTATTACAGATAATCTTGACTGTGCGATAAAAACAGCACGAGAATTATTAAAAAAAGCCCGTTGGGAATCCGATTATAAGAAAACCTATGAGCAAGGCATTAAAATATCAATTCGAATTCCCTTTACTTTATAAACTGCATTGGACCAATACAAAAGAGTAATAAATTGGCTTTTTAAGCAACTGCCCGTTTATCAAAATTCAGGGTCAAGAAATTATAAAATAGACCTTAAAAAATCATGGTCACTAATGGAAGCTTTGGGTCATCCCCAAAATAAATTTCCATCTTTTCATATTGCTGGCACAAATGGAAAAGGGTCAACTTCTCACATGCTGGCAAGTATATTACAAGCTGAAGGCTTTAAGGTAGGGTTGTATACGTCTCCGCATTTATTAGACTTTCGAGAAAGAATAAGAATAAATGGTAAATTAATTTCAAAGAAAGTAGTAGTTGATTTTATTGAACACCATCAAACCCAAATTAAAAATATAAAGCTGAGTTTTTTTGAATTAACAGTAGGTATGGCATTTTCTGCCTTTGAACAAGCGCAAGTTGATATTGCAATTATAGAAGTTGGCTTGGGAGGTCGTTTAGATAGTACAAATGTCATAACTCCAATCGTAAGTGCAATAACCAACGTTGACCTGGATCACATGGAATTTTTAGGAAATACAAGAAAAGCCATTGCTCTTGAAAAAGCTGGTATTTTTAAAAAAAATATTCCTGTTGTAATAGGGCAAAAAGATAAAGAAACAGAAAACGTTTTTATCGCAAAGGCAAAAGAAGTAGGCACCGAGATTATTTGGGCTAAAAACAATAATTCGCCGATTTATGAAATGGACTTACTGGGCGATTATCAGATTCAAAACCAAAGAACTGCACTTACTATTTTACAATCCCAAAACAAGTTTAACTGCAGTGAAAATTCCATAAAAAAGGGGCTTAAAAACATAACAAAATTAACCGGAATTTCAGGCAGGTGGCAAATTGTTAATGATTCCCCATTCATCGTTATTGATTCTGCTCACAACTCACATGGGATGTCAGCTGCGATGACTCAATGGCGCAGAGTATTAGAAGATAAGTCGCGAGGATTTATGATTTTAGGTGCTGTAAAAGATAAAGATTTAAACTTCTTTTGGGATAACATCCCAAAAGAATGTATCCTCTATTATACTAAACCGAGCATTCCAAGGGGTCTTCCTGTTCAGGAATTATATTTAGCGGCAAAAGAAAATGATTTTTCGGGAATAGCATGTGATTCTTTTTCTGAAGCCTTCCAGCAGATTAAAACTGAATTAAAAACAAATGATGCCCTATATGTTGGCGGAAGCACATTTCTTGTGGCTGATGCATTAAAAATGATGGAGGGACTTTCTAAAATCTCCAACCAAGCCCTGAAGTAACACCATAAGTAAAATTGGGAAGATCAGATCCTCCTGGATAGGCATCATAATTGATATTGGAAGAAACAACCAAATTCAATTTAGGAGATATTGGCGTTGAGAATCTTGAATTTACAACTACCCTAACATCTTCCCAGCGACTAAAAGCAGGTTGATAGTAAGCAATAGAATTCCATTGATATTTTTCTGCAAGGAGCATATCTAGTGATACATATGTACTCATCCTAATTAGACTCTCTATCTTACCTGAAGACTCCAGATCAATCTCATACATTACTAAAGGCGAAATGTAAAAACTAACAGATTTAGTTTTTATAGCCATGTATCTTGGCCCAAAACCAAAATTATATCTCTGAGCTATCTGCATAGGTTTACTTGATTGCCATTGAAAAAATGCTTCCCCGGTAAATTTGTCTGATATTTTTCTATTGTATCGTCCATGAACAAAACCATTTTGCTCAAACAAAAGAGACTCACCACCAACTCTAGTTGAGAAATTACTACTGAAAATACCAAAATAAGATTCATCTCCAACTGACTTTCTTATGTTAGTTGAAGTGGAAAGTCTCATTAATAAATTTTTTGCTCCACCAAAATAAAAACTCCCGTCTACAATACCATGAGTACCTGAATCCGTGCCCGTTCGACTTCTCATTGCCTCAACGTTAACAATTTGACCTGAAACTGAAGTTAAAATAAAATAAAATAAAAAAATACACACATACGGCATATTACAAATGTAATATGAACATATGCCGACGTATCTTTTTTCTATGAAAAAATTCGCTTTACTATTTGTTTTGATCCCCTCTCTTTTATTTGGACAAAATGAAGATCTAAACCAAAGAATAAATGCATTTAAGAATGACCTATCTGCCGAATATAAAATAAAAACATTTAATGTAGGAGGTGAACGATTAGGGTCAATTGAATATGAGGAATCAGTTTTCTCAACAAAATTTAAACTAGAAAAAATTGAGAAACAGAGAGACAATCTTAACCGAAATGTTCGTTTTGATATTTATATGAACATTTTTGAATTCGCCGATAAAGACGAATTAAATTGGATCATGAAGCGTTGGCTTAAAAACTTTATCGATGGCAATCAAATTCGCCCTGGTAGAGACTCACGAAATGTACCACATGCTAATCCAAGTATTATAATAATAGAAGGCAACAGCATTTCTATTTTGAACCAACCATGCACTCAGTTTGAAGCTATTCAATACAGAGAATGGAGAAGTAAAATGCTTACATATTTTGGAAGTCCATCATCTATAGTTATAGAAATAGGTGGTTGTGAAGGACCACTTAGTTGGACTAAAAATTCACCAGATCCCAGAGACAGGACTTGGAAATAGCACAAAATTTGAATAATTATTATATACTTAAATCCTTAACGGCGGATAATATTTTTTCCGAGGCAATATTTTTACAAGCAAAATCCTTTCTCGAACAATAATTCAAGCCAGCAATTGAACATGGTACACATTTCAAGTTTTCAGGCTCAATAGAGATGGAATGATTGTTTAGAGCCTTAAATCCAGCTTTTGGCGAAGTCCCCATCCACAAAATAATAGAGGGAACATTATATGCTGCCGCAATATGTTGATTCGCAGAATCACAAACTATAGCTCCTTTTGCCATAAGCCAAATTTCCTTTTCGCTACATTTCATATCAGAAGCAAGACTCAAATTTCGATGTGAATAATTCCAATTCTTGAGCTCTTCTTCAGTCCCCAAAATAATAATTGAATTACCTTCACCCAAAAGTTTTTCAACAACAATTAATGCTTTATTTATGGGCCAACTTTTTGTTTTTTTTGAGGCAAATGGACAAATAATCCACATGCTTTTTTTGACTGCTAATATTTTTTCAAGAGGGTTCTTTAGAGAAAACATTGGAGAGCTATATTTTACGCCAAAAGACCTCAAAACAAGACTAATTTCTTCTTGAATACTGGGAAGACTTTTAATTTTTTTTCTCAAAAATGCTTTTCTTAAATTTCTGTGTTTTGATAACCTTTTCACTTTATAGCCCATCAAATATGCCAGAGAATAAAAAATTACTGTTCGCAAATGTGAATGAGCATCAAATACAAAATTGGGTGAATTACTTCTGAACCAACCCCAAAAGAACGATAATTGACTCAACCAAGATCTATAATCTCCAGATACATCTAAATCAATAACTCTAATACCACTAACACTCGGAAGATTAGACGCAATATCTGGTCTTGTGAATAAAGTAAAAGAAACAGAAGAATCCTGATAAGTAGCATCTTCCAGCACCGAAAAGAGCATGAATACATCGCCGAGCGCTGAAAAACGAGCAACTGCAATATGTTTTCGGTCAGTCATCTTTATTCAACGCCATAAAGTGCTGGATTTGTATCTGGATCATTATATAATTTATGCTGTTCAAACATATTATACTTAACTGCTCCAGATTTTAAATCAATGATAAGCTTATTTATACTATCAATGAGATTCTTATTTTGCAATTCTAATTTAACCAGACGAGACTTAGCTTCTTTAACAAGCTTAAAATTAGAATCCTGTCGGGTCGATTCTATATCCATATGATAAATTTTCAATTGTAAAATGCTCAAGCGATCTATGGCCCAACCCAATGACTCAGTTCTCAATGCCCCATCCAAATTATCTCCAGGTTGTAATAAATCTTTTAAAACACCTTCTATTTTCTCCACTTTTTCAGTTCGACGTTGATTAAGCAAATCAATCCTTCGCTTTAAAGAAATAAAATCCAAAGGAGGCAAATCTTCTCGTCTAATTTCATCCTCCAAATGCCATTGAACCGTATCTATCCATGCTTTATGAAAAAAGATTTCAGATAAATAATCTTCTGGATAAATACTTGGACAAGGTGGCTCTAATTTATCTAATTGATGATAATCACAAATAGCCTTTCTAAATAATTTTATTACCCAATCAGCAGTCATAAGAGCTTAAATCTATCAATACCATCTTGAAGCCAATCAACAAAAACACTTGCATCTGGATGATATGCTGCGCTGCCATTTAATGGTTCAAAGCTCCCATTAGGGTCAATAAGAACATAATAAGGCTGAGCATTTGCATTATAATTAGTAGCTTGAAAATCACTCCATTTTTGGCCAACTCTTTTTATCTCTTTTCCTGAAACTTCAGAAACATATTGTTCATCTTTAGGCAATACAATTCTCTCATCTACATATAATGAGACTAAAACAACTTCTTTTGACAGTATGTTTTTAACTCTTAAATCCGTCCATACTTGTTCCTCCATTTTTCGGCAATTAACACAACCCCATCCAGTAAAATCAATCATTACAGGCTTATTAACCTCTTTAGCATAAGCAATAGCTCCTTGTAAGTCATTATTAAAAATCATTTTATCCTTATCGCTTTGAGCAGATGCTGACGCACCAGAGCCGTACTTTTCAGAATAGTGCAGCGGTGGTGGAAAACCTGAAATTAATTTTACTGGCGCACCAAAAATACCAGGCAACAGATAAAAAGCTATAATTAAAAACCCAGAACCTAAGAGCATTCTTCCGACACCCAAATAATCCGACTTACTGTCGTTAGGGAGCCTAAAACCACCAAATAAGTAATAAGCAGTAATAAATGAAATTCCTGTCCAAATAGCTATGAAAAGTTCACGGTTTAACATATGATATTGCCAGACCATATCTGCTGTGGAAAGGAATTTTAAAGCAAAAGCTAATTCTAAGAATCCCAAAACAACTTTTGCTGCATTTAGCCATCCTCCTGACTTGGGTAAGGATTGTAACCAACTCGGGAAAGCCGCAAAAAGCATAAAAGGTAGACTTAGGGCAAAGGAAAATCCAAACATTCCAATTGCAGGAGCCAATAATTCCCCGGATTGACTTGCTCGAACAAGAAGGGTACCTATCAATGGCCCAGTACAACTAAAAGAGACTAAAGCCAAAGTAAATGCCATGAAAAATATACCAAAGAGCCCACCTTTATTTGATAATGTATCAGATCCATCTACCCATTTAGCGGGCAATGTAATTTCAAACGCACCGAAGAAACTAATTGCGAAAACAACAAATAGGAAAAAGAATGCCAAATTAAACCAAGGGTTTGTTGCCAATGCATTCAGAGCGTCTCCGCCGAAAATAACAGTAACAAAGAGGCCTAAAGCTACGTAAATCACATTTATGCTCACACCATATGTGATTGCTTTACTAATTCCCTCAGAACGACTTTTACTTTGCTTCATAAAGAAACTGACAGTCAGAGGAATCATCGGAAATATGCAGGGCATAATGATTGCAAAAAATCCCCAAAACATGCCCTCTCCAAAAATCCCAAACAAGCTATCAGAGATTACAGTATCTCTGATAATTTCCTTTTTCTCCGGTATTTCTGAAGTTGAGATTAAATCATCAGCATTAATATTTGTCTGATCATCACTTGCTGTAGATCTAATGTTTGATGCAATTTTATCTGTGGCTGGAATGATCCATGTGAGCTTTAAATAGTCCGGAGGAAGACACATCTCATCATTGCACACGATAAATTCAACTTCAGCTTCTAATATTACCTCTTGTGTGTTCCTTTTATCTATTTCTTGACGGAATACAACCTTATTCTTAAAAAAAGATAATTCCATATCAAACTCCTTGACAAACTCTGTAATCGGAGAAGGTTCTTGAAAATAATCAGGATCAAAAAAACTAATAACAGGGTTATTGTTCACTGAAAAAGATGCAGTATCAAAAGTAAATTTTGTAGGAAATGGAAAATCATCATTATACTGACTGTATAAATGCCAGCCAGGTTCCAGAGTTGCGATAGCCTCTAAATATTTTCCATCGACATTAGTTGACCACTCGACAGGAGTCAACATTTGGGCATTGACTTGCAATGTTCCAAGTATGATAAGAACAGCTAAGTATATCCTTTTAATAACTTTCATAAAAGCAAAAATAACGGATCATTGATCATTAAAACGAATATACTTTTCTTCATTATCTATTTTAACGTTTCTACTCAGCTGTAATCCGGGTATCCAGTATACTTCACCCAAAGAAATAGAATCAGAGAGCAATACTTGTTGATGCCTAAGACATGATGGAACTTTGGAATCCGTAAGAATATCACTGATCTTTTTTTTACCTTTCATCCCGAGAGGGTATATATAATCGCCCTTAATCCAAGTCCTCCAAAATAAACCTTTATTATTTTCTGGGACCTTAAGTATTGGATTCATTAAATCTCCAAAATCCTGAGTTTCTTTTGATTTGATATATTCTAATTTCCATTGTTTTTCAAAATTCCAAAAACTTCCATTCCAGCAATTCCCTTTAATATTTGAAATTGCTGCACTTATATTTTTTGGCTTCACAATGGATGATCTTTTTTTTACCATATCTGGGTTGAGTAGAACCAAACCCTCGCGCTCATGCCAAATTTGCCAACCATTAAATTGAATATGAGTCCCTACTTGTGCTTTATTCAAAGAGATAACATGTTGATAGTCAAAATCAGCAAGTGGTTTAATGATATAATTAAAAAGCAATGAGCCATGAGCAACATCAAATATCTTTCGATCAATAATTTTTGCTCCAGGAATAGAATATGATTTGTGTAGATATAAATCTTTATCTCGATTAATAGAAGTTTTTAAGTAAGAATTAATTTCTCTTAAATTTCTCTGTGTGGTTTTAAAGCCCTGTAAAGCTTGCGGCACAGCTTTAATTAATGATGGTAACGAATTATGTCGAATGTGGTTTCTAGTATATTTATCACTATGATTTGTTGAATCTTCGCGCCAAACTAATTTATGTTCTGTTCCAAAAAAATTGATCTGATCCTTTGAAACTGACCAGAAAGGCCTGTATACATTATCATTTTTGGATGACATCGAAATCAAGCCACTTAGACCAGTACCTCGAGCAGCATGGAACAAAAATGTCTCAGCTGAATCATTTGTATGATGAGCTGTTAAAACAGAAGATGCCTGAACTTCTTTACAGTAATTCGTTACAGCTTCATATCGTAAATCTCGGGCTCTGGATTGAAAATTAGCGGAGGAATTGAAATCTTTAGGTGCACGAAGAATCTTAAAAGGAATTGAATATTTCAAGCACCAGTCGCGAACAAAATTTTCATCTTGATCAGATTCTTTCCCACGAAGACCGTAATTCAAATGAAAAATGAAAAATGGAACTTCAAGTATTCTGAGTATGTGAGATAGAGAAACGGAATCTTGACCTCCTGAAAACATTAGAACATAAGGTGGCGGAACTTTTTCTAAAAAATTATTTACCAAATCTATTAGATTAACACTATTTGATTCCATAATTATTTATTAAAATTCAATATGTGTTTTGGGGCATCCATTTTCAAATTTATCTCTTCCCACTCTTTTCTAAGATCAGCATCTATAGTCAATGCGGAACCTGCCCAGGAAATCCATTTATCAGTTTTACTCTCATACATTAAACTACGGATAATAACATTGAAATCACATTCACCATCGGGCGCCACGTAACCTAAAGCTCCTGAATACCATCCTCTCCTTTCAGGCTCTTGACTATCTATTCTCTCCATTGCCCGAATCTTAGGGGCCCCTGTCATGCTTCCCATAGGGAAAGTAGCCTCGATAGTATTTAACCAATCTAAATTATCTTTCAAGACACCATCTACAGTCGATACCAGATGAAATACTGTTGGTAATTTTCTTAATTCCATATATCGATCAACCTTTACTGACCTTTCTTTAGCTACACGAGATATATCATTCCGAACGATATCAACAATCATAGTATTCTCACTACGTTCTTTTTTTGAATTTCTTAAATCATTTCCATGTCGGGTATCATCAGCATTATTGTCACCCCTGGCAGAAGTTCCTTTTATTGGTTGACTATAAATTCGAGTTTCATTGCCCTCTTTACGAATGGATAAGTATCTTTCTGGGGAAGCTGAAATTAAAGTAGCTGTCGGGGTTTGAAAATAACCCGCCATAGAGGCTTTAGCTTTAGAGTGTAACCTTTGATATACATCCATTCGATCAATATCCCCTTTACCTTTGAAAGGAAAACACAAATTCGCTTCATAAACATCTCCAATATTTATCCATTCTTTTATTCTTTCAGCCCTTTCGAGATAATCATTTTCTCTCCAGGATTCTATGAGTTCAATTCCCTGGTTATAAACTTTTGTGACTTTCCCTCGACTTAAAATATTTTCCCACCAATCCTTCGAATCATAGTTTAAGGATTCATGAATGTGCAACTGAACGCTGCCTTTTTTTGAAACCACAACCCATTGGGGTTCAAAAAAAATAATTTCAGGAAAATTTAAATTTGATGCATGTCTGGAAGAAATTGACTTTTCTAAAGCATTTTTTAGATCATAGCTAAGAATTCCAAACCACCAAGATGGGAATGAACGCCAATTAAATTTGAGGTTATCCCAAGCTTTAGAATCAGCAATGGGATATGTAAAATTTTTAACACTTCCTCCAGCACATAAAAAATCATATCGATCTAGAGCTTCTGGCGATTCCATTAAAGAGATCCCAGTTTCTAAAAGGCTAAAATGAGAGAATGATTCAGAAGCATTACGCAACGCCGTTTGAATTTCAACGGACGCAATTTCTAATTTATGCGTCTTAAAAGACATGTTAGGAGTGTATTGATCTCTTCGCCGTTGCATCTAGAGCTGCTTCCTTAATCGCCTCGGCATAAGTTGGATGGCCGTGACAAATTCTTGCAATATCCTCAGAAGAAGCTCTAAACTCCATTGCTACAACAGCTTCCATAATTAAATCTGCAGCTCTCGCAGCCACAATATGGACACCTAAGACCTCATCACTATGAGAGTCAGCAAGAATTTTTACAACTCCATCTATATCTCCTGAAGCCCTTGAGCGACCTAGAGCACGCATCGGGAAGGATCCAGATTTGTAATCCTTTCCCATTTCTTTTAATTCATATTCTGTTTTACCAACACTAGCAACTTCAGGCCATGTGTAAACTATATTTGGAATTAAATTATAATCGATGTGCGGTTTTTGACCTGCTATAAATTCAGCAACAGAAACACCTTCATCTTCTGCTTTATGGGCAAGCATAGCACCTCTGACAACATCACCTATAGCAAATATATTTGACTTATTGGTCTGTAAATTATGGTTGACTTTTATTCGACCTTGGTCATCCAACTCTACTCCTGCTTTATCCAAATTTAAGCCTTTAGTATAGGCCTTTCTTCCAACGGCAACAAGACAATAGTCTGCCTCCATATTGAATGAACTCCCTTTATTATCAATACCTGAAACATTTACGGTTTTACCTTTTCGAATAACTCCATCGACCTTGGTTGATAAATGAAATTTTATTCCAAGTTTCCGCAGACTTCTCAGGAGTTCCTTACCGCAAGAATCATCCATATTAGGTATAAGACTTTTACTATACTCAACAACAGTTACTTCAGACCCGAGTCGCTTATAAACTGAACCCATTTCAAGGCCAATAACCCCTCCACCGATCACAACAAGGCGTCTAGGTATCTCTTGAAGATTAAGAGCCTCTGTTGATGAGATTATTCTTTCCTTATCAAACTTAGCAAATGGCAATTCTATAGGCTTAGAACCTGTTGCTAGAATAATGTTTTTAGTATTTATTTTTACCTTTTTGGATCCATTAACTTCAATAGAAGTATCACTAATTAGACTAGCCAATCCATGAATTACTTCAATCTTATTCTTCTTCATTAAAAAGTCAATTCCCTGACATGTTGTATCTACTACAGAGTCTTTTCGACTCATTAATTTTGGCATATTAACCTTTGGAGCTGGTCCCTCAATACCGTGCTGCTCAAAATTATGTGTCGCATTATGAAAGTGCTCTGACGAATCCAACAAAGATTTCGAAGGAATACAACCTACATTTAAACATGTACCCCCTAGAGTATTATATTTTTCGACTATAGCCGTTTTAAGACCTAATTGAGCGCATCGAATTGCACTCACATAACCACCAGGGCCGGACCCAATAACTACAACATCATAATTCATAACACTTGAATTTATTTTCAAAGTAAAGGTAGTTCACTCTATCTGAATTATCCATTCAAATAGCACAAGCTCTATATCAATATTGGACTTTTTTTCTTACAAAAACACTGATTAATAAAAAAGGAAATAACAACGCTCCTGCTCTTCCAATTAAATCTCCACATATTGTAAAGACCGTTTTTTTATTATTTAATCGGAATAAACTTGTTCGAATACCTTTCTCACCCCAGGTCATTGCTTTCAGAACTTGTCCTTTTGGGTCAATGAATCCTGAAATACCTGTATTTGCTGAACGTAAAATCCATCTTCTATTTTCTATTGCTCGAATTCGAGAATATTGCATGTGTGTCAAATGACCTAAAGTATTACCCCACCATCCGTCATTGGTTATAATTGCAAATACATTAGCACCTTGTTTTGCATATTCCCTTACATAATTACCATAATCTTGCTCCCAACAAATAATAGGAGCTAATTTAATAGAGGTATCAACCAAGGTAAAGACATCACGATAATCTTGAGTCCCAAGGCTACCAGCAGATCCTCCCATATTAATTGTAAAATCCCCTAGTAATTTTGAAAGCATAGATCCAAAAGGCATATACTCAACTCCAACTACTAATTTTGACTTATGATAGAACCTCATAGGTCTATTAAGAGATAAAACAAATGCTGAGTTGTAAAGGTCATAATAACTTTCACCTTGTGAACTTATTTTTCGAGAAGTTCTCGTCCTCTCTGACTTATTAAATAGCTCATAAGTCATAGCACCGACCAATAAACTCGTCTTTGGATAACCCTGAACAATTGAATCTAGCTCATGAATAGGCTTAAATACGTTAGCATGACTTTCCTGTAAGCCTTCATGGAGAAATGTTTCAGGGAAAACAATCACATCTGGAGAAACTTTAAGAGCTAAATCATTAGAGTCATATATGTCAGACTTTAAAGATGACATGATGATTTGAGCCCATTCTCTTGCTTGTTCCTGATCTGATTTTTCAAATTTTTCATGATATGGATCAACATTAGGCTGAACTATAGCGCCCGATTTTTCGGGCATTTCATCATCGCTGTAATTAACATATAAAAAAAGGCTAAACATAATTGGAATAAGCCATAATCCTGTTAACGGTATATATGATTTAAAACTGTTTTTAAAATTCTTAAACGAAAAATTAAATTCTCCATTTAGCGCGTTTATTTCTACCACCCTTGTCTTAATAACAGCATGAAGCAGAGTCAAATTCCCAACAAGAATCCAAAATGTACCACCTCTATGCCCAGTATATTCATACCACTGAATCATCATTGGTGAACTGGCAAATGCATGACCTAAGTCCAACCAAGGAAAACTAAGTGCCCAACTCTCATGAAAGACCTCTAAGGCCAGCCAGCCCGAAACAAGAGCCCAATAACCAATTCGTTGACTGTGAACCCTAGTAATCCACCCATAAAAGGCGAAAACAAAACTCATTAATCCTCCATTAATTAAAAAAGTTGCCAAAACACCCGACCAATGTGCATTCCAAACCCAAAATGTCGTTCCAGTATTAAATATTCCGAATGCAATAAATCCGTATAAAAAGGTTCGAATGAATTTTCGTTTTTTACGATCATTTCGGATCTGGTAATCAACAAGAAGAAGAGGCAAAAAAGCAAAAAGAAAAGTGAAATTAAAAGTGCTATTTGCAAACCCCCACACTCCAGGCCAAAAAACCGCCAGCAACAAGCCAGTAAAGGCTGAATAAAAGATCTTTTTTAGCATAAAATAAAAGTACGGCTTAGCCAGGATTCCAGCATGCTATATTTGTGGGATGCAATGGCTTCCAAACTTATTAACCATTAGTAATGCATTTTTTGGATGCCTGACTTTGATTTTCATTTATGATTATAATCTCGAACTTATTACCATCCTAATCATGGCTTCATTATTATGTGATTTATTTGATGGTTATCTCGCGAGAAAAACAGGATCCGATGGAGAACTAGGCAAACAACTCGATAGTCTTGCGGATATGATTTCTTTCGGAGTGGTGCCTGGAGCTATCATTACAAAAATAGGGTTCTCACTAGATAGCCCTATCTTCTTTTTGGGGTTTTTCGTCACTCTAGGATCACTTTATCGTTTGGCAAAATTTAATATAGAAAAGCCGAATTTAGAATATTTTACTGGCCTCCCTACTCCAGCCAATGCATTGATGATTCTAGGAATCGCATGGGGAATTGAAGAATATGATTTATTTCAAGGAACATCAAATGATCAAACCTCAGTGGGTTCTATATTTTCAATCTTCTTTATTGCAACAATAGCTTTGTCCGCTTACCTCATGAATTCATCACTAAAAATTCTAAGCTTTAAAAGTATTCCAAAGCATAAGAAACAATTAATTATGAGGATAATCTACGCTATAATAAGTGTTATTTTATTAATAATTTTTAAAGTAACAGCCTTTGCATTCATCATACCTTTGTTTATATTATTTTCACTCATCGAAAGAAAGATTTTTAAATTCCAAGAAATATGAAATTCCGAGCAGAAATTGACATCATGCCTTTAAAAGCATTACTTGATCCGCAGGGTAAGACCGTAACCCAAAATATGATCAACATGGGTTTATCTGATGTAAATAATGTCCGAATAGGAAAACATGTCACACTAGAAGTTGAAGCGACGAGCAAAGAAGAAGCTACAGAAAAAATTGATATAGCTTGTAAAAAAATACTTGCTAACCCCATAATGGAAAGCTACTCCTACGAGATATTCAATCAGGCATGAATTTCCTGGCTCACCTGGTTCTTTCAGAAGGTGGGGATGAGGTTATGGCAGGGAATTTTTTTGCAAATCAAGCAAAAGGAAACAGCTGGAAAAAGCTACCAAAAAAATATGCTGAAGGTGTTATTTTACATCGTTCTATAGACTCTTATGTGGATAATCATCAAATAATATTTGATGCAAAAAAAAGACTCTCATCTAAGTTTGGTAAGTTTAAAGGGGTTTTATTAGATATCTATTGGGATCATTTTTTAGCTGATGGTTTTATGAATCATTGTGGGAAAGATCGAGATAAATTTGTTTCATATTCTTTGAAGGTGCTGAAAAATAATTCTGATATATTCCATTCCAATGGAAAAAATATAATCGAACATATGGAAAAACAAAATTGGCTCAATAATTATTCCCATCTTGATGGAATAGATAATATTCTATGTCAAATGTCAAAACGGTTTCGTTACACAAACCCTCTCGATAAGGGAATCCTAGGTCTAAAAGAGAACTATCTAACCCTGAGCAGTGATTTCGAAATCCTTTGGCCAGACCTAAAATCTAAATTTGGAATACATCCTTTTTTCAGAGAAAAAACTCGTACTTAAATTTATTACTTTCAGCACAACACTATAATTATACGTTAACCATTTCTTTTTTCTAACTTAGAAAATGATCTGTAAATCAAGGGCCCTTATTAGACTTATATCCTTTGCGATTTTAATGACATTATTATCTCTAAGTGTTCCTTTATTTCGAATTTTTACAGGCTCTAAGATGGCCTTTTCTGTTCATAGACAAGGCATGCTAATTATGCATCAAATATTAGGTATTCGCTTGAATATAATTGGTAATCTTCCGGATAAGCCTGCCATGATAATGTGTAATCATCCTAGTTATTTTGATATTTTCTATAATATTGGTAAACATCCAGCAGTCATGGTTGTGGGACATCAATTTAAAAAATGGCCTTTCATTGGCTGGCTTGGAATGGCTTTAAATACTATTTGGGTAAACCGAACAAACCCAAACGCGAGAAAAAAGGTAAGATCCGATATTATACAAACTATAAATAATGGTCTATGCGTCTATGTCTGCCCAGAGGGAAGAACTTCAGGCTCTCATTGCATTCATGAAGTCAAACCTGGACTTTTTCATGATGCAAAAGAAAATAAAATACCGATTGTATTTTATTCTTTTTGGTATCACTCGAAGGATTTTCCATATTTCCATGATCTAAAATCGGGCTTTTTATCCCATTTATTTAGTCATTTGTGGCGGGCATTAAAAAACAAGAACGTAACTGTTGATATGAGAATAAGTAGTCCTCGAAAAATTCATTCTGCTGAGAGTGGGATGTTAGATTTTTATAGATTTAATGCCTGGCATTTAAGGCGAGCCGCTGATGTTCAGAACATAGTAAATCCAAATATTTTAACGTAAAATACATCAGGGAATCTAATCGACATGCATTAAAGGTATTGTGTAACCAATTATAGCTCCAAAAGAATAGCCCACTAAAACATCAGACAAAAAATGCTCACCTGAAACGACCCTATTATATGCTGTAATAGCAGGAATAACTGCAGCAACGGCCCAGACTAAAGGTTTCAATCTTGAGTTGGGGTAATGATCTGAGAATACTTTAGCCGCATAAAAAGAATTTGCGGCAGACAAACTCGTATGTCCTGAAAAAAAAGATTTTCTCCCATCTATTGATGTCCGAAGTGATATTGGGGCCAAATTAGAATAAACATATGGCCTTGATCGTGCAGAAATATTCTTTACTATTTCCGTTGATAATATGGTCAATAAATTGACCTCAATTAAAACAGATACAGCTGGTATTGAAGATTTCCATTTTCTTGAGATTAATGTTGGAATTAATGCTGCAGAAGCACCTAATAATGCTGATGAATAGACAAGGAGATCACTTCGATTAGAAGCTCTTGGGTTCCACAATCCAATTCCAAAACGATCCCAATTGGGGATATTAAACGTAGATAATGAATTTAATTCATCAATACTAAATGCCCTTAATTGGGACTTGATAGGTTCATTAAAACCATATAAAGCAAGTACACTAGTTCCAATCAATGATTCGGTGCCATAATTTAACTCGTAAATATTTTGAGCTGAACTTGATATTTGTATTGATATTAGAGTAGTGAAAATTATTATTAATCTAATCATATTCAGATTACTCAATTATTATACTCCCGTTAAATTTTTTACCCTCTAAACTGATTTGAATTTGATATAATCCAGGGTCAAGCTGAGACACATTAATTTTTTTAACTTGGTCGAATCCATAATTTTTGATTGAGCTCTGAATAAGAATTCTTCCCAGCATATCAGTAATTTGAAAATTCATCTCTCCAATTTTATCGAAAGATGGAAAATCAATCAATATAAAATCGTTGGCTGGATTAGGATAAAAAATTATTTCTTCTCTTATGTCTTGGTATTCTTTATCCGAGAGATTGACATTTGGTTGATTTAACTTCAGATCCGTATAAACTCTATATTCTCCCGGGGCTAGAGTCAATGACATATATTGGTCGGTGACAATCAGAGAATCAGAACTAAAATAATCATACCAGACTCCCACATGTGGAAAATTAGGGACAACATTACGATACCAAATATCAAAATTCCCTATGACGTTGGCATTCATAACGGAATCATGCAGGATTAAACGCTTTGTTCGAGAGGTAAGACTATAATAGAAATCCTTAGTATTAAAAGTAGAAGGGTGATTTTTCCTGAGATTAATAAGGGCAGAGGTTATATCATAAAGTCTTTTTCGTTCAGGAATCTGTTGATAATTCCACAATGCGGGCTTATTACAAATACGACAAGGATTATTAATTGATATGTCATAACCCAATTCACTAAACATATATAGCATTTTTGGACCAGGGATAAGAAAGTTAAAAGCGCTGACCAATTCTGCACGTTGCAATCCCACATTGATGTCCCTAACATTATACAAATTGGGCTGACTGTTATTGCCAAGTGTATTTACATCATACATGAGCCTCTCTTCGTCATGGCTCTCCATGTAAGAAATTAAATGTGGATCATTCCAACCTCTATTTTTATAAACAGCATTTGAAAAATTTGAACTATTGGTGAATCCCATTGCTGCTTGACGATAATTATAAGTTGTATTTCCCCACAACATCATCCCATAATCTGAAAGTATTTTTTCTTCATTATTATCTCCCCAATGCTCCAGTATGACATATAAATCGGGATTAACGGTCCAAATAGTATCCGCCATTCTTTTCAAAAGAACTTGTCTCTGAATATCCCATCCTGAATTCGAGTTATTGGTGAAGCCCTTTGTGAAGTCAAAACGTATTCCATCAATATTATACTCTTGAATCCAAAACATATTCACTCTATCCATGAAATCTTGGGTTGAAATAGAGGTGTGATCAAAATCATATCCCCAGCAATAAGGTGGGTGTGGACAACTCGAATTAAACCACGGGTTATCAGCTGATGGCCTATTCGCTGCGGCATCCCAGTACATTTTCACCAATGGACTCTGTCCAAATGCATGATTGAAAACAAAATCCATAATTACTGCAATGCCTCTACTATGGCATGAGTCTATCAACTCTTTATATTTCTCCTGAGTTCCATAATATTTGTCTAATGCCATATGATATGACGGATTGTACCCCCAACTCTCATTATTTTCAAATTCATTATTTGGCATCAACTCAATAGCATTAATCCCAAGGCGCACGAGGTAGTCTAACGTGTCGATAACCATTTGATAATTTCGGTCAGTACCGCTGGCAAAGTCCCTTATTAGTAATTCATATATGATCAAATTAGACTTATCTGGAGCTTGAAAATTTGTATTCTTCCATGCATATTTTTGCTTTCCAGGATGAATAAGAGTGCAATGACCCGTTGTTAACCCTGTAGGATATGGATGAGGATTTGGATAAGTGGTATTAGGGATGCTAGGGTCATTTGCCGGATCTAGTATTAATTCTGAATACGGATCAGCCAATTTCAATTCACCATCAATCCAATATTGATATGCATATCTCGTGTTTGGAGATAGATTTAGCGTTAACCAAAACCTTTCACCATCTAAAGATTTATTCATAAAGAATGATGAATCGGGCAAAAAGTTATTGAAATCACCCAAAACATATACAAAAGATTTATTCGGAGCATTCAAAATCAAAGTCACCGTAGAATCGTTTACATAGTTAATACCATCAATTAAACCTAAAGGTGGATTGACGTAGGAAATTGATGGATTGCTGAAATAAAAAGTAGTATCTCTAACAGGAGCTTGACTCCCTCCATTATCAATTATCAGCTCTAACAAATGATTGCCTCCAGAAGAAACGATCAAATCATAATAAAAATGATCGGAATTCAGCATTGAATCTGAAGCTATTAAAATGCCATTGTCATAAAGAGAAAACATAGCATTCCCATTAGCTGCTCCATGGATTTCAATTGTATCTCCTGGATCTACAATTAGATTTTCATCAGGTGTTATGAACCTCCCTAAAAGACCTGCAGAAGATTGATAAATAGTATAATAAATATCTGATCCATCAGAAGCTCTGCCCACATTATTTCCCGCTGCATCCCTAAAAACAAATGCCAGCTCCATAACATTAGTGGTCATAACAGGAAAACCATAGAAAGAAGGTATATGATAATCAATCTGGTGTTTATCATTTCCAAGATCCGTCATAAGCACTGAAGGCGTTGGTTGACCCCAAACGCCCTGAACAAATTTCCAATTAGTAGGAGATGAACTTGTCGAAGTTATAAGCCCAGTATGAGCATAAATAGGGGAAATTCCAGAAAGGGCACTATTTCCCTTTGTCGCATCATAAACTATACTAATTGTATCTTGACTTGTTGGAAAAGGTGGGTCAATTGAAAGTATTTGCCCCGTGGAATGGAGAGCAACCAGAAAAAAGGTCAATAAAACAAACTTTTTCATAAACAAATTCATACATATTCTAGTCCAAAAATCGGAAAACTTAGATACTAATTTTATTGGTGAGAACTAAACCAAGATAAAATTAGAGCAATGTGTAAACAATACACTATAGTTTATTTTACTATAAGTATAAATTATCAGATTTTCATTAAAAAATTAAAAGTAAAAGCTGTATTCCAATTTTGTAAGTCTTTATCATAGTAGCCATCGTAACCTAGGGAAAAGCCATTAAGTCCAAAACTAGATCCCGTAAAGCTTGATGATATTATTAAAAACCTTGATCTTTCTCTTTTTTCCACAGAAATATCTTCAGGGTTATAAGACTGGTAAATACCTTGACCAAAAGGAGCCATCCAGTTTTTTCCAATCCATGACTTTATATTAAGTTGCCAATCTTTCCATTTTTTGGAGACAGAATGTAAATGCCCCGAACCAAAAGCAATCTCTGAAAAACTAGATTTTGGATCATAGTAATGCAAAAAAGAATAGCTATATCTCGGTAATTTTAATGAGATATGTTGGGCACCACTTTTAATGAAAATTGTAGGGCAAACAGAAGCCTGAAATGCCATGTGACCCCTGTTTCCAGTACTTGTTGCCTCATCGACATCAATTTGACCACCGACATGTCGATACAACGCATAAAGTCGGGCATCAAAATTAGAGGCAATATAAAAATTACCTCTCGCCTTGTTCAACCGGCGATTTAATGGATCCATTTTTTTAAAGTGCAACAAACTCTGATTAATCCCAAGAACAAAGGTTTCTTTAAATGGGCTAGCAAATACTATGGCTTGATCCCAGTTCATCCATAAATCTGTTTTTGGCGAAATATATTGAATCCCATATTCAACGGGATTTATGTATGGAATCGCTGGATTATATATTGGTTCTGGAAGACCATGACCCGGATTACTTAATGAGCCAAATCTGATTTCACCAAATATAAACTGATGTCCTAAAAATTGGACCAATGCGATATGAGGATATAATTTGATTCCACCACCAAATTGCTGATTAAAAGCTGTGCCAAATTCCAGACGCCGATTATCTTTTATGCTACTTTTCCAAAAAGCATTCAATTGCAATCCAAATTGACTTCTCCCCTGTTCCATTGGATGGAAAAATTCGGTATTGCGAAAATAACCCAATGCACGAATATCAATACCTTTTATAGAATCGTCATCATACTCATATTTCTGCATTTTCGAGACTCCTAATAAAGCCGTCTCCTGAGCATGAACTGATAAATAAGCGTTTGATAATAAAACAACAAACCCTAAGTAATATTCTTTTAGCCCCATTTAATCTTTTTCTAATCTAAGTATAAAATATCTTATCTCACGAAAGCGCCACTCGCGTATACTTTACTCCACAATTTTTACCCAAAGTTTACCATTGTATTGTTTTTGTAAACCCGATGCTTTTGCTTTTTCTGCTTCCTCAGCAGTCTCAAATTTCAATATATACATGTAATACATATTATTTTTCTTGTCTCTAAAAACATCCGTCTTGATACCTTTTTTTTGCATCGCATCTTTCATTCTAGTTGAAAGACTTGACGATCTATATATACCTGAAACGATATAATATCCTGGAGAACCTGCTACTACATTTTCAACGTAATTATCCTCATAATAGCCTGAAATAACACCATCATTTCTTATTACTTTATCCTTAACAATAATTGGCTCAGGCAACTCCTTTATATCAGACATTTGAGCCTCAGATGAATCTACTACTTTATCCATGTTCAAGTTCTCTGAAACATTATTATCTATTTTAACTGATTCAAAGCTCTTTTCAGCAACAGAATCGATTATTTTGATATCTGGCTCAGGAATAATCACGGAAGTTGAAGAGTCCTGTGAGACTATAGATTTTCCCTTTGTTTTGTAAGAAGAAACAAGCCGTTTCATTCTAGAAGATAGTCTATTGGAATCAGGATTTGATTCCCCACTTTTATCGAAGCGATACCCACTTAAGAATTCCGGGTAATCTATTTCATCCAACTCCTCAATGGATACAAATTTCCACTTTCGATATATACCTTTTCTTGAAAGAGACCAGCTATAAATTTCTGATAAAAGACCAGTAGGAAGATCAATATATACTAATCCTGCAGCACTACCAGCGGCAAAAAGTAAGTTTAGTATGTAAACTCCCAAATCTGCGCTGGCAATGGATATGGGTATCATAGCGACAGTTAACGCAGCAAAACCTGTTGATACTGCTCCAAATGTTGCATAAGGTTCAAATTTACTTCCATCATAGCGCATACGATAAGTCAATTTATAGGCTTTATAATTTCCATTATCTTCTGCTAACAAATAATTTATTCTGGGAATCCATCTCCCTTTATATTTAACCTGGGAGAATTTTGGTAGAACCAAACTCATTCCTCCGGGAGAATTTGAAAGACTTACTTTCAATGGCTCTGGATAGAAATTTCCAGCTTCATCATAAAGTGAAAATACTGTCTTATTATCATCTTTAGATCTTATATCAATTTTTTGATTTTGAGTATAATAAATAGAAGTACAAGAAGAAAAAAGAAAAAAAGGAAGAATTAGAAGATAGAGGAGTCCATTTTTCATACAATCAAATATAGATTTTTATACACAAAAAAAGGCTGAAGAAAACTTCAACCTTTTTTGTGCCCGAGGCGGGAATCGAACCCGCACCTCCATTACTGAAGAAGGGATTTTAAGTCCCTCGTGTCTACCTATTTCACCACTCGGACAATAAGATGACAAATGTACAACTCATGAATCAATCTTTGCTGAATTCACAGCATGTTTTTAGAACAAAAAAATAGCTCAAAACTGGGACTATTAATTTAATATTTGAGTTCGCATTACTTTTCTCCTCTGGCGAATGCCCATGCAATTGCTGCTCCAGATATCGCAGTAAATACGATATAAATTAACGTAGTAGTAAATACAGCATCCGTAGCGTTGAAAACTGAATATTGAGAAGCTTCATTCAAACTTTGAATACCCGCTAGTAACGCTCCTAGCCAAATGCCATTTAAAAGTCCATCTTTAAGGGTTCTGTATCCAAATTTATCCCAAATTATTACTTGCAGTAAAGTCTGTAAAAATCCTGCGGAAAATCCAGCCCAAAGAATTGGTTCAGAGAAATAAGCGTCAGGGAAAGCCTCGTGCAATGCAGCTGTTGTGGGATTAAACCATAGAGGTACTACCACAATTCCTGCCAATGCAGCAACGGATATATATCCAGCTATTAAGGGTAAAATATATTTATTCATTTTTAAACACTTCAGGTTAAAGTGATTATGAATATAAAAAATGAAAATAACAGAATATTTTTAATTATTGTAACCAACTAAAAAATCCCAACCCTGAAAAATCAGAATTGGGATTTCAATAATTAAATAATAAAGAAGTTTTTACATCATTCCGCCCATTCCGCCCATTCCCGGATCCATTGCTGGCGCTGGAGGGTCATTTTTCGGAATTTCGACAATAGTAGCCTCTGTAGTTAGAAGCAAAGCAGAAACGGAAGCAGCATTCTCTAATGCTACCCGAGTCACTTTAGTTGGATCGATAATACCGGCCTCAAACATATTGCAATACTCATCAGTTTTTGCATTGAACCCAAAATCATTTTTTCCTTCTTTGACTTTTGCAACTACAACTGATCCTTCTAGACCGGCATTAGCGACTATTTGGCGCAATGGCTCTTCTATAGCACGAGAAATAATGTTTATCCCCGTAGTCTCATCAGCATTAACTCCTTCCATGCCATCTAGAACACTAGCGGCGCGAACTAAAGCCACACCACCACCAGGAACAATCCCTTCTTCAATGGCGGCACGAGTTGCTGCAAGAGCATCATCTACACGATCTTTCTTTTCTTTCATCTCTACCTCAGAAGCAGCACCAACATATAAAACTGCCACACCACCGGCAAGTTTAGCCAATCGTTCCTGTAGTTTTTCTCGATCGTAATCACTAGTTGTTGATTCAATCTGGGATTTAATTTGACCTACTCTTGCAGCAATATCATCAGCACTTCCAGCACCATTTACAATGGTAGTGTTGTCCTTATCGATAGTCACTTTTTCAGCAGTTCCAAGCATATCCATAGTGGCATTTTCAAGTTTGAAGCCACGCTCTTCGCTTATTACAGTACCACCCGTTAATATTGCAATATCTTCAAGCATTGCTTTACGCCTGTCTCCAAAACCTGGAGCTTTTACAGCTGAAACTTTTAAAGCTCCACGAATTTTATTTACGACAAGAGTACCTAAAGCCTCGCCATCAACATCCTCGGCAATAATCATCAAAGGCTTACCAGTTTGGGCAACAGGTTCTAGAATTGGCAACAATTCCTTCATAGTGCTGATTTTTTTGTCATAAATTAAGATAAATGGCTGCTCAATATCTGCAATCATTTTATCTGTATTTGTAACAAAATATGCTGATAGATAACCTCTATCAAACTGCATTCCTTCAACAACATCTACATATGTTTCAGTCCCTTTGGCTTCTTCAACAGTAATAACTCCTTCTTTTTTGACTTTTTCCATTGCCTCAGCAATCAAGGAACCAATTGCAGGATCATTGTTCGCGGAAATTGATGCTACTTGTTCAACTTTCTGGTTGTTATCACCAACCTCCTGAGAGTTTGATTTAAGTTCTTTAACAACAGAGGAGACCGCTTTGTCTATACCTCGTTTTAAATCCATAGGGTTCGCTCCTGCAGCAACATTACGATGACCATGTTTTATAATAGCCTGAGCTAAAACGGTAGCGGTTGTTGTTCCGTCACCAGCAACGTCCGCAGTCTTGCTCGCTACTTCCTTGACCATTTGGGCACCTAGATTCTGAATTTTATCCTCAAGGACAATTTCCTTAGCTACACTCACACCATCTTTTGTGACTGCTGGAGCACCAAATGATTTTTCAATAATAACATTACGCCCTTTGGGTCCTAAAGTTACTTTTACTGCATCTGCTAATGCATCTACACCAGCCCGCAAACCATCGCGAGCCGCAACATCAAAACGAATATCTTTTGCACTCATAACTTATAAATTTTAAATATGTTTTTTTTTAAAGAATCGCAAGAATGTCAGATTCTCTCATTATTAAGTATTCTTCTCCTTCAAAACTAAATTCTGTACCGGCATATTTACCGTACAAAACTTCATTACCTACTTTCACAGTCATAGGCTCGTCTTTTTTACCATTGCCTACAGCTACGATATTTCCTTTTTGAGGCTTTTCTTGAGCTGTGTCCGGAATAATAATACCGGAAGCTGTTTTTGTCTCAGCAGCTGAGGGAGAAACGATTACTCTATCAGCAAGAGGGGTTATGTTCAAATTTGCCATATCGATATTTTTAATTTTTGACTTTTCTATAATTAGATGACCCTTTCAGATCAATATGTTTATTGCACAACTCATGCCATGAAACAAAATGGGTGTTTTTAATGTCAGCTTGACATTAGTCGGCTGACAAAAATTCAGTTTTCCTCAGCGCTTTCCGGTAATCCTAAATCAGAAGGCTGAGTAGGTTGTACCATCGGAGATTGAAAAGTTGGAGCAGCATTGTCAATTTCTTCGTCTATTTGAGACTCTGGGGTCGTTTGGATTTGAGAACTTGGATTAGTAATGTTTACCAAAAGAACCAGAACTAACAATGCAAGGGCTAGGGTCCAGGTAGATTTTTCTAAAAAATCGTTAGTCCTCCTTACTCCGCCAAGCATATTTCCTGAGTCTCCGCCGAAAGCAGAGCTCAGTCCCCCTCCTTTAGGGTTTTGAACTAATACAACTAACATTAAGAGAACACTAATCACAATGATTAGAAGCATAAACAACGTGGTCATTTTTTGTCAAATTGAAGATTACGCATTTCAGAAATACGGGCCGCAAAGATGCCACTTTTCTGCGGAACTTTCAATTTCAATATTTCATATGCTTGAATTGCCTTAACAAAAGCACCTTGATCATAGTAATGATTTGCTAATGTCTCTGTAACTAAACCACTTACATTTGGGGTTTTTAGAGTTAAATCTGGTATGTTTTTATCACCTCTAACTGCCGATATTTTTGGATTTAATTCCAAAAATTGTTGCAATATTTTCCTTTCTGTTTCCCCATCTCTAGAAGATCCAATCTCGCTTTTTGGACCATCTGTATTCAAGCTAAGTAAAAATTGAGCAAATGGCGAAAGATCTTGAAAATCTGATTTTTTATCCTCAAGAGATTTAGAGTTTTTCTTTATCTCTATGATTTTATCTTCAAGATTAGAATTATTTATACTGATCGATGCCGTTTTGTTTTTATTCTTTATTGGACTTTTTTTATTTAAATTCTGGGAAACATCTTTTTTCTCTGAATTCTCTTTGGTAAATGTCAATTTTTGTTTTTCAACTGTTTCATTTACTGTAAAGTCTTTTTTTTCCGTTATTTTATTCTTACCCTTTCTATTATTGCTTAGTTGTTCTTTAATAGCTCTACTTCTTAATATTTGAGCCCTTACTTTATCCGGCAAAGAGGATAAGTCTAGCGACTCAATAGATGGCTTTTCTAACTGTATAGTTTTTGTTTTAATAGTCAATGACTTATTTAAATCTTTTAATTCTTTATCAACTGTAATCTTATTTTTTTCTATTTTTTCTTCAGGAATTTGAATCTTTATTTTACTTTCTCCCTTTAATTGAATCGAGGTTCGATCGGATAGTCTTTTTTCAATAGCAGCCATCTGCACCTCAATTGGAACTAATGGCTCTTCCGCCCAATCAAAAAGTGCAGAACGATTCATAGTTGAAACTGATGATCGATTTAATTGCGATGGAAACTTGTAAGAATCTTCTTCTTGTAAACTTCTTAAATACAAAAAATGAAAAATAGGAGCGTAAGGATATTGATCGACTAGCCCCCCCAAATACTCCGTAGATTCCTTCCCATAGCTGGATTTTCCTTTGAGTAATGAATCAATACGGTTTTTGTCCTGCCCCATTACCAATTAACTAATGATCTATTAAAAATCTTTTCAACCATTTCTTCAATGATTTCATCTACAAGAGCGTCTTCCACGGAACTTAGATCACTACTGGCAGGGAAATTTCTATAACTGGAAAAATTTTGCTCAAAATCTTTTTCTGGATCTAAGAAGTTTTTAAATCTGACTTTTACTGTCATCGAAAGTCTACTCTGCGAAATCTGGTCATTCGCACCAGGAGCTTCTGACTTTACTTCATAACCAACTATTTCACCGCTGAAGCTTAAATCCCCATTGACTTTAGTAAGGGCCAGCGGTGTCTGTCGCACCAATAATTCCTGTAATGATTCTGTAAACTGTTGAGATAGTTTAGGATTTACTAAGGGAGCAACATTATTAAATCTATCAATGCTGATGGTTTCTGCAGCACCAACATCACCACCAGTAAAAGAATAGCCACCCGAACAAGATTGAAAAATAAATAGAAAAAAAAATATACGAGCTGATTTAATCATGATTAACCTAGATTATATTGTTTGATTTTACGATATAATGTTCGCTCAGAGATGCCTAATTCTTCCGCAGCTTCTTTGCGACGACCTCGGTGTTTATCAATTGCCCTTTTTATCATTTCAACCTCTAAATTTTGAAGTGACAAATTACCATTTTGATCTTCTGCCGATTCAACATCTAAAGTTTCTTCGCTTGCTATTATTTTATTGTCTTTTTCTATAGAGGCTGCTATGGACTCCGAACCTGTTGATGAACTATGATGAATTATTGTTCCTTCCGAGGGCTCTTGATTGTCGTTTAGCCTTCCTCCTTTTAATATAGACTGAACTGCGTTTTTTAAATTACTAATATCACTTCGCATATCAAAAAGAACTTTATAGAGAATTTCTCTTTCAGTTTTAAATTCCCCTTGAGAAACAGGCGTTTCCATTCTTGCAGGAAGATTTGAACGATCAATTTCAGGTATGTAATTTCTCAAAACTTCGGCATCAATCTCTTTATCATTTTCAATAACACAAAGTTGCTCGACAAGATTTCGAAGTTGACGAATATTTCCAGGCCATCTGTACTCTTCTAAAACTCTGACAGCCTCCTGACTTAGTCTAACTCCAGGAACCCTGTATTTTTGAGCGAAATCCTGAGCAAACTTTCGAAATAATAAGTGAATATCCCCCTTTCTATCGCGCAAAGGTGGTAAATTTATTTCCACAGTATTTAGTCGATAATAGAGATCTTCACGAAATTCATTTTTTTCTATTCCTCGGAGCATATCTGAATTAGTAGCTCCAACAATTCTAACATTTATTTTCTGTGACTTAGATGAACCAACACGAATGATTTCTCCGTTTTCCAATACTCTCAATAAACGGACTTGAGTCCCTAACGGCAATTCTCCCACCTCATCCATAAAAATAGTTCCATTATCTGCCTCCTCAAAGTATCCTTTGCGAGCCCCTGTTGCTCCTGTGAAAGAGCCTTTCTCATGACCAAAAAGTTCGCTATCAATAGTTCCTTCTGGAATAGCGCCGCAATTCACAGCAATCAAAGGGGAATGTTTTCTGTGAGACAGATGATGAATTATTTTGGGAATAGCTTCTTTTCCAACACCACTTTCTCCCGTAACTAAAACTGAAATATCAGTAGGAGCGACCTGCATTGCTTTGAAAATAGCACGATCAAGAACCTGATTAGTTCCAATAATTCCAAAGCGCTGCTTAATTTCTTGAATATTCATCAATTTAAATTTTTAACCAATTTTAAAGGTTGGCCTGTTCCTATTCTTGTGCCAGTAGTTTTATTAATAACAAAAGAAGCTCCCGCTTCAATTAAAATCTCCTCAGCCTCAGGAAATGACCTTTCAAATTTTAATTCCATATCCTTACCTGTCCATAAAGAATTCCAAATCTCTTTACCCGTTTTATCAAAAATTACAATTGTGAATCCAATAGTCAAATTTTCAACACAAAATCCATTTTTCGATATACATAATTCGATGAATCCATCCTCTTTTATTCCTTCATTTACGATATCAAAAGACAATTCCTTGTCTTCCCAAGATCCGTCTGAAAGTCTTGTTTGAGACAAAAGACATGATCCTGAAAATAAAAATATTAAAAAGAAGAACTTATTCATAAATTTTATTTAGAAATTCCAATTAAAGTAGCAGATGTTGCTCTTTCTATTTTCACATCAACAAAGTCTCCAGGACGAAAATTCTTTTTTGGAAAAACAACCACATTATTTTGAGAGGTTCTTCCATATAAATCATCTTCAGATTTTTTTGATTTTCCTTCAACTAGCACTTGAAAAGTTTTACCTACATATTTTGATAAATTCTCTTTGCTATGTCTTTGTTGATACTCTATTATTTCAGAAAGTCTTCGTTTTTTTATTTCCAATGGAACGTCGTCTTCCAATTTTCGGGCAGCAAAAGTGTTCGGTCTTTCCGAATAAAAAAACATATAACCAAAATCATACTTAACTAACTCCATCAAACTCAAAGTTTCAGCATGATCTTCCTCTGTTTCGCCAGGAAAACCAGTAATCATATCATGTGAAATACCGCAATTTGGAATTATTTTTTTAACCCTTTTAATTAATTCGATATATTCTTCACGATCATGTCCTCTATTCATGGCTTTAAGTATTCGACTACTTCCACTTTGAACTGGAAGATGAATGTAATTGCAAATGTTATCATGCTCAGCAATAGCATATAAAACTTCATCAGCCATGTCCTGAGGGTTAGAAGTTGAAAATCTAACACGCATTTCTGGAGCTGCTTTAGCTACCATTTTTAATAAATCCGCAAATCTCAATGCAGTGGCTTGAGCCATTGAACTTGACTTATTAAAGTCCTTTTTCAATCCTCCTCCATACCATAAATAGCTATCAACATTCTGGCCTAAAAGAGTAATCTCCTTGTATCCATTTTTTGATAAATCTATAATCTCATCAACTATGGTCTGAGGGTCACGACTTCGTTCCCGACCTCTAGTAAATGGAACTACACAAAAAGTGCACATATTATCGCAACCGCGAGTTATTGATACAAAAGCCGAAACTCCGTTACCTCCTAGTCTAACAGGCTCTATATTATCATAGGTTTCTTCTTTTGAGAGCAAAACATTTACAGCATTTCTCCCATCTTCTAGCTCACCGAGTAAATTTGGTAAGTCTCTGTAAGCGTCAGGACCAACAACTAGATCAACAAGCTTCTCTTCTTCAAAAAACTTCTCTCGGACTCTTTCAGCCATACAACCAAGAACCCCAATTTTCATTTCCGGAGATTTTTTTTTAATGCTGTTTAATTTTTTTAGTCGTTTCCTTACCGTTTGTTCAGCCTTATCTCTAATAGAACATGTATTGAGTAAAACTAAATCAGCTTCTTCAACATTTGTTGTAGTCTCATAGCCATCTTTAGTTAAAATAGAAGCCACAATTTCGCTATCCGAAAAATTCATTTGACAACCATATGATTCTAGATAAAGTTTTTTACCTGTGCTGGAACTTTCTATTATTAATGGCTCACCTTGTCTAACTTCGTCAAGTAATTTCCCTCGGCTTTCTGTTGTCTTCATTTTACAAAAATAAGTACTTTGATGCAGAAGTGACAAAATGTCAGCGAATGATTTTATACAATTTTATGGAAATGCTTCCATTACTTTGCGCTCAGAAAAAAATATCTTATGCCTAAAAACCTAGTAATCGTCGAGTCACCTGCAAAAGCTAAAACTATTGAGAAATTTCTCGGCCCAGATTTTAAAGTGGAATCAAGCTTTGGTCATATTCGTGATTTAGATAATGTGGATAGAGAAAATATGTTTTCCCCGTCATATGTTGTGAGCAAGGATAAAAAAGATGTTGTAAATAAATTGAAAAAACTCGCAAAGGATAGTGAGATCGTCTGGCTCGCTTCCGATGAAGACCGCGAGGGAGAAGCCATTGCATGGCATTTAGCAGAAACATTAAAACTAGACCCGTTAAAAACTAATCGTATTGTTTTTCATGAAATAACAAAAAAGGCAATAACAAAAGCTATTGAAGAACCACGTAAAATAGATATGGAGATTGTGAATGCTCAACAAGCAAGAAGAGTCATGGATCGAATTGTTGGTTTTGACTTGTCGCCTGTATTATGGAAAAAAGTTCGAGCGGGGCTAAGTGCTGGTAGAGTTCAGTCAGTTGCTGTTAGACTAATTGTAGAAAGGGAAAGAGAAATTTTATCTTTTCAAAGCTCTAGTGATTTTCGAATCAATGCAAGTTTTTCAAATTCAAAAGGCGAATCATTCAGTACCGAATTAAATAAAAGTGCTCCAAAGGAAGAAAGTGTAGAGCCTATGCTTAAAACCTTGAACGAAAATATGTTTAAGGTTTCTAATCTTGAAAAAAAATCTGCAACTAGAAAACCGTCGGCTCCATTTACAACCAGTACTCTTCAGCAAGAGGCTTCAAGAAAGCTTGGCTATCAGGTGAATCGAACGATGTCATTGGCTCAAGGCCTATATGAATCTGGATTAATCACATACATGCGTACCGATTCCTTAAACCTCTCGCAAGACGCTATAGATGAGACATCTTCAGTGATTACAGAAAATTATGGTCAGCAATATGTTCAAGCAAGAAAGTATAGCACAAAAGCAAAGGGAGCACAAGAAGCTCACGAAGCTATAAGACCGACTAATATGTCTAAAAGTGCAGGAGGAAATGATGATCAACAGAAAAAACTTTATGATCTCATTTGGAAAAGGACTATTGCGTCTCAAATGAGTGACGCAAGACTAGAAAGAACAACTGCGGAGATAGAAAATGATTCCGGCCTTAAGTTTGTGGCTAGGGGTGAAATGATTTCTTTCGATGGGTTTCTTAAAGTCTATAAAGAGAAAATTAATGAAGATAACTCTGGCCTACTACCGAATTTAGAAAAAGGTGAGATTATTGACTTAATTTCCGCTACCGCAACCCAGAGGTTCACAAGACCCCCAGGAAGATTTTCCGAAGCTACTCTCGTTAAATCAATGGAAGAACTTGGAATTGGAAGACCTTCAACTTACGCACCTACAATCACTACAATTCAAAAAAGAGGATATGTTCAAAAAGGTGATTCTGAAGGAATTGAGCGTACTTTTTCCAAAGGAAGCTTTTCTGATCAAAAGTGGAATTGGGAACAGATAAAAGAGAAGGCAGGATCTAATAAGGGAAAAATGGTCCCAACAGATTTAGGAAACTTGGTGACAGATTTTTTGAATCAGCATTTTGCTCCTGTTATGGATTATCAGTTTACAGCAAAAATGGAAAGTGATTTCGATTTAATATCAACAGGATCAGCTCCATGGACGGAAGTATTATCTGACTTTTATTCAGATTTCAGTCCTTTAGTTGGTAAAGCTGGAGATGCCGAAAGAGAAAGCGGACAACGCACTTTAGGAATTGATCCTGATTCAGGAAAAAATATTTATGTCCGACTCGCTAAGTTTGGTCCAGTTATTCAGGTTGGAGAGATATCTGATGAAGAAAAACCAAAGTTTGTAGGACTTCCAAAAGAATTTGGATTGGAAACAGTAACGCTGGAAGAAGCTCTGCCTCTTTTAGCTTTGCCAAGAATGGTTGGAACCTACAATGGAGAAAGCATTATAGCTAATAATGGCAGATTCGGAGCTTATGTTCAGGTCAAAAAAAAATTTGTTAGCCTTCCCCCCGAAATAACTCCATTTAATGTTTCTGAATCTCAAGCCATTGAACTTATTGTTGCCAAGGCTGCGGCTGATGCAGCAGCCCAACTAGCTGTTTTTGAGGGCCCCGATGGGATTATAGAAGTCCGAAAAGGTCGCTTTGGCCCATATATTAAATTCAATAAAGGGAATTTTAAGATTCCAAAAGATATTGATGCAGAGTCACTGACTCTCGAAGCTTCTTTGAAAATAATCGAAGAAGCCCCCGCCAAGAAATCGAAACGATCAACCAAAAAATCCTCGAAAAAGTCTTAGAGTATGTGGCAAGAAGTTCTCAGTCCAATATCGCAAGAGTTAATTAGCGAATTTAAATCTGGATCACTTGCAGAGAGCTTGAATATTTACACAGAAGAATCAAACTTTCCAGATTTAACAGGCAATAGGGTGACCATTATAGGAGTTCCTGAAGATCGAGCAAGCCTCAGAAATAAAGGAAGCAGCGACGCAAGTAATGCGATTAGAAAACAGCTTTACTCTCTTTATCCAGGTTCATGGGAAATTAATATTGCAGATATAGGCAATATAATTCCAGGAAGAGATATTGTAGATACAATAGCTGCTCTTGAGGAAGTTTGCGTAGAGGTCTTAAAACACAACTCGATACCTCTTGTACTTGGAGGAAGTTCAGATTTAGGCTTTGCTATTTATCGGGCATTCGTTAGGCTTGAACAAACCATTAACGCCACAATTTTAGATAGTAGAATTTCTCTAGAATCAGATGAGAAAGAATTGAATTCAGATAATTATTTAAGTCATATTCTAACATCTAAACCACATAGACTTTATAATTTATCTCACATCGGTCATCAAACTTATTATGTTCCTCCCCAAATCATTGGCCTGCTTGAACGTATGCATTTTAGCACCTGCAGACTTGGAGAAATCAGAGGCAAGATTCATCTAATTGAACCTCTAATGAGAGATGCAGATGTTGTTTTTTTTAACAATCATGTGATTAGAATGGCCGATGCACCAGGTCAATCCGAACCAACACCAAATGGTCTAACCGGAGAAGAATTTTGCGCAGCTATGCGCTATGCAGGGATGAGCGATAAACTCTCAGCAGCTGGACTATTTGATTTTAATCCGAGGTTGGAGAGCAGTGCTCAAAACGCGCAACTCTTGGCCCAAAGTATCTGGTACTTCTTTGACGGGGTTGATTGGAGAAAAGGAGACTATCCATTTAGATCAAAAACTGATTATACAAAGTTTACAGTATTAACAGAGGGCCTAGATGAAGAAATTATTTTTTATAAATCACCCTGGTCAGAAAGATGGTGGATGGAAATCCCAGCTCACCCTGGACAAGATGCAAAAAACAACCTAATCCCCTGTTCTATTGATGATTATAATGCTGCTCGAGAAGGTGAAATACCCGATAGATATTGGAAAGCCATTCAAAAATCCATGTAGATTGATTGCTATCATCAATTAGAATAATTCATTTTGTTTATCAAATTCGCTTTATGGTGCCATTTAATTTCCTATTTTTAGCGTTCAATCAGCATTCAATGGTAATCCGTAGATTTTTTTTCGCAACCTTATACATTGTTTTTACTGGAACAATTGCAGCTCAACAAGATGTGCAATACACTCAGTATTACCACAATCAAGTTGGTTTCAACCCAGGAGTTGCAGGCAATGCAGGTGCCATTAACCTTAATGTTGGGCATCGATCACAATGGGTTGGGTTTGAAAATGCTCCTACGAGTCAAAATATTAACGCAGACATTCCATTAGAAATTTTACACGGGGGGTTACTGGTTAACATCGTTAATGATCAAATTGGGTTTTTCCAAGATATCGCTGCAGCAGTAGGTTACGCTTACCAATTGGAATTAGGTCCAGGAAAATTAGGAATAGGACTTTCTGTTGACTTTAAAAATAAAAATGTAAAAGCTGCTCAATGGATTTATCCTGATGGAACTAGCGGATCCAGTGATCCATCTGTTTTTGCGCCCAACGCCACAGCCATGACTCCAGAAATGAATTTCGGTGCATATTATTCCACAGATCTTTGGTATGGCGGATTGTCAACGAGTCGCTTATTGCAAAGTGAAGCGAATCTAGGAGCTACAGCAGCTTTCAAGAGTAAATTACATTATTATTTAACTGGCGGGATTAACATTCCATTTAGGGACCTTGACTTAGTGCTTTCTCCAAATGTTTTGATGAAGTCAGATCTCAACTCCAATGTTTCTTTAGACATTAACATAAATGCTCTAATTCAAGAGAAAATATACGGGGGTCTTGGTTACAGGAATCAAGATGCTTTAAGTGTGATGGCGGGTTATCAAATTCTTCCTTCCCTAAGGCTAGCCTACTCCTACGACATAACAACATCATCTCTTTCTGCATACAGTGGAGGTAGTCATGAGATATTTCTCAACTATAGTTTTAATATTGAAGTGCCACCTCGCATTCAAGGAAGCTATAGAAACATTAGATTTTTGTAAATTGGCAAACTTTTTGCGATAGAATATTATGAATATGAAAAAAATCATTCACACATTTAGATTTATACCTCTTGCAGTTGTTAGTCTTTTAATCTCTTGTTCTGGTTCGAACCACGGAGAACTAGTTGGAGTCCAAAATCGACCAGATTTTTATCCATCAGATCCGTATGGAATGGTTTATATTCCTCAAGGGTCATTTAATGCGGGAAATGCAGATGTAGATATTCCTGCGACGTTAACAGCTCCAACTAAGACTGTGAGTGTTTCTTCATTTTATATGGATGAAACAGAGATAACAAATAATGAGTATCGGCAATTTGTTCATTGGGTAAGAGATTCTATTTTACGATACAGACTTGCTGAAGGATTAGTTGAAGAATATGAATATATCTCTTATGCTGATTTACAAAACCCTACATATTTTGAAGAATATGTAGGAATAGAGTATCCAGACTCAATGCAATCGCACCTCGACTGGAGCAGACAACTAACTTGGGACACCAAGAGGTTCCCATCAATTGAATACACAGAAGTTCTCGAGACAATGTATCTGGCACCTGAGGAAAGATATTTAGGCGGTCGAATGTTAGATTCACGTCAATTGAACTATTTATATTTTTGGATTGATAAGCAAAAAGCTGCCAAGAAATCGAACCGAGCAAATATGGATTTCACAGATGTTGATGCTGATGGGATGACATACAATTATAAGGACTATATAAAAGACGGTCAAAGTATATCTGATCGATCAAGTTTTTTCGAAAGTGAGACCATAAATGTTTATCCCGATACATTGGTTTGGCTCGCAGATTTCACTTATTCTTTCAATGAGCAAATGCATGACAGCTATTTTTGGCATCCAGCTTACGATAATTATCCAGTAGTTGGAATAAATTGGAAACAAGCCATGGCATTTTGCAACTGGCGCACGAGATATAGAAACGAATATCTAAAAGAGAACAATGATTTTCAAGAAAGTGAGTTTAGATTACCAACCGAATCGGAATGGGAATATGCAGCCCGAGGTGGATTTGAATTAACTACTTATCCATGGGGCGGTCCATACACGACTAACAGTGCTGGTTGTTTCTTAGCGAATTTCAAACCATCTAGAGGGAATTTAACTTCTGACGGGGGGTTTCATCCAGTAAAGGCCACATCCTATGAGCCAAACGGTTATGGTTTATATTGTATGGCGGGCAATGTTGCAGAATGGACAAGCACAGCTTGGGATGAAGCTAGTTATTATTATGTTGGAGATTTCAACCCAGATTTTAAATACAATGCTGACGACAATGACCCTGAAACTATGAAACGAAAAGTTATTCGCGGTGGATCATGGAAAGACATTGCAGCATATCTTCAGGTAAGTTCTAGAGAATATGAATATCAAGACACAAATAAATCTTACATAGGATTTCGCACAGTACAAAGTTTCTTGGGTCGAGACGCAGGAGACTTTTAATTTAGAATTATCTAAATATTTAATCAAATTCATCAATAATTAATTAAACCTAAATAAAATGGCATTAATCGACGTAGATGGTAAGCGCTTTAAAAACTTCATGTCCAAATTATATGGATGGGGAGCAGCAGTTGTAATTATGGGTGCACTTTTCAAAATCATTCACCTTCCAGGAGCCGATCTCATGCTGATTGTAGGTCTAACAACAGAAGCTGTAATATTTTTCATCTCAGCCTTTGAGACACCAGGAAAAGATTTTGACTGGTCGCTCGTCTATCCGGAACTGTCAACTGTAGATCTTAATGAAGGAAAAGGTCGACGTGGAACTGTTACTCAAGAGTTAGACAAAATGATGGAAGAAGCTAAAATCGGACCAGAATTGTTGACTAGTTTGGGTGATGGAATGCGTCAATTAAGCGACACTGCTTCATCTTTAAATTCAGCCACAGATGCGGCTGGAGCAACTTCGGCTTACAGCGATCAATTGAACAGTGCCGCAAAAAACATGGAAGCTTTGAATGCCCTTTATGCAGTTCAGTTAGAGAACACTACGAGTCAAGTTGAAATTCAAAATAGCCTGATGGAAAAACTCGGATCTTCAATGAATGAATCAGAAGCTTTAGCTCAAGAGGTTGGGAAACTTTCAGGAAATTTATCCCAGCTGAATAGTGTTTATGGCAATATGCTTTCTGCAATGAGTGGTAAAAGCTAATAATCACTAACTTTCTGATATTCAAAAAATAACAAGTTAATTATCTCTTAGAATAAAACAAAATGGCTTCAGGAAATTTATCTCCCCGTCAAAAAATGATCAACATGATGTATTTGGTGTTGACAGCTATGTTAGCATTGAATGTTTCAAAAGATATTCTAGCGGTTTTACATAAACTTGATGTAGGAATGTCTGCAACTGTTAGAACTGTTGAGGAGGGAACTAAAACTATCTACGCGGCTATAGAAGCTCAAGTATCAGAGAATGATCGAGCGGTGCCATTTAACGAAAGAGCCCAAGTTCTTCGTTCGAAATCTAATACAGTTGAATCCTTGCTTGTAAAAGCTCGGGAAGATATGATTGCCGAAACTGGCGGAATAGATACTGCTGACGACAATCGATTAAAGGGAGAGGATAATAGAAGTGTATCAAATAACTACATGTTAAACGATAAAAGTGTAGGTGGTCAAGGAGCTGCAAAAGAAATCAAAGAAAAATTAACAGAATATCGTTCATTTCTTATTGCGGAAATAGAAGCAAATCCTTCACCAGTTACCGAAGAACTTATCGGAGAAATAAATCAGGCATTTGACTTTCGTGATGTCAAATCGGGGAAAGGGAAGAAAGAGACTTGGGAAACAGCCACCTTTGCAGATCTTCCTCTTGCTGGTGTTATACCATTTATTACTGACCTTCAGTCCAAAGTTAGACGGATGGAGGCAAGAGTTGCAGAATACTTTTACAGTCAAATCGACGCTTCTGCCTTAAAATTTGATGGAGTGAGAGCTGTTGTAATGCCGAAAAGCACATACATAACTCAGGGTGAGATCTATGAAGCTGATGTATTCTTAGCAGCTTACAATAGTGGAAACCAGCCGGAATTTACTGATATCATTCCAGAAGAAATAGTTGATGGTGTAGGTAAGATCCGTTTCTCGGCCAAGGGAATAGGTTCGAAAACACTAACAGGAAGTATGACTTTACCTGGTGATGATCGCGTTTACAGTTATGACGTGGTTTATACCGTAGCTCCACCTAGTGTTGTAATTTCTCCCTCCAAGATGAATGTTCTTTATCGCAACGTCATTAATCCATTAGAAATTTCCGTACCGGGAGTTGCTCCTTCTGATATAGTAGTTAACGGACCTGGAGTAAAGGGAAGCAATGGGAAATACAATGCTGATATAACGAAGATAAAGGGTAAGGAAATTAAAATCTCTGTCTCCGTTAAAGAAGCCAATGGCAAATTACGTAGAGCTGGATCAAAATTATTTAGGCTCAAGGGATTACCGCAAGCAGTAGGCTCCGTATTTAAAAAGAATCAAGGAGTAATGTCATCGAGTTTGTTAAGCAAGGGTAAAGTAGAAGCTGAGTACCAAGACTTTCCGTTTGATTTGCCTCTAACAGTTGTCTCATTTGAACTCAAGATGGACGGACAACCACCGATGCAGGTCAAAGGTGATAAAATACCCTCGAAGGCTAAACCGCTTATTCAAAAATTACGACCTGGAAGTAGCGTTCAAATTCGTAAAATTATTGCGAAAACACAAAAAGGCGCAAGAATTTCTAGAGTCGGCATTGTTTCAATTGACGTTCAATAATTATGAAAAATTTTCTCATTGTTTTTTTCTTTATCGCTTCGAGTACGATTTGGAGTCAAGTCATATCACCTGAAGATGATGGCTTAGTTCCAAAAGGAGATATACACTATTCCAATACAAGAGTAATTCCTTACCCTTTTCTTAGACAAGACGATATGATGTGGGCAACTCGTCATTGGGAAAGAATTCAAGTCCAAGAAAAGTTAAATCATCCACTTTATTACCCAGTAGTTCCTCTCCCCGACAGAAAATCAATGTTTGATGTTATTAAAGACGCAATACTTGTTGAAGGCAGCATTGTAGAGGTTTTTAGGGATGATCTCTTTGAACTACCCCTTAGTAATCAAGAGGTCGAACAAATTATCTTCAGAGTGGACTCTCTTACTGACCCCGATGATCCAAGCATTCTACTGGCAATTGACTCTATAGAATTAAAAGCGCCTAATGTCGTGGCATGGGAATTAAAGTCTGATTGGTATTTTGACAAGCAAAGAGGTGAAATGAAGAATCGGATTTTAGGAATATCACCTGTAGTGAAAGATCCATCTACATCTGAGATATATAATATTTTTTGGATTTGGTTTCCTGATGCCCGTCAGGCACTTTCAACAAATATTGCTTATAATCCGGATAACAATACTAGGAGGTTGACCTTTGATCAAATTATGCAAATGAGATATTTTAATTCAGTAGTATTTAAAGAAGATAATGTATACGACCGGACTATTGATGATTATAAACAGAATAGACCAATGGAGCAACTATTGGAATCCAAGCGCATTCGTGAAAGTTTAAGAAATTACGAACACGACCTTTGGCAATTCTAATTGCTAAAATTTTAATATTACCTAAAAGGCCGCATATAGCGGCTTTTTAACATTAAAAACTATGCATTTCGCATTAATAGGTCAAGGTCTTGCGGGTTCTTCTCTCGCTATAGAAGCTGACAAACATGGTCACGACATTACATGCTTTGACTTAAGTAATAATAACGTAGCCTCCCGAGTTGCAATAGGAATAATTAATCCATTGGTTCTAAAAAACCGTACCGTCTTTGATAAGTCTGAAATTTTAATTAACCATTGTTTATCCTATTATGCTGAAGTAGAAAAAATGCTCCAAGAACCATTTTTGTCAAAGAACCTTATTCGAGAAGTCTTATCTAGCCCTTCTGAGGTTGCGAATTGGATGTCTTTGTCTAAAGATGCCAATCTTGAAAAATATATTGGATCAATTGAAACTCCCCACAAATCATTAGCAGCTTTAGGGCTAGGTATTGTCAAAAATAGCCTAAGACTTGATGTTAAAAATTATCTCCAAATAATAAGAAATTGGCTCAGCAAACAACATAATCTACAGAATGAAGACGTCACGAATATATCGGTATCTAAAAATGGAGTGATTGTAAATGGCCAAAAATTTGATGGCTTATTGTTAGCTGAGGGCCTCAGAGCAAAGTGGACGCAAAAGATATTTCAACCCCTTCAATTTAGTCCATCAAAAGGCGAAGGCTTGATAATTGAAACCACTAATACTCATATTGACTTTCCCATTCATCGCAATACTTTTCTTTTAAAAGAGAATGAGAATAGATATACTGTTGGTGCTACTTTTAACAGAAAGGATCTTCAAACAGGCCCTTCGAAAGCGGGAAAAGACTTATTGATTCAGGAATTATCATATTGGTTTCAAGATGACTTTAAAATTGTCAACCACTGGTCTGGATTGAGGCCGACAATGAAAAATAGAAAAATTTGTTTTGGTTGGCATAAAGAATTTCCCAATATAGGGTTTCTTAATGGGCTTGGATCCAGAGGAGCATTGACTTCACCTTACTACAGCTCACTACTTTGGTCACAACATCAAAATCATAAAAAAAGGTGAGCTTTTGAAAAATAACATATGATTTAAGTTAAAAAAATATTTAAAATTTAAATAAATAAAGTTGGCATTAAGATGATTACGGTTTGTTACTTTTGTCATCCAAATGCTAAGTGTAAATCAAGTTGGTCTGGCCTTCGGAGGAACAGATCTTTTCAAGGACATATCATTTCAAATCAACCCTGGAGAAAGGATTGGTTTAGTCGGTCGAAATGGAGCCGGGAAATCCACTCTATTAAGTCTTATTGCAGGAAAGATATCTGTTGATTCTGGCAAAATATCATTCCCGAATGATTTTAAAATTGGTTTCTTAACTCAAGATATTCCACCTTCGGCAGAAAATACTATTTGGGAAGAGGCTGCATCTAGCTTTAAGGAGATTCAATCCCTAGAGTTTAAAATGCAAGAGCAGACCAAGGAACTCGAGACAAGAACGGACTATGAAAGTCCTGCCTATATGGATCTAATTGATAAACTATCTTCTAATCAAGAAACTTACCAAATGCTTGGCGGTTATACATACCAAGCAGAAATGGAAAAGGTCCTCATTGGTCTTGGCTTTTTGGCAAGTGATTTCCATAAAGCTCTTTCATCATTTTCTGGTGGATGGCAAATGAGAGTTGAATTGGCGAAAATATTAATGCAGAATAATGATGTTCTTTTATTAGATGAACCAACAAATCATTTAGATATCGAGTCCATAATGTGGTTAGAGCAATTTCTTGCAGATAGCCCGCAAGCCATTATTCTTGTTTCACATGATAGAACATTTCTCAATAATGCAACTACTAGAACACTGGAGATTGTTCTAGGTAAAAGTTATGATTTCCCATGTCCTTATTATAAATACTTAAGTCTTAGAGAAGAAATTCGAGAAAAACAAAGGCAAGCAAAAGCCAACCAAGAAAAAGAAATAAAACAGACAGAAGAACTAATAGAGCGATTTCGATACAAAGCTTCCAAAGCATCATTTGCTCAAAGTTTAATAAAAAAATTAGATAAAATCGACCGTATCGATGTAGATGAAGAAGACACACGTAACATGAGATTCAAGTTTCCACCAGCTCCCCGTTCTGGAAAAGTTGTCGCAAAACTCGTTAATATTCACAAGCATTACGGATCAAAGCACGTTCTTAAAGGTTTTGATATGGAAATCGTTAGAGGTCAAAAGATAGCTTTTGTCGGACAAAATGGTCAAGGTAAATCAACACTTGTCAAAGTTCTTGCGGAAAATTTAGACTTTATCGGCTCCATTGATTTAGGACACCAAATCGCATTAGGTTATTATGCGCAAAATCAGGCTGAAGCTTTAGATGGATCTAAAACTGTTCTGGAAACAATTGAAGATTCTGCCCCGGAAGAAATGCGCAGTTCTGCTCGAAAAATGCTAGGTAATTTTATGTTTACCGGAGATAATGTTGGTAAGAAGGTGTCCGTTCTCTCCGGTGGAGAAAGAGGTCGGCTTGCATTATGTCAATTGATGCTAAATCCTATTAATTTTTTAATTCTGGATGAGCCAACAAATCACTTAGATATGCAAGCTAAAGATGTATTAAAACAATCTTTAGCAAACTATGACGGAACCTTAATTGTAGTCTCTCACGATAGAGAATTTTTATCTGATTTAGCTGATATAACCTATGAATTTAAAGATGGTAAAATTAGACAGCATTTGGGTGGTATCGAATATTTCCTTGATCAGAAAAAAATGCAGAATATGCGACAAGTTGAATTAGGGCTAAAAGAAAAGCCAGTTTCAAAATCAGGGCAAAAAATCAAAAATAAACGAGAATCGCAAAATGAACTTAAGAGAATTGAGAAAGATCTAAAAAATGCGGAAAAATTAGAAAAAAATGCTCAAAATATATATGAAGATTTTCAAAAGGAACTAGATTCTCTAGAAAATATTTTGTCAAACCCTATAGAATTTAAAAAGATGTCTGAGGATCCAGATTTTTATATGAATTATGAGCAGCTCAAAAAGAAATTAGATGATTCTTTCATAGCTTGGGAGAGAGCAGTCGAAAAAAGTTCTTCTCTTCAAAAGGGATTGGCGAAAATAGAAGCGTAACTTGATGAGATGAAAAAACTGTTTCAACTTGTTTTAACATTTTTTACTTCATTGACGATAATGTCCCAGACTGCATCAGATACAAAACTCGTAGTGTCTATTGTGGTTGATCAAATGCGTGCGGATTATTTAACTCGGTACTCGCACCTTTATGAAGGCGGGTTTAAAACGCTACTCGAAGATGGTGAGGTATTTTGGAATGCTCATCATACACATGTCCCAACTTATACAGCTCCAGGTCACGCAAGTATTTACACTGGTACAGATCCTCGTTTTCATGGCATTATTGGAAATAATTGGTATGTTCCAAGTATAGGCAAGACAACTTATTGTTTGGAAGATCTGGATGTATCACCAATTGGAACTTCATCTAAATATGCCAAAAGAAGTCCAAAAAATATTCATAGTACAACTTGGACAGATGAACTAGAGTGGGCCAGTAATAAAAAATCTAAAATATTTGCATTTTCTTTAAAAGATCGTGGTGCAATTTGTGCCGCAGGTCATTACGGAGATGCAGCGTTCTGGTTAGGTAAATCAGGATTTATATCAAGTAGCCATTATATGTCATCATTACCCAAATGGCTTATCAATTTTAATCAGAAAAATAGTCTTGAATCATATATGAATGGCAAATGGGACTACTTAATAGATAAAAATAATTATCCGGAGATACACTCGACAGCATTTGAACGCATTCCATCAGGAGCTAGAAAGGCTGATTTCCCTTATGATTTATCCTTACTTTTTAATGCCGACACCTCGGGTATTGAGGCATTTAAAACCACACCTAAGGGTAATCAAATATTATTAGATGTCGCTCTAGAGACACTGAAAAAAGAAAAATTAGGAATACATAAGAATCGCTTCCCAGATGTTTTAGCTATTAGTTTTTCTGCTACAGATTATATAGGTCATGGCACAGGTATAAGGTCTCATGAGACAATGGATATGTATTTACGTTTAGATCGGCAGCTTGACACATTATTTGAATACCTAAATAAAAATATTGGTAAAGATAATTTTATCGTTATTCTAACTGCAGATCATGGTGCTTCGGACAATCCCAGTCAAGCCAAATTAGACGGCATGCCAGTTGATTGGATGGCACCCGCAGACTTAGAATCAGAGTTTAGAGAATTAATTACAGCTGCTGGAGTACCTTCTGAATTCATATTGAATTTTTCTAATGAACAAGTTTATATTCAAGAAAATGACAGTCTCGAAAGTATTCAAAAAATTGTTCGTAATGCATTATTAAAGCATCCAGCAATCGCGGAATCCTGGACAAAAGACGAAATACGAGAAGCTTCAGAACCTTTTGCACTAATGCGTAAAAATGGTTCTGATAAAAGAAGTGGACAAGTATTTTATTCACTTTATCCTGGTTCAATAGCTTATTACAAAACAGGCACCACTCATGGTTCAGGATATACATATGATACACATGTGCCTATTATTTTTTTTGGAGGAATATTTCACTCTCCAGAAAATCATAATGAAAGAATTAATGTCAAAGATATAGCCCCCACACTTAGTCATATTCTAAAGATCGCTCAACCGAGCGCCTCTAATGGAAAAATTTTACCTTTAAAATTTAATTAATTAAATTCTATTCCCCTATTCTGCAAGATTCAGGGATTTTACAAACAGGAATAGGTGACATCTTATGACTATTTGATCGATGAAATTCAATAAAAAGAAGCAATACCTCTTTTTCTCTCTTTTTAAGATTACTCTCTAAAATATTATTTACACCATCCGTTAAAGGGTTCCAATCCCTCTCGAGAATCCATTTCATGGCCATCTCAAGCTCTGGGTAAGTTGCTCCAATTTGATCCTCATCATTTCTTTCATCTTTCCATAAACCATCTGTGGGGGCTGCATCTAAAATATTTTGAGAAACCCCTTTATATTTTGCTAATTCGAATACTTCTGATTTATACAAATCAGCAATTGGACTAATATCTACACCTCCATCTCCATATTTCGTATAAAACCCAACTCCGAAATCTTCAATTTTATTTCCAGTTCCAACAACAAGTAAATTATGATTTTGACCATATGCATATAAAGATGTCATTCGGATTCTAGCGCGAGCATTTGCGAGTGAAAGATCCGTATTGTCATTTTTACTGAGATTTAATGTTGAGACAAGTGTATCAAAAATTAGAGTCAAATCCCTTTGATTCATCTTTACATTACTATAAGCTTCTTTCAAGCTTTTCATATGGTTATATGCTCTCTTAGACTGACTCTTAACTTGATGAATTGGTAATTCCAATAAATGAGTTTCAAGTTGAGTTGAAGCGCATAAACAAGATGTCAATGCTGAATCGACACCTCCAGATACTCCAACGACAAATCCGTTTACTCCAGAAGATTTCGCATAATCCGATAGCCACTTTACTATATGTTCATCAATTTGTCTTACGTTCATTTCTTGATAAGTACTTTTGGGTAATGTTTAAATTTTTCTCAAAAATAGTATTCTTATTTGGCATAGCCGTCTTGCTAAATTCTTGCCAAGATAATCCATGGGAACAAATCGCTGGTCCCACCTCTAAAAATCAAGTAAATATTATTCATTTTTCAGATTCTGTATTAGGTTTAGATTCGATTCATATGTTTAAAAAGCTTGAGCAAATGCAATATCGACATCCAGCGATTTTCTTCGAATCGGACAGCTCTTCTAGTTGGAAAAAAAATCTCCTTCCCTATTTATTAGATCCAGAGGTTCAAGCGCTATTTAAAGATGCTTTAAAGTTCAGGATGCCTCTTGATGACTTTCAATCTAAAATAGATTACGGGGTATCTCAATACAGATTAAGATACCAGGATAGGGCAAAAAAATTTGATATTTATACATATATAAGTCGAAATGAAAAATTTTGGATACTTGAAGGCCCAATGCACTTTTTTATTCCATGGGACAGGTACCTCGGAAGTGATCACCCCCTTTATGCTAGAGAGGCAAAGTATCAAATCTCAAGACATGATTCAGACCAAGTGATAATTGAAGTATTCCGGTCATTAAGTAAGAATCATATTCCAAAAATAAAAAATAATTCATCATTACTTTCTGGAATGATCAATTCGGGGAAAAGTATATTATTTATTCAGACTTTGTTAGGTGATTCCGAAGCCCAAAAAGCACTAAATATGGATGTTATTCAAAATCAATTTATGATTGATAATGAAGTTGCTCTATGGAAAGTGTTATTAAAAAAGAAATGGCTATTTGATAACTCTTTTGATTTAAAAAGAAAACTTATTGAGCCTGCTCCATTTAGTGCATTTACTACTTCAAATGATCAAATGATACCCGGACAAGCGGGAACTTGGTTTGGTTGGAGAATTCTTCAAAACTATTGGTCCCAAAACCCAGAACTGGATTTATCCGAAATTATGGCTGACGAAAACGTAAATTTGATTCTTCAAAAATCTGGTTACCGACCTTAATTATTTTTTCATGAATTCAAAAATAAATCTCGACATTGAACTTGATGTCAACAGAATCCCAAAAAACATAGAATGGTCTGCTCCGGATGGTGGTGTCGAAAAATCAAGTACCGATGCATTTATGCTATCTGTTTGGGATAGTGAAACTAAAGACACTCTAAGAATTGATCTCTGGACTAAGAATATGATGGTAGATGACATGAAGAAATTCTATCATCAAACTTTACTCGCTATGGCAGATGGTTTTAAACGAGCAACTAATGAAGACGAAATGTCAGAGGATATGCGTGATTTTGCCAAGTATTTCGCAGAGAAATTGAAACTTATCGGATAACTGAATTTATCAATTATTCTAAACTTGTTTCAGAATTATTGATTTCTTCCAACAAAAGAGGAGATAGTTCCAGTGTCAATTTCCTTATTGATTCAATCAATTCAACTCTACCTAAAGCTGTTTCTGCACTTGTCAAAAACATTGGAGGAATATTCTCCCACTCTTGAAGCATCTTTCTTTTAAATGCAGCCTGATTCTTACCAAATGCACTACTTGATAATTTATCTAGTTTAGTAAAAACAAGGGAAAACGGTATCCCCCACTCTCCCAGATTACGGATAAAATCGATATCCTTTTTCTGAGGCTCGAGACGACCATCAATCAAAACAAAAACATTAACTAAGTTTTTTCGATTCTTTAAATAATGACTAATCATTTTAGAGAAAATCTCTCGTTGTACTTTGCTGACTTTTGCATAGCCATAACCAGGAAGGTCAACCAAAGACCATAATCCGGCATCCATTGTAAAATGATTGATAAGTTGTGTTTTTCCAGGTCTACCAGAAATTTTAGCCAATCCAGAGTTGTTGGCTAAACAATTTATTAACGAAGATTTACCAACATTTGATCTACCGATAAAAGCAAATTCAGGAACTAAAATTTTAGGACATTCAGAAGTGCGAGATGCAGATTTAACAAATTCTGCCTTAATTGGAGGAATTAATTTAACAGTAATTTGTTTAGCCATTCTTGAATTATTGAATTGAATTCTTCTGGACGCTCCATCATAGCTGCATGTCCACATTCATCAATCCAATACAATTCAGAATTTGGCATGAGGTCATTAAATTTATCAGCAACTTCTGGCGGTGTCACTTCATCTTGTCTACCCCAAACTATACATGTAGGCACGTTAAATTCTTTGATGTCATTAGACATATTGTGCCTGATAGCACTTTTAGAAATAGCTAAAGTCTTAATTGCCTTATTCCGGTCATTGACAGTCGCAAACACCTCATCAATTAATTCTTCAGTAGCAACCTCTTTTACATAAAAGACGTCCCTAATACGATCTGCGATATAATCTCTATCACCACGTCTTGGGTAAGAGTTTCCCATTGCAGACTCATATAATCCGGAACTCCCTGCTAGAATAAGACCCTGAACATTATCCGGATATAATTTTTGCATCATCAAAGCAATGTGACCCCCAAGAGAATTCCCGACTAGGAAAGCCTTCTCATATCCCATATGATCCATGAAAGATTTCACGAATCGTGTCAAGTTTTTTACGTTAGTTGTCACCAAAGGCATACTGTAAAGAGGCAATGCTGGAACAGTAGCTTGATATCCAGCCTTTGCAAAATAATCAACTTGAGCATCGAAGTTACCCAAAGTGCCCATCAAACCGTGAAGAAAAATAATTGGAGTACCATCACCGGAAATCTTAAACTCAAATTCTCCTTCCTTTCTATATTCTGGCATATTAAATTAAATTTTAAAACTCAATTACGAGCAAATATAGGCATTCCGAAGACCACAGCTGTCTTGTTTTAAATCTATACTCATGTAGGTGCAATTTTAATAATCAACAAAAGTTATCAACTTTTGTGGGTATTTGTGGGAAATAGTGGAAGAAATTGGTATTTTTGATACAAGGATATAATAGTCGAGAATGGAATTACTAGGTGTATATGAATGCAAGATGGATGCTAAAGGGCGTGTCACTGTTCCGTCTAGTCTGAAAAAACAGTTAATACCTATTGGAGCTGCTGGGTTTATTTTAAAAAGAAGCGTGTTTAGTAAATGCTTGGAACTTCATACTCAGAAAGAGTGGATTGATTTAAGTAACTCAATAAAAAAATTAAACCGATTTGTACAAAAAAATAATGAATTTATTAGAATATTTCATGCTGGTATAAAACAAGTCGAAATGGACTCTGCGGGGCGCATTTTGATTTCAAAAGACTTAATAAATTTCGCAAATCTCAAAAATACCATTGTTTTTAGCGCTACTCCTTTTGGACTTGAAATTTGGAATCAATCAGATTATGAAAAAGCTGTTAGTGTTGATAACACTGATTTTGCGAAGCTAACAGAGGAAGTAATGGGAGAACCAAACTCTGATGTCATATCATAACCCGGTCCTTTTAAAAGAGTCAATCGATCTTCTTTCGATCAATCCCGATGGGATTTATATAGACACAACATTTGGGGGAGGTGGTCATAGTAAATCTATACTAAAGCAATTAAGTCCAAAAGGAAGACTATTTGGATTTGACCAAGATCCCGATGCCCTAGAAAATAAATTAGAAGATGAGAGATTTACTTTAATCCCACATAATTTCGAACATCTCCGGCGATTTCTAAAGCTTCATAATGTAGAGAAAGCAGATGGAATATTAGCGGATCTTGGGGTTAGCTCGCATCAATTTGATATCGAAAAGCGAGGATTTTCGATTCGTGGCAATGGACCATTAGATATGAGAATGAATCCAATGGCAGGTCAATCCGCAGCAGAATGGCTTTCGGAAATAGACGAGTATTCATTAATACATGCACTTGCGACTTACGGAGAAGTAAGTCGACCAAAAAAATTAGCTCAAATCATATTGAATGCTCAAAATCAATCACCAATTTTAACTACTAGAGAATTATTAGATATCATAGAACCTCATGGGAAAAAAGGAGAAAAGGTTTTTGCTAAAGTTTTTCAAGCAATACGAATATCTGTAAATCGAGAGCTTGAAGTATTGGAAAAATTACTTGAGGAAGGTAAAGATTTGCTCTCAACTGGAGGTCGATTTGTGATTATTTCTTACCACAGTCTTGAAGACAGAAGGGTTAAATTATATTTTAGAGAAGGCAAACTCAAAGGAGAAGCTGAAAGAGACGAATATGGCAACCGTCTGACTCCATTTAAACTCATCACAAGAAAACCAATAGCCCCAGGAGACGAAGAGATATTAAACAATCCCCGTTCGCGTTCAGCAAAATTACGTGCTGCGGAAAAAAAGGAATTGACAACATGAAATTCCTAAATCAAAGGCGTATTGGAGCCCTGAAGGAAATACTGAGGGGCAGTTTCTTTGGTCACCCAATAATATTAAAAAATCTACCTTTTGTTCTTTATGCAACTTCATTAGCTCTTATTCAAATATGGGCCGCTCACAGAGCTGAGTCAAATGTCCGGACCATATCTAAAATGACCGTTCAGATAAATGAGCTAGAAAGTCAATATTTAGAGTCAAAAGCTAAACTCATGAAAATGGGACAAGAATCATCGGTTCAATTACGCGCAGAGAAGCTTGGGCTGATAGCTATGAGTCAAGCTCCAATATCAATTAAAAAGCCTGATGATGAATAGTCAATACGAACCTAGTATTCGGAGGATGGCCTGGCTAGTTATTTTTGCTGGAGTATTTACGTTCACCATACTGTGCAGACTCTTTTTCATATCACTATCACTCGGACCAGAGCTAATTGCTTCAGCCAGACAAAAAGTTATTCAAGAACGCGAAGTACCGGCAAGCAGGGGTAATATATATTCAAATGATGGGCAACTCTTAGCGACATCGATGCCTGTTTATGAATTAAGATGGGATGCAGCTATTGTAGACCCTAAGAGGTTTGATTCTCAAATAACTAAAACTAGTATAGCCCTGTCTAGTTTAATTCCAGGACCTCGTACAAATAAAAGCTGGGAAAAATATCTGAGAAAAACTTTTTCTGCCAAAAAAAGATATGCTCTTCTCGCCAAAGACCTGAGTTATTCCGATTATCGTGTAGTAAGTCAAATGCCTCTTTTTAAAGGGAATAAGTATAAAACAGGGCTAATAGCACTTGAGAATCATACAAGATTAATCCCTTTGGGGCTGCTTGCTGAAAGGACTATTGGCTATAACCGAACGCCCCAAGCCGGTTTAGAGTCTTCATTTAACGCAACACTTAAGGGTCATAATGGTAAACGATGGATGCAAAATCTAGGCGGAGATCAATGGAAACCAATTGGAAGCGAATACTCAAACCAACCAATAAATGGCCAAGACCTTGTAACCACTATAAATTCGAGAATTCAAGACATTGTCCATAAATCACTTATTCAGCAATTGAAAAAATATAATGCAGATCACGGTTGTGCCGTAGTGATGGAAGTTGCTACGGGGAAAATAATGGCAATTTCAAATCTTGGAAAAACAAAATCAAATCCAAATTATCGCGAATTAAGAAATTATGCAGTTTGGGAAAAATCAGAACCCGGATCCACTTTTAAGGTCGCCTCCCTTCTTGTGGCATTAGAAGATGGAAAAGTAGATACTGCACAAAAAATAGACACACGAGGTGGTGAATATATTATTTATGGTAAAAAAGTAAAAGACTCAAGGCGAGGAGGTTACGGAATAATATCGCTAGGACGAGCACTTGAGTTGTCATCAAATACAGGTATTGTCAAAGCCATTTATTCGAAATACTCAAAAAAGCCTGAAGATTTTATAGATCGAATGTACCAAATTGGTTTAGCAGATATGACAGCAATTAGAATTCCTGGTGAAAGTGCACCCTATATTCCACATCCTGATGATAAAAGATGGAATGGACTAACATTACCATGGATGATTTTTGGTTATGGAATACAGAGAACACCACTTCAGACGCTAACATTTTACAATGCAATAGCAAATAATGGAAGAATGGTGAGACCTACACTTTGGGAAGGAACTAGAGATCACGGGGTGATGGTTGAAAAAAATATAATACAAGTGATGCACCCTTCAATCGCTTCAGAAAAAAATATACTTCAAATTCAAGATTTACTCGAAAAAGCTGTCCGAAGAGGAACTGCCAGAAACATATATACAGATTCATTAGACATGGCCGGTAAGACAGGCACTTGTCAAATAGACTATTGGAAACCAGAAACTCTAGGTTATCAAGCATCTTTTGCGGGTTATTTTCCGGCAAAAAATCCAAAGTATTCATGCATTGTGGTTATAAACCGGCCTGAAATCTCAGCAGGGTATTATGCAAATATTGTTGCAGCGCCTGTTTTCCGAAATATCGCTATGGCAATTCATAAGATGACACCTCAAACTGAAACCCCTTCCAAAGGCTATTGGGGGAAAGCTATAAATCATATGGCGATAAATAACGAAAAGAAAAGAATCTCAAATTACAATATCGCATTTCAAAAACTTGAATTGGGGGAATTACCAAACATTACCGGATGGAAAGTATCAGATGCGATTAAACTATTCGAAGAAAGTGGATGGCAAATAACACTTCAAGGAAATGGGAATGTGCTCAGTTATGATTCTTATTTTCAGAGTAAAAAAATTCATATTAAACTAGGATGAAACTATTAAAAGATATACTGTATGGTGTTCCCATTATTGATTTGCTGGGATCAACTTTAGTAGCTATTAATAGTGTCACATGTGATTCTCGATCCGTAAGAAAAGATAGCTTATTCATAGCAATTAAAGGAACTAAAAAAGATGGTAATTACTTTATTGAAGACGCTATAGTAGGCGGAGCCGTCGTGATTGTATGCGAAGAATTACCAAAAGAAACATATTCAAAAATTACGTACATACAAGTCAAGTCAGCCTCTAAATCCTATTCTATAATCGCAGGAAATTGGTTTGATCGACCTTCAGAAAAATTAAATGTTGTTGGTATAACTGGAACTAATGGCAAAACAACAACAGCAAGTTTATTACATCAACTTTTTGAAAATAATCTCATAAAAAGTGGATTAATATCAACTATAAAGATATCGATTCATAATAAAAATTATCCCGCAACCCATACTACGCCTGACGCTTGGGAAATACAAAGACATTTATCGGATATGGCTGCAGCAGGATGTAAGCTTGTCTTTATAGAAGTTAGCTCACACGGCTTAGTTCAAAACCGTGTTGCCGGAATTCGTTTTAAAGGTGGGATTTTCACTAATATAAGTAGAGATCATCTTGATTATCACAAAACCATTGATAATTATGTCATTGCAAAAAAAATGCTTTTTGACAATCTAAATCCCTTTGCATTTGCATTAGTTAATCGAGATGATAAATACGGAGATACAATGCTTTTGAATTGTAAAGCAAAAAAAATATCGTACGGAATAACTAGAGAGTCTGATATTAAAGCAAGGGTATTAGAAAGTCATATTGGGGGAACTCTAATTAGCATAAATCAACGAGAATGTTGGCTGAAAGTAATTGGGGATTTTAATGTTTACAATGTGTGTGCAGTTTATGGAGCAGCAATCCAATTGGGAATGACAGCGGATGAAGCACTCCAGAGAATAAGTGCTTTAAATCCAGTAAGTGGTCGTTTTCAAAAAATAGAAGGACCTAATGGAATTACTGGAATCGTAGATTATGCTCATACCCCGGATGCCTTAGAAAAGGTTCTTTCCTCTTTGATAAAATTCCGAAAGCCACCCCAAAGAATAATAACTATTGTTGGGTGCGGCGGTGATCGAGACAAAGGCAAAAGACCACAAATGGCATCAATCGCGTCTAGACTAAGTGACTATGTCATTTTAACGTCTGACAATCCGAGATCAGAATCTGCTGAAAAAATTCTAAAAGACATGGAAAGTGGTTTAAAAAAATCAGACAAAAAGTATTGCATCTCAATTGCAGATAGAAGTCAAGGAATTAAACTTGCCTGTCAAAATGCAAATGCAAATGACGTAATACTCTTAGCAGGAAAAGGACATGAGAAATTCCAAGAGATTCATGGAGAAAAAATACCATTTGATGATTTGCTCATTTTAAAAACATTACTAATCGAAGCTCAAACTTAAATTATGCTTTACGATATATTCATGTTTCTTGACAATCTTGATTTTCCTGGAGCTGGACTATTTCAATTTCTCACTTTTAGAGCGGCGCTAGCAATTCTTGGAGCTTTAACAATAAGTCTAATTTTCGGAAAAAGACTTATCGATATTTTAAAAGAAAAGCAAATAGGAGAAAGTGTTAGAGATCTTGGATTAAATGGTCAAGTGGAAAAAGCAGGAACTCCAACAATGGGGGGGTTGATAATCCTATCAGCAATAGTGATACCTGTATTATTATTTGCAGATCTGAGTAATATTTATATTAAACTGCTTCTGCTAACAACCATTTGGATGGGAGCAATAGGATTTACAGATGACTACATAAAGGTTTTTAAAAAAAATAAAAAAGGTTTAAGAGGCCATTTTAAAATAATAGGCCAAATAACACTTGGAATTATAATTGGGAGTGTTCTGGTATTTCACCCCGATGTTACAATGAAAGAAGAAGTCCCCATAGATTCACAGATACAACTTTATGGAGAAAGTGCGAAAAGCGCACCAGTTTTTGGCCACGCAGAACAATCATTAAAAACCACAATACCATTTTTTAAAGACGCAACATTTAATTATGTAAAACTATTAGATTGGCTGGGACTAAATCAATATAGTTGGCTGATTTTTATTTTTGTAGTGATATTTATAATTACTGCAGTTAGCAATGGAGCGAATTTAACAGATGGCCTCGATGGCTTGGCAGGTGGCACCTCAGCTATAATAGCATTTACACTTGCAATTCTAGCCTATGTAAGTGGTTCCGTAGTCTTTGCGAGCTACTTAGATATAATGTACATACCAAATTCTGGAGAATTAGTCGTATTTGCTGCTGCCTTCATTGGGGCATGCATAGGCTTTCTTTGGTATAATACATACCCAGCACAAGTATTTATGGGAGATACTGGTAGCCTTTCCTTAGGTGCAATAATCGCGGTATTTGCAATTGCAATACGAAAAGAACTTTTAATACCCATACTAGCCGGAGTATTTCTCATCGAGAATTTGAGTGTAATAATTCAAGTCAGCTATTTTAAGTACACCAAAAAACAATCAGGAATTGGCAAACGAGTATTCCTAATGTCACCTCTTCATCATCATTTTCAGAAACAAGGTCTTCATGAATCTAAAATTGTTACAAGGTTTTGGATTTTAGGGATTTTTCTAGCCATTTTAACATTAATAACATTGAAGCTCCGATGATTATGAATGAGTTATTTCAGCTAGGCATTCTCGGAGGAGGCGAAAGCGGTGTGGCGGCAGCTCTGCTTGGTAAAAAGAAAAAAATAAATGTATTTCTATCTGAAAAGGGAAAACTTACACAATTGCATCGAATCGAATTGATAAAGGCGGGAATTTATTTTGAGGAAGGCGGGCACACCTTGGACAAATTGATTAATTCCGATGCAATAATTAAAAGTCCAGGTATTAGTTCAAATATTTCAATAATCCAAAATATTAGAAAAGCTGGAATCCCCATCTGGTCAGATATAGAATGGTTTTTTAGAAATAAACCTGAAAAGTCAAAAGTTATTGCTATCACAGGGACAAATGGAAAAACTTCAACTACAACTTTAATTGGTAAAATTTTATCAGAAAATAAATCAAATTTTCGTTTAGGCGGTAATATTGGTATCGGAGCTGGCAGATTACTTCTTGGAGATCCTGCTGATGTTTATGTTTTAGAAGTATCTAGTTTCCAGTTAGAAAATTGCCCAACTTTCAGACCAAATATTGCAGTAATCACCAATATTACCAATGATCATCTTGATCGTTATAATTCAATTGAGGATTATGCCAAAGCAAAATTTAAAATTACTACGAATCAAAATAAAGATGATAGTTTCCTTTTCTATGCTGAAGATAAAATTATAAAATCAAGATTAAACTCAGTCAACGCATCCCTTTACCCTATTTATACCTCTACCCCTATTAATGCTCCAAATCAAGGGGCATTTATTGAAGATTCACATTTAATAATGATCACAAAAAATAATGATATCATGACAATTGAAGATCTTGCTTTACAAGGCAAACACAATACGTATAATGCACTTGCGGCAGGCCTCTCTGCCAGACTTCTTAACGTCAGAAGTGAAATGGTTCGTGAATCATTGGCAGATTTTGAAGGGCTAGAGCACAGAATGGAAAATATTGGAACCATACATGGAATCCAATTTATAAATGATAGCAAAGCCACAAATGTCAACTCAACTTACTATGCCCTTGAAAGCATTAATGGGAAATCAATTTGGATTGTCGGAGGTGTAGATAAAGGGAATGACTATTCTGAGCTATTTGGATTAGTAGAGAAAAAAGTAAAAGCTATTGTCGCAATTGGAACTGATGTTTCAAAAATTCGAAATGCCTTCGCCGAAAGTGTAGAACATTTTGCTGAAGTAGAAAATATGGATGATGCTGTTAAAACTAGTTATCAGCTTGCGACAAAGGGGGAAACTGTTATTCTATCACCATGTTGTGCAAGTTTTGACTTATTCCAAAACTATCAAGACCGAGGAAATCAATTTAAATCTGCAGTTCGCAAATTATAATACTTTCTAATCAAATGAAAATATTTAATCGTCTTTTTCAAGGTAGCACTCAAATATGGGTCATAACCATGCTATTGGCGGTTTTCTCTTTTTTACCGGTATTCAGTGCCAGCACCAGCCTAGGAATGCATATGATTCACGTCGGATTTGGACTATTACTTGCCATACTGACTCATAGAATCCCTTACCGATTTTGGAGAGGACCACTTTCACCACTGATTCTCTGGATTAGTATTGTATTACTTATTTTTACAATCGCTCAAGGATCTACCATTGGTGGAGCAAATTCAAGCCGTTGGATATATGTATTTGGAATGAGCTTTCAAACGAGTGCATTAGCGAATGTCGCACTGCTAATCTTTCTTTCCAGGACATTATCAAAAAAAGAAGGAGATTGGAAATTCAAAGATTCGTTTAAAACTTTATTATGGCCAATATTTATAATATCGGGCCTTGTCCTTCCCGCTAATCTTTCAACAGCAATTCTGATATTCGCAAATTCGATGATTCTCTTATTCATAGGCGGATATAATTATAGACATTTAGCTAAAATACTGGGATTAGGATTAATTCTTTTTTTGTCTTTCGTCCTTACCGCCAAGGCACTTCCGGATATTATGCCAAATCGGATAGACACCTGGATAAGTCGATTAGAGACATTCGCTTCACCCGTTGAGGAAAATGAGAACTATCAGATGAATATAGCAATGACAGCCATTGCGGAAGGGAAAATTACAGGGATGGGGCCTGGAAGAGGACTGCATAAACACTTTCTACCTCAAAATAATTCCGATTTTATTTATGCCACAATTGTAGAAGAATATGGTTTAATTGGCGGCTCCACCATATTATTAATGTATTTATGGTTCATGCTGGCATGTGTAAGAGTAACGAGAAGGGCAAAAGATTTATTTGGACGACTAATCGTTATTAGTCTCAGCTTTTCCATTTCTATTCAAGCAATGATAAATATGGCTGTAGCAACAAACTTATTACCAGTTACAGGCCAAACTCTTCCATTGGTAAGTGCAGGAGGGTCGTCTATTTGGATGACTTGCATTGCAATTGGAATCATACTCTCAGTAAGCAGAGGTAGAGGTGATGGAGATAATGCAGATCCCGATATTCAAATATTTCAAGATATGGAAATAAAATCTTTAAATATTCAGAGCAATGCATAGAGGGCCGAAAATAGTAATTTCTGGTGGTGGTACAGGAGGGCATATTTTTCCTGCCGTAAGTATTGCTAAGGAAATTATTAAAAAATATCCCGATGCTTTGATTCAATTTATTGGGGCCAATGGCCGAATGGAGATGGAAAGAATTCCAGAAGCTGGATTTCCGATATTCGGAATAAATATTGCGGGTTTTCAAAGAAAATCTATTTTAAAAAATATTGATCTACCAATAAAGTTGATCTCCAGTATTATCAAAGTTTTTAAATTTTTAAAAAAAATAAAACCAGATGCGGTAATCGGAACAGGAGGCTATGTAAGTGGGCCAAGTTTATTTGTTGCCCAATTACTGGGTATACCTACAATCATACAAGAGCAAAATAGTCTTGCTGGATGGACAAATAGGATCTTAAGTCGAAAAGCACGAATAATCTGTGTTGCATATCCAAAAATGGAAAGGTTTTTTTCTGAAAAAAAAATACACTTAACTGGAAATCCAGTTAGAGAAAATATCGCCAATATCAAATCAAACGATTTGCACAAAAAAAATTCTTCCAGAGCAAAAACCCTTTTAGGATTTGACCCTAAGCTACCATTAATATTAATACTGGGAGGAAGCCAAGGCGCAAGAGCCATAAATAAGAGTGTTCAGAATAACTTAAATCTTTGGGAGAATAAAAAAATTCAAATTCTATGGCAATGCGGAGAATATTATATAGATGAATTAAGTGGGACAATATCTAAATCTAAATACTTAAAGATTGAGCCATTTTTAAAAAATATGGATAAAGCATATACTGCTGCGGATATTGTAATTTCTCGAGCTGGAGCTGGAACAATTAGTGAAATATGTTGTGCAGGATGCGCTGCTATTCTTATACCCTCTCCTAATGTTGCAGAAGATCATCAGACGCAGAATGCTCGAAGCCTAGTGGACCAAAAGGCTGCTATTTTTATCAATGAAAAAAATTCAGAAAGTGACTTAGGATTAATAGTAAGCGAGCTTATTACTAATACTAAGAAACTTGTATCACTCAGATCTAATGCTTTAAATATATCAAAGCCAAATGCGGCGGCAGAAATTCTTAATCAACTTGAAAATCATTGGTTATGGAAAAATTAAAATTCTCATCCATCGATTTCATTGGTATCGGAGGAATAGGAATGTCTGCATTAGCTAGGTGGGCTCTTAACAAGAATATTGTTGTTAGCGGATATGACGCAATCGAAAGTGATATCACAAAATATTTAGAAGCAGAAGGTGCAAATATTCGTTACGAAAAAAAGTTAACCAATTTTATAAATGATTCAGAAAAGTTAGTGGTTTATACACCTGCCATCTCAAAAAACCATCCTCAGATTGTTGATGCTTTAAATAAAAATCTGAAAATCATTAAAAGAGCTGAGTTATTAGGCTACATAGCTAAACAAGGAGTGTGCCTTGCAGTTGCAGGGACTCATGGAAAAACGACCACATCATGCTTATTAGCTTGGATAATAAGTAATTCTGGGATACCAGTTCAAGGCTTTTTCGGAGGGATCAGTAAAAACTTTGAAAGCAATTATCTTGAAGGAGAAGCTGGCATAACGATAGTAGAGGCTGATGAATTTGACAGATCTTTTTTGCATCTAGAACCAAGCTTATCAGTAATAACTTCAACCGACCCTGATCATTTAGATTATTATAAAACTCAAACTCAATTAGAAAAAGCATTCGAAGATTTTGCCAAAAAATCTAAAAAATGCTTTATACACAAGGACATTAAAACCATATCAGGAGACACATATGGATTAGGAGATCACAAATTCGGAGCAGATAATATTTTATCTGATGAGGGGTCTCAGTTTTTTGATCTAATTCTAGATGGAAAAAGATACAAAAATGTTCATTCGGGAATGGCTGGAGAGCATAATATTGAAAATTCCATTGCTGCAGCGACTCTAGCCTATCAAGTAGGAGTCTCAGCTGAAAATATAATAAACGGTATAGAATCCTTTAAAGGAGTCAAACGTCGATTCGAAATATTAATAAATAATACAAATAACATTTACATTGACGATTATGCACATCACCCCACAGAAATAAAAAAATTAATTAATTCTGTTAAAAAAATATTCCCAGGCAAACCAATTGCCATGTTATTTCAACCTCATTTATTCTCTCGAACTCAAGATTTTTTAGAAAGCTTTAAAGAAGTACTTTCCGAGATAGATATGCTCGGCATTCTGCCAATATATGGAGCTAGGGAGAAGCCCATTCCTGGAATAAATTCTCAAAAATTAGTAAACCTAATTCCCAAATCAAATATAATATCATTTGAGAATGGCACTAAATGGTTATGTGATCAAAAAAATTGTGTTCAGATAACTGCCGGTGCTGGCGATATCAATCGTCTTGTTCCCTTTATAGTTGATTGTATTAAAAAGTCGAAAAATGAGAGTTAGTAAACTAATCATAACATTTTTAACGTGGATAATAGTTTCATTAGGAATGATTTGGGCCTTTAGGGAAAGTACTGACATAAGGAGAAATCGATTATTGATTGGACATCGGATTTCCCTTCAACAACCTAATAATCAAATTTTCATAATTCCTTCTGACCTTTATAATACGCTCGATTCATTTAACCTTTTCGGTGATAGTGTATTCATAGAAGAAATCAACATTGGATTGTTGGAAGAAATATTGTGTAAACACCCCCACATAAGAGATGCAGAAGTATTTTCAACATGGGAAGGCCTGCTCAAAATAAATCTAATTCAAAAGTCAGCAATAGCAAGAATGGTGAGCGATAAAAAAATGAACTATCTAGATAAGAATGGGGATTTGTTTCCACTATCTATTCATGCGTCAGATAAGCTACCAGTTTTGACTGGATTTGAAGACTCAAACTCAAGACTAGAAGCACTCATTTTTATAGAAAACGCTTTGAAACATGAAGCATTTCCAAATGGAGTCACCTCAATTCATAGAGATAAAAATGGAAATTACACTGTAAGCCCTGAATGGCATAATCATGAAATACTATGGGGGGAACCTGGATTTTTTGATAACAAGGCACATAAAGCAAATGCAGTTTATGCTTATTTGCTTCAAAATAATGACATCGATAAATTATCAAAATTAGACTTGAGATTTAAAGGACAAGTTGTTTACACACTCAATAATTAAAATATGGAAATGAATAGAATCGCAGTTGGGCTTGACATTGGGACTACAAAAATAGTAGCACTAATTGGAAGGAGAAACGATTTAGGGAAAATCGAAGTAATTGGCCACGGTTCAGCCCTAAGTCTTGGAGTACAAAGAGGGGTAGTTGTAAATATAACTCAAACTATAGACTCGATTCAAAAAGCCATTCAAGCGGCTGAATCGAGCTCAGGAATAAAAATTAACTCTGTAGCAGTGGGCATAGCAGGACAGCACATCAGAAGCCTCCAGCATAGTGACTATGTTACTCGTGAAGATGCGGAATCAGTTATTAATAATTCTGACCTAGATCGTCTAACTGATAATGTCCACAAACTGGTAATGATGCCAGGTGAAGAGATCATCCATGTTTTACCCCAAGAATATAAAGTTGATGGACAAGGAGAAATAAAAGAGCCAAGAGGAATGTTTGGCGGAAGACTTGAAGCAACATTTCATATAGTTGTTGGTCAAATTACAAGCATTAGGAATATAGCCCGATGTGTAAAAAGCTCTAATCTTGAATTACATACTGTTAATCTGGAACCCCTTGCCAGTGCGGACGCTGTTTTAAGCCAAGAAGAAAAAGAAGCCGGAGTTGTTTTAGTTGATATTGGAGGTGGCACAACAGATGTTGCCATTTTTAAAGACGGCATCATAAGACATACAGCTGTTGTTCCTCATGGAGGTAATATTATTACCAATGATATTAAAGAAGGGTGCAGCATAATTGAAAAACAAGCTGAGCTATTAAAAATTAAATTTGGCTCTGCCTGGCCAGGGGAAAATAAAGAGACTGAAATTGTATCCATCCCTGGACTCAGAGGAAGAGATCCAAAAGAAATAAGCCTAAAAAATCTCAGCCGAATTATTCATGCTAGATGCACAGAAATAATAAATGCAGTATTTACTGAGATTAAAAATTATGGCCATGATCAAACTTCAAAAAAGTTAATTGCAGGAGTTGTAATTACAGGAGGAGGAAGTCAACTTAAACACATAAAACAATTAGTTGAATATTTAACAGGAATGGATACCAGAATTGGTTACCCAAATGAACATCTTGCCTCAAAAGAAGCTGTGGATAAGGAACTGAATTCCCCTATTTACTCAACAGCCGTTGGACTTCTAATGCAGGGCTTGTCAAGCAGAAAAGAAATCAATTTCATAGACCCTCTTGAAAATATAGAAAATGAAGAGTTTAATACTTCGGAAAATTTTGAAAACAATAAAATAAATCAAGAAGAAATTTCCGAATCGCATGAAACCAGAACTAAAGACCCCACAGAAGATATTTTAGAAAGCGTAAAAATTGAGCAAAAATCAGAAGTTGACCCCGTTGCAAGAACGCCAAAGCAAGCTGATTGGTTTAAACGATGGGTAGACAAATTTATTGAACTAATTGATGATTGATAAAAACACAATGGAAGAAGTAAATACATTAGATTTTGATATGCCTAAACATAGATCATCAGTGATCAAAGTTATTGGTGTTGGTGGTGGTGGCTCTAATGCCGTAAATTATATGAAGTCACAAGGCATTCGAGGAGTTGATTTTATTGTATGTAATACTGACGTTCAAGCTCTAGAATATAGTTCGGTTGAAAATAAGGTTCAGCTTGGCGTAAACCTAACAGAAGGGCTCGGCGCTGGAGCTAACCCTGAAGTTGGTGAAAAAGCAGCTATAGAGAGCTACAGTAGCATACAATCCATCCTTGGGACAACTACAAAAATGGTTTTTATAACCGCAGGAATGGGGGGCGGAACGGGCACAGGTGCAGCTCCTATTATTGCCAAAGCTGCACGAGAAATGGGTGTTTTAACTATTGGCATTGTTACAGTTCCATTTCACTTTGAAGGAGGACTTCGCTTGAGGCAAGCTGAAACAGGAATAGAAAAGTTAAAAGAGCATGTAGATTCATTAATTGTAATAAACAATAATAAACTTCGTGAAGTTTATGGGAATTTAGGATTTAAAACAGGATTTAATAAGGCAGACGAAGTATTAGCCACTGCAGCAAAAGGCATAGCAGAAGTCATAACACACCATTACAATGTTAATATTGACTTACGTGATGCAAAGACAGTCTTAAAAGACTCCGGGACTGCCATAATGGGTTCATCAAAAGCCAGCGGATCTCAACGAGCTATAAAATCCGTTCAAGGCGCCCTGGACTCTCCATTGTTAAATGATAATCACATTCAAGGAGCACGTCATGTTCTTCTTTTAATTGTCTCGGGAAATAGAGAGCATGAAATTACTTTTGATGAAATTGGGGAAATAAATGATTACATCCAAAGTCAGGCAGGTAAGCAAGTTGATATAATAATGGGAATTGGTGAAGATGAACAATTAAATGATGCGGTACAAGTAACTATAGTTGCGACTGGATTCAATGCATCAAACCCCGTTGGAATAATTAAGCCAACCCAGCAGGAATTTATTGTTCATGAACTCGATAGCGTCAGTGGCGAATCTAATACTGATGAAATTCAAAGGAACCTAAATGTCTCTAAGGATGAAGATAAATCCACTCAGTTTAATTTGTTTGGGCCCCCTGAAAGTAAAAAAAATCAAACTAAATCAAATACCAATCAAGATGACAATGAGGACCCAGCAGAAAAGCCATTAGGGCTAGAATCTTATCAAATAGATGGTGAGGAAGAACAAGTTATTTATCAATTAGAAGATGATGATAGTGAAATAAAGATCAGATTTGACAATGAAGAAGATAAGCTAAATGATGAAGCTGAGAGACCTGAAGAGAAGAATACCCCGAAAGTAAAAGATCCAATTTCAAATATTCATAATTATGACTTAACAGAAATTGAGATCGATCTCAGCGCTACGATTAATGAAGAAGCTTTTGAGGAACCTTTAATTCAGGATGAACCTTCCCCTAAAGTTTTTGATGCATTTAGTATGGATGCGCCGATTGACGAATTGATTCCCGAAATATTACCGGAATCAAAAGAAGAGCATATAGAATTCGAGGTAGAGAAAAAAATCGAAGAATCCTTTGAGGACACACACGATATCCTCTCCGAAATTAATCAGAATAAAAATGATCATGAATCCAGAATAATTGATAACACCAATTCAGAATATGGAGAGAAAAAAGAAACCTTAGATGAAATTAAAAACCTAACGGAAATAGCCGATTTAGAAGAAAAAGATTCAGAAAGAGAAAGAAAAGTTATCCAACAATTTTCATTAGAAGACCTAAGAGCATTGGAGAATGAGCTTCTTGACCCAAATGAAAAATCGGAAAAAATTATAAAAACTCAAACTGCAGACGAGTTGACCGAAAGCATCATCCCTGATGGTTCCGCTAATAAATTAGATGATTATTCTGTTAATAATACTTCATCAAGTAGAGAAAAAAACGAAAAAATAAAAGATTTAGATTCTCCTTTCACACTAAGAAATGAGGAACCTTTAAGTCAAGAGTCTTTATCCCCAATTAATCCTGATCAAGACAGTATTGATGATAGCATGCAAAGGCTTGCGAATCAAAGAAGGGCTTATTTACAAAATTTTAATCATCAATTTGGTAAAAACATCGAATTAGTAGCGATGGCTGAAGAAGAATGGCAGACGCCGAGTTTTGAAAGAAATGGTGTTGATATACCTGAAGGAAATGCTCCGCATTCTCAAGAAAGCAAGAAAAGCAACCTTGGGATAAGCGGCCAAGATGATGATATCGAATTTATGTCTCACAATTCATTCCTGCATGACAATGTTGATTAAATCCTTAGATGAACAACTTAGTAATGATCTCAAAGAAGCTTTAAGATCTAGAGCTAAAGTTAAACTAGATACGATTCGAGCTATTCTTACTGCAGTAAAAAATGAGAAATCATCCCCAGGCCAAAATGGTGAACTCACATCCATTCAAGAGATCTCTATTCTTCAAAAACTCAAGAAACAAAGATTAGAAAGTCTTGAAATATTTAAAAAACAAAACCGAAATGATTTAGCCGATATAGAAAAGGAGCAACTAGGAGTCATATCCAGTTATTTACCTCCCATGCTAGAAGGAGATGAATTAGAGACCATACTTAAAAGTCTCATAATAGAGCACGGAGCAAATAATCAAAATGATTTTGGCAAATTAATGGCACATTCAACTAAATCTCTGGCAGGTAAAGCTGAGGGAAAAACTATAGCTCAAACACTAAAAAAGCTACTTAATCATTGAATTCGTAAATTAACTTGAGAGAAAACACTTGCGTTTTACCATTACTCATGTTGACGCCTCTCCAATTACTCAATACAATAGAAACGTTTTGACCATAATATCGGGTGCGAAACCCAAAGTGAGCATAAGGCCCATAACTGGCTTCACGATCTATCCTTATACCTGCAATATCATCAGTGAGATAATAAAGATCATATGATCCAAATCCTAAACCAAAAAAAGCACCAAATCTATTCCGAGAGTCTCTAGTACCTAGAAATCCGGAATGAATGTCAATTGCCGCAGCGTAGTTAATTCCCAAAGGAGAAGCAAAATTACTATTAACAAGTGATGCACCAATTGGAAGACTTATACCTAGAGAAAAATCTGAATTAATTGGAGAAACTATTCTCGGAACATAATTCAATCCATTACCCTGGAATACAATTCCTCCGACTGCTTGAGGAAATCCAATAGAAAAATCATATCCTAAGCCATGCAAAAATTCGTATTTATCCTGGGCTGAAATGGATAGAGACATAAAAATAGAAATAAGAAGAAGAAAATTTTTCATTTTATACAAGTTAACTATTCAATACCCTCTCTTGACTGAGCGTCAATTACTGCCATTGCAACCGTATTAACAATTTCACGGACGCTTGAGCCCAATTGAAGAACGTGTGCAGGATAGGCTAATCCAACTAATAAGGGACCTACAGCTTCCACACCACCCATGGACTGTAGAAGCTTATAAGAAATATTAGCGGAACTCAACCCTGGGAAAACAAAAATATTTGCTCCTTTGCCGACCAAGTCACTAAAAGGAAATTGCTCTTTCAGAAGATCATTGTCAACAGCAAAATTTGCCTGCATTTCTCCGTCAACAATTAAACTTGGATCTGTCTTTCGAATTATATTTATTGCTTTACCCATCTTTATCGATGTCTTACCAGTTGAAGAACCAAAATTTGAATAACTAAGCAAAGCAATTCTCGGTTCAATATTCATCTTTCTTACCAAGTCTGCTGTTTCGCATGCAATTTGGGCAATGCGCTCAGCGCTTGGATCCTGATTCATGGTAGTATCCGTGAAAAATCTTGGCCCCTTTTTGGTTAGCATAACATAAACTCCTGCAACAGCACGAGCATTATCTTTAGGACCAAGAATTTCTATTACCGGCTTAACTGCTCGAGGGTACTTTACCATAGCACCTGTAACATATGCATCTGCATCACCCATTTTAACCATCATGGGGCCATAATAATCTCTATTTAACAAAAGCCTTCGAGCCTCATCATACACAACACCCTTACGCTGTCGAGATTTATAATAGGATTCTACATATTCTAATAATCTTGGAACATCACTGGATTTTGGATCGATAATCTCAATTTCCTCTAATCCCAGTGAATACTTTTCATTCAGTGTCATTATTTTTTTGGCGTTCCCTAGCAAAATCGGAATAGCAATTCCCTCATCTAAAACAATCTGAGCAGCTTTAAGAATCTTATAGTTATCTGCTTCATTAAACACAACCCTTTTAGGGCTAGTCTTAGCTTTCTCCATTACTAATCGAATGAATTTATCGTCAAGACCCAGTCTATTCCTTAAATCCTCTTCATATGCATCCCAGTTTGATATGGATGTTTGAGCTACTCCTGATGCAATTGCAGCTTTTGCTACAGCGGGAGCGACTGTATATATGAGCCTAGGATCAAATGGCTTTGGAATAATATAATCCGGACCAAAAGAAAGGTTTCGGCTACCATATGCAAGATTAACAATTTCAGGTACCGGTTCCTTTGCTAATTGTGCAATAGCATATACAGCAGCCAATTTCATTTCCTCATTGATTTCAGTCGAACGAACATCCAATGCACCACGAAATATATATGGAAAACCCAAAACATTATTAACCTGATTCGGATTATCGCTCCGCCCTGTCGCCATTATTAAATCATCGCGAGTTGACTTAGCAAGCTCATATGAAATTTCAGGATCAGGATTTGCCAATGCAAAAACAATAGCGTTTTTACTCATGTTTTTTACCATTCCAGGACTTAAAATATTTCCTTTTGATAAACCAACGAATACATCTGAATTCCTAATAGCCTCATCCAAATTTCTTAATTCAGTTTTTCTTGCAAACTTTAATTTTTCATGAGTTAAACCTTTACGCTCGGAATGAATAACACCTTTGGAGTCGCACATGATAAGGTTTTCAGGCCTAACACCCAAAGCCAAATACAACGAAGCACAAGAAATAGCACTTGCTCCTGCTCCATTAAAAACAACTTTGATTTTTTTAATGTCTTTATCAATTACCTCAAGAGCATTTAATAATGCAGCACCTGTGATTATTGCTGTACCATGTTGATCATCATGCATAATTGGAATATCCAATTCTTGACGTAATCTTTGCTCTATTTCAAAACATTCTGGCGCTGATATATCTTCTAAATTAATTCCACCAAATGTTGGAGATAGTATTTTTACGGTTTCTATAAATTTTTCCGTATCCGTAGTATCTAATTCTAGATCAAAAACATCAATGTCAGCAAAAATCTTAAATAAAACTCCTTTACCCTCCATCACAGGCTTTGATGCCAATGGACCAATGTCGCCAAGACCCAATACTGCTGTCCCATTTGAAATAACTGCGACAAGATTACCCTTGGCCGTATATCTGTATGCATCACTTTTATTTTCAGCAATCTTCAGGCAAGGTTCCGCAACGCCAGGAGAATAAGCTATGCTCAAATCACGCTGAGAATTCGAAGGCTTTGTCGGAACTACTTCTATTTTCCCAGGGCGACTACCTTCATGATAATCTAGAATATCTTTATTTCGTATGGTTGAATTTTTCTTCGACATATCAATGATATTTACTTAACTGCAAAGGTGGGGCCCATTTTTAAATTGAGCTACCTTTGGAGCTTATCTATTTTAAGATTATGCATTCATCATTACTATTCTCTTACAGAGTATTTATTTAATTTTTTTTCTATCAAGATCAATATCTCATTTATAGTTTTTTACCAAAAACGTCTATAAAATCAAATCTATTAAATTACCTATCCCTAATTATATTTAATGTTGACCATATCATATTATTTACCACTTTACGGATTCCATGGAATCGTATTATTTAATACACACGAATGTTAGAAAGAAAAATAAATAAAAAAAGTGGGCTTGAACGATGCATTCTGATCGGGGCTATTACTCGAGAGCAAAACGAAATAAAAAGTCAAGAATATCTTGAAGAATTGAAATTTCTAGCGCTAACAGCTGGAGCAAAAACAATTGAAACCTTTCAACAAAAATTAGATAAACCCGACTCAAACACCTTTTTGGGATCGGGTAAAATGGAGGAAATAAATCTTTTCATAAAAAAAGAAAAAATTGATCTCGCAATTTTTGATGACGAACTTTCACCATCTCAGTTAAAGAACATAGAAAAACTATTCAATGTAAAGGTGTTGGATCGAACGAACTTAATTCTTGATATTTTTGCTTCGAGAGCACAAACTTCATATGCCAGAACACAAGTTTTATTGGCTCAGTATGAATACCTCTTACCCAGGCTTACAAGACTTTGGACTCATCTAGAAAGGCAAAAAGGAGGAATAGGAATGCGTGGGCCCGGAGAAACTCAAATTGAGACAGATAGAAGAATAATAAAAGATAAAATATCCGATTTAAAGAAAAAGCTTGAAAAAATTGACCGCCAAATGGCATCTCAAAGGGGAAATCGTGGAAAGTTAGTAAGAGTAGCATTAATAGGATACACAAACGTGGGTAAATCAACCCTAATGAATGCCTTAAGCAAGTCTGATATACTTGCAGAAAATAAATTATTTGCCACCTTAGATACTACTGTTAGAAAAATTGTAATTGAAAATCTTCCTTTTTTAATTACCGACACTGTAGGTTTTATAAGAAAACTACCAACTCAGCTTATAGAATCCTTTAAGTCCACTCTGGATGAAGTTAGAGAGGCTGATCTGCTACTTCACGTTGTTGACTTGTCTCATCCATCATATAAGGATCACATGTCATCTGTCGATCAGATATTAAAAGATCTAGGGGCACATGAAAAACCCGAGCTAGTTATATTCAATAAGCTAGATGCTTTTCAAAAAAGGTTTGATGAAGAAGAGAGAGATAGAGCTGATGAAATTCAAAATGAGATTAATGAAGCATTGAAGGGGAAATGCGTATTTATTTCTGCCACGGAAAAATCAAATTTTGATTCCTTAAAAAATGCGGTATATAAAATGGCCTCAGAAATTCACTCTGTTCGATACCCCTTCAATAGTTTTTTATATTAAAATATAATTAAGGACTTTGAATCAGTTGAATGCAGGGATTCCTGTCACATCCATACCCGTAATAAGCAAATGAATATCATGAGTACCTTCATAGGTAACGACAGATTCTAAGTTCATCATATGCCGCATTATCGGATAATCGCCGGTTATTCCCATACCACCGAGCATTTGTCGTGCATCTCGAGCAATTTTTAACGCCATGTCAACATTATTTCTTTTTGCCATAGAAATTTGTGCAGTCGTTGCTCTTCCCTCATTTTTTAATTGACCTAATCTAAAAGTTAATAACTGCGCTTTAGTTATTTCTGTAACCATCTCAGCCAATTTTTTTTGTTGCAATTGAAATCCCCCAATTGGTTTATCAAATTGAATCCTTTCTTTAGAGTAACGAAGAGCAGTGTCATAACAGTCCATAGCAGCACCTATGACACCCCATGCAATTCCATATCGAGCCGAGTCAAGACAGCCTAACGGCGCCCCAAGACCTGACTTGTTGGGCAGTAGATTTTCTTTTGGTATTTTGACATTATCAAAAACTAATTCACCCGTTGATGAGGCCCTCAGTGACCATTTATTGTGTGTTTCAGGAGTGCTGAAACCTTCCATTTCTCTCTCGACAATTAAACCATGGATCCTACCCTCTTCATTTTTAGCCCAAACAACAGCTAAATCACAAAAAGGGGAATTAGATATCCACATTTTTGCTCCATTTAAGAGATAATGGTCGCCCATATCTTTAAAATTGGTAACCATACCTCCAGGGTTAGACCCATGGTTTGGCTCCGTCAACCCAAAACATCCAAGAAGTTCTCCACTCGCAAGTCTTGGGAGGTATTTTTGTCTTTGCTCTTCATTTCCGTAAGTGAAAATAGGATACATAACCAAGGAAGACTGGACTGAGCAAGTTGATCTAACACCACTATCTCCACGTTCAATTTCCTGCATCATTAATCCATATGATATCTGGTCAAGACCAGCGCCGCCATATTCACTAGGAATATATGGTCCAAAAGCTCCAATATCCGCCAAACCTTTTACTGTTTGTTCTGGGAACTTAGCATTTTGAGCATATTCCTCGATGATTGGGCTAATATCACGCTTTACCCATTCGCGGGTGGCATCTCGTACAAGTTTATGTTCTTCACTAAGAAGTTCATCCATCAAGTAATAATCTGAATGCTCAAAAAGGTCTGGACGCATGTTTTTATTTTTACAATGTTAGCACAAATATAAGTTCTAGACATTCTATCCCGTTCAATTATCTAACGAATTTTTGAGTTCCCTTCATGGCGAAGCTTATCACGCGATCCCTTATTTATCATTCTACGATCAAATGAACTTTGGAGATCAACTCCTGTCTGATTGGCAAGGCATAGTGTAACAAAAAGGACATCTGCAAGCTCTTCTCCTAAGTCAAATTCCTTGTCGGAATCTTTTTCAGATTGCTCCCCATATCTGCGTGAAATTATTCTTGCTACCTCCCCAACTTCCTCTGTAAGCTGAGCCATATTTGTTAACTCATTAAAATATCGGACACCGAAATTTTGTATCCATTGATCTACTTGAGTTTGCAATAAATTCAGAGGTAGTAAATTCTGTTTATCCTTCATTCTTTATTTTTTGAATCGATATAAATGGTAATTGGTCCTTCATTAATTGATTTTATTTCCATATCCGCGCCAAAAATTCCAGATTTGATTGGCAAATTTGAAATCGTCCAAAGCTTTTCTAGAAAATCATTATACAATGGTTTTGCAGTTTCATTATTCGCAGAACGCATATAACTTGGTCGATTTCCTTTTTTAGTGGATGCAAACAATGTGAATTGGGAAACAACGAGAATCTGTCCTTGAACCTCAATAATCGATCGATTCATAACATCTTCATGATCATTGAAAATCCGCATATTTAATATTTTTCTTATCATCCAATCTGAATCTATTGTGGCATCGGCATATCCCCAACCTACATAAACTAATAACCCTTGACCAATTGAAGAGTGTTTTTTATTTTCAATAAAGACTGATGCCTCCGAAACTCTTTGAACAATCATTCGCATTCTACTCGTTCTTATAAATATCTTGACGAAATGAATCGTCCTCCTCATCACCATTTAGCATACTTATATATGATGAATATCTCGTCGGTGCTATTTCATTATTTTCAACCGAACGAATAACCTCGCATCCGGGCTCTTCGAGATGTTTACAATTTCCGAATTTGCATTTAGGTTGAAGTCTGAATATTTCCGGGAAAAAATGACTTATTTCCATTTTTTTCATATCGACTAATCCAAAACCACGAATACCAGGAGTATCAATGATATGAGCGCCGAACTTCATGAAATGCATCTCTGCAAATGTAGTAGTATGCTTACCCTGTCCATGAGATTCAGACACAATACCCGTCTGGAGATTTAATCCAGGCTGAAGCACATTAGCTAATGTGCTCTTTCCAACTCCTGAGTGACCACTAAATAAAGATATTTTATCCTTTAAAATTGTCTTTAATTCCATTACCCCCTCTCCAGAAATAGCAGAAGTACGCAAAGTTCTATATCCAGCCTTACCATAGGCAGCTTCGCGATACTCAAGTTCAACCATAGCTTCTTTGGAATAATTATCCATCTTATTGAAAACAATGATAGCAGGAATATCATAAGCTTCAGTCGTTGCTAAGAATCGGTCCATGAAACCATAAAGAGTTCTTGGCTCCGCGATTGTACATACCAATATTGCCTGATCTAAATTAGCCGCAATAACCTGGGTTCTTTTACTCAAATTAACTGAGCGACGAACAATATAATTTCTTCTTTCGTGTATGTTATCTATTACAAATCGTCCTTCGGACTCTGGACGTAAATCCACAAAATCACCTACCGCAACAGGATTAGTACTTTTAGACCCCGCAAGGCGCATTGCCCCTTTTAGTCGAGCATCCACAAAGGTCTTATTCTCCAATTGAACCTTATACCAGCTGCCGGTTGATTTTGTAATCATTCCTTTCATTAACATCAAAGATATCTGCCTTAAATTCGATCTGGCATTTTAAATGAAAAAAATCAGTTTAATAATTTTCTATTGAGCACCTTCAATACTTCCAATTTAACATATCTAAAATCATAATGGCAATTTTTACACATAATATATCAAAAGGTTACGATGGACAGCTTGCGTTAGATAGCGTTAGTATCGATCTGAAAAAAGGTAATATAATTGGACTTCTTGGCCCTAATGGAGCTGGAAAAAGCACTTTGATGAAAATACTGACTGGCTATATTCCAGCAGATAGTGGATATGCGAAAATTTGTGATTTTGATTGCCACAAACAAAGCCTTGAAGTAAAAAGAAAAGTAGGATATCTTCCTGAAAATAATCCTTTGTATCCTGAAATGTATGTGATTGAATTTCTGAAATTCGTAGCAGACTTATATAAAACCTCCCATGATCAAGTTGGAAAACGATTGAAGCAGTTAGGGTTGATAGAAGAATCTCATAAGAAAATTAAACAATTATCAAAGGGATTCAAGCAGCGTGTAGGAATAGCCTCTGCACTTATTCATGATCCAGATGTCCTTATTCTTGACGAGCCAACTACTGGACTTGACCCTAACCAACTAGTTGAAATAAGAAAACTAATTAGAGAAATAGGCAAAGACAAAACTGTTCTTCTTTCGACCCACATAATGCAGGAAGTTGAGGCAATATGCGATCAGGTTATTTTTATAAAAAAAGGTAAAATAATTCGCCAAGCAGCAATCGAGGAATTTGATGGAAAAGCCGAAAATTTAGAAGAAGCCTTTCAAAAAGCAACTAAATAAAATTCTATTTCTTTCGAAAGTAAATTTCCATTGGAACTCCTGAAAAATCATACCTAGATCTCATTTTATTCTCAACATACCTATAATATGCCTCTTTAACATATTGAGGCAAATTACAGAAAAAAACAAATTGCGGATAATGAGTAGGAAGTTGCGTGATATATTTAATCTTAACCTCTTTCCCCTTATAAATTGGAGGTGGCATATGCTTGACCATCGGCAATATTTCATCATTAAGCTTGCTAGTGCTTATCCTACCAGATCTTCGCACATATACAGCCATTGCTTCTTCAATTGATTTTAGAACGCGCTGTTTTGTTAATGCAGATGTAAACACCACAGGAACGTCAACAAAAGGACGTGTTTTTGCTAAAATTTTTGCTTTAAACTCCTCTGTTGAATTTGTCTCTTTTTCCAGTAAATCCCATTTATTAACGACAATAACTAAACCTTTATGATTTTTCTCAATTACATTCAAAATTGACAAATCTTGAGACTCAAAACCCTGAGTAGCATCTATTACGAGTAAACATACATCTGACTCTTCAATAGTCCGGATGCTGCGCATGTTGCTATAGAATTCTATATCCTCATTTACTTTTCCTTTTTTACGCAGCCCAGCGGTATCCAATAAGATAAAATCATAACCAAATTTGTTAAAATGAGCATTCACCGTATCCCTCGTAGTTCCTGGAATATCTGTAACTATACTTTTCTCTTGTTCAAATAATGAATTTGTCAATGATGATTTTCCAACATTTGGTCTACCTACAATTGCCAATTTTGGTAAATGCTCTTGAGGGTCATCTACGGAGAGCTGTACTTCTTGATCTGGGATAACTTTTACAATTGCATCCAAGACTTCACCTGTCCCACTTCCATTTACCCCAGACATGCAAAGAGGCTCACCCACTCCAAGTGAATAAAATTCGGCAGCATCTGCAGCTCTTTGATGATTATCTACTTTATTAGCTACAAGAATTACGGGTTTACTTTGACGGCGGAGCAAAGCAGCTATTTCTTTATCGTCATGTGTTATTCCTTCCTGAACATCAACGAGAAATACTATTACTTCGCATTCATCCATTGCGGCCTCAACCTGCCTTCTTATCTGGTCTTCAAAAACATCATCTGACCCCTCTACATAACCCCCGGTGTCAACTATATTAAATCGTTTACCTACCCACTCAGTATGCCCGTAGTGGCGATCTCTTGTGACTCCGGCAATAGCATCAACGATAGCATCTCTTCGCTGAACCAGACGATTAAAAAATGTTGACTTACCTACATTAGGACGTCCAACAATAGCAATTAAAGACTTCATTCGTATCCAAATCGTTTTAATTTATTTCGGTCATTCCGCCAATCTGCTTGGACCTTTACAAAAAGTTCTAGATGAACATGTTTCTGGAAAAAGTTTTGCATTCTTTTTCTCGAACCAATACCAACCCGTTTTAATGCAGCTCCCTTATGGCCAATAAGTATCCCTTTTTGAGACTCCCTAGAAACAAACAATATAGCTCTGATCCTAATGATATCATCGTCTTCCACAAAAGTATCAATCCCCACTTCAACAGAATAGGGTATCTCTTTGTTGTAATTTATTAATACTTGCTCGCGAATAATTTCTGAGGTCACAAATCGTTCTGAACGATCTGTCAATTGCTCCTTTCCAAAATAAGGTTGACAAATAGGGATCAAATCCAATAATCGCTTCATTAAATAATCCAGATTAAATTTTGTCAAAGCACTAATTGGAATTATTTCCGCATTGGGCATTCTATCAATCCATAAATCTGTCTCTTTCTCCAATTTTTCCTGATCATGGAGATCAACTTTATTTAAAAGTAAAATCACTGGTTTATCTGTTTCTTGAAGAGCTTTTAAAAAGGATTCATTTTTCAATTCTCCCTCTCCAAGTTCAACAACATAAAGGAAAATATCCGCGTCCTCTAGAGCTGACTTGACAGCACTCAACATACTATCCTGAAGAGCATAAGCCGGCTTCAAAACCCCAGGGGTGTCGCTAAAAACTAACTGATAATCAAATTCTTCATTTTCACCATTTAGAATCCCAAAAATTCTATGACGCGTGGTTTGAGCCTTGGGTGTGATAATATTCAATCGTTCACCAAGCAGTGCATTCGTCAATGTAGACTTCCCAACATTAGGGTGCCCGATTATATTAACAAAACCTGATTTATGAACTCTTTCCATGCGGCAAAGGTCGTGAAGTTTAATGAGCATATACTATCAGATTTTCCAAAGATTATTTTGGATTAAATCTTAAATATTATGACTTTAACAATAAGTCAAAATTTACTAAATGTTAGGACTTTTCTTTTGTACATTTGCGGTTCATCGCGGGGTGGAGCAGTTGGTAGCTCGTCGGGCTCATAACCCGAAGGTCGTAGGTTCGAGTCCTGCCCCCGCTACTAAAACAACAAAACGGTTATACTATATTAGTGTAACCGTTTTTAATTAAAAAAAAATGGTGGTTCTTATTTTTGTTTTGGTACTCTGGTATGGTGGGTTATTTTTTCAATCTTTCTTTTTACATCGTTATTCCGCACATCAGTTATTTACCATGTCTAAAACAATGGAACGTATTACGTTTGTTTTAACTTGGATTTTTCAAGGATCGAGTTACTTAAGCGCATACGGGTATGGAATTATGCATAGAATGCACCATGCATATACAGATACCGAAAAAGATCCCCACTCCCCTTCTCATGATGCAAGTTTATTTGCAATGATGTGGAAAACAAAAACAATTTATCAGGATATTAATTTACAACGAATACCCATTGATCAGCGTTTTATGAAAAATGTTCCGCAATGGAAAAGCTTTGATCGGTTTGCAAGTTCTCAGTTTTCAAGACTACTTTGGATTGCCGTTTATATAACATTCTTTATCGTATTTGTAACAAGCTGGTGGCAATGGTTGTTATTGCCAGTAATCTTGTTAATGGCTCCAATACATGGTGTTATTATTAATTGGTTTGGCCATATTTATGGCTATGTAAACTTCACCATGAAAAACACAAGTAAAAACCTTTTTCATTTTGATTTTTTAATGATGGGTGAAGGATATCACAACAACCATCACAAAAATGCAAGCAGTGCTAATTTTGGTGTCAAATGGCATGAGGTAGATATTACATACCTAATCATACGATTATTAAATGCAATTGGCTGCATTCAATTAAAATAGGTAATTGTAAAAAATTACTAATATAACAATCAGTCCGTTTTTTACCTTCTGTTATTTCTTCGATATAGAAAAATAACATTCAAGAAAATAGCGTTTGATCATCAAAAGTGTGATAAAAATCAAGATCTATTTTTCTTAGAAAACATTTCACCAAAATCTCTTCGGCTAAGTTTTATGGCCTTCCAAATGGGTGGATTATAACAGCTAAGTGTGAGTAAGGTCTGAATGAAGGATAATTGGATACTGCGGTGCATGTTAAACCATCGGAAGCCTACACCAATGGAGGTGGATTTATTGGTCACGTGATGCCACCAGGAGGATGGGTTGTATAAAATATCACCGGGCTTAAGCGTGCATTCATGAAAATCAATGGCTGCGGCCAGAGGAAATTTCTCAAAATCGGGTTGCTCTGGATTAAACTCACTAGTGAAATAGGCAAAACCAAGGTTCAGTGGGTCCAGAGCGATATCATTCGAAGGCGCACATAGATACCAATGCTTTTCACCGTAGATCTGGGTGAAAAAATTGAATTCAACAGCACAATGAAGATCTGTTTTGGATCCCTTGGGGCCGACGAATAGCTGGAGTTTTTTACCATAAGAAAAGGAGTGTCGCATTTTAGTAAGCCATTTTTTGTCGAACTCCTTTAGTAAAATGGGATAGTCTTCAAGGAGTGGGCTGAACCGAATGTATTTGCTTCGATCTTCCGTATCGATGGCTTCAATTATTTCTTTAAATTTTCCCTTGCTCGTTGAAAAATTACCCGCCTTCATATCCATCGGAGTGCTGTCCATGTAAGTGATACTTTCATTGCCATAGTTCTCAACCAACCATTCCGGAGTCCATTTTCCGATACAACCCCAACTCATCGCTCCACCCTCTATGATTACAGGTTTACCTACTTTAATATAATTATCAAAGAGTTCCTTATTCGAAATCCCAAATACTCGATCTACGGGTCGGGTGTCTAATTGTTTTGGGACTTCACCCATTTCAGATAGAATACTTTGAACTATACCCTCTTGTTTATGATAAGAACTTACTGACCGCCTATCTCCTTGCAAATGTCGTTTCCATCGAAGCCAATTATACTTGACATACTGACCAAAAGAAACTTTCTTCATCAGTATCGTTATTTAGTAAAGAAAAAGTTTAATTCCTTCCCAAGGTGCTGAAACGCGTCGTGTTGAGCCCAGAAGGGTTTGAACCCGACTCCAATAAAAAAGTAATTGATCATTCTCGCCACTTCATTACATCTAAAGTTAAGTAGAAATCGTCTTGATTTAAAGAGGCTAAGTCTGTTTGGTCAACAACTCCTGACGTGTAAGTTGGGTTCATCGATTTCGGAGAACCTCTTAAATGTATTTCTTTAGATGATTTAGATAAATAAAATAAAAAAAATAGTAAATAATGCCATTAAAAAGTAATAATTGATTGGTATTTTTCAGAAGAAAATATCAAAAAGTTAAATGTGATTATGATTTTCTCTTAGAATAATTAGCCCAGGTAAAAAATGGAGAGAGGAAAGGGCATTTGTAATGCTTTGAATATGAAAAAAAAATTGAAACTATGTCAATATTTATTGGCCCTGCATTTTTAATAGTTCTAGTTGCTCTAGAACTACTCGTGATCAAATTCTTTTTAAAAAAGCCGATTCCCTGGGCAGAAATAACAATGAATTTAAACTCCGGACAGATTCTACTTTGGCTTGGACGAGGACTTGAAGTGCTTGGTTATTATTACATAGTTGGACTAATACCTTATGAACTGACTGGATATATTAACATTGCCTGGGTGGCACTAATTGCATTTATTCTTTGGGACCATCAGTTTTATTGGCTACATAACTTCCATCATAAAATTCCTATTCTTTGGAAGATCCATGAAGTACACCATCAAGGTGAACATTTCAACTCTTCACTTGGCATTAGAAATTCTTGGTTTTCATCTCTATCCTCACTGCCTTTCTTTCTTCCAATGGCCCTTTTAGGTATTCCAGTTGAAGTTTTTGTACTTGTTTCATCTATACATTATTTCATTCAGTTCTATAATCATAATGATGTAATTAACCACCCAAAATGGATGGAATCCATTTTGATAACTCCCTCCCTTCACAAAGTTCATCATGGGATTAATGCCGAATACCGCAACAAAAACTGTGGAGGCACTTTTAGTATTTGGGATAGAATTTACGGAACCCACCAGCAGGAATTAAAAGAAGTTCCTGTTAAATTAGGATTGATACGTCCATTTTCGTCCGGAAGTCCCATTTCAATTAATCTCTTGCCATTTACAAAAAAGGAAAGACCAAAAGCTCAATTGAATAATAATCCTATTCTAAATATTGGATCGTTCTTACTTTATATACAACTCCTGGGATTTATAGCTGTTCAGCACCAAGTAAGCCTGATACAAGGAGCTGTTTTTGTGACTTTTATTTTCCTTGGAACATTGATTATTGGATTTATACAGGAGGGACGAAGAGGAGGGAAATTTTTATGGCTTGTTAATATGATTTCTTTTGGAGCAATCATATTTACCCTAGAAATGTTTACTCTAAAACCCATTCAATGGTCAATGATTGGCACTTTAATTTATACAGTATTTTTTATTACTGGTGTTCCTGACAAATCTAAAAATTATTCGAATGGTTGAATTCAAAAATTCAGTCGGTGATTTACGGTGTGAATTTTTAATTAAAAGCTTCTGGTAAATCCTTTTCCCCAATTAAATTTAAGCATCTGAATACTCACATATGAACTACAGTCGCCCCATAACATTTAATGAACGATTGTTTCTTGTCAACTCTGTTTTCAGACATCGCGATGCGATTCAAATCCTTGTGAAGCTTGAGAAAGATGATGAATTCGAATTAGAGACTTTAAAGAGGGCCATTCAACAGGCTTGCGAACAAAGTGGCTTACACAGGCGTAAAATTATAAAAGGGGAAATAGAGATACAAAGTTCGGCATCTGCAAAAGTTAGCATTCATGAATGGGACAAAGAGCCTGAGCTTAGTCATCATCTTTTTAATGATCCTATTGACTATTTATCATGCTTAATTGAACATCATATTATTCTTTGTGATAATTATGTATTTCTCTTAGTTAAGAGTCACCATGTGCTTATGGATGGCGCAGCATATGTTCAACATCTAAAAGATATATTTTCCGCATTAAGAAATGAGGGTGAGACCTCTGATCTTAAATTATATCAAGAAAAAGATGCATATCCAGAATTAACAAGTGAAACGATTAATAAAAAATCTAAAACCATTCTATCAAAAGTGCCTGGAGTATGGAATTCACATAATTTTACTCAATGCATTTCGTTCCCTTATCCAATTAAAAATTTGAGTACTATACTATCTCTTTCGGCTGCAAAAACTATTGGAAGAAAAAGTAGATTCATTATTCCTTTTGACTTAAGAAAGTTTCAGAAGTGTCCGAAAGGATTTGGAAATATGACCTTACCAATATATCTAGATGTTCACCCAAATCAAAATATAAAAGAAATAAACATTGATTTAAACAATCAAATAAATCATAAAGCGCCATTATCAAATAGTCTCAATTCTTGGATACTAGGTTTAACACCTCACTTTTTATTAGTTCTACTAATACGTCTAATCCAAAAGATGTCAACAATAACTGGTCTATACTTCTCTTCTGGCTTTTTATCTGATTTAGGAAGACTAAAACTTATGGACTATAGTGCTCCCGGTCTTGAAGCACTAGACCTTACCCCAATACCCATGGTTGGTGCACAAAGCCCTTACTCTGCATTTACTCTAACCCATGAAAAAGGTACTCGAGTGGGACTTGCTGTGCACGCTGGAAGGGGTATTGAGTTATGGAAGAAAAATCTGGCGAATCTAATAGAAGAAACTAAAGCCAATATCGTTATTGATATTGATATTGAATCCTATTCGCAGCAAACCGTTAATATTATTATCAAAGCATGGTCTCATCAATTAAAAATTGATCCTGATTTATGTCATTCGAATTATGAAACTTCATTCTCGGATTTAGGAGGAGATTCTCTTTCATTAGTTCTATTGTTTACAGAAGTTCAAGACCTTCTGTCTCGAGACGACAATTCCCCAATTGCGATGGAAATATTTTCTCACGGCACGTCAATTACAATTAAACAAATGGCCCACCTTTATTCCAAATATTCATGAGCGTATCATTTTTTTATGGCACTACATTAAGACGATTATTTCGATTTCCATGGAAATTTCGACGGAACTTTAGCTTGATCGGAGGGATTAAACTTTTCAGTTTAATTCCGCTAGGACTGTTTAATTCCATACTTGCGATTCCAGATTTCTTTTTTCGTGGCAAGAACCCTAAAGAAATAGTCATAATTGTCGGTCATTATAGGTCAGGGACCACTCATTTATATAACCTAATGGAGGCTACAGGACAAATGTTTGCGCCAAGCACATATGAATGTGCAATGCCTTATCATTTTTTATTCACCAACATTTGGTTAAAACCCATCATCTCCTTTTTTACTCCGAAAAAGCGATTATTTGATTCTATGAAAATGGATGTGAACACACCTCAGGAAGATGAAATTGCAATGGCCACTTGCTGCGCTGCAACTCCATACCTGATAACTTCATTTCCTTTTGACCCAGACTATTTTAAATCTTGTATTTCAATATCAGAAATGGAAAAACATGATATAGATGATTGGAAAAATCAACATCGGAGATTTATTAGAAAACTTGGAGCCAAGTCGAAGGGAAAAAAAGGGCTAATCTTAAAGTCTCCTGCTCATGCTTCTAGGATCTCTTTACTATTAGAAATGTATCCTAATGCTAAGTTTATTCATATCCATCGGAACCCTATATCTGTTGTTCGATCTAGTCTCAACTTGTATAGGGTTTGGTATGAAATGCAAACTTTTGGAGATATTAGTTCTTTAAAAGAAAATACTCATAATACCTTACTGGAAACCTATTCTAAAATTGAATCTGATTGGGATATTGATCACAAAAAAATCGATTCATCCAATCGAATTGATATTGCCTATAGCGAACTAAAAGATAATCCAAAAAAGATCATAAAAAACATCTTTAGTCATCTGGATCTCGAAGGGTTCTCAGAAAATAAAATCACCAGCTATTTAGATTCTGTAAAGGATCATCAAAAAGGAAAATACCCGCCATTAGAAGATTCTATGATTGCCAAAATGAAAACTCTGCTATGTGACTATTGTGAAAAGTATCAATATGAATTGTGAGCCCCAAAATCTGTTTAACATTTGCTTGACGTAATGAAACTATATATATATTCTGACCTATTCATTCAACCTCATTTGGAAGATAAGGTTTCCGCGATATACCATTACAGTGAATCGCTAGAATTTCCCCAAGTCAAGAAAGAACTAGTGGTTTTCATCTTCTCGGATATCTATCGCAATTATAGTCGAGAAGCCAGAGATCTTATAAATAAAAAAGTAGATGAGTTCTCTGAATTTAACAACGTACTTCTTTTGTCAGACTTAAATCAAACCTCATCAGTCATTTCTTTTCTTTCAGATTATTCTAATTATGATTTTACCCTTGGGTATTTTGCACAGATGCCATTTAAGAAAAAGACTTTACATAATATTGCCTCATGTATTTTAAACTTTGTTCGACATGAGGGGTCCGGGGCGATTAAATGTTATTTCATAGACCTAGATAATACTTTAATTCCTGGCGTTTGGGAAGAAAATCAAGATGAAATAGTTAGAGACTATGCATCACCAAAAAATGGTAATTATCATAGTTTGTTGTCTTATGTTAAAAAGCAATCTTCATATGGAGCACAGATAATAGTTATCTCTAAAAATGAATCAGTAAGTATAGAGAGCGCATTATCATTTATTGATCCATTTTGGAATAGCTGGGTAACAAGTATTGATGCCGGTTGGAATGCAAAGCACGTGCGAATACAAATCTTAGTTAATAAAATGAATATAAATATTAATGACTGTGTTTTTATTGATGATAATCCAATAGAGATCCAATCCGTCAAAGATGAATTGCGAATGCAAAATGCGATGCTATTCAATGGGAGTTTTTCTTCTCTAATGCAACAACTTCAGATTCTTGGGTTATCGAATTCCGGTAAAGGGAACTTTATTAAGGAAAGAAGAAATCAATATCGGAACCTACTAGGAGACGATAATCAAAAAAAGGACAAGAGTATCAATGTCAACTATTCATACAAATTATGGCATAATAATAAAGATCATTACGACCGTGTTATAGAGTTAAGCTCCAAAACGAATCAGTTCAATTTAAATAAAGAGCTACTCAAGAAAGACAGTTTTTATGAGTATTCTTTATATACATGGGATTGCCGAACAGACTTTGGCTATTTGGGAGTTATTGGATACGCGATAATTTCATCTAAAAGTGAATTAATCAATTTTGTCATGAGTTGTCGTGCTCTAGGTTTTTCACTCGAGACAGAGGTCTTTAATAGACTAATTAAAGAAGTAAATATTAGATCCGTTCTATTTGACAAAACAGAGAAAAATCGGGTAGCTGAAACGTTTATTAATGAACTTAAGAAAAGTCATAAATTAAAAATAATTGATAAAACGACCATCGAAAATATTGAGTAAAAACTAAAAGACTTTAAAGAAAAAAAATAAACTATTAGACTATGAACCTTTCATTTAACATAGCGGGACATGCATGGACAGTCCCCAAAGCTGTTCAAAGCATTCAAATTGAAAAAGAAATGGGATGGCCTGAAGGCTGGTCAATGCGTTATTCAGGAGTTAGAAAACGTCACTGGGTTGATCACCCAGATTCTAATGGTGAATTAGGCGCTAAGTCAGCATTAAAAGCGTTAGAAGCTGCAAAGATGAGTCTTAAGAAAGTTGATCTTATCATTTTTGCAGGTGCCACATATGATTATCCACTTCCAAATCAATCCAGCATAATAAAATCAAAATTGGATAAATCTAATACTTTGAATATACCATGTGTCGATGTTGATACTACTTGCCTTAGCTTCATTACTGGATTAGAAATTGCAGTTGAAAAAATCGCCTTGGAAAAGGCTGAAACCATATTGCTGATAAGTTCTGAAGTCGCTTCAAATGGGTTAAACCCTGACTCGAGAGAGGTTTACACACTTTTCGGTGATGCGTCAGCAGCTTTTGTTATAACTAAAGGCAAAAATATAACTCTCATGAATTCAATGCTAAAGACATATAGCGAAGGAGTCTATGACACCATCATCAAAGGCGGAGGTAATAAAATGCCTCCAAAAATGTATGATTTTGATGCACGAAATCATTCCTTTCAAATGAATGGCAAAAGATTATTGCGATTAGGTAAAAGAGAACTTCCTATTTTCATGAAAGAGTTCTTTAGTACAATTGGTATCAACCCAAAAAAAATAGAACATTGTATTCCACATCAAGCTTCTAAAGCTGGTCTAATAATATTTGAATCATGCTTCCCTTTAAAAAAATATGGAGTCAGAGTAGTCAGCACTTTAGAAGATTATGGAAATTGCATCGCTGCATCCATTCCAATGACATTATCTATGCATCTTGAAAAGAATCAAATTATCGAAGGTGAACGCTGTTTACTGGTCGGTACATCTGCTGGATTTGGCATAGGGGCTGCGCTTTTACAATTTAATAAAATTGCCTGATGAAATTATTGATTACCGGAGCTACTGGTTTTTTAGGGTATAGAACCATCGAGTATCTTTTAGCGGAGTCCGATTTTCATATTATTGCGGCTGCCCGTACAAAAAGACCTGAACGTCATTTTAAATCAAAAAGAGTAAAATATCATTTTGGAGATCTCGCTAACGAGGACTATGTTAAGGAGTTATTTGTTTCAAGTCCTGAAATGATAGTCAATTGCGCGAGTTTAAGTTCTCCTTGGGGTAAAAAATATTTATTCATCAGGGAGAATATAGACACACAAAACCTATTGATTAAATATGCAATCAAAGAGAGTGATATTCGTTTTATTTATATCTCATCCCCTTCTATTTATGTTAATCATCGACATCGAATAAACATTACTGAAAAGTCGCAATTGTTTCGCCCCGTAAACGCTTATGCATGGAGCAAAAGAGTAGCAGAAAATGCTCTAAAATCCTCAGGCCTTGCATATATAATACTTAGACCTAGAGCTCTAGTGGGGCGGGGAGATACTATAATTTTTCCAAGATTAATACGAGCACATCAAAACGGAAAATTAAAACGTATGGGAAGCGGTAAAAATATTTCTGACCTTACTGGTGTTAAGAATATGGCACATGCTATTTATTGCGCAATAATCGCTAAAAAGAAGAAAGCATTAAATGAGGATTACAATATTACCAATGATGAGCCGGTTATTCTGTGGAATACCATTGATAAAGTTTTACAGAGTTTAGACTATGGAACGGTTCAAGGAAAAATCCCCATATCCTTGGCATATGGTATGGCCTGGCTATTGGAAAAATTCTCAAGAATAGGCTCTCAAAAAGAACCTGCACTTCTTCGGTATTCCGTAAGCACCTTAGCGCGTTCAATGACTTTTGATATTTCAAAAGCAAAAAAGTATTTGAACTATAATCCAATCGTGTCTTCCGATGATGCCATTCAAGAATTTATTCAATGGAAAAAAACTGAGTATTGATGAATTGGAAGTGTCATATTACCCATACTGGATACTGTACTTCAAATAGATCAGAAGTATTACACGGGGAAAAAAGAGAAACTATTCGTTTTTATGCAACTATCGGGATTTTAGAGCATGAAAAGCATGGCCTGATGCTATTCGACATTGGTTACCACAATAATTTTTTTGAATCGACTCGCCAATTGCCATTTTCACTGTATGCTAATATCACTCCCGTTTTTCACAGCGCACACCAAACGGCAGCAAATCGATTACGAAGTCTAGGCTTCGAGCCTGAACAAGTAAAGCTTATTATTATTTCCCATTTTCACGCAGACCATATTGCAGGTGCTGCAGACTTTCCCAATGCGAGGTTTATTTGTTCACAAGAGGCATGGGATTCTGTTAAGTCTCGAAGAGGATTTAGTGCTTTACGAAGAGGATTTATACCTTCACTCTTGCCTGTTGATTTTGAAAATCGGTTGCAATTGTTAGCTTTTGATGATAGTAAGCATATTAAACTCAACACTATTTTAGGATCTGAATATGATCTATTTAATGACGGATCATTGTTGCTCTGTCAGCTACCAGGACATGCCGCAGGTCAAATTGGAATGAGACTGCAAACAGAAGATGGCGAAGTGTTTTTTATTGCTGATGCCGCTTGGGTTAAAGAAAATTACCAAGAAATGCATTTGCCTTCACCAATTGTAAAGTTATTCTTCTCAAGCTGGAGGGAATTCAGAGCAAGCCTTAAGAAGGTAAACGTATACTACAATTCTCAACCAAAGACACAAATCATTCCCTGCCATTGTATGGAAACGCTATTAGAAATAAACCCAGATTCTATTGAAATTTAAATTAAAAATACTTTTATCCCTTTGCTATGAAATAATAGCCCAGGCGATGATGCAATGGACAATCGGTCTCATTGTGTTAAAGAGGTACAATTTATTTAGATTCAATAGAAAGCGGATAAAGAGCCCATTCTATAGTGCATTCAAATCTTTTGAAGATTTTCCCCTAGGGAATAAATCCCTGTTTATGAGTCAGTTTGATCTGATCAATATTTATGGGATTCGAAAAGATGAAGCATTCCAAGTTGGCCACGATGCAGAAAAAGATCTGCGAAGAAATAGTATGATTGGTTCGATAACAGTTGGCTTAAGTAGCGGGTCAAGTGGGAATCGAGGTATTTTTCTAGTAAGTGAAAAGGAACGCGCACAATGGGTTGCATCGATTCTATCTAGAGTCATAGGTTTATCCCTATCTCAAAGAACAGTAGCATTCTTTTTGAGAGCAAATAGTGAACTTTATGAGAGTGTTCGAAGCAAGTTATTAAAGTTTACCTACTACAATATTTTCGATCCTTTGGAGCAGCATTGGAAAAACCTTCTCACAACTAAGCCTGACATTATTGTTGCGCAACCTAGCGTTTTAATTCGTCTAATAGAGATTTCCAATATTGAGGCTCTGCCTTGGAAGGTGGAAAAAATTATAAGTGTAGCTGAAGTATTGACCATTGAAGACTCTAAAAGAATCGAAGTTTGGTCAGGAACAACAATAGATCAGGTTTATCAGTGTACTGAGGGGTTTTTAGCACATTCCTGTAAAAATGGAAAAATACATTGGAACAGTGACTCCATTTTAGTAGAAAAAGTTTGGCTGAACAAAATGCAGTATAAGCCAACAATAACAGACCTTAAGCGTTCAACACAACCCATTATTCGATACGAAATGAATGATATACTTACACAAGGGAAATGTGATTGTGGATTAAAATCTGATGTGATTCATTCTATAGATGGGCGATCAGATGATGTTTTCGAATGGATGAATAATGAAACCAAGATTGTTTTATTTCCCGATTTTATTAGGAGAACCATTATTTTTTCCCATCCAGGAATTGTTGATTACACTATTGTGAAGGAACTCGTGTATCTAAAATTATGGATAGATGGTCCTGATGAAGCTTTTGATGCAGCGAAAAATGGGCTAAAAAAATTACTCGAATCAAAAGGGATTAATACGAAAATATTGAAATCAGCTTCGCCATGGAGAGCAGATAATGGCAAGAAAAAACGAGTAATTAATTTAGCTGCTGAATCTAAATAATAAATTTAAACTTAGCCAAAAAGGGCTATAGTAAGTATTCAGTGGTGACAAAATTTGAAGCCTTAGAATCGAGCAAATCTTCAATTATTTTTTTATTGCCACTATTGGATTTTGCTGCAAGGAATGTGCGAATAGAAAATGACCGTAATGCATCATAGACACTAAGGGTACCTACCGCTGAATTTTTTCTACCGGTAAAAGGATATACATCTGGTCCTCTCTGACATGCGGAATTTAGGTTTACCCTGCAAACCAAATTGGCGAGAGAATCAATTAATGGACCTATTTCATCAACATTTTTCCCAAATAAACTAACCTGTTGACCAAAATTCGATGATGCCATATCATCCAATGGCTGATCAATGTCTTTGAATGAGATAATGGGTATAACAGGACCAAACTGTTCCTCATGAAAAAGACGCATTTTGCTATTAACAGGATAGATAACTGCAGGGAAACAATAATTTTTTATCTGCTCACCACCTTTTGAGTTAATTATTTCGGCTCCATGAGTTTTCGCATCGTTTATCAAGGCCTGAATATATTCTGGCTTTGAAGGTTCCGGAAGTGGAGTTAAAAAAGTGTCTTCCCAAGGCATTCCATACTTTAGATCGTCGACAGCTTTAGAAAAACGAAGATTAAATTCCTCCACCACAGACTCATGTACATATAAAATCTTTAATGCAGTGCAACGTTGGCCGTTATATGATAATGTTCCTGAAATACATTCTTGAACTGTATGATCCAAATCCGCATCTGGAAGAATTATAGCTGGATTTTTTGCTTCAAGCCCTAAAATTAATCTCAATCGGTTCTTATTTGGGTGCAAATCCTGCAGTGCAACTGCAGATGAACTGTGGCCAATTAATGCAAGAACATCAATAATACCTGTTTTCATAATTGGTGCGGCAATATCCCTACCCCGCCCAAAAAGAATATTTACAACTCCAGGCGGAAAGCTCTCTTTAAAAGCCTGGAGAAGAGGGGTTATAAGTAATACGCCCTGTTTTGCTGGCTTAAACACAGTAGTATTACCCATTATTATTGCGGGGATCAATAAGGAGAAAGTTTCATTTAAAGGATAGTTATAGGGTCCCAAGCACAGTACCACTCCCAATGGGCCTCTTCTAATATGAGCCAATACCCCCCCCTCGTTTTGAAAATTTGCTCCTTTTCTATCTAAATTTTTATATGCTTCAATTGTATCGGTTATATAATCAACTGTTCGATCAAATTCTTTGTAAGAATCTGATTTATTTTTGCAGATCTCCCACATTAAAAGAAGAGCAACTTCATCTCGGTGAGGTTTGATTTTCTCAACGAAAGTCTCCATACATTTTATTCTTTGAGAAACTTTCATAGTAGGCCAAACACCCTTACCTCTGTTATAAGCTTTTTGCGCTGCTGAAGCCGCTTCTAAAGCAGTTTCAGAGTCAATATCGGGAACGGAACCCAAAAATGTTGGAGTTGTCTCGCCTTTATTATTTCTTGAAAATATTGATGAGAAAACCTCGGATTTTTTTCCTTCCCATTTCCTTAAATCACCGTTGATTAAATATTCATCCGATTTATATGGACTTAATTGAAATTGAGAAGGTATTTTTGAAATTTCCAAAATAAAAGTTGTTTTTAGATCTGCTTAAAGAAAGATGATTTCTTTAAAGTAACTGAATTCCTGCATAAAATGTTCTTGGAAGAGATGGTCCGAATATAAAATTACTATCTCTGTTTTTTCCAATGTCAAAATTTCTTTGATATGAGTTTAAAATATTTTTAATTCCAAAGTAAAGCTCAATGGATGATTTAGATTTATTTAATTGGATTTTATAACTTGTTTTAAAGCTCAATTCTGAATATGAGGGCGATTCAAATATTTCATTGATAAGCTGATTTTCCGCTCCAGAGAAATGCGGAACAAACATCTTACCTGTGTATATATAATTGATGTTGGACCTAATTTTATTATTAGGAAACATAGATATTGTCGCAAAACCATAATTTGAAGGCGTCCTTATAAATTCGCGTATGCCACTTAAATTTTGGATGTATTGGACTCTTTCATCAAACATGCTTGTTTGGATCGTTAATCCAGATTCTAACTGAATTTTCTTATCATAATTGCCTCTGAACTCGAAAGTTGCTCCTTGAACTGTTGCACCCTGCCCATTTTGTTTTTCAAAAAGCTCTCCGAAACTATCATTTCCGATAGGCTGAAGATAAAAAGCTTGATTTAATCGAGTATAAAAACCCTCTAGTGTGAAACCCAAAATAAAATGCTCACTAGGTTTATCATGATTCAATGAGGCGCTAATGCTCTGGGACTTCTCTGGCCTTAAATTAGGAGATAGCATAATACGTGATACTCCTCCAGCGGCAAATGCAATATGCAAATCAGTATCAAATGACTGAGGTGCTCTAAAACCAGACCCATAATTTATTCTAAATTGAGTGTTCGTAAGAGGCTTATAAAGAATTGAAAATCGCGGACTTGATATCAACTCATCAACCATATTATGGTTGTCTATTCTAATACCCGAAAGAAGGCTCAATGAGTTTGATAACTCCCAATCACTTTGCAGAAAAAGTCCTAAATCTATACTTATTTGATCAATTATATATTGATAAGAAGGGATTTCATCAAAAACATCATCCTCAGAGTACTCACCCCCAACGGTAAATGTATTTGAGCCTTTTAAGAATTTTTTTACCCTATGATTCCATTGAAGTCCCGTTTGAAATGTTGTGGCTTTGGAGGTACCGTATGGAGGACTCTCTATATGCCTTTGAGCATCTAAACTATCTTCAGGGTATATACCGGTATAGTGATTTCTGTTTGTGTTTTGCCATGCGGCATAGGTGATAAACGAGGAATTGTCATCATTGAAATTAATCTGATGATCAATTGTGCCCATCCATACTTTGTGTTTCCTTTCTTCTGATTGCTGAGTTAGATATGCAGGTTTATTAACCATCTCACCTCCATATCTATATTCATTCAAATTACTCAAATTAAATTCAAGCTTTTGATTCTTAGTTGGCAAGAAAAAAAAGTTGGTTCCAAATGATACATTCTCCAGTTCAGGTATTTCTGAAAACCCATCATCATTATGATCGTAAATTTCTCGTGTCCTGTTATTAAAGAAAAATGACATCCCAGAGTTGTTATTTTCCGATACCACAGAAACATCTCCATTAAGAACAATATCATTTGCCTTTCCATTAATATTCTGAAAAAAAGAATTCAAACTATAACTATTACTTACAGGTAGTTTAGTGATCACATTGACGGTGCCTCCTATCGCACTTGAGCCATATAAAGATGACCCTCCACCCCTAACCACCTCGATACGATCAATCATCTTTTTCGGCAGCATTTCAAGTCCATACATTCCCATTAAAGGACTAAAAATAGGACGGCCATTTATCAAAATCTGAGAATACCCTCCCCCTAATCCATTTAGTCTTAGTTGGGTATAATTACATGTTTGACAATTTGTCTCAACTCTTAGTCCAGGTTGAAATTTCAAACCATCCGACAAAGTGCATGCCTGAAAATCATCGAGAGCTTGACTATTTATCACATTCACTATTACGGGAGAATCAGTTCTTCTCTTATAGGTCTTTGTTCCCGTTATTACAACCTCGTTTAAATAATTTAAACTATTTGTTAAATTAAAATCAACAACTATTTTCGAGTCGCCACTCATCACGGTAATAATTTTTGTCTCACTTTTAAAACCTAAAAAAGAAGCCATTATATTGTAGTCACCTTGCTGTATTTCAGGAAAATAAAAAGAACCATCAGATTTTGAGAGCACCTCAAAAGAATCATTAATTTCTGATGATAATTTGGAAATTCTCGAAATAGAAATAGACACTAATTCTTGAGCACGACTATCCACTTTTACACTTCCAGCTACAATGATACTTTGTCCAAATAAAGATTTAGATGTCAGTATAAAAGTCAAAAAAAGAAGCCTTAAAATCATTTTTTCAAATATACTAAAAGTTAGCCTAGCCTAACTTTTTAAATCGAAATTTATCAGAGCCCATGAATTAGCAGATGAATATCGTTGATCTAATTGATTAAAAGACTTCTGTAAACCTTAGATGTTTTATCTACAGTCAGTTCAATATTCAGTTTTTTTATCAAAAAACTTTTCGCAGATTGACCCATGCGCTTTGCTCGGTCCATATCATTAAGGAAATTAATAATACTATTGGCTAAAGCTTCAGCATTTTTCACCGGTACAACCTCCCCAGACATCTGATCCTGAATAATCTCTTCAGGACCTCCACATCTCGTTACAATAATTGGTTTAGAATAAGCCATTGCCTCAATTACTGTTTTACCCAAGCCTTCCGAAATAGACGGCTGAACATATATATCACATGCTTTCATATGTGAACGAATGTCCTCAACCTCACCAATACCGTGAAGACGTTTATGGTTAGGTAGTTTAGATAATTTTCTCTGAAAATCAGGATCATTTGTACCTCTACCGATGAAAACAAAATGCAAGTCCCTATTTCCGCTTAACATCTTAGCAGCTTGTATTAAGAAATCCACTCCTTTGACGGGCCTCAGATGTGCAACGCAAGTTATTATTTTACAATTCAGATTAGATTTCTGAAAATCATAAGTCGCTGGACTAACCGAATTAAACCATGAAATATCTACTCCTTTGTGAATTACATGAAGTTTTTTAGAAGACATAATTCCTTGAGCTAGAATCGATGACTTTACATATTCACTGAGACAAATTATCGCATTCACCCTTGGGTGATAATGTCCAAAATAAGCAGAAATATCATGCCAGTAGGGGCCCTTAGCTCCTCTATAAGTGATAATTTTGACGTTAATCCCCCTGGATGCGATTATGCCTGCAGGGATAGACTTCGAATTAAAAAGATGTAAAATGTCGTAATTCCCTATTAAAAGCTCTTCGCGTATTGGAAGGATGCTTTTTTTTGAGAATCGGGTTTCTGGATGATGGGGCACCACTTTTATTCCAACTTGAGAAAAAATATCATAAAATGGTGAATTTGGGGTAGTCATGATTGTTATTGAAACTCCCAATTCTGCTAATCGAATAAAAATTTCTGCCTCAGAACGATGTCTTATAAATTTTTCATATCGGCTAATAACCAGAATTCTCATAATGCTTGAAGATAAATCATTTCGTAGCTTTGTAACATCCGAGTAATCAGCCTAATCCGAATGTCAATTGTCATGAAAAAATTAAATTACTTAACCTCCTTACTTCTCATTCTATTTTCCTTCTCAAATACAATTTTTGGTCAAAATGAACCAAATAATGAATGGATAGAAGGGATGCAAGACCACAAAGTTAACTTCAATACAGTGGTAGATTTATTTGAAAATGAATACAAAGGTAAGCCATATCAAAAAGGACATGGTTGGAAGCAGTTTAAACGCTGGCAAAACTTTATGGAGCCGCGTGTGGATATTGACGGAACAAGGCCAAATCCAGCAGTTTGGTATAATGCTGTTTCTCAGCAAAAAATGGTTACTCAAGACTTTGGAGATTGGAAGCCGATGGGACCTTATAATGCTCCTGGGTCCTCAAATAGTAATGGTATCGGAAGAATAAATGACGTAACGTTTCATCCCACAAATCATGACACTATTTATGCAGGGGCTCCATCAGGAGGTCTTTGGGTTAGTTACAACGATGGGTCAACATGGCAAACATTCACGGATGAATTAACAAATATTGGAGTTAGTGATTTAGCCATAGATCCAAATAACCCTGACACTATGTATCTGGCAACGGGGGATCGCGATGCAGGGGACACATATAGTTTTGGGCTTATGAAGTCTACTGACGGTGGTGTTAATTGGGGACCGACAGGACTTAGTTATTCTTTAACCCAATTTAAGAGGATTACGCGGGTATTAGTTCATCCAAAAAATTCCAATATTATAATCGTTGCTTCAAGAGACGGTATGTATCAAAGCACAAACTATGGAGTGAGTTTTAGTCTAAAACAATCAGGTCCATTCAATTCTTTATCAATGATAAGTGGTGGTTCTGATACTCTATTTGCGGGAACTACAGGAGGAAGTGCGACGGTATATCGCAGTACCAATGGAGGATCATCATGGTCATTGATCAATTCTGGACTTCCCACATCCGGAATAAATAGAGTAGAAGTAGCGGTTAGCCCTAGCTCTCCGAATAAAGTTTATGCCGTTTACGGAAATTCAAACAGTGGTTTTTATGGGCTTTACTCTAGTTCTAATTACGGAACTACATGGACTCAAAAAAGCACATCTCCTAATATATTAGGATGGGAAGTCAACGGATCCGGTAGTGGTGGACAATCTTGGTATGATCTAACACTTGCCGTTGACCCAAATAACTCCAATACAATTTATGTAGGTGGAGTTAATATTTGGAAAAGCACCAATGGTGGCACATCATGGGCAATCAATGCTCATTGGTATGGCGCGCAAGGGAAACCATATGTGCATGCAGATCACCACCACGCAGAGTTTAGACCTAATTCATCAGAACTTTATTTAGGAACAGATGGGGGCGTATTTAAGTCATCAAATGGCGGTACTTCATGGATGCCTTTAAATGATGGAATGAATATCACTCAATATTATAAAATAAGCCAGAGTCAAACGGATACAACTTTGATTATAGCCGGATCTCAAGACAATGGTACGCACCTTAAGACATCACCTACAAACTGGAATAGAGTTGTAGGCGGAGATGGAATGGACAATGGTGTTGATGCCAATACGAACAACATCTTATATGCTTCCATATATTATGGAGAATTTTATAAAAGTGTTAATGGAGGAGTCAGTTTTAATGCCATTAATAGCAATTTACCTCCTAATGGGACCGGTAATTGGGTGACTCCATTTAAATGTGATCCAACGACTTCAAATACTATTTATGCAGGCTTCAAAAATATCTGGAAAAGCACCAATGCTGGAGTTACTTGGTCAGGGCCCTCAACAAATATTTACGGAAATTCCAATGTAGACGAGTTTGAAATTGCTCCTTCAAATAGCAACTACATATATGCTTTGATCGATAGACGAATATTTCTTTCCACAAATGGCGGAACCTCATGGACAGATAAGTCCAATAATGGGAATCTTTCTCCCCAATACAATATCCTTGGTGTTGATATTGATGATACGGACCCCAATCACATCGTGATCTCATGCTCTGGATACAATAATTCAAATAAAGTTTTTGAATCATTAAACGCAGGTAACTCATGGACTAATATTTCAAGTGGGCTCCCTAGTGTACCTGCTCAATGTATTCAATTTGAGGGAGGAAATTCAAATGGTATATATGTAGGTACTGATATTGGCATGTTTTTTCGAGATGCCACAACCTCAGGATGGGTCTCTTTTAATGAAAACCTTCCAAACGTAATAATTAATGATATCGAATTAATGTCTACTAATGATGTCTTAAGAATAGGAACTTATGGACGCGGTGTATGGCAAAGCCCGACATACAATACAATGCCCAATCCACCGGCGGTACAATTCGCAATCGAACCAAGTAATACTTGTAATTTATCAGATACGGTCCAACTAATCGATCAAAGTAGCGGCTCGCCAACATCATGGAATTGGGATATCATACCAAATAATGCTACATATATTAATGGAACGACTGACTCTAGTCAATCGCCTTATTTAATTTTCAATAGTGGAGGCACATATTCAGTTAAATTATCAGTAACCAATCAATATGGCACCAGTGATTCAACATATACAAATGCTCTAGAGATTGGAGGCCAATCGTTACCATTCAATGAAGATTTTGAATCTGGATATGCGAAATGGAATATTGAAAACCCTGATAATGGTGTTACCTGGGAAAAAGTAACTGTCAGTGGAAATTCTCCCGGCAACCAAGCGATGAGGATAAATCATTACAGCTATAATTCTGTAGGGCAGAAAGACGAACTAGTCTCACCGATATTAAACTTTGTGGGAGATACTCTTGTAGCGTTGGACTTTGAATATGCTTACCGAGGGTACAGTGCCAGCTACAATGACTCTCTAAAAATATATGCATCTTCAGACTGCGGACAATCCTGGAGCCTCATTGCGGCCTTTGGCGACGGTGGTGCTCAAAACTGGAGAACAGGCATTTATACCAGTAGCAACTGGGTCCCTGCCACTTCAGCAGATTGGTGTACAAATTCATCGTCGGCTTCATGTCCCACCGTGAGTTTAGACAATTACTCTGGGACAAGTGGAGTCAAGATTAAATTTGTTTCTGTCAACGCTTACGGAAACAACTTCTATTTGGACAATATATCCATAACAGGGGTTACCAATTGCGCCTCCTATATTACCCAAACTATTGATACATGCGCAACAGGTTACACATGGCTTGATGGAATTACGTACACATCAAGTACCTCATCTCCACAATATGCCCTTACAAAAGCAAATGGGTGTGACTCAATTATTACATTAAATCTTATAATAAATCAACCAGATGCGATCACAGAAACAGTCAACGCATGTGGAAGTTATACATGGATTGATGGGGTAAATTATACATCTTCAACAACTTCTCCTACTGTAATACTTACGAATATTCATGGTTGTGACTCTGCAGTAACATTGAACTTAACAATTAGCAATCAAACCACAGTTGGGACAGATAATGTAACGGCATGTCAGAGCCATCAGTGGATTGATGGTATGACCTATACCTCTTCAACATCCTCTCCAACACATGTCTTAACAGGAAGCAATGGCTGTGATTCAACGGTGACACTTAACCTGACAATTATCAACGTCAATACCTCAGTAGTTCAGAACGGAGCCATACTTACCGCTCAGGCAAGTTCCGCAACATTCTTTTGGATCGACTGCAGCACCCTAGCTATTGTTCCTGGCCAAATGAGTTCTGTATTTACCCCAACTTCAAATGGTATATATGCTGTTATAGTGACGCAAAATGGATGCTCAGACACGTCATCATGTTATACTGTATCTGGAATTGATCTTGACGAACAAGATATAGGTCTAAAATTAAAAATTGTTCCAAACCCAAACCAGGGTGACTTTAATTTAATCCGCAGCGATGCAAATAATAGATCTGAACTTGTAATTTATTCCAGTGATGCAAAAGTTATTTTCAAGGGAATTTGGTCAGCAGGAGAAAATGAGAAAAGAATGAACCTAGACTTAAGTCCAGGAATTTATCATGCAGCTCTAACTGATATAAATCAAACACTATTTTTCAAAATAGAAATTTTCTAAACAACAGTGAAACTCAGGATATATAAACAATAATGTTATCCTTTTATTTTAAAATTGGTGCCTAACTTTGTTTAGAAATTATTTTGGTGAAAAAAATCTTTCTTCTCTTTTCCAATACTATACTAGTATTAACATTCTTATCAGCCTTTGCCTGGCTCATTAAGGAAGCCAATAGCAATAGTGAAGTCCTTGGAAAAGGTATTGATAAAGCGTTAATAAAATGGAGTTCATTTCCAGATAAATTTTCCAAAGCAGTTGATCAAATTCAGCATTTGCCTGAAACCTTCATCTCTACCCCTGAGAATTTCACTCCCATAAATAAATTAGAGGATGATGTCCTAGTACTCTTTACATATTCAAGCTCAAATAGCAATAGAAATATTGAGTTAAAGAATCTAAGAACAGATTCACTGTTAAAATCATGGCAGATCAAAGGCCTAGATAACTCACATCGCCGGGTAATGCATCCTTTATTAATGGAGGACGACCATGTAATCTATGCATCTATAGGTGTTCCTGGAGTCTTTTGTATCGATGAATCCAGTAAGATGAAATGGAAGCAAGATCAGGTAATTTCTCATCATTCATTAAACAGGGACCATAACAATCATATATGGCTCTGCACCTACCCGACTCTCAAAGCCAAAGAACCTAAATATGATGCCCAGTTAATAATCAATGATAAGGAATTGCCTTTTATTGATAATTCTATAACATGTCTAGACTATGAAAATGGTATGATTCTATTCCACAGATCACTGAGTCAAATACTAATTGACAACGATCTAGAGTCAATTCTTTTAAAATCTTCGCAGGCCTCAGACCCCCTGCACATAAATGATGTCCAACCAGTCTTAACGTCAGGACAGTATCTGGAAAAAGGCGATTTATTTATTAGTTGCAAAAATATCTCTACAGTTCTTCTCTATCGCCCCACTACTAACACCATCATTGATGTAATCGAAGGTCCTTTTCAATCCCAACATGATGTAGATATTATTAATGATAGCACCATTAGTATTTTCAATAATAACACTCATACCATTTGGCAAAACCCCGATTCGGATTGGACTAAAACTGAATCTAAAGTTGAAATAGGACCCCTTTATTCTCAAATTCTATTCTACCATTTCAATGATGATTCTTTTAGTTTAAAGGACGAAAAGTCAATGACAGCGAACAAGATCTACACCTTTACCGAAGGGCTTTCAGAAAAACTATTTGATGGAGCATATTTCGTCGAAGAGCAAAACAGTGGCGTGTTATGGGTACTAAAGGATGATGAAGTTCTTTACAAGAATGTTTTAAAGTCGCATCACGACGGGTACCACCACCTGCCTAACTGGGCCAGAATAATAAACGATTAATATGACAACGCAACTACTATACATTGGTCCAGGATTAGGCGTAGGAAGTCTTATTCTAATACTTTTAATCGGCGCTATTGTTCTTTTTTCTTTAGGATATATAATCTACCTAAAGGCGAAACGGTTTTTTAAAAGATAATTGATGCTGAGTGCATTTTTTTTAGGATTTATAGGTTTTTTTTCCTTTTATTTTCTCCGGTATAACAGATATCATTTTTATAACCTCGCAAAGAGTAGTGTTGGGCTCTTGGATGATATTTTAAGAGTTGAGAGTGAGGACCAAAAATTATCTAGAATTGAAAAAGGGACGAAACTATTGATTATTGACTTTTTTAAGTTCTTAGCGATAATTATTCTAACAATAAGTATTGTTTTATTGTTTGTATATGCTCATAGCTATTTTTTTGATGGATTGATTTGGGACAACCTATCTGGATTAATTGGCTTTTCAATTGGAGCAAGTGTCCCATTTTTTATTCCGACCAACTCCAAAAGCTCGTACAACGAGATAAGTCAACTATTCCATCATCTTGTTTTAAATAATTCAAATATTGGACTTAAACTTTTATCCCGAGAGGTGAAGAAACACGCTTCAAAAGTGAAAAAAGAAAAGTTTTTAATTGTGAGCGGCCTGGCACGTTCTGGTACTACCAGTTTGATGAATTCTGTTTATGATAGCGGTTCTTTCACCTCTCTTTCTTATTCAAACATGCCCTTTCTTCTTAGTCCGCGCACCTGGAGGAAAATCTATAGCCCCAGTAGAAAACAAAAAGCAGAAAGGAGCCATGGCGATGGAATTTCAATAGATATGAAATCCAATGAAGCATTGGAGGAATACTTCTTTAAATCTATTTCTCAGAACTCGTTTATCAAAAGTGAAAGTTTAACAAAAGGCTCTTTATCTGAGAAAGATTATCGGCTCTATATGGATTACCAGAACCTCATTTGTATTGAACCAGAAAAATTTTATCTCTCAAAAAACAACAATATGCTGTTGAGATATGATTCTCTTCGTCAATTGAATAAAGAGTTTGTCTTTCTTGTACTTTTCCGGGAACCACTTTCCCATGCCTATTCTTTGCTGCAGATGCATAAGAAATTTTCTGATCAGCAAGAAAAAGACCCATTCGTCAAAGACTATATGAATTGGCTAGGTCATCATGAGTTTGGAACGAATCATAAGCCATTTAAATTCAATGCTGAAATTCCAGAAGGAAACAAAAATAAATTGAATTATTGGCTTCTATCATGGATAAATTATTATGATTATGCCAGCAGCATTGATGATCACAATACTTATTTCATTTGTTATGAGACATATTGCTTAGATCCAAATATGATTCTTGATAAAATTTTGATCAAATTCAAAAGCTCCAGAAAAGATGATTTCAAACCTTTCTTGAATCAAAAAGATATCAAAGAAGACCACTCATTAGAAATATTAAATAAGGCTCAATTGATTTACAATAAACTCAAAAACAAAGAGCTGAAATAAATTTATTTCCGAAACTAATCCTGTACAGGTTTTTATCACGCATTAAATACATTTGTATCATGTTACAGAATAACTTGGGCTTCAAAAAAAAATCTTTTAGTTTAAAATCTAGGGTCCCTAATCTTCTACTGAAGATAACAGTTTTCGCAATTGCGACATCTTTGATGAAAGACGACTTCCCTTTTATAGAGGTTATATTTTGGTTTTATGCAGGTATTAATATTTTCATGCTCGTAGGGTTCTGGGCATTTAAAAGATTTATAAATAAAAAGATAAGCGAGGTAAACAATCAATTCCAGGGAAATAGCAAGCCTGAAGATGAAGATCTCGGCGAAGCTGAGGTTATTGAAGATTAAACTTCTGAATTTTATTTTTCCATTATTGACTTTAACTCTTCAAGGCTCTTTCCCTTGGTTTCAGGCATTATAAAATGTGTGAACAATAGTTGAGCCACCATACAGATTGCAAAAAATACAAATATCTGATATCCTTGAGGAAAGGAGTCTAAAAGTACTGGCCCTAAAAGAGTAATAAGGGCAGCAAAAACCCAATGAGTTCCGGTTCCCCATGACTGTCCAATCCCCCGCACTGAATTCGGGAATATCTCCGATATGAATACCCATATTACTGCCCCTTGCCCAACTGCATGAGAGGCAATGAATAGCAGAATAAAGCTAAGATTAAAAAAGGCAGAGGCATCAGTGTAGAAACCATATGCTACAAGACTTAATGATAGTATATATCCAATAGAACCGACATACATCAAGCTTCTTCTTCCAGCTTTATCAATAAAATATAGACCAACAAAGGTGAACAACAAATTCACTCCTCCTATCGATACGGAGCTTAAAAGAGAATCAGAGGTAGCAAATCCTGCATTTTCTAATATTGAAGGTGCATAATAGAGAATAAAATTTATCCCCGAAAGTTGATTGAACATCGCTAAAAAAAATGCTAACATGATAGGAAACCTATATTTTCTGGTAAAAAATGACTTTTTATATGTTTGATTTATAGGTATGATTTCGGATTGAATAGCACGTAAAGTTTCATCTACCTCTTTTTCCTCCATCAATCCCTTAAGCACACTTCTAGCGCCCTGGATATTGTTCTTTTTTATAACCAGCCATCTAGGACTTTCAGGGATTGTTAATACAAATACAGCATAGATAACAGCTGGTATCGCTTCAACACCTAACATATATCTCCAATCCATTTTCCCGCCGAAATCATTGAGGAAATAATTGGATAAAAAGGCCACTAGAATGCCGAAAACAATATTGAACTGATACAAGGCCACTAGTCGCCCGCGATTTTTTGCTGATGATATTTCAGATATATAGGCAGGAGCAGCGACAGACGAAGCCCCAACTCCTAGCCCACCGATAAATCGAAAAAAGCTAAATGAATATGGGTCCCAAGCCAAAGCACTTCCCAAGGCAGAGAACAAATAAAGTCCACCAATTAAAAATAATATTGGTTTTCGGCCATGATTATCGATAAACCTTCCACCAAATAAGGATCCGATAACTGTTCCCCAAAGAGCCATTGACATGATGAATGTACCATGAAACCAAGAAGAAGTATTCCAGAGATCTCTTATAGGTTCATTTGCGCCAGATATTACTACAGTGTCAAATCCAAATAAGAAGCCCGCCAAAGCAACCACCCATGACCATTTTTGTACATTTTTCATTTGTCTATTTTTTTTACTTAGTTCGGAAAACTACAAATAGTTCCATTACAAATTCATTACTTTCATGGTTAAATAAAAAAACCTATGAAAAGCAGCACAATTGAACGTCTATTACTTGTTTTAGGAGGTATCCTTTTGATTGGTTACTTAGCTTCCATATTCGTACCGTCCTTTGAGAGTATGCAGGAGAACTTTCGCCTTGCTGCAATTGCAGGTATAGTATGTTATGCCGGTTATTCCTTTTTTGTTCAATACACTGATCAAAAAATGATTCTTTCCAGGGATCAAAAATTAGAAAAATTGATGGGTGAATTAAAAAAAGAAAGAAGACGTGCTGATGATCTTCATCAGAGTCATTTGTCTTTGCAATCAAAATTGTCTGAAGCTGAAAATAAAATTTTAGAATTAAAGAAAGAATTGGAAAAGCCCAGCGGCCAATAACTAACTCAGATAATAGCGGTAAATACGATTGTATAGATAGCGTTTAAGTGATTCCCCTTTAGCGGGCATCAAGGACCCTTTGACCATCTTTAGCTTTTCATATCCATACTTTTCAAGAACATGAGACAAGTTTTGGGTTACAAGATTTGCCTCAAAAGGATGGATCTCGTCTTTCCAGTTATCAAGGAATTTGGCGCTTATGCCTGCGAATTCACCATAAGAGCTATTGCCGGACCAAGGGCTGCCCAACAAAGTTGGCTGCAGCATCTTTTTATCAAACTTTATGTTCAAAAAATCAGCTACCGACTTTAAAACAGATGATGGGTCTCTTGCCAAATCTTCATATCGTAAAACCTTATATTTAGGTATACTTTTTTCATTTTTATCAAGAAAAAAATATCCTGTCTCCAATGATCCAAATACTTTATTAATCAAAGGATATCCCTGATTTTTTGATTTAAATTTTCTCAGGGCCACAAAATTTGAATATGGATTTTTTACAATATGTATAAACTGTGCACCGGGAAAATAACGATAAAGCTCCATAGCCATTTCAGCATGCTCAACAGACTTCTCTACCATTCTCTTCCCTTTGGGATCTCCCATTGCCGGAATGATCTTGGGTAACAATTCATTAAATAAAGACAATGCCTGCTCTGGTGTATTTATATCTTCTGACTGATTCAGGAAATCTTTGGCCTTGTCAATATCCATGATATCTGACAATACCACATCTGCTTGTCTATCACTGGATTTTGAATAATTTTCTAAAGTCCGCAAAAGGCTCTGAGTATATTCAGCCTTAACTGTTGGTGATTGTTTACGGTAAGAGTACTTTATCCAACGGCCAAGAGATGCCATAAAATGAGTTTCAAAAGGGATCACACATAGCTCTGGATGATCATCGAGCAATGAACGCAATAAGCTAGTTCCTGATTTATGGCTTCCAAGAATAAAAATAGGAGCGTTTTTCATGTGAAGAGATTACAACGTTAAAAGTAGTTAGTACCTTAGAAATATGAACATTTTTAGAATCTCTCTTTTAGTTTTTATTTTTTCTATATCATCCTCTTGTCAATTTGACAAAGAAACTGATCTGAGTATTACCATAGATGGTGAACTAGAAAAAGCACTTATCAATGAAATAGTGGACTCTTGGCATCGAGCAGCAAGCACGGCGGACTCGATTACCTATTTTAATATCATGGCATCGGAGCAAAGTGTTTTTCAGGGAACCGATGACAGTGAACGCTGGACTAAAGGTGAATTCAGAAAATGGAGTCGTAAATATTTCCAAAGTGGATCTGCTTGGACATTTGTCCCTAAAAATAGGAGGAACATTAATATTCGAGAAGGTGTGGCTTGGTTCGATGAGCAGCTTGATTCAGAACATATGGGCCGATGCCGTGGCAACGGTGTTTTGGTAAAGATTCAAGGGGACTGGAAAATTGATCATTACACACTATCCCTTCCAATACCAAATCAAGTTGCTGATCAGATCATAGAACTAATAGGTGACTTAGAGGACGAAAGCTAACAATGGACTGAAATCAAGTCAGGCAATATGATTTGTAAAAAAATGGAAGATTTTATATATTTGTTTTGCATAAATACCTAAAATTAATTTGTCAATAGAGCCAAAATGAAACTAGAATTTATTAGAGATTTTCTATTTTTATACTCAAATAGATGAATATTAAACCTCAAATTATAATCTGCTTAACCGTTTTTACCTTTTCAACCTAAACCCCTCAAAATGAAGAATTTTACTAAAATACTTTTATTTTTATCTATAACCTTAGTTTCCAGTATTGGTGCTTTTGCGCAGATGTCAGGAACATATACCGTATCAGCTACAGGATCTGCTAATTTCAGTTCTATGCTAGCTGCAAACGCTGCTTTGTCACAAAATGGAGTCAGTGGACCTGTCATCATTAATATAAAAGATGGCACTTATCCGCGCTTTAGTGTTGACTCTATTGCTGGGACTTCTGCTATTAATACGGTGACTTTTCAATCTGACCCTTCAAATACTAGCCAAGCGGTAATTGAAGATTCTGCATCCTCTTCAATAGATAATTATCTGGTTTATCTTAATGGTTGTGACTACACGGTCTTTAAAAATTTAACATTTAACGCTCTTGGGGTTAATTTCGGGACAGTATTCCTTGGCAACTCTACTTTGACTAACTGGACTCTTGATGGAAATACTATGAATGGTTCGGCAGGGACAAGCCAATCTAATGCTAACCATGCCATGAACAATGGAACCCAAAGTTCAAAAGCAAGAGGAAATCTTCATTTTATAAACAACAGTATAAATAACTTTTCCGTAGGACTACAAGTGGGAGGTACTTCATATCAAGAAGGTGCAGATTCCATCTATTTAGACAACAATATAATCTATGCAACAGATCAAGGTATCAATTTTTATTGGGCAAAATATGTGGAGATCACCAATAATGAGATGTACAAGAGCATACCAATGGGAGATTGGTTTACAAACTTAGATAACATTGTCTATTATATTTCTTTCGGCGTTGTATTTAATAACAATAAAATTCGCGGAGCAGAAAATGCTCTAAACGTATATACGAATGCAACAAATTTGGCCTTTCCTTTATTTGCTGAGATTAAAAATAATGATATCGAAACTGGATACCGAGGTATTTATCTAAGAGGGAATCCGGATTCTCTTACAGGTAACACCTTTAGAGATGTTGTCATTGAAAATAATAAAATTATAGATTCGGGAACTGACCCTGTAAATGGAACTGGGATAGAGTTAGTGAATGTCAATATTGACCTAACAAAAAATGGGTCAGTTCAAAACAACATGATATCTATGGGAAATCCCCCGGGCATCACTGGAAGTTGGTACTCAGACATTAAAATTTATCATTGTTCAAACTTAGATGTGAATCACAACACATTACTCCTAACGGGAGGGAGCCCCCTATGGAGAGGCTCGATTCACTTGGATGCTTCTGCTACCGCAACTTTATTTACTCCAGTGGGTAATCAGATTCGCAATAACATAATTGTTAACAGCGGCACCGGCTCAGCAATACACGCTGAAGCAATTGCTTTACCAGGAGTGTTTTTCACTTCTGACTACAACGTTTATTTTGGAAATTCAACTACAGCTTTAGCATTTGGCAACCTTGGGACGGGGTATAATACTATTTCGGCATGGAACCTTGCCACAGGGCAAGACACCAACTCTATTTTCGGTGATCCTATTTTAGCTGCAGATTTGCACACTACAGGTTCACTTGCAGACAGTGCGGGAACACCTTTGGGTCTGTTATTAGATTTTGATGGAGACACAAGATCTTTAACTCACCCTGATATAGGTGCTGATGAATACACACCACTAAGCTGCTTTGGGCCCACAAATTTAATTGCTTCAAACATGACCAGTAATTCTGCTGATTTGACATGGAGCACCTACAATCCTGGAGCTTTATCATATCAAATTAGATATGTAGCTTCTGGCACTACTGCCTATGCTTTCGCATCAGGTACTGGAACATCAAAAACTTTAAGCGGACTTTTATCTGGAACCATTTATGACGCCGAAGTAAGAGAGATTTGCTCTGTCGGAGACACATCAGGATGGTCAGGGATTGAAAGCTTCTCTACTCTACTTTGCAACCCTATTGCGCAATGTGGCTATCCATTTATAATGGTTGATGCATATGGTGATGGATGGAATGGTGGCATTATTGCCGTTGAGCAGAAAAATCCTGTGAATGGACAGTGGATTAGGATGGGAGCTACAACTCTTCCCTCAGGAGCAGGACCATTGACACAATTTGCGAATCTTTGTGATGGAGATTCTGCGAGATTGGTTTGTGATAATCCAGGGTCATATTTCTATGAAATGGGTTTCACCTTAATCAGTCCCATCGGAGATACAATTTATAATGAGGTAGGGAGTAGTACAAATGACCAAACAACTGCTTCTGCAGGTCAAGTATTTGCAACATTTGAGGTTAGCTGTCCTGCAACATGCCCTACAACAGATACTGTGGTCGTTGACTCTGTAACTACATGTGGTCCGAGCGAAGTGACATTCACAGCTTCTGGATCAATACCCACGGCAAACAAGGTTATTTGGATGGATGCCTCTTTCGAAGCTCTCGGGACGGGGACTAGTTTTACCACTCCGGTTATAACAGCAAATACAGATTATTATGCAACAGTTTTTGCGCCAAATAACCTAGCTGCCCCTTATACCTTTGGACCTCCAAGTACTCTAACAGGAGGGTTTGGAAATTACTCAAATGGAATGTGGTTTACAGCAAGTAAAGCATTTATTTTGGACTCAGTTACTGTAATTTCTAACGGGCTTGTAGATTTCCAAGTGCGTATCTCGCAAGGTGGAGGAAGCAAAGCCTCAGGTCACTCTGGTGACGAGCTTCAGTTGACAGACACAATAAATGTAGCGGCTGCAGGCACACATCAGGTCTATGTTGGACTTGCAATAACTCCAGGTACTTATTTTATCAACTTTGACTTTGTCTCAGGAACGCCGGGACAACTTCATCGGGCTACTACAGGTGCAAATTACCCTTACACCGTTACCAACGTAGCCAGTATTGATTCCGTATCATTTGGAGCAACAAATGCTAGAGCATACTATGCCTATGATTGGGTAATAAGGGAAGGATGTACCGGACCTATTGCTACGGCTTCAGCTATTTATGGAAATGTTCCATCAACAGCCCTTCCTTATCTAGAAGACTTCAATAATGGTTTGTCTTGCGCATGGAGTGTTGTAGACCCTGGAGGGTCGACTTGGGAAATAGTTGATAATTATGGAACGTCATCAAACTTAAATGGTAGCAAATTTGCCTTTGTAGACGATGACGGTGCAGGATCCACTGCACCTGCAACAAATGTGAAATTGGTTTCTCCGATTTTTGATGCGGTAGGTTACGATACCCTAACCCTTGAGTTTGATCATTATTTCAGATTCTTCACAGGATCTGCAGGGTTTGTTGAAGTTTATGATGGCTCTACTTGGGTGCAAGTTGCTTCTTTTGTGGCAGATATTGGAGCATGGAGCAATCCTAACCACCAAACTATCGATGTTACAGCATATCAGAATGCTGACTTCCAAGTTCGTTTCCGCTATGATGACCTTGGCGGAAGCTGGGGTTGGTTCTGGGCAGTTGACAATGTAGAGATTGATGGTGCATTGGCTCCTTGTACAGACGTGCGAGTAGAAGTTCTTACTGACGTTTATGGTGATGAGATTTCTTGGGAGATTGTTGATGTGAATACCGGTAATGTGATGGCATCAAGAGGACCTCTTGATTATGTCTTCCCATACAATGCCGCATCTGCAACATATGTAGATACAATTTGCTTACCTGATGCCGGAACCTATGAATTCAGAATCGAAGACTCATATGGCGATGGGATGAATAATCCGAGCGTGGGTTACTATACAGTAGATATACTTTGCCCTTGGGGACTCAATAATGTTGCTAAGCTTGACACTACAAATGGTGGAGCATTCAACCATGGTGGAACAGTAGCAGCTGGATTTACCGGAGGCTCATGGGATTCTACGGTATTCACAATCAATTGTATCCAAACTTCAGAAGTGACCTTCCAAGTGAATATGAACAAGGTTACAAGTGCCTTCACAACTCCTGAGGTCAATGCTACATTCAATAACTGGTGTGGTAACTGTGATGCTATGAGCGATGCAGACGGCGACAATATTTGGGATATTACTGTGACTCTCCCTGTTGGAGATACGATAGAGTTTAAATACTCAGCTGACGGATGGACAATACAAGAAACATTGAGCAATCAAGGTTCATGTGTCATTCAAGTTGGACAATTTGTAAACCGTATCATGACTATCCCTGCTGCAGATACTATTATCCCAGTTGTTTGCTGGGGTGAATGTGATGACTGTATAATAGATGTCACCCTCAATGTAAATATGGCATGGGAAGTTGCTAATGGTGCCATTGATAGCAATGGTATTCATGTAGCAGGCACATGGCAAAATTGGGACCCAATGGGCTCTGAGATGCTAGACCCTGACGGTGACGGAATTTACTCTATCACTTTTGGATCTGCTACTGGTGAATATCTACAGTATAAGTTTATCAATGGAATAGACTGGACAGGAGCTGAAGCTAGCGGAGATCTTGCCTCATGTGGAGTTATTGATGGCCTAGGAGGATACAATCGCCTTTCTACTGTAGCAAGTGGAAGTGCCGATACTGTATTTGCTCCAGTATGCTTCACCAAATGCTACGATTGTGCGGTAAGCATAGATGAGGCATTGGGAAGCATTAGCTTGTTCCCGAATCCAACCGCTGGTGCCTTTACCCTAGAACGCACAAACCTATCAGGTGAAGTTGAGGTGAGCGTTATAGGTCTTCAAGGACAACTACTAAATGCAACCAAGTGGGATGCTGGATCAAGTGAACTCAAGATAGACTTGAGTGATCTCGCTTCAGGAGTCTATATGGTACGCTTAACCGCTGAAGAAGGAACACGCACAATGCGTGTGGCTGTTCAGCGATAAGCAGAAAGGAAGAGATTCCTGAAAAGTTCTTTAATTAAAAAGACCGCCTCCAATTGGAGGCGGTCTTTTTTTGTGCCAATAAAATTTAAAATATGCACGATTAAAAAAACCTCCTCATCTCTAAGAAGGTTTGAAGTAGACATTCTGGATAGAAAATCGAATCGAAATCATTCAAACTAAATCACATTAGCAACTGCCTATCCATCAGTCGTTTTTACTGCAATTCCTTCAATAAAGTTTCAACCGCTAGTCTACCTAATTCATTAGACGCTAATGGACTTGCACCTGTTATAAGTTTTCTATCTATCG
>CAJVWI010000003.1 GCA_913009655.1 uncultured Cryomorphaceae bacterium
TGATAAGTTTTCAGATACTTTAGATTCTCGACGAATGGTTCATCTTGACGGACAAGAGGATACAATTACAACGGTTGGCACCTTCACAGAGGGCATTGCAATTACGAAATGGAACAATACAAATCGAGATGGTTCGGCGGGGTCTGAACCTGTAACTTTTGTGGATATTGACTTTCCAATGTTTCGACTTGCAGATATTTATCTGATGTATGCTGAATGTGCGGTTCGTTCAGGTCAGAATATGTCTGCGGGAGTAGGATATTTTAATTTAGTCCGAGAACGTGCATACGGAAACAGTTCTATGAATATTTCTGCTTTGAATCTTCAAGAAATTTTAGATGAAAGGGCTCGAGAATTATATGGGGAGGGACATAGAAGATCTGATCTTATTCGATTCGGACAGTTTACTGGAGGAGATTACCTATGGCCTTTTAAGGGAAATGAGCAATTTGGGACCTCAACAAGTTCACATTATAATTTATATCCAATTCCATCTGCGGATATTTTATCAAACCAAAACCTGGTTCAAAACCCAGGCTATTAAGTCAATTCTAATTAATTAAATCAACACTATGAAAAAAATCTTTACACTAGCGTTGGCATTCATGATGTCAACAATGGCTTATGGCCAAGTAGATGTCGTATATCATGTCGACGTAGCAGATTATGTTGCATCCGGAAATATGATTGCGGCAAATGGTATTCGTATCGGGGGTAATTTTGCTACCCAAGGAGCTACCAATGGATCCACTGCTATGGCAGATTGGACACCAACAGATTCAGCTTCTGCAATGATTGACCTTGGATCAGACGTTTGGCAGATTACAGTAACTTACCCTTCTACATCAATTGGTGTTACACAACTATACAAGTTTGTTAATGGCGACTGGGGTACTAATGAAGGAACTGATACATTAACATCTACGATCGCAAGTGATAATTGTGGTGTGGATGATGGTGCAGGTAATATTAATAGGGAGCTTACAGTCCCTTCTGTAAATGGAACAATATTGAAATATTGCTGGGACGCCTGTTATCAATGTGATGGCTCAGGCGCTTCAATTTCTTTAGATGAGAATATCCTAAATGGATTATCTGTATATCCAAATCCGACTAATGGACCAATTTCGATAAGTTTTGATTCTAAAAATGTGGAAATGGGAATGATTAATATTTATAATGTTCTAGGTCAAAGAGTTAATTCATTTAGCGAAGAGATTTTTGTTGGGAATAACTCTGCAAATTGGAATCTAGACTCACACACGGGAGATATAGTTCCAAACGGGACATACCTCGTTGAGGTAATTGTAAATGGTGAAAGATCAATTCAACGAATTGCTGTAAGTCTATAAAACATAGATATTGATATCTTTAAAGGCCGGCATGTCCGGCCTTTATTTTTTAATAAATAATTCATATGAAATATTTCATTTGTCTGATTATTGGACTGTCCACTTTTTCTGGATCTGCAAATCAACCTTTGGAAATTAGAATTGACCCTCCGCATTGGTGGTCTGGAATGAACATACAGTCTTTGGAGTTATTGCTAGAAATAAAGCTAAAACCAAAAGAATTTTATATTATATCTGAGGTAATAGGGGATAATATCTCTTTGGTCAAAGATGAAGAAGCTAAGAATAGAGACTATCATTATGTGACTTTAAATATTGGGTCTGATGCTCCCTTTCAAAAGTTAAAAATTAAAGGATGGCGAACTGATGGAGAATCTAAGGCTCCGATATCGATAACTTATGAGTTTAAAGAACGTGATTTAAACTTGCATAAAAATATGGGATTAAATCAAAGAGATCTAATATACCTTGTTACCCCGGACCGTTTTGCTAATGGAAATAAAAATAATGATGTCATTGCGGGATTGCGGGAGACTACCATAAATCGTACTGAAGGATTTTCACGCCATGGAGGAGATCTTCAAGGGTTGACAAGTCAACTTGATTACATCAAATCTCTGGGCGCTACTGCCGTTTGGACAATGCCAATACTTATTAACGATATGCCTGTATACTCCTATCACGGTTATGCAGTTACCGATCATTATAAAATTGATCCACGATTTGGAGGGCTAAAAGCCTATAAGAAATATTCTGATGAATTAGAAAAGAGAAACATGAAGCTCGTTATGGATGTTATACCCAACCATATGGGGACTTATAACCGCTTATTCCAAAACCCTCCAGATTCAAATTGGATAAATGCATGGCCTAAAAGATCTGAGTTAGATGATCAGGGAGGCGTGGGCGGAGCAACTCTAACTAATCATCGTTATGCAACAAGTTATGATCCCTATGCAGCTCCGAGCGATAAGGCTCAGTTTACAGATGGCTGGTTTGTCCCGTCTATGGTCGACATTAATCAAAGGGACAATAGATGTGCAACGTATTTGATTCAAAATAGCCTTTGGTGGATTGAAGAAGTAGGAGTTGATGCTTTTAGAGTTGACACGTGGGTTTACCCAGATCAAAATTTCTTGGATAAATGGTCAAAAGAAATCCATAGGGTTTTCCCTAATTTTTTCATTTTTAGCGAATCATGGGTTCATAACGAGCATTCTCAGGCTTTTTATTTCAATGAACATAAAACTTTAGACGCCGCTGCTGATTTCACAATGTATTCTTCATGGAAAGAGGCATTGGAAAAGCCGACATCTTGGAATAGTGGTTTAAATAAACTTTATATGAATGTGGCATCTGACTATCAATATAAATCACCAGATAGGTTTATCACATTTTTAGACAATCATGACGCGGGAAGATTTTTCGGGAAAATCAAAGAAAATATCTCTCTTTTCAAAATGGGCATAGCAATGCTTTACACCATGCGAGGCATACCCTGCCTTTATTATGGTACAGAGATTCTTTTAAAAGAGCTTGATGATCATGGAAAAATCCGAGAAGACATGCCTGGAGGCTGGGGAAAGAAAAATGGCAGCCGTAATGCTTTTATGAATTCTGGATTAACGAGTAGTGAATCAGAGGCTTTAAGTTTTGTTCGTGAAATGGCAAAAATTCGAGAATCGTATTCGATAGTAAATACAGGATCTTTTAGACATTGGGCGCCTTACGATAAAATATATGCCTATTGCTGGTATGATGAGGATGAGATTATTTTGATTCTTGCAAATCGAAGCAAAAAATCTGAATACTTTGATATTAACCGACTGACGGAATTGACCTTTAAAGACTTGGAAATCATTTTAGATACTAAGTCAAATATTGACCCTAAAGAATCATTAAAATCATTAAATGCGAAAAAAGTACCCTTGCTTCCTGATGGGTTGAAAATTCTTCATTTTACTAGGTAATATTCCCGAAAGCAAAAGAAAGAGGTTCGTATATTTGCAAATAAACCATAACCTAGTTTAAAATGATCAATGTTTCTACAGAGGCTGCGAAAAAAGTCACATCTCTTATGAATGAAGACGGTAAAAGCACTGACTCTTCATTTGTTCGAGTTGGAGTTAAAAGTGGTGGCTGTTCAGGATTGAGCTATGATATGGATTTTGTCGATAAAGCTAAAGAAGGAGATCAGCTCTTTCAAGAGAATGGCATTAAAGTTTTAGTTGAAAAAAAGAGCTTACTATATCTTATCGGAACTACATTAGAATACAGTGGTGGACTTAATGGTAAGGGATTTGCTTTTAATAACCCCAATGCTTCGCGAACATGCGGCTGCGGAGAAAGTTTTTCACTATGAGTGACAATGATAAGATTATCGATGAGGTAACGTCCAGTGATTATAAGTACGGCTTTTCGACACAGTTAGATTCTGACACTTTAAAGCCTGGACTAAGTGAAGATGTCATAAAGCAGATATCTCTCAAAAAAAATGAGCCACAATGGATGACAGATTGGAGACTAGACGCCTATCAGATATGGAAAGAAATGGATGAGCCAGAGTGGGCTAATGTGAACTACTCAAAACCTGATTTTCAAAAAATATCTTACTATTCTGCTGTAAAGAAAAAACAAATTGATAGTCTTGATGAAGTTGACCCTGAATTGCTTAAAACGTTTGAAAAATTAGGAATAAGTTTGGATGAGCAAAAAAGACTTTCGGGAGTCGCTATGGATATTGTTATTGATTCCGTTAGTGTTGCAACAACATTTAAGAAAACGTTAAAAGAAAAAGGAATTATCTTTTGCTCTATGAGCGAGGCAATACAGGAATATCCCGAATTGGTAAAAAAATATTTAGGGACAGTAGTGCCAAAATCAGATAATTATTATGCTGCATTAAATAGTGCTGTATTTACAGATGGTTCATTTTGTTACATCCCCAAAGATGTTAGATGTCCAATGGAGCTCAGTACTTATTTCCGTATAAATGAGGCAGGTACTGGTCAATTTGAGAGAACTTTATTAATTGCCGATCAGGGAAGTTATGTAAGCTATCTAGAAGGTTGCACTGCTCCGCAACGTGATGAAAACCAACTGCATGCTGCAGTCGTTGAATTAGTTGCGATGGATGACTCTGAAATCAAATATTCAACTGTTCAAAACTGGTTCCCTGGAGATTCTACTGGGAAAGGTGGGGTATTTAATTTTGTTACAAAGCGCGGTGTCTGCGAAGAGCGGGCAAAAATATCTTGGACTCAGGTAGAAACTGGATCTGCTGTAACTTGGAAGTATCCTAGTTGTATTTTAAAAGGAGATAATAGCATCGGAGAATTCTATTCAGTTGCTTTGACAAATAATTTTCAACAAGCAGATACTGGCACAAAAATGTTACACCTAGGACGTAATACAAAAAGCACAATAATCAGTAAAGGAATAAGTGCAGGGCATAGTCATAATAGCTATCGGGGATTAGTTAGGATGGGCCCAAGAGCAAAAAATGCTAGAAATTTTTCTCAATGTGACTCACTTCTGATGGGAGATAAATGCGGAGCCCATACGTTCCCCTATATCGAAGTGAAGAATCCAACAGCAAAAATGGAGCATGAGGCAACTACTTCTAAAATAGGTGAAGATCAAATTTTTTATTGTCAACAAAGAGGTCTTAGTCCAGAGGCTGCTATCGCCCTTATTGTAAATGGATATTGTAAGGATGTTTTAAATCAACTCCCGATGGAATTTGCGGTAGAGGCACAAAAGCTATTAGCCATTAGCCTTGAGGGATCTGTAGGATAATTAAAAATATTATGTTAGAAATAGTTAATCTTCACGCCAGTATTGATAACAAGGTAATCCTCAATGGAATTAACTTGAAGATTAATCTTGGAGAGGTGCATGCAATAATGGGCCCCAATGGGTCTGGAAAGAGTACGTTATCAAATGTAATTGCAGGCCATGATGGATATGATATTATTAGTGGTGATATACTTTTTGATGGGGAAAGCGTATTAGACTTTTCCCCAGAAAAGCGCGCGCATTTAGGCCTTTTCTTGAGTTTTCAGTATCCAGTTGAGATCCCTGGGATTACGGTATCGAACTTTATTAGGACCGCACTTAATGAAATTCGTAAAGCAAAAGGAGAAGAACCCTTAGGGGCTTCTCCAATGTTAAAAATGATGCGGGAAAAAATGGGCGTTTTAGAAATGGATAAAGGCTTTTTAAGCCGTTCTTTAAATGAAGGATTTAGCGGCGGTGAGAAAAAACGAAATGAAATTTTTCAGATGGCAATGCTAGAACCAAAGATGGCTATTCTAGATGAAACGGATTCAGGATTAGATATCGATGCACTTAGAATTGTTGCGAATGGAGTTAATTCATTAAGAAGTAATAGAAATACATTTATTATAATTACTCATTATCAAAGATTGTTAGATTATATCGTCCCAGATTTTGTTCATGTTCTTTTTAATGGAAAAATTGTAAAATCTGGGGATAAGGAATTAGCTATTGAACTTGAAAAGCGAGGATATGATTGGATCAAAAAAGAGCAAGAATGAAGGATCGCTTGTCTGCTTTTTACTGGTTGAATGAAACACAATTTGCCCAAGCTTCAAGTGAATTAATTACCTCTCAGCGTAGAACGGCAATTGAAAAGTTTGAAAGTCAAGGCTTTCCGACAGTGAGAGAAGAAGAATGGAAGTACACCTCTCTTAAGAAACTAACTGCCCCTGAATATAATTTCCCATCTCCATTTGCTCCTCTTGAACAAGATGAACAAATTGATTTTAATGATATTAAACAATTTCTTGTCAATGACATAGATTGTTATCGAGTTGTATTTATTAATGGTCGCTATTCATCATGGCTTTCTGAAACAACTCATACTAATTATGATATATGCACCTTAGGAAGCGCATGGAAAAAGTATCCAGATGTTGTTGAAAGTTATTTTAATAAGCTAACAAAAGACGACGGCCCGCTAGTTCAACTAAATACTGGCCTGGCCTGGGAGGGTTTGTACGTAAATATTCCAAAAAAGACTGTTGTTGACAAGCCAATTCAAGTCCTTTATTTTAGTACTGGGGACACTCCTGTATTTAATCAAACAAGGAGTTTGATTATTCTTTCAGAGGGGTCAAGTGCAGAGATAATTGAACGACATCATTCATTGACAAATCATGAAACATGGACAAACGCTGTTGATGAACTTCATGTTGGCTCAAATGCTAAAATTCATTGGGTCAAACTTCAACATGATGCGTCTAACGCGTCTTTAACTCAGCATAGTAAGATTCATCAAGAAAAAAACAGTACGGCGATAGTCCATACTATTTCAACTGGTGGAAAATTTATAAGAAATAATTTAGATTTTTCTTTGATCGGAAGAGGAGCTGAAGCCCGAATGTTTGGACTTTCTTTAGGTAGTGATCGTCAGCTTGTAGATCATCATACGCGAGTTGATCATATAGCACCAAACTGCTCTAGCCATGAGTCATATAAAGGAATCTATGATGATTTTTCTCGTGGAGTCTTTAACGGTAAAATATATGTTCACGTTGATGCTCAAAAAACACAAGCATATCAGCAAAATAATAACTTAATTCTTAGTGAAAAGGCTGCTGTTGATACTAAACCTCAACTTGAAATATTTGCAGATGATGTTAAATGTTCCCATGGTTGCACTATAGGACAGCTTGATGAAGATGCTTTATTTTATTTAAGAGCTCGCGGAATAAGAATAAAAGAGGCAAAGGCGTTATTAATGTTAGCTTTCGCTAATGACGCGATCGCAGACATTCAACACCCAAGTTTAAGAGTCAAACTTAGCCAGCTAATAGGCAGAAAACTTGGAGTTGACATGAGTAATTCCCTTTAGCTTTTATAAAGTTTATTGATCTCAGTCATAATAGTATCTTAGCAGTTCTATTTTATAATTTCAAGTTCTATGAATTTCTCCTTCAAACAAGTCAATTCTTTTACGGGATGGCTCACCTTCCTGATTGCTTTATTTACTTATGTGAGCACTTTAGAGCCTACGGTAAGTTTTTGGGATTGTGGTGAATATATTGCTACTTCAGTAAAGCTTCAAGTTGGTCACCCTCCTGGGGCTCCGGTATTTCAGTTAGTGGCAAATGTGCTGTCGCAATTAGCCCTTGGCGATGTTTCAAGACAGGCTTTTTACGTAAATATGGTTTCAGGACTTTCCAGTGCATTTACAATTCCTTTTCTGTTTTGGACGATTACGATGCTTGGAAGAAAACTATTCTCTACAGTTGATATTTCTAAAAGTCAAGAAATTATTTTATTAGGATCAGGTCTAGTAGGTGCATTAGCATTTACATTCAGTGATTCATTTTGGTTCTCAGCTGTAGAGGGAGAGGTTTATGCAATGTCAAGTTGTTTTACCGCCATAGCATTTTGGGCAGTTTTAAAATGGGAGTCTGTTGTTGATACAGATGAATATGCAAATCGTTGGTTGTTATTAATTGCTTACCTCACAGGTCTATCTGTTGGGATTCACATTTTGGTTTTTTTAACAATTCCATCCGTGGTAATGATTTATTTCTATAAAAAATTTCCAGATGTGAATTGGAAGAAATGGGTCCTTGCTAATGCAGCTTCAATAGGAATATTGGGGCTCGTTTTTGCAATTATAATTCCTTTTGTTCTTTCACTTTTTGGCTGGTTAGAAATTACTGCTGTGAATTCACTGAGTATGCCTAAAAATTCAGGGTCTTTTATTGCAGTCTTATTACTAGGCGGCGCTATTTACTTTGGGATCACCTGGGCGAAGAGAAATAACAGACCATTGATTTCACAGGGAATTCATGCCTTGGTTTTTCTTCTTATTGGTTATTCGAGTTTTATTGTTCTAGCCGTTCGATCCAATGCAAATACTCCCATCGATGAGAATAATCCGGAAGACGCCATGGCTCTTCTTTCTTACTATAATAGAGATCAATACGGTGACTGGCCTATTTTATTTGGCCAAAGCTTTAATAGTCAGTTGGACAATAAAAAACCATATACAGATGGACCACCTGCATATGCTTTTAGTAAAGAATCTGGTGAATACGAAATCACGAATAATGGAAAGGCATCTAAACCTAATTATTCAAAAAATGATATCGGGTTTTTCCCTAGAATGTGGTCAGATCAGGCCAATCATGTCGAAAACTATCAAAAGCTGATGGGAGTGAAAAAGACAGATAAAATGCAATTTAAAGATCATTTTCGATTCTTTGTGGACTATCAGGTTGGTCAAATGTGGTTTCGATACTTCATGTGGAATTTCTCGGGAAGACAGAATGACGATCAAAATAGATATGAATTAACAAAAGGGAATTGGATTACTGGAATATCATTTATTGATGAGATGAGGCTTGGTCCGCAAGATAATTTGCCAGCGCATTTCCTTAGTAACCCATCACGGAATGTTTACTTTGGACTTCCTCTTATTTTAGGATTAGCAGGACTTTACTTCCAGGCTAAGCGTGATAAAAGGAATGCTTGGGTAGTTACCTTATTATTCCTGTTTACAGGTTTAGCTATTGTGGTTTATACGAATCATAAACCGTTTGAGCCAAGGGAAAGAGATTATGCCTTTGTTGGCTCATTCTATGTTTTTGCAATATGGATTGGTTTAGGAGTTATTGCTATTTATGAATGGTTAGGTAAATATAGAAGTTCATTATCTGCATCAATCATAACGGTGATAGCATTAATTATCCCTTCTCTCATGGCCGCTCAGAATTGGGATGATCATGATAGAAGTGATAGATATACAGCCAGGGAGATTGCGAAAATGTATTTGAATAGCTGTGAGCCTAATGCTATTCTTTTTACGAATGGAGACAATGATACTTTCCCATTATGGTATGTTCAAGAGGTGGAGGGATATCGAACAGATGTAAGAATCGTCAATTTGTCATTATTAAATACCGATTGGTACATAGATATGATGAAGAGAAAATTTTATGATGGAGATGCGGTTCCTTTCTCCTTGGAGAAAAAGGATTATGTCCAGGGGACTCGAGATGTCCTTTATTATCAAGATTTAAAAATCTCAGGGAGATGGTATGCTAAAGATTTTATTAACTATGCTTTACGCAATGATGATGGTGTTTTCTTTACGGCATTCCCAAATACACAGAGCCCAAAGAAATTACAGTTTTTCCCAATGAAAAAACTTCGCATCCCAGTTGACAAAAGTGCAGTTATTTCTAATGGAGTTGTATCAGACACATCAAAAATTGTCGATTTTATTGATTGGAATTGGAATTCTAATGTAATCTCAAAAAGGGATCTCATGTTGATAGATTTAATTTCAAATAATAATTGGTCTAGGCCTATTTACTTCTCCACAACTGTGGGTAGTTCTGCTAGTTCTTTCTTTTGGTTACAAAAGTATTTTCGTCTAGAAGGATTGGCATATCGATTTGTTCCAGTTGTAACAGAGGGATCTGGAAATCAGTTTGATTTTGGGTCTGTGAATGCAGACAAAATGCTATCGGTAATGTATAATCCTGAAAATGATGAAAACAAATTCAATTTTGGGAATATGGAAAAACCTGAGGTGTTTCTTGATGAGACTGTTAGAAGATCCACTTTTAATTTGCGTATTAATTATGGTAGGCTTGCCTCCGAACTTTCACGTTTAGGAAGAAATCAAGAAGCATTAAATGTTTTAGATTTTGCTATGGAAAAAATGCCTGTGAATAAATTGGGCTATGATTATTTCTTCTTGAACTTAATTGAAGGATATTACCAGGCTGGTGCTAAGGAAAAGGCCATGAATTATGTGCAAGATTTTTCTAATGCAATGGAAGAAGAATTGAGATATTATGCTCAGTTCAAAGGTTCAGATAAAAAAGCTATTCAAAATGAAGTTCAGACCGATTTGCAATTCATGCAAATGCTTGCAAGAATGCTCATGCAATATGAATATAATAATGAGCCTTTGACTCAAGAAGAATATGGTAATGTTGAGTTGATAAGACTTTATGAAGAGCTAGCGGAATTATGCAGTTAATCTTGAATAATCTTTGGATATGCATTAGGATTAAAGTTCGTAATATATTTTTATGACCATCTGATTTTTGAATATATCATATTTAGTTTTTTTTATAAATATTCTTTCCAAAGAATTCTTTTTAGAGCCTAATAGGTTAGTTATTATGTCTACTTTCGCGCGCTAACTAGTTATAGAATATTGAAATCAATTACTGAGTTTTTTGAGCGGTCCCAAGGGACTATTAAAGATGACATTTTATCGGGAATAACAGTTGCTTTGGCTCTAGTTCCTGAGGCAGTGGCTTTCGCTTTTGTGGCAGGCATACCACCCGTCGTAGGCCTTTATGGGGCATTTATAATGGGGATTATTACTTCTGTATTTGGAGGTCGCCCCGGCATGATTTCTGGAGCAACAGGAGCAATGGCTGTAGTTATGGTACACTTAATTAGTGAGGGTAACGCTTTGACATCCGGAGGAGAATTCATGGGATTACAATACTTATTTGCAACTCTTATCTTGACAGGAATTTTTCAGGCTCTTGCTGGTTTTTTAAAGATGGGAAAATTTGTTAGAATGATACCTAGTTCCGTGATGATGGGGTTTGTCAATGGTTTAGCAATTGTAATATTTCTATCCCAGCTTGGCATGTTTAAAACTAAGGGAGAATGGCTTACAGGATCATCTCTTTATATTATGCTTGGATTGGTGAGTCTAACTATGTCAATTATGTTTTTTCTACCTAAACTAACTAAGAACATACCTGGAGCATTAACTGCTATTGTATTGGTGTCATCAATAGTTATTCTTGGGGACATAGACACTTCTACAGTAAAGTCATTTATTACTGAAGGCGGTGGTGAAGGCATTAAAGCAGGTTTACCAAGTTTTAATATTCCTCTTATTCCAATTGGTTTGGAGACACTAAAATTTATAATACCTTATGCTTTAATACTTGCAGCCATAGGTTTAATCGAGTCACTAATGACATTGAACCTTGTTGATGAATTAACCGAGACTCATGGTAGTGGAAATAAAGAATGCATTGCTCAAGGAGGGGCTAATATTTTAAATGGATTTTTTGGCGGGATGGGAGGATGCGCTATGATCGGTCAATCTATAATAAATATCAAATCTGGAGGTCGAGGAAGACTTTCGGGGATTGTTGCGTCTTTATCGCTGTTATGTTTTATCCTATTTGCTTCTGAATATATTGAAATGATTCCAATTGCTGCATTGGTCGGAGTTATGTTTATGGTTGTTATTGGAACATTTGCCTGGAATTCTCTAAAAATATGGAATAAGGTGCCGCTAACTGATGTTTTTGTAATTATCATAGTAACAACAATGACTGTATTTTTTGATTTAGCTATTGCTGTTATAACAGGAGTAGTTATTTCAGCGTTAGCTTTTTCATGGCAAAATGCATTGAAGATTAGAGCAAGGAAACATATTGACCAACATGGAATTAAGCATTATGAGATTTTTGGCCCACTGTTTTTTGGATCGATAAATTTATTTAATTCTAAGTTTGATGTAAAAGATGATCCTAACGAAGTAGTCGTGGATTTTGCAGAATCCAAAGTTGTAGATCAATCTGCAATTGAAGCTTTAAATAAATTGGCGGAAAGATACCTTAGCAATGGCAAGTCAATCCATTTGCGTCATCTCTCCCCTGATTGTGTGAAATTGATAAAAAAGGCTGAAAAAATATGTGATGTAAACGTTTTAGAGGACCCCAATTATTTCGTTTCCATAGATAATTACAGACGTGCTATGCTTAAAATAAGTGCCGAAAGGAATATTTAATATTCCAATATTTTTTTGGTCTTATTTTTGATTTTAAACTTTTCAAAAAACTCCTTAAAAAAATATCATTATGAATGCCCAAACTAAAGAATCCCAGAATAATATAACTCCTCAAATGTCAATTGATATTTTAAAGCAGGGGAATCTGAGGTTTCAAAAGAACATAAAAGCCGATCGGAATCTAATTGAACAGGTTACTGAAACTAGCACTGGACAGTTTCCCTTTGCTACAATATTAAGTTGTATTGATTCTAGGGTTTCATCAGAATTAATATTTGATCAAGGAATTGGCGATATTTTCAGTGTTCGAATAGCAGGCAATTTTGTGAATGATGATATTTTGGGAAGCATGGAGTTTGCATGCAAACTAGCAGGAACGAAATTAATTGTTGTTTTAGGGCATACGGCATGTGGCGCTGTAAAGGGGGCATGTGACGACGCGAAACTAGGCAAGTTAACTGGAATGTTGGAGAAAATAAAGCCAGCTGTGAAAGCTGTTAAAACTCCAGAAGATAATAGTTTGCGAAATTCTTCTAACATCGACTTTGTTAACAAAGTGGCTAAAGAAAATGTGCATTTAACTATTGAAGCAATACTCAGAGAGAGTGATGTTTTAAAAGAGATGCATGATTCAAAAGAATTAAAAATTGTTGGAGGAATGTATCGCATTCAAGATGGCGGAGTAGAATTCTTTGAATAAACTAGACAACTTGATGAAATATTTTGGAAAAGAGTCCTTTTTAGGGTTGTTGATCTGTGTTTTTATTTTACCTAGTGCACTTAAGGCTCAACAAAGCGATTTAGGTAATTGGTTAATATATATTGGTAGTAAAAAAATAAATCAAGATTGGAATTGGCATCATGAGATTCAGCACCGAAATTATAATTTTTTTGGCGACTTAGAGCAGCTTTTACTAAGGACGGGATTGGGCTATACTTTTAGTAATAAAAATCAAAATTTACTATTGGGTTATGGTTATATTTTATCTCAAAATTATGATGAATTAGTGGAGGAGGTTCCTATAAATGAGCACCGAATTTTTCAACAATTTATTTCAAAACAAAAAATTAACCACCTTCAATTAGGTCACCGATTTCGTCTAGAGCAAAGATTTATAGAGTCAGAATTTAAAATGCGCTTTCGCTACTTTATAAGTGCTCGTTTTCCATTCAAGAAGGGAAAAGAGAATAAATTCTATTTATCAGGTTACAATGAGTTTTTTCTGAGTATAGAAGAGAATTTTTTTGATAGAAATCGACTTTATGGAGGTGTCGGGTACAAATTATCAGAAGGGATTAACCTCGAGTTGGGTTATATGAATCAATTTTTACAAGGATCCTCCAGTCGAGATCAGTTAAATCTAATAATGTTTTTGAATTTATAGATACTCTTTTACAAGGTTCCTCGATTTTCTTGTTCTCTTTCAATTGCTTCAAACAATGCTTTGAAATTCCCTTTTCCAAAAGATTTGGCTCCTTTTCTTTGGATTATTTCAAAAAATACAGTCGGCCTATCCATTAATGGTTTTGTGAAAATTTGTAATAAATACCCTTCTTCATCTCTATCAATTAAAATGCCTAAATCTCTTAAAGGGCGTATGTCTTCATCAATTTCTCCTACCCTGTCCAAAACGTCATCATAATATGATTTAGGCACTTGAAGAAAATCAACACCTCGATCTCGTAATTCATTAACAGTATGAACTATATCGTCAGTTGCTAATGCCAGGTGTTGAACCCCAGGGCCATTATAGAAATCTATATATTCCTCAATCTGTGATTTTTTTCGACCCTCTGCTGGTTCGTTAATCGGGAATTTAATTCTACCATTTCCATTGGTCATAACCTTTGACATCAAGGCAGTATATTCTGTTGAAATATCCTTATCGTCAAAGGATACGAGTTGGGCAAAGCCCATAACCTCTTTATAATACTTGACCCAAGTATTCATCTCATTCCATCCAACATTTCCAACCATGTGGTCGATAAACTTAAGCCCTGTGCTATCGGGACTATATTCTGAGGAATATTTGACAAAACCAGGTAAAAATGTGCCAGTATAATTCGACCTTTCTATAAAAATATGTACGGTGTCACCGTATGTTTTTATGCCTGAGAGAATGACATATCCGTTATCATCTTTTAGTTTATAAGGCTCAAATGCAGACTCAGCTCCCCTACTTGTAGTTTCTTTCCAGCTCTTTGTCGCATCGTCAACCCAAATTGCCATATTTTTAACACCATCACCGTGTTTAATAAGATGCTCATTTATTTCATTTTCAGTGATTAGAGACGAAGTTAAAACCAAAATAATTTTATCTTGTTTTAAGACATATGAAGTCCTGTCTTTCAATCCGGTCTCTAGGCCGGCGTAAGCATAATCTTGAAATCCGAATGCTGTTTTAAAAAAGTGTGCAGACTGTTTCGAATTACCCACATAAAACTCAATATAATCGGTCCCATTTAAAGGGAGATAATCCTCAGCTTCAATATTTTCTATTGGCAGCTTTAAGGAAGTGTTATCGTAATTCATATTTTTTTACGTTGATTATAATATTATGCTTAATGTTTAGCCTTCTCAATCAAGCCAGGATTTCCAATATTCTTTTAGTTCAATGTCCAATGCAGCCTGGGTGACTTTTAAGGGCTTAAAGGTATCAACCATAACCGCTAGTTCTGAGGTTTCTTTTTGGCCAATGGATCTTTCATAAGCCCCAGGGTGAGGGCCATGAGGAATGCCTCCGGGATGCAGACTTATGTAGCCATTCTCTACATGATTTCTTGACATAAAGTCACCATCAACATAGTATAATACTTCATCGGAATCTATATTACTATGATTATATGGGGCAGGTATAGATTTTGGATGGTAGTCGTAAAGTCTTGGTGCAAAAGTACAAATCACAAAATTATTCGCCTCAAATGTTTGATGAACCGGGGGAGGCTGATGAATTCGACCAGTTATTGGTTCAAAATTTAAAGCAGAAAATATATATGGATAGCAGTAGCCATCCCATCCGACGACATCAAAAGGGTGACTTGCATAGCTTATGTCATGGAGAAGTCCTTCTTTTTTTATTTTGATAAGAAATTCACCCCTTTCATTATTTGTTTCCAGATTTTTAGGCAATTTTATATCCCGCTCACAAAAGGGTGAATTTTCAAGAAGTTGACCAAATTCATTCCGATACCTCTTAGGAGTAATGATCGGAGATTTGCTCTCAATAATTAATAATTTATTATGATCATTGTCAAATTCAATTTGATAGATTGTCCCTCTAGGAATAATCACATAATCTGCATATTTAAATCTTAATTCACCAAACATAGTTTTGAGGGTTCCCGTTCCTTTGTGGATAAAAAGAACCTCATCACAATCAGAGTTTTTATAAAAGTAATCCGCTTTCCCTTTTTTGGGTGAGGCAAGATCCATTTGTACATCATTATTGAAAAGCACAGGTGTTCGTGCTTTGATAAAGTCGTTTTTAGGTTTAACGTTAAATCCTTGAAGCATCCTACTGACGATATTATTATTTATCGCTGGCTTTGGCTTTAGATTAATAGTATCTCCTATTTTTGATACCATTGTTGGACGGTGATAATGATAAAGAAGAGAGCTGACACCATGAAAACCTTCCGTCCCAAATAATTGCTCGTAATAGAGGTCTCCATTTGATTTTTCGTGAATAGTATGTCTTTTCTCAGGTACGGAACCAATTTTATGATATAACATTTAGACTATTTTTTTAATGAATGTGATCTGTAGAACCTCTTATCTCGTTTTTCTGTTCCTCTTTTGCGACGAATTAATGCCTGTTCTTGCTCTGGTAAAGTAATAATTTTTTGGCACTCGCTTGAGCATGTTATTTCTGTTTCATCCTGACAGTTTTTACATTGAATAAAAAGTAAGTTACAAGACTTATTCGAACAATTTACATGAGTGTCATTTGGCTCACCACATTGGTGACAGTTTGAAATTACATCTTTGGAAATAGCCTCACCAAGGCGTTCATCAAAGACAAAATTTTTCCCTTTAAATTTGTTTTCAAGCTCTTCCTCATTTACCTGTCTGGCATAATCAATAATCCCACCATGAAGTTGATTCACATCCTGAAAGCCATGATGCTTTAAAAAAGAAGATGTTTTTTCACATCTTATGCCACCTGTGCAATAAAGAAGTACAGGGTTGTTCTCTTGACCTTTTAGTATATCCAAGACTTCCGGTAATTCCTCTCGAAATGTTTCAGATTTAGGGAGAATAGAGCCTGAGAAGTGACCTATTTCACTTTCATAATAATTGCGCATGTCAACAACAATGCTATTCTCTTTGTCCATCAGGGCATTCCATGATTTCGCATCCAAATGTTTTCCAACATTAGTGACATCATAGTCTTGCATTGTTAATCCGTCAGCTACTATTTGTTTACGGACTTTAATGCTAAGCTTGAAAAATGATCCCCCATTATCTTCAATTGCAATTTTGAATGCAATATTTTTGAATTCCTCCCAGTCTTCGAGCTGATTTATAAATTTCTGCCAATTATGCTCAGGGACACTCATCTGAGCATTTACGCCTTCATGAGCGATATAAATTCGTCCAAAGCATTCTAATAACATCCATTTTTCATATAATGAATCACGAAATCCTTGAGGGTTCTTTATTTCTACATACCTGTAGAATGATAGAGTCTTTCTAGAGAAAGACTCCTCATTGAGTTGTCGGATTAAAGTATCACGATCCAATTTATTATGAAGGATCACTTTTGATGTTTTAATAGGCATGATTGCAAAGGTATAAATTCAATTCAGGAATGAAATTTGGATAATTCGCTAATTGAAATTGTATTTAGGATTAAATAATAGATATTATCTATACCGACAGAGGCTGTTTCCTCGGTACATTTGGAAGATGGAAAAATCGCTTGTAATTGGAGCTGCTGGGCAAATTGGGACAGAGTTAGTATCTGAGCTTCGATCAAAAAGAGGTATTGCCAATGTCATTGCCGCTGACCTTAGAGTAGATAATTTAGCATCACCATTCTATGAATTAGACGCAACAAATGAATCTGCTCTGCGTGATCTGGTTTTGAATGAGGGAGTTACGGAAATCTATCATCTTGTTGCGATACTCAGTGCAACAGGGGAAAAGGCACCAAAAAGAGCGTGGGAATTAAATATGAAAACATTATTGAACATACTTGATTTAGCAAAAGAACGTATAATTCAACGTGTTTTTTGGCCTAGCTCGATAGCTGTATTTGGTCCAAGCACGCCTAAGATAAAGACTCCTCAGTTCACTGTAATGGATCCCAATACTGTTTATGGTATTTCAAAATCAGCAGGTGAACTTTGGTGTCAGTATTATTTTGAAAATTATGGAGTAGATGTTCGAAGCATTCGTTATCCCGGTTTGATTTCCTGGAAAACAATGCCTGGCGGAGGAACAACGGATTATGCCATTGAAATATTTCATTCCGCTCGTAAAGGAATTGATTTCCGCTCATTTTTAGGACCAGATACGCGCTTACCCATGATGTATATGGATGACGCTGTGCGGGCTACAATTGAAATAATGGAGGCTGATCCAGACTCAATTAAGATTCGGACAAGTTATAATTTGTCAGGTGTAGATTTTACTCCAAGAGAATTATTTGATGAAATAAAGAAAATTTATCCTGAATTTAATATCACATTTAAACCAGACTCAAGACAAAAAATCGCTGATTCTTGGCCTGGAAGTATAGATGATAGTGAAGCTAAATTAGACTGGGGTTGGAATCATAAATTTGATACTAAAGCCATTGTTAAACTAATGTCTGACAATATTTAAATCTATCATTTCGTTTGCGTCGATAATGATTTAAATTGTTGAGCTAGAGTAATAATAGTTTTTCTCCAGGGTCGATAGGTAAACCCAGCAGCTAAAGATTTTCCTGCATCATATTTTCTTTTCACTTTGCTTGTGCGAATTGTATCAGCTGAGAGTCTTTGCTCATAAAACGTAAATCTGGAATATGCAGCTTCAATTAGAGAGACTGTTTTTAGTAATAAATATGGAATCTCCCATTTTGCGGGTTTACAGTTCATCTCCAAAGCAATGTCTTTGAAAACCTCCTTAAAGGATCCATTATGACCATTTAATATATATTTTTCTCCAGATATACTTTTAGGGATGATTTGCAAGATGAAGTCTGCCACATCCTGGGCGTCAACCCAACCAGTTTCTCCAGAAGGATAAAATGGCAATCCGTTTTTTATTTTTTTTGGGATTAAGCTGGTTCCGTTTTTCCAAGCTGGACATCCAATTATAACGCTTGGAGAAACTATAGATATAGAAAACCCTTCTGCTTGATATTTCCAAGCAATCAATTCTGAAGCCCATTTACTTTTCCCGTATGGGCTTAAGCTTGCAGGCTTAGTTTCAGAGTTTTCATTAGTATAATTATCATTTGGATTAAAGGAAAATGTTGAAATACTGCTCACATGAACTCCATGGATAATTTTATTTTTCATAGCCGCAGACCAAACATTCTCCGAGATTTCAGGATTAACCTTTAACATAGAATCTGCGTCAGATTTGTTAAAAGATACAAATGCAGCACAGTGTATTATGTACTTTGCGCCTTTGATAACTTCCTCCGTTTCGAATGCATCCATTAAATCAGCCTGAACCCATTCTATAGATTCAAATTTGTCTATCTCTCCTTGAGCTATGTAACTAGTTTTAACAATGTCTAAAGATTTTGGATTTCGATAAATTCCTCGAAGAGACATATCTCCTTTCCTTGCGGCATTCAGTAATATTTGTGATCCTAATAAGCCAGATGCGCCAGTAACTATTAACATGTCAACAAATGTACTTTTTAAATCTGTGTTCTGTCCTCCAGCTCTTGTAACTTTGTACCTATGAGTATTTCATTTATCGAAGAGTTGCGTTGGCGTAAGATGTTACATGATATAACTCCCGGAGTTGAGGAGTTTTTAGCTTCAGATTCAAGAAAAGGTTATATCGGATTTGATCCTACGGCAGACTCTTTAGGTGTTGGTAATCTTGTTCAAGTAATGATGTTAATCCACTTTCAAAGAGCAGGGCATGAGCCTGTAGCATTGTTAGGTGGAGCAACAGGAATGATTGGAGATCCTTCGTTTAAAGCTGAAGAAAGAAAATTATTGAGTAAGGAAAGATTGAAGGCGAACCTTGTTTCACAAAGGCTTCAAATCGAAAAATTATTAAATAATTCAGCAATTATTTTAGATAATAATGAGTGGTTTCAGAATTTTAATTTTTTGGATTTCATCAGAGATGTAGGTAAACATATTACCGTTAATTATATGTTGGCTAAGGATTCCGTTAAAAGTCGGCAAGATTCAGGTATAAGTTTTACAGAGTTCAGTTACCAATTAATACAGGCTTTTGATTTTCATTTTTTATCAAAAAATAAAGAAATTAGATTGCAAATGGGAGGCAGTGATCAATGGGGTAACATTACAACTGGTATTGAGCTTAACAGAAGAATGGGAGGCGAAAACTCATTTGCCATAACAACACCATTGATAAAAAAAGCTGACGGAACAAAATTCGGGAAAACGGAAGGTGGAAATATATGGCTCGACCCAAAGCGCACTAGTCCGTATAACTTTTATCAGTTTTGGTTGAATTCTTCAGATGAGGATTCCAGTGATTACATTAGAATATTCACAACAAAAAGTAAAACTGAGATAGAAAAGATAGAAGAGAAACACATCGAAAATCCTCATTTAAGAGTACTTCAAAAAGAGCTGGCTCTAGATGTGACGGAAAGGGTACATTCTGCTGAAGCTGCAAATAATGCCATAAAAACTAGTGAAATATTATTTGGAAAAGGGACAACGGAGATGCTCAAGGAGTTAAGCGAAAAAGATTTACTAGATGTGTTTTCAGGAGTGCCTATTCTTAATGTTTCCTCTAAATTATTGGATCCTGGAATATCAGTTATGAACCTTGTAACTGCGAATAGTGGCTTATTCAAATCACGAGGGGAGGCAAAGAAATTAATTCAAGCAGGGGCTGTATCAATAAATAAATCCAAAATTTCTTTGGATGATCAATTAACCCTGACAGACTTTTTGAAAGAGAAATATTTAGTCGTTCAAAAAGGCAAGAAGAACTACGCTTTAGTGGTTTTACAATAAGGGTTCCCCATTTTTATCAGTTGTTAAAACATCAGACATATAATCTAAAAATGGGCGGATCTCTTTTAATGCGATCTCGACTTTATTAATAAAGCCCTCTTGACAAACTTCTTCATCAGAGTAGGCAATTGAAAATATATATTGTTTCTTTCTAATTAAACTAATGTCAGCATGAGATTTATCTACCCCTCTTGGTGATGTTTTGAGCTCATTGCCTTTGAGGTCTCCCCAAATATTTTTGAGTGAGCTTGAGTTTATTACACCTTTAAACTCACTTGAGTCTAGAATTAATTCTTCTCTAATTCTATTAAGGTCATTTGAATTGGGATCCCAAAACCCACATGCCAAGAAATTATTGCCAGGACTAATGTGAAGATAATAACCTCCTCTATATTTTGGTTTTGTTCGTGTCCATGTCAGTCCAAAATGAATTTTATAGGGTGTCTTATCTTTTGAGAATCTAACATCTCTGTAGATTCTAAAGACTTTAAAGCTATCTATTTTATCACTTAATTCAAGTCTGTTTTTCAACTCTTCGCCAAATCCCTTGATACGTTCTTCTTGAGATTTAAAGTTCAATTTATTGACTTGAAACCACTCTCTGTTATTGTTTAATCTGAGCTTTTTTAAGAAAATAAAAACCTCATTTGATAAAGTCATAATATGATTAATATTTTATTTTAATCGTCATAAGGTAATAGATCATAGGCCATGACTTCATAACCTTCTGATTGATTCTTATTGGGTTTTCCAAAATGATAAAGTGATCCGAAAGGCTTTTCTTCAAAAAGTTTAATTTTTGGAAAATCTAACTTTTCTTTTTTTGAGTCAACACTTGAGACAAGTACACATTGTATTGCTGAGCTTCCTCTTGTGAAAATTATCATTCGAAATCCTTGATTTTCTTTGTTTAAATAATCGCGGTAAGGCAAAACATATACATTTAGTCCTGCGTCCGAAATTTCTTCCGGCACACTGCTTTTTCTATAATGTATAAAGTTAAACTTCCTCAAATACTCCTCAAAAGTAGGCCAAAATGCACCGACTCTTTTTTCATTCATTAGTCTTACTAAAGCTTTATCTGGCCATGAATTTCTCACAAAGGATGTGGAATTGACCTCTCCATTAATCATGATGGAGACATACTTTTTTGCTAGACGTCGGGTTGTGGGAATAAATGAGTCTTTTAAAATAAGATTCTCAAGTGTTATACCTATTTGAGAACCTTTTGAATTGCGTATGATAGAACCTTTTTCAAGAGAGTTATTTTGGACAGAGGATCTATTAACTAAAACTCTTTTAAAAACCTCATAGCCATTATCTGTATTTTTTGCGTACACAGATGTGCTATCAATTAATTTAAATGCTGGTTCACCGTTGACATTTATTTCGGTCCAGTCATGAACCCATTGCCCAGAAAGAGGACTGGAGCAAAGAAATGTGGAAAATATCATCACATAAAAATTGTTCGGCAATAAAAATTTAAAATCTAAACTCATATTTGAATAAATATAACTGTGTCTAAGGAATATTGTGTGGTAAATATTATTTTTTTAATCAGATTGAAAGAAGAGAGCAGCCCCTTTGGTCAGATCCATCAATTCTTCCAATAACTTCAAAGAAACCATTTTCAAATATCTTGCCGATATCGTCTGTCGCGATAAAAGAACATGAGTCTGAATTTGCTAGGTCTATTACATTTAACCCTGAAACCTTATTGAGTGTGGAATTTATTAAAGGTGTTTCAAGAGATCTTGGGAGAATATTCATTTGAGGTGGTGGACGAAATAGACCATCTCCAAAACTATAAGCTTGAGAAAGTAACTCTGTCATTCCGTATTCAGAATGAATTTTTTTCACCCCAAAGAATGATGTCAATTTTTCATGAATTTCATTCCGAATTGGTTCTTTTCTTCGGCCCTTCATCCCGCCCGTTTCCATAATGATCGTATGATTTAGTTGCATTGGGTCCATGGCTTCAGTTAGGTCAAGAAGTGCAAAAGTCACCCCTAGTAATATTGTCGGAATGCCATTTAATTCTAAAGTGTCGAGTCTATATTTTAATTCATCGATTCCTTTAATGAAAAATCCACTTTCATCATGCTCAGATATTGATATAAAGTATTCTGCCATATCAATTAACGACGATCCGTTTCTTTCAAGATATCCGGGCAGAAGACATAACCAGGCATAATCTTTGGCAGGACCATAAAATTTTTCAAAGCCTAATTGAGCATTTTTTAAATATAGGCTTTTGCTTGAAACGAAGTGCTTAGAATTGATAGCGCCACTTGATGTATAAACAACTTCAGGAATAAATTCACCAGTTACTACTTTATGGGTTTTGAACGCACTTACAGGAAGAAATGGGATTTCAGATATATTATTTGTTATCTCTATCTTCTGTGAATCCCAGCCCAGAGAGTTCAGCCATGAGCTAAAAATTGGATTGTTTTTAGCCTGATATTTAAAAATAGTTAAAGCTAATTTTTCGAAACTTTCGTCAATAAATGGAAAAAGATTAGGACTCATTATTCTCTTGGCCCATTTAATTCATAGACGTCTTGGCGCAAACTATCAATTATCCATTGGTAGTATTGCGACATTTGCTTTGGATTAGAATGATAAAAGGAAAAACTATTTCTGACTTGTTCGGTGGTAACTTCCATCCTCTGATAAAGATGCCCATAATAGTTTCGTAATAATATGGAGTCTCCAAGGACCGTTGTTCCTGTTCTTGCTCCTTCTAGCACTTGCATTTGATAAAGGATATTAATAAATTTTTTTTCTGGAATTAATTCTAGAGGGGCAGATATCGGACCTTCAATATCCATAGAACTATTGCAGGCAAAGGATATGACAAGCACAAAAAAAAAATACTTGTTAGCCTTCATTTTCTCAGAAATTGTAATCTATGACCATTTGTGTCACCCAAAATTTTACCATTCTGGTAATTCAAAACTCCGTTCACAAAAGTATGTGTTATGTTTGAGCCGAATGTTTGATTTTCAAATGGAGACCATGAACATTTGCTTAATATTTTTTTTTCTTCTACGACCGTATTTTTCATTGGGTCTACTATAACAATATCAGCATGGTAGCCTTCTCGCAGATACCCTCTTTTGTTAATTCTAAAAAGATCTGCTTGATTATGACACATTAACTGTACAACTTTGGTGATATCCATATTGCTTTGTTTGGTCATTTCTATCATTGCTAAAAGAGAGTATTGAATTGATGGCCCCCCTGCAGGTGCTTTTGAATATGGTCTCAATTTCTCTTCTAAAGTGTGCGGCGCGTGGTCAGTAGAAACTACATCAATTCGGCCATCTAATAAGCCCCTCCTTAAGGCAGCTCTATCCAAACCAGTCTTGACAGCAGGATTCCATTTTATTTTATTTCCAAGAGATTTGTAGTCCTCATCACAAAACCATAAATGATGGACACAAGCTTCTGAAGTTATTCTTTTCTCCTTTAAAGGAATGGAGCCATCAAATAAATCTAATTCAATTGCAGTGCTAACATGATAAACATGGAATCGGGCACCAGTTTTTTTTGCGAGATTTATGGCTTTAGATGAACTTAAGTAACACCCTTCAGAACTTCGAATAATTGGGTGATCGGATGCTAATAGTCCCCTTTCTCCTTTCTTTTTAATTAGATCTTCTAAATTCTTTTTAATAGTTTGCTCATCTTCACAATGAGCAATTAATTGATGATCTACTTCTGAAAATATTCGTTCAATAGACTTTTGGTTGTCCACCAACATATTTCCCGTTGATGAACCCATGAAGATTTTAATCCCTGCAATATTTTCTTTCGAGGCTCGCTTTAACTCTTCTAAATTATCATTTGTAGCACCTAAGTTGAAACTATAATTTGCCCAAGAAACTTTTGAAGCGCGTAAATATTTTTTTTCTAGTTCAAGAATTGTTATCGCAGAGGGAATCGTGTTGGGTTGATCAATATAACTTGTTACTCCTCCGGCAATAGCCGCCATGGATTCAGTTTTTATCTCTCCTTTATGAATTAGCCCAGGTTCACGAAAATGCACTTGACTATCAATTACTCCAGGCAGGACATAAGAACCTTTTGCCTCAATTATGTTGGCCTGGATTTTATCTTGATTAATAGAACTGTCAATTCGTTCGATGTGACCATTTTTTATCAGTAAATCACATTCTTTAATTTGACCATCATTGACTAATGACGCATTTTTAATTAAGTACCCTGATAACTTATTCATCTCTTAAAGAAACTCGTGATTTTTAATAGAATAACTCCAAAAATCGCTTCTCGAATAATTCCATTAGACATTTTACTTTGGCCTAATTTTCTGTCCGTAAAAATGACCGGAACTTCAGCGAGATTGAACCCCTTTTTCCATGCACGAAACTTCATTTCAATTTGGAATGCATATCCTGTAAATCTTATTTTTTCAAAATCAATTGCTTCGAGAACAGATCTTTTGTAACATTTGAAACCGGCCGTTGTATCGTGAACCGGAATTCCTGTAATGAACCGGACATACTTTGAGGCACAGTAGCTGAGCAATACCCGAGACATTGGCCAATTAACAACATTTACACCATTAGAATATCTTGATCCAATTGCCAGGTCCGCTTTGTAAGTAACGCATGCATCCAGTAATCTTGGCAAATCATTTGGATCATGGGAGAAATCTGCATCCATTTCAAATATGAAATCATAGTCTTTTTGGAGAGCCCATTTAAAACCATGAATATATGCTGTTCCTAAGCCTAACTTACCTTTTCTTGACTCCAGATGTAACTTCCCTGAATGTCGATTTTGAAGACCCCGAATAATATCCGCTGTTCCATCAGGTGAATTATCATCTACAATTAATAAGTGGAATTCATGATTTATATTAAGGACAGCCTCAATTACAGCGTTGATATTATCGCGCTCGTTAAATGTGGGAATAATGATGAGACTTTTATTTATCATATCTGAACATCAAAAGTAGCGGTTTAGGGCCGTATTTTTGAAGAAATCTGATAATTAGTATGACTCAACCCCGACTTTATTTGCTTGATGCTTACGCTCTTATTTTTAGAGCATATTTCGCATTTGCTAAAAACCCTAGAGTCACTAGTAAAGGGTTGGAAACATCTGCTATCTATGGTTTTTTATTGGCCTTATTAGATGTTTTAGAAAAGTACAATCCAAGTCATATAGCTGTCGTATTTGATACAGGAGGAAGTGTCGCGCGTGAAGAACTCTATGCTGATTATAAGGCAAATCGAGATGAAACTCCTGAAGGAATAAAGGTTGCAGTACCATTTATATATAAAATTTTAGAAGCCATGAATATTACTGCCCTTGGGGTGAAGGGATTTGAGGCAGATGATGTAATTGGAACTTTAGCTAAAAAAGCTGAAAAATCCGGATATAATGTTTTTATGATGACTCCAGATAAAGACTTTGGTCAGCTTGTAACAGATAATATAAAGATGCTGCGTCCTGGAAGAGGAGGAGATCCAGCAGCAGTTTTAGGGCCAAAAGAGATTTGTGAAAAATGGGGAATTGCCAGAGTAGAACAAGTGGTAGATGTTTTAGGTCTAATGGGCGATTCTGCAGACAATATTCCAGGTATTCCAAGTGTTGGTGAAAAAACAGCAGCAAAATTATTGGCAGAATATGATTCTATGGAAGGGATTCTTGATAATGCTGATAAAATAAAAGGCAAGCTTGGTGAAAAAGTTCGTGAATTTGCGGATCAAGGAAGAATGTCAAAAATATTAGCTAGGATAATCACGGATGTCCCCATCGATCTTAATGAAGAAGATTTATTGCGCAAAGAGGCTAATGAAATTGTTTTAGGAGACTTACTAGATAAATTAGAATTCAGGAGCTTATCGAGAAGACTAATAAAGAAAACGAATGATTCATTGCCAATAAAAAATATCAATGTTGCAGGAGTGCAAAGCTCAAAGGTTAAAGTGAAAAAAGACGGCCAGATGAACCTATTTAGCTCTAGTCTTAATGATGAAATTGACGATATTCCATCTAGTTCTAAATACAAGTTATCTGATCGTGATTATGTTTTAATAGACTCTATTCCGGCTGCTAGTCTATTGAATCGAAAGCTTCTGGAGAAAGATTCTATTTGCTTTAGTCTTCAGATAAAATCGACACCAACTAAGAAAAATATGATAGTTGGCTTGGCTTTTAGTTATGCTTCAAATAGAGCTTATTATGTGCCATTTTCTGAGGTCAAAGATGAAGCCTCGAAGTATTTAAAAATATTTAAAAATCTTTTTGAAGATGAGACTATTAAGAAAGTCGGGCATGATATAAAAAATAAATCGCAATCACTTTTAAACTATGGGATAGCACTTCGTGGAACTCTTTTTGATACCATGATTATGCATTATCTGATAGAGCCAGATCAAAGGCATACAAAAGAGAGATTGTTTGTTAATTATCTGTCCCACTCCATTGAATCGAAGTATCTCTATTCTTTGTATCAAACTGATAAGAAAACCATAGATTTTTCGACCTTATTGATAAAGGACTTAAGTCAGCTAAAGTGCGAAGAGGTAGATCTGGTTTATCAATTATTCCAGATTTTACTTAGTAAACTTAGAGAGTTAGAACTGGATAAACTTTATGTCGGTGTGGAATCATCTTTAATTTCCGTTCTTTCAGACATGGAGTCATGTGGCGTTAGCGTTGACAAAGAAGGCCTGAAGGCTTACTCTCAAGAATTAGGTAAAGAAATGGCAAGCCTTGAGGTAGAGGTTCATCAAATTGCAGGCCGTGTATTCAACTTAGCCTCTCCAAAACAACTTGGCGAAATTCTTTTTGATGAACTAAAAATTGGAAAGGGTAAAATAAAAAAAACAAAAACAGGTCAGTACGCTACAGGAGAAGAAGTGATTGAGAAATTGTCGGAAGAACACATAATTGTTAAAAAACTTTTAGAATGGAGACAATTAGTAAAGCTAAAAAGTACTTATGTTGATGCCTTGCCGCCGTTACTCGATCTAAATTCGGGAAGAATTCACACTACATTTAATCAAGCCGTAGCTGCAACAGGTCGATTATCAAGTGCTAATCCTAATCTGCAAAACATACCGATTAGGACACCAAGAGGTAGGCGGGTAAGAGAATTATTCGTTGCCAAAGATTCACATCATGTTTTATTGAGTGCAGATTATTCTCAAATTGAATTAAGAGTCATTGCCTCAATGAGTGAAGATAAAGCTATGCAGGAAGCTTTCTTAAGTGGTGAAGATATCCATGCTAAAACGGCATCTAAAGTCTTTAATGTGCCCTTAGATCGGGTTTCAAGGGAGCAAAGAGGAAATGCTAAAACGATTAATTTTGGAATAATCTATGGAGTTTCTGCATTTGGACTTAGTCAACAGTCTAGTCTTTCTCGCACTGAGGCAAAAGAGGTAATTGAAAGTTATTTTTCATCTTATCCAGGGATAAAAAAGTATATTGATGAACAAGTAATTCACGCTCGTGAAAAAGGTTTTGTCGAGACCTTAATTGGTCGTCGTAGATATTTAACCGAAATCAATTCTCATAATAGAGTTATGAGGGGACATGCAGAGCGTAATGCCGTGAATGCTCCCATTCAAGGTACCGCAGCCGACATTATGAAATTAGCTATGATTGGAGTTGATAATAGAATGAAAAAAGAGGGGTTCCTTTCAAAGATGATCATACAAGTTCATGATGAATTAGTCTTTGATGCTATGAAAAGTGAACTTAAGGATTTAACATTGTTGGTGACTGAAGAAATGGAAAATGCTTTTAAACTCAATGTTCCGCTTGTTGTTGATACTGGAGTTGGGAACAATTGGCTAGATGCTCACTAAATAAGAAAACACTAATTACTTGATTCTAGACTCCCCTTCAAGTGCTTCTGGGTCAATGCTACCAGTTTCTCTAATAACTTCTCCCAGGGTTCGATGATCATCTTTTTCTTTGTGACGAACCATTCCCCATGCCATTATGCTACTGCTCGCAAGTATGATATAGAGTAAAATACCATTATCAAATTGAGTGATGGTCATGTTTTCTGGTATTGCATAAAATAATAAAATTGTAATTAATCCTCTAGGAGCCAGATAGTTTAACAAGAGGGTAGGTCTTGAAACAGTCCATGTGATAGCCATTTTACGAATTTGATAAATCCCAATTAAGGAAAGGCCTGCAAAGAAAATAACAAGTGGATTTCCGAGAGAAGTCAGATCAATGCTGTAACCAAAGACAACGAAAAAAAATGTCCTTACGATAAACGCAGTTTCTCTTGTGATCAACTTAAAGTCCTTAAGGAGCGAATTCACTATATCAGCCTTAAGCAATCGTTGTAGTCGTCCAGGGAAGAATAGCTTCGGATTATTTAGAATCATACCGAAAATAAGAATCACCAACAAGGAGCTTAAGTGGAGCAATTTTCCAACCGCATATAGAAGAATTAAAACAGAAATTAAAAGAAATAATTTAAGTTGCGTTTTTATGTTTTGCAGAAGAAGAACGAGCAAGTACGAAAATACTGCAGAGACGATAACACTAATTCCAAAAGACCAGCCAAATTGCAGTAACCATTCACTTACGCTTCCGCTTGGGTTCTCAAATCCTTCAACAAGGAAATAAAATAACATAATACCAATTATATCGCTGAAAGTTGACTGATATATCATGAATTCTTTCAAGTCCTTTTTGAAATATTCAATGCTGGGAATGACGATTGCAGAACTTAAAATACTTAATGGAACGGCATATAGTAGGGCACTTTCCCATGTCGCATCCATGCCTACATGAAATAGCCCTGCAAGAAACAAAACGGTGAATCCCATCTCGAGTAGCGTTAGTATTAAGCTCCTTCCCACGAGACTTCTTCTATCTCTGCTGAATTCAAGATCTAATGCTGCTTCAAGAACTATCATTATTAGACCGATACTTCCTAGGATTTCCAAAGAAGGTTGAACGTTAGGCTGGGGAACAGAAAAGTAGCTCCCTACGGTACTAAGAATCATCCCCATTCCAAGAAGCATTAAAACACTTGGAACTCTTGTCCTCTTTGCGAGTAAATTAAAGAGATACGACACTATAACAATTGCTGCTAAAGCGATAAGAACAGATGGCGTGTTAATTAAATTACTCAAGACTTTTGGTATTTAATATGAATGTACAAACTAATATTCGTGCCATTAAATGGTGATGAATTTTAATTTAAAAATTCTATTAAATCTTAATTCTCAATTTTTACTTTTTCTACGCTTTCTTAAGCGTAAACTTTTTGGAGTTATTTCAACCAACTCATCTGATTGAATATATTCTAGGGCTTCTTCTAAACTTAACTTTATCGCTGGCGCTATTCGAACCTTGTCGTCTGTTCCAGAAGCTCTTACATTAGTTTGCTTTTTGGCCTTGGTCAGATTAACATCTAAATCACTCCCTCGAGTGTGTTCACCGCAAATTTGTCCTGCATAAATATCTTCTCCAGGCTCAATGAAAAATCTTCCCCTGTCCTGAAGACGGTCTATTGAGTAGGCTATTGACATTCCTTGCTCCATAGAGACTAGTGACCCATTAGTTCTCCTAGGGAGATTTTGTTTTAGTGGCTGGAATTCAATAAAACGATGATTCATGATCGCTTCACCAGAAGTGGAAGTTAAAAGTGAATTCCGCAAGCCAATCAATCCTCGAGATGGAATTTGAAATGTTAAAATCATACGGTCACCTTTAGGCACCATATTTAGTAACTCGCCTTTTCTTAATGTTGCCATCTCCACCGCTGTTCCGCTCATAGTCTCGGGTAAGTCGATAACTAATTCTTCAACAGGCTCGCATTTAACCCCGTCTATTTCCTTTATGATTACTTCAGGATTTCCTATTTGAAGTTCGTACCCTTCTCTTCTCATAGTTTCAATTAGAACCGACAAATGAAGTACTCCTCTACCAAAGATCCTAAAAGTATCAGCGGAATCCGTCAACTCCATCTTTAGGGCTAAATTCTTTTCTAATTCTTTTTCTAGTCGGTCTCGTAAATGCCTTGAGGTGACATACTTTCCTTCTTTACCGAAAAACGGAGAGTCATTGATTGTAAATATCATACTCATGGTAGGTTCATCTATAGATATTGGAGGTAGCCCCTCAGGTGTTTCCCAATCAGCTATCGTATCACCAATTTCAAATCCCTCAATTCCATTAAAAGCACATATTTCTCCTACACCAACTTTTTCTGTCCGGACTTTACCGAGCCCCTCAAAAATAAATAGTTCTTTAATTTTTGTTTTAATTTTTTTTCCATCACGTTTTACAAGACAAACAGGCATATTTTCCGTTAGCTCTCCCCTATGGACTTTTCCAATTGCCATTCTACCGGTGTATGATGAGAAATCTAAGGACGTTATCAGCATTTGTGGAGTTCCTGGATTTGCTAGAGCCGTAGGGACATGTTTTAAGACCATATCAAGCAATGGCTCGATCGTATCAGTTTTATTTTTCCAATCATTACTCATCCAATTTTCTTTTGCTGAGCCATAAACACAAGGAAAATCAAGTTGCTCTTCTTCAGCATCTAAAGAAAACATTAAATCAAAAACTGCCTCATGTGCAGACTCAGGATCACAGTTTAGTTTGTCAACTTTATTAACGACTACAATTGGCTTTAATCCTAATTGAAGAGCTTTTTGCAATACAAACCGTGTTTGAGGCATTGGTCCTTCAAAAGCATCTACAAGTAATAAAACTCCATCTGCCATATTCAAAACTCTCTCAACTTCACCTCCGAAATCTGCGTGCCCAGGAGTATCGATAATGTTGATTTTAACATTTTTATAGGTGACACTGACATTTTTGGAAAGGATAGTTATTCCTCGCTCCCTTTCTAGATCATTACTATCAAGAATTAATTCACCCGTCTCTTGGTTGGACCGAAACAGCTGACAATAATGAAGAATTTTATCTACCAGAGTCGTTTTTCCGTGGTCGACGTGAGCAATAATGGCGATATTTTTTATTTCAGTCATAATGAGTGGCCTCAAATGTTATTCAGCCGCGCAAAAGTACTCTTTTATTAAACTATTAACTCCCAATAAAAAAATGACTGATTAAAGAGTGATTATTTTTATTAAATAAGAATATCTAATATCTCTCACTTTCAGATCAACAACCCAATAGTTTGTTTGCGGATTTAACGATGATTTACAGTAAACAACCTATTTAATTGTTTGAAAAAATTGATAAAAACTTTCGGGATTATCATTGATTCCTTTTGACGAGTTCACTTGAATGTTGATTTCTCTATCTTTAGATTTTTCTAAAAAGTCTTCTAATATTTCTACGATATCATCATCAATATAAATGGTATTTCTAACGTCTAATTCTAAAAAAGTATTATTTGGAAGATTGTCCAACTCTTTGAGAATTGCGCCTTTATTAAAAAATGTCACTTCTTCAGCAAGAGTCATTTTTATTATATGTGTCCCATTACTTTTATCCTCTAAATGTAAAAAATGGGAGTTTTGAAAACTTTTAACTATCACGATTAGAGCACTCACTGCAAGACCAAACATTATCCCTAACAGCAAGTTCGTAAATACAATACCAACAATTGTTACAATAAAAGGCACAAATTGTTTCCACCCTTTTTCAAACATAACTTTAAATAACGAGGGCTTTGCCAGCTTATAACCCACAATGAATAATATCGCCGCTAAAACAGATAATGGTATCTTATTTAAAAAAGTAGGTATTAAAACAACGGAGATTAATAGTAAGAATCCGTGAAGGATGCTAGCCATTTTTGTTTTTCCTCCAGACTGAATATTAGCGGAGCTACGCACAATTACCTGAGTAATGGGTAATCCACCGATTAGACCGGAAATTATATTTCCTGACCCCTGAGCTAGTAATTCTCTATTGGTTGGAGTAACACGTCTTGTCGGATCTAATTTATCTGTAGCCTCAACACACAATAAAGTTTCAAGACTTGCTACTAAAGCTATCGTGAAAGCAGTAATCCAGACTTGAGGGTTTGTAATAGCTTTAAAATTGGGAAAACTAAACTGGGAAAGAAACGAACTCGCATTTTCGGGCACTGGAACACTGACTAAATGGTTAGAAGAAATACGCCAAAAATCGTTTCCAGAGGTTATTAAGAAATATATAATCCCAACTACTACAGCAACCAAAGGACCTTGAATAATTTGGAATATTTTACCTTTTTTTGAAAGTACATTTCCCCAGAGTATTAAAATAAATAAGCCAATCATACCAATGGCTGTTGCGCCAGGGTTAATAAAACTAACGGCATTGGTGATTTCTGAGAACGTATTTTCTCCATTTTCTTGAAAAAACGCAAAGTCTCCTCCTGGATCAGTGTCATAGCCAAAAAAGTGAGGGATTTGCTTTAGAATAATAATAATTCCAATACCAGTTAACATGCCTTTTATGACGGAGGAAGGGAAGTAGTATGCTATTATGCCCATTTGAAGTAATCCAAAAAGAATTTGTATTGCACCACCTAAAACAACAGCTAATAAGAAGTTTTCAAACCCCCCTAGATCGCCAATAGCTATGAGTACAATGGCAGCTAAGCCTGCAGCTGGCCCGCTAACGCCAAGTGAGGACCCACTTAGCGCCCCTACCACAACACCTCCTACTATACCCGCTATTAAGCCCGAAAACAATGGAGCTCCGCTTGCGAGTGCGATACCTAAACACAAAGGAAGAGCTACAAAAAAGACAACAACACTTGACGGTATATCGGCTCTAAGATTTTTAAAAGGATTTGTATTATTCATAATTTTTTAAAATATTCAGTTTCAACAACTATTTAATTGAGTAGAGTTATCTAAAAGAGAAAGAAGTTTTTCGTATAATTTCTAATGAATTCGATGAGAAAAGCTATTTTAAAATGGATTTGCGAACCAAGTCCGTATAAAATTGAACTATGCTATTCTCTCCTTCTTCAACGTCTGTTAAAGCTGGAAGATGCTTTGAGAAATACCTTTGATGATGTGCTCCCTCAATAACTGTCGAGATTAGCATATGTGGAAATTTAAAGCCTGGATTGATTTCTAGAATAGTATCGCTTACACGTTGAACAACACGTTTGTATGTTTTATAAAAACCTTTTTCATTTTCTGTATCTACGTCTTTTGTATAGTAGGCTTTTACAGATTCTGAGATTATAATCTTATTCAACAAAAATTCATTTATGAATAAATATTCATCGTCTTTTTCAACGGGTTCTGTAAAAAGATGAATGGCATTATTTAATCTATCATGTGGAGATGATAGGTTATTATTTGCAAAAACTAACTTATACTCGATCCAGCTCCAGTACCAATTTATTAAGTAAACTAATAAGGCATGTTTGCTTTCGAAATATCTGTAAATAGAACTTTCGTTGGAACCTATAGACACGCCTAGTTTTTTAAAGGTAAAAGCTTCGAAACCTAGATCGGTTATCATTTCTATACTCCTGCAAACTATTTTTTTCCCCAAATCCGAAGATTCAGGGTTTTTAGAATACAAATCAGGGCTTATGGATATGTTGACAGATAAATTTTTCATAGTAACGCGCAAATATATAATAGTATTACTATTAAATAAAAATGTTAAACTATTTTTTTGAGGAAAAAGTTTTTTATTTTTTGGAATCTAATATTATAATATTCAGCTGATCAATTTTGATCGTCTTGTTTATTAAGCGAATTCTGCAATAAAAATTCATCTATTCAAAATAGCAATTAAGTAATATTATTATTATTTGTCTTTAGTTCGTGTCAAAACGTTAAATTGTTTTCTTTTACAATAAAGGAATAAGTCAATTAGATGCTATTTTGTTTAGGATAATCATAATGCGTTAGTGAACAACTAATCTGCACTAGCCCAATTAGCTGGAACTCTTATTAAAAAATGACTTTTGTTATTCTAAATCATATTCATGAAAAATTTATTTTCAAATCTTCGTGGAGACCTATTTGGAGGTCTTACTGCAGGCATTGTTGCCCTTCCTCTGGCTCTAGCCTTTGGTGTGCAATCTGGATTGGGGGCTACAGCAGGGCTCTATGGCGCTTTATTCATTGGTTTTTTTGGGGCTTGGTTTGGAGGTACTCCAACACAGATAAGTGGGCCTACAGCTCCTATGACTGCCGTCAGTATGGGTGTTATTGCGACAATTATAGCTATGTTGGGTGGTCAGCTAGATAAGGCATTACCAATAATTTTATCAGTTTTTCTTTTAGCAGGAATTATACAAGTTTTAATGGGTGTTTTAAAATTGGGTATATATGTGAAATATATTCCATACCCGGTTGTTTCTGGCTTTATGACAGGGATCGGTGTAATAATACTAATTACACAAATATTCTCATTAGTTGGATATATGCCGATAAATGATGAGACATTAATACAATCATTTATACCTCAAGCTAAAGAGGTGATTCTTGAAAACATTTTGGCAGAAGAAATAGGTGAGGGGCTGCAAGTAATAAAAGATCTTGAACAAACTACACTTAGGGCAAAAAAAATTAGTGTCAATGAAATTTATATTGAGGCTCAAGCTCTAATGAAAAGAGATTCATCTGGAGTTGTCGGAAGTTTAAAGTATATACCTCGCGCTTTCAATAATATTGATAGATTTAATTTAATCTTGGCGATTTTTACTATTCTCATTATTTATTCTTTTAAAAGAGTGACAAAAAAAATTCCAAGTACTCTGGTCGCTCTTATATTGACCACGAGTTTGGCATATTTTTCAGGTTGGGAATATCAATCAATAGGTAATATCCCAAGAGGGTTCCCTATCCCGCAATGGCGGATTTTTACTGATTTAAATTTATTTTTCATTTTACCTTTTATTGGTTCAGCATTTATGCTTGCAATTTTGGGAGCAATTGATTCTCTTTTAACCTCAGTAGTCGCTGATAATATGACAAAAACTCGTCATAAACCCAACAAAGAATTAATTGGTCAAGGTATAGGAAATAGTGTTGCTGCAATTTTTGGAGGTATTCCTGGAGCGGGAGCTACTATTCGAACCGTAGTAAATATAAAATCCGGTGGTAAAACAAAAACTTCAGGAGTAATTGCTGCAATTTTTTTACTCTTAGTTATTCTTTTAATCGCCCCTTTTGCAGAGCAGATTCCTATGGCAGTTCTCGCTGGAATTTTATTTACTGTAGGTATAAGTGTTATGGATTTTAAGGGGATGCGTTCTTTAAGGTTTATTCCAAGAACAGACGCAGTTGTGATGATCATAGTTTTTTTACTAACCGTATTTTGGGATTTAATTTTTGCCGTTGGCATTGGCCTCGTGTTATCATCTATATTTTTTATGGCAAAAATGGTTGACACGGTTTTGGATAAATCTAATGTGAAGGGCTTTGAGGATTTGTTAAATGAAAATGATAGCTTATTTATTAAAACCATTGAGGGGCCTATCTTTTTTGGCGCGACAAATGAACTTACTGAGCTTTCAAGAAAACTCCCAAATTCCGCAAAAACTTTATGTATTGACCTAACTAGAGTGCCTTATATCGATCAATCAGGACTTTTTGCTATGGAAGACATTTTCCTCAGTTTAAATGAATCTTCTGTAGAGGTTCGCTTAGTAGGGCTCAACTTGCAACCGGAAAATAGATTTAGAGATTTGAGGATAATTCCAGACGCAGTTCCGGAGCATTTAATTTTTAATGATTTAGATTCCGCTCTTAAATACATAGCTATATAATGAGTCTAGATGAGTTACTTTTTATAAGTGAATCTTGATTTATTAGTCTAGTTATTTGAATTTCTAGTAATGATTGTTGCAGAAGCTTGTTGTGTAGGAAGTATTAACGCATCCGCAACGTTTACATGTAAGGGAGTGTTTGCTATATAATGTATAAAATCAGCTATGTCATCTGCCTTAAGGGGACTCATGTCTTTATATACTTGTTCAGCTTTCTTTTTATCTCCATGAAATCGAATTTCAGAGAATTCAGTCTCTACCATTCCAGGACTTACTTGCGATACTTTTATTCCGTGCTGAGATAAATCTTGTCGCATGGCGCGAGTTAGAGCATCAACTCCAAATTTTGTTGCATTGTAAACATTACCATCGGGATATGTTTCTTTTCCTGCAATACTGCCGATGTTTATAATTTGTCCGCTTTTTCTATTGACCATTTCTGAACTTATGGCTTTTGTTACGTAAAGAAGACCTTTTAAATTTGTATCTATCATCTGCTCCCAGTCCTTTATTAAACCCTCGTGAATAGGACTCTTACCAAGAGCTAATCCTGAATTATTAACTAGTAAATCGATGACTTTAAAGTTTTCTGGTATCAATTGAATTGCCTCTGTAACTTGGTTTGCTGACATAACGTCCACAGATTGAAGAAAAACTCTTTTTTGATCAGTTAGAGGTAGCTTGCTTTTCCAGGCTTCCATTTTTTCAAAACGACGCCCCCAGCAGATAATATTCCATCCTGCTTTCACAAATTTTATAGAAGTTGCTTTACCTATTCCTGAACTTGCGCCTGTAACTAAAATCGTTTTCATAATTTACAATAAATTAAATTCTGTTGTTATGTTAACTAGTATGTTTTTTTCATTAGTCACCATCTTAAGCCAATCTGATTCAACAATCAATCTAGAGACATTGGTTGTTTCGGCAAACAGAACAGAACAACGTATCGAAAATACAACGGTATCAGTGGATGTATTGCCACAAAGATTACTGACATCAAAAACTAATTCTAAAATCGAGCAGGTTATTCAAATGTCTCCTGGAGTAACTATCCAAGATGGCCAAGCCAATATTCGTTCTGGAAGTGGATGGAGTTTGGGCGCGGGGTCTAGAGTTTTAGTTCTAATAGATGATCTGCCTTTGCTAAGTCCTGATGCTGGAGGAGCTATTTGGAATGCTATGCCCATGGAGGCTATTGAGCAAATTGAAATTGTCAAAGGAGCCGCGTCCTCTCTTTATGGAAGCTCTGCTTTAAATGGAGTCATACACCTAAGAACATGGGAGCCAACAGAGAAAGTGAGACTTCGCGTAAGTACTATGACAGAAATATATGACCGAGCAAAAATCAATAGTTTGAATTGGACAGATCAAAGAAGAGCTCAAGGTGCTATTCGGTTTGCCTACTCAGATAGTAAAGGGAAGAATAGTGAACATGGATGGGTTCTTCATGGTCAAGCATTTAATGATCAGGGATTTCAATACCTGGTTGGAGATAAGTCCGTCAGAGTGCATGGAAAATATAGATACAAGCCATCTAATAATTTAGAGATTGGTCTAAATGCTAATGCCTGGTCTTCTGACAGAAGTTCATCATTGATTTGGGAGGATTATCGATACGGTTATACCCCTTTAGATTCTTCGGCAACAATTACCCAAAGTAATTTGGGTTCGATTAATGGTTATTTAAAAATTAGAAATGGTCGTTTATTGCAGACAGTCAGGACTCGATGGTTAGGGTATCAAAATATTTCCGGATTGGATACTAATAATTATGATAATTCCTCCAATGCAGTTCATCTAGAATATTTGGCTCAATTATTTTCAAATGATCACTGGACATATACTGCAGGGGCTTTGTTTTCATCAAGCGCGATGCAAAGTCCCTTATTTTCCGGCGATCATTTATCGAATAATCAAGCGTTATTCGTCCAGATAAATGGTCACTTTGATAAGTTAGATTTCACCATAGGTTCAAGATGGGAGCGGTACAGTATTGATGAAATAGAATCAAGTAAACCTGTTTTAAGACTTGGAGCTCATTATAAAATTTCTGAGGGGGCACATCTAAGAAGTTCCTTTGCTCAAGGATATAGATTTCCAACTGTTGCAGAGATGTATTCTTCCTCAGCAGCAGGAGCATTGAAGGTATTTCCAAATCCCAATGTAAATCCAGAGAGCGGATGGACGAGCGAAATTGGCTATAAACAATTATTTAATTTCAATTCTAAAATTAGAGGATATCTAGATGTAGCACTTTTTCAGACCAGGTTCAATAATATGATGGAATTTACTTTTGGGCAGTGGGGTTCTTCTCCTGGAGGAGACCAACTATCAAATTTTGGATTCAAATCGTTAAATGTTGGCCCCACAAGAATTTCGGGTATTGAAACCATATTAGCTGGTGAAGTCGATTTAGGTAAAATTAATATCCAGAGTATGTTGAGTCATACATATTCAAATCCAATTTCTTTGGAGCCAGAAAAAGTATATGCATATGACTCTAGAGATATTGCCATGTCTTTTAATTCAACATCATTGGATCCGAGTCGAAGAATGTTAAAATACCGATATAGAAATACGGTAAAAGGCGATATTGAAGCAATTTGGAGAATGTTATCAATGGGGATGAGTATTCGTTATAATTCTGTAATGGAAAATATTGATGAAGTATTTACCAGTCCATTGATATCAATTTTTGTTCCTGGAGTTCAAGATTCTAGATATAGTATGCCTAATGGAGATCTATTTGTTGATCTCCGATCTCAGTATCGTTTTAATAAAAATTGGAAGGCTCAAGCAGGTATATTAAACGTTTTTAATCGATTATCTAGCCCTCGTCCAGCACTTCTCTCTAAGTCTAGAAGTTTTATGCTTCAAATAAGTTACGAGCTAAATTAAAATTGCACCTATATTTGCTAAGCGGGGGGTATAGCTCAGTTGGCTAGAGCGCTTGCATGGCATGCAAGAGGTCGTCGGTTCGACTCCGACTATCTCCACTAAAGTGAAATTCATCTCTTTTTAAATATGATTTCCGCCTTTTTATTCCCTGATTTTAGACTCGAATCATATTTTATCTAATTCTGATAAGTATGAATTGGCAGTATTAAAATGAGATTCTTTTTTCTCAGGAGTCATTTTATCCAACATATTAACCATAAATTTCATTCGGATATTTTTATTGAATAAATCTCTATTTAAATCTATAAATCTCCAATATAATCCGTCCCAAATTTTTCTCCAATCGCCATCAGGAAAATCACTCATTTTTTTGAGATAGTTACTACTTGATATATAGGGTTTTGAAGACATGAGTCCTCCATCAGCAAATTGACTCATCCCATAAATATTAGGAACCATAACCCAATCATATGCATCGATGTAATGCTCCATGAACCACTTGTATACTTCATCTGGGTCAAATTCGCATAGCATCATAAAGTTACCCAATACCATGAGCCTCTCAATATGATGGTTGTAAGCTGTTTTTTGAACTTTTTTTATTGTGACATCGACAGGTAAAACTCCAGTAGTTCCATCATAAAAAGATGATGGAATTTTTCTATTGAATTTGAAAAAATTAGTAGTTCTTTCTTCACTCCCTTTAACCAGGTAAATCCCCCGTATGAACTCTCTCCAACCGGTAATTTGCCTTATAAATCCCTCAATAGAGTTTAAAGGGTATTTATCTTGAAAAAGTAAAATCTTCTTTATGACTTGTTTCGGTGTAATTAATCCACAATTCAGCAGTGGAGACAAAACACTATGGTTTAAAAAAGATTCAGTTTGAACCATGGCATCTTCATAAGCCCCAAAATCATTCAATCGCTCAAAAAGAAATAGCTCCAACCACTCATCTGCTAATTTGTGATTATGAGGATAAATGGGTTTATCAGGGAATTCACCTGGATTTGATTTAAAATTTTCTTGAACATAGCTTAATGATTCTTTAAAAAATTCATCTATTACTAACTCACCAACTTTTGGAGCGGTTTTACCTTTTGGATACTTTTTTCTATTCTCTGTATCAAAACTCCATTTTCCCCCGATTGGTCCGTCTGAAGAGTCTAATAAAATCCCTAATTTTTTTCTTTGCTGTATATAAAATGATGTTTGAAAAAATTTTTTCTTTTTAGAATTAAAAAAGCCCTCAAGATCATCAGATGAATTGAGAAACATTGGGCTCTCGAGTCTATTCAGCTTTATTTGAGAAATCTTTGCGGCCTTCAAAAGGCGCCTTTCTATATAGTTGTCATTGGTATCGATATAATTTATATGCGAACAGTTATTTTTTTTTAAATGAGGAATCAAAGCCCTAACATCTGCGCTCTTATTATCGAAATTTAAATATTGAGCAACTTTATTCTTTTTTAAAAGAAAGTCAAAATAATACTTCATAGATGCCCTATGAAGTATGAGCTTCTGGACATGAAATTTGAAGTAATTAAAATAAAGGGGTTCCTCAATTATATAAAAATCCCCTTCCTCATTGAATAAAGGATTTTCTTTAAATAGCTGATGTGGGAAAATAATATTTACAGTTTTCATTTAATTATTGATAGGTTTATTTCGATAGCTTAGAATTAATAAAACCCCACTTATCCCAAATGACAAAAGGTAAATGAGACCTTCCTGTAAACTGTGTAATAACAATCCTCCAATTCCAAATAGTAATGAGTAAGCAGATACAACGGCAAGAATCCACCTAAAGAGAAGAAGTCCTATTGGTGTCGCGCCTTTGTTAAAAACACGAGACTTAAAATACATCCATTGTTTCGATTCTTTGGTGGAAAATAAAACTATTAGCCATGCTGCCGTTGTTAAACCAACGGTAAAAAAGAAAGAATTCGGAAATTCGAGATGCAAAAAGTAGCGAGCAATTGAATATCCTATAAATGGAGTAATCGTAGCGGTTATTTCTACCCAAGCATTTATTCTACCCCAAAACCATCTTAAGATTAGTACAAGTCCAAGTCCAGCTCCGCATTCCATTATGAATTTCCAAACTCCTGAAATACTATGAATTTGAGTAGAAACTAGAAGACTCATGCTTGCTAAAATCGCAATAAGCCATCGGCTATAATTGACAATTATCTCATCTTTGGGAGATTCACTTTTTATTCTAAGCCATACATCATTAATCAAGTATGATGCCCCCCAATTCAATTGTGTTGAGATTGTACTCATATATGCACTAAGAAATGCTACTAGCATTAATCCCATCCACCCTTTTGGTAGGTAATGCTTCATGGCATATATGTATCCAAAGCGTGGGTAAATTTCATAATTTATGGCTTCAGCAAGTTTTGGGTTTTTATTGGCCGCTTGCCTTAGACCCTCTCTAACGATTAAAACTTTGGTTGCGTCTGAAACATTATTTGGGTTGTTTTCCCCGGAAAGCCAATTCGGAGAATAATCTTTCATGGCTTGAACCTCAGTTAATTCTTTTTTTAGGTTATCTGGAGTTTGATTTTCAACATTGAAAAGTGTTAAAGACGCTAAGCCAACTAATATCCAAGGCCAAGGCCTTAAAGCATAGTGAGCAAAATTGAAAAATAAAGTTGCCCCGACGGCATGAGATTCATTTTTGGAACTCATTATGCGTTGGGCTATGTAGCCTCCTCCTCCTGGCTCTGCTCCTGGATACCAGGTGCTCCACCACATCATTCCAAAGTATGCAAAAAAGGCACCTATGCCAATAGCAAAGCCATCTGTATTATCTTTTGAGAAATCTGGGAAGAAATTTAACTGCTCGGAAGAGAGTGAGGATTTAAGCCCCGAAAGCCCTCCAACCTCTTCTGATTGAATAACAAATACAGCGAGAGCTATGCTGCCAGTCATTGCTATAATAAATTGCATAGCATCTGTTACCACAACACCAAGAAGGCCAGAGACGGCTGCGTAAACTGCGACAAGTAAAGTTATAATGGCCGTAAGTCCAAAAGCGTAATCATAAGTAATCCCAAATAAGCCTTCTAGAACGGAGATCATAGCAACATGGACCCACCCTAGAATTAAGAGATTTATAAAAAAACCTAAATAAATTGCTCGAAATACCCGTAGAATAAATGCCGGTTTTCCATGGTATCTGAGCTCTATTAATTCAGCTTCAGTAACAACACCAGCTCTTCGCCACAATGGAGCAAAAACAATCGATGTCAACATACCTCCTGCAAGTAAATTCCACCAAATCCAGTTTCCTGAAACTCCATTCATTCCAATTATTTCTGTTACAGCAAGAGGGGTATCAGCAGCAAAAGTTGTTGCTACCATTGATAGCCCGGCAAGGGCCCATGGTATATTTCTGCCTCCCAGAAAAAACCCCTCTAATGAGCGTTTAGATGTCTGACCCACCCAAATCCCAACGCCAATAATTACGATTAATATTGTAAAAATTATTATTAAATCAATTCTTTCTAGTTGGATGGAATTCATGGTTAGAAGATACGTAGCATAAAGCTTTTATGATTAATCTGATTTGAACTACTCTGATACTCTTGTTAAACTCTCGAATAAGTGTTTTGCCGTTGTATTTTTGATATAAATTATATAATTAAATGAATGTACTACTATTTGGTTCCGGTGGACGCGAATCGGCATTTGCATGGAAAATCGCACAGAGTCAATTACTAGATGAGTTATATATAGCTCCAGGAAACCCGGGGGTAATGGAGTATGGAAAATGTGTTGATTTAAAGTGGAACAATTTTAATCATGTTAAAGATTTTTGCCTTAATAAATATATTGATATGGTAATTGTTGGCCCAGAGGATCCGTTGGTTAATGGTTTGGCTGATTATTTCTCAAATACCCAGGCTCTTTCTCATATATATTTTATTGGACCAAAAAAAGTTGGTGCTCAACTAGAGGGGAGTAAAGATTTTTCGAAGAGATTTATGGCTAGGCATGAAATCCCAACGGCATCATACAAAACTTTCCGAAAGGATCAAGTACAGGAGGCGGTTGATTATTTAAAAACGGTTGAGGCACCTTATGTTTTAAAAGCTGACGGTTTGGCTGGCGGAAAAGGTGTTGTGATTCATGAAGATCTGAACGACGCAATTATTGAAATAAAAGAAATGCTTGCTGATGAAAAGTTTGGAGAGGCATCTTCGCAGGTTGTTATTGAGGAGTTTCTTGAAGGAATGGAGTTTTCCATATTCGTTTTGACCGACGGAAATGGTTATTTTCTTCTACCCGAGGCAAAAGATTACAAACGAATAAACGAAGGAGATAAAGGACTCAATACAGGTGGTATGGGCGCCATATCCCCAGTTCCATTTATTACAAAATCAATTTTTGAGGAGGTAAAACAAAATATAATTGAACCAACCATCAAAGGATTATCTGTAGATAAAATTGAATATGTTGGTTTTATTTTCTTTGGACTTATTTTGACCAAAAAAGGTGTTCAAGTAATAGAATATAATTGTAGGATGGGAGACCCCGAAACGGAAGCCGTTTTACCCCGAGTTGAAGAAGATATTCTTATGGTCATGAAAGAATCGGCAACAAAAACAATAATCTCAAGGACTTTAAAAGTTAATAAACAAACAGCTTTGACAGTAATGAAAGTCAGTGGCGGTTATCCAGAGAAATATTCAAAAGGAATAATTATTAATGGGATTGAAAAAAACAGAAACGATGACTGCATTGTATTTCAAGCTGGAACAAAGATGGAAGACAATAAACTAATCACCAATGGCGGTAGAGTTCTTTGCGTTACAGGCCTAGATATTGATCCCTTAAATGCTCGTAAAAAGGCTTATGCTCTGCTACAAACAATAAAATTTAAAGGAGAATATTCTCGCCATGACATTGGTAATGATTTAGGGATTAAGTAAAAAATAAAGATTTACCAAGATTGAACTAGGCCTTTTAAAATTTAAAGAATCAAGAAATCATTTTTCCGGATTCAAGCTACTCATTCTTTCGTTGATTCTTACGATACGGTCCAAGAATTATCTAGTTCATCTGCTTTAAAAATTGTTTCGGCATCTATTTTTCTCCAGCTTTTTGATGCTTAAACATTTCTCGTATCCAATAAACACCGAGTCCTGCAATAATAGCCATGAATAAATAATTTAAATTATTACCTACAATTGGTAGTATTTTAAAGGTCCATTCTAAAAAACTTCCTAAACTTTCAAAAAGGATACGTAAGGGCATGGCTGTACTATTAATTTTGAACAAATTTACTGAAAATCGTGCTATCAACGTCTCATATTTTTAGAAATCCCCATCCAGGTATTGCTGTATTATTAGTTTTTACAACTTTTATAGGGACTGCAGTTATGAATTTTTTTCGAAGTTCAATGCTTATTGAATTTAGTTTTGATTTTTGGTTAGGGCCAATATGTATAGGCTTAGCATCGTGGTTAATAAATGTTATTTTAGTTTACAGGAGTAGATATCTTTTGTCTAATTATCTTTTAGGTTGGTCTTGGTGGTGTTTGCTAATAGCACTCACTGATGATCCTTTAACTTGGAAACAATCCCTTCTTAGTATTGGCGCAGCCATTTGGTTGGCAATTACATTTGAACTGGGTGATGAAAGAAAAACACCTCTCCGAACAAGAAGTAATTTAGGCTTTGTCGCGGCTTTGCTAGGCCTTAGTTACCCTTCATTGCTTTCGCTTTTAGCGCCATCAGTTGTTTCTCTTTCAGTAGGTTTGAAAACCGAAGTTAAAGCTGTATTGCAAGTTTCACTTGCTTGGCTGTTACCAATACTTTTATATGTTTTTTTCCTAATATTCTCATTTGGACAGTTCCAAATGTTCAATTTTGATTTTATTGGAACCACTTCATTTCGGTGGCCTTTTATCGGTGAATATATTATTCTTGCCTGGGGAGTTTTTGCAGCCGCTCAAACACTGAAGGCCTTAGTAAATGCAAAAAAGCCTAAAAGGCGTGGATTATTGCTTAGTTGGTTGGGGATAGGATATGCAATGGTATTAGCAGTTTTTTTTCCTGAGGGCGATGAGTATATACCAATGTTGGCTGTTTTTTTTGGACCACATCTTGTCAATTTGAAAGATTATATTCATCCCAAAAAGCTTCGATATTGGCTTACACCAACCCTTGTTTTTGCTGCAATAGTTGAACTTGTGATTTAAGCCAATATTACTCAGGACCAAAAAATAGGGCCTTAAGCTCTGTTGCCTCATCAGGTACCATTTTACCTGATAAAATTAGAGCAAGTTGTCTACGTCTAAGAGCTCCGTCAAAGCGTTGTTTTTCTATTTTACTTTCGGTAATAAGTCCGGGGACATCACTTGGGTTGCCATTTTCATCTACGGCTACAAATGTATATATGGCTTCGTTACATTTAGTCTTTTCTCCATTTCCCCGTTGATCCTCCGTAAATACATCAATAAAAATTTCCATTGAGGTTTTAAATGCTCTGGACACTTTAGCTTCAAGGGTGACTATGGAGCCTTGGGGTATCGCTTCTTTAAATGAGACATGATTGACCGTAGCAGTTACGACGGTTTGTCGGCAATGTCGATGAGCCGATATTGCTGCGCAACGGTCCATCCAACTGAGCAGTTGTCCTCCGAAAAGATTATTTAGATTATTAGTGTCATTAGGCAAAACGATTTCTGTCATTACAGAAAGTGACGCTGACGCTGTTTTTTTTTTCATTGCTTAAAAATCCAAACACCAGGAAATTGAAGACGCACATTTTCTTTTTCTAATTGGGCTGACTCTCTACTTTTGAAGCTGTCAATGGCAACTTTTGTCAGCTCTCCCTGACGTTTTATTAACGCAGCAGGATATCCATTGGATTCTAAATTTTTGACAAGTCTTTCCGCATTATTCATATCGGCAAACGCACCTACAATAAGTGAGAAACTCTCATTAGCTTTCAATTCTGATGATTTTTTTTTGGTGTCTACTGAAGGAGATTTGACAAGATCTTTTTCGTCAATTTTTTCTAGTGGTTGATCAATAGCAATTTTTGTTGATAAATCTATTTTTTTAAAATTGCTCCATGTTTTTAATTTACCCTCCAATAATTTCCAATTCGGCTTTAAAGATGCATTTTGAATCATTTCTCGGTAATCATCTTTGGTAGTTCCCAAGGCCAAGAGGCTCACAACTCCCAACATTACTGCAGCTGTACGTATCGGTGATCGCCATTTTTCTTTTGTTTTTCTATTTTCTGAACTTCTTAAAGTAGTAACATTATATAATTCTTTTGGACTTGGCTCTTTTTGACTTAACGGAGTAACTCGGAATATTGGTAGTCCAAATGCCTCAGGTAAAAAGTTAGCCTCCACGGAAGCTTGGAACACCCATTGAAGTCCTGTTTTCGAGAATGATCCAATACCTTCAAGCCTCAACCGTTTGCCTTGATTTAATTCTTGTCTCCAATTTCTAGTTGTTGACTCTAAAGTATCTCGAGCAGAATCAAATGAAAGCCCTTCGTAACGAACTAAATGATTTATTAAAACCTCACTTTTCTTAGCAATTGGAGAGAAGCTAATTCGTCTCGCTGCAGGCAAACAAAGACCTGATTGTTCCTGAATTTCTGCATCAAATTTTTGAACTTCAATTCGTCCAAATCCAGGAATATCAAGATGATCTTCTTGAAAAAGAAGATGAAAAAGATGACGTTCGAGGCTATAATTTAGTACTACCATGGATATGCCAAATTACATACTGAAACAATATTTACGCATTAACATGCTAAAGAGTTTTCAACATATTAATGTTCTCAAATAAGATTAATTGAGACTTAAAATAGGGCTCGATATCCGTGACAATATGGAGATCCTCCTTTGATGTCATAATAATCTTGGTGATACGATTCTGCTGCGTAAAATTCTTCTGCGGCTTTTAATTCCGTAGCGATACTTAAACCTTTACCGCTAAGTATATTTATGAGCTTTTGTGCTATTATTTTTTGAGATTCATTTCCATAAAATATTGCACTTTTATATTGCGGGCCTATATCGGGACCCTGTCCATTTACTTGCGTTGGATCATGAGTTTCGAAGAAAACCCTAAGGATTTCTTCATAGCTTGTTTTTTGTGGATCGAAAACAACTTCTGTAGCTTCATAATGCCCAGTGCGTTTGGAACAAACCTGTTCATAGGTTGGATTGTCTATAAATCCTCCTGTGTAACCAACAGTAGTTGAGATAACGCCATCAATGCGCTTTAAGAAATATTCTGTCCCCCAAAAGCAGCCACTAGCTAATACCGCATTTTCCATATGTTTTGTAGATTTTATACTGTTAATAGATTCACTTTCCTGAGCTGAACAGGAAGTAGAAAGTAAAATAGTTATTAAAAATTGAAAGAGTTTTTTCATTATTACATACCTATCATATTATCTCTTGATCCTCCAGATCCCCCAGAGCGCGAGCTGCCTCTGCTTCGGGGATCCATTTTGCCAAAATTGTACTGGAGGGTTAGCCAAGCAATACGGCTCTCTCGGTATCTCATAAAATCAATATCCAAACGTTCAGTGTACTGAAGGTATCTAAATTTTCTTGTATTGAAAATATCGGATATTCTTGCTGATAGTGAGAACTTTTTATTTAGAAGATTTACTTTGTAGGCAGCATTAAAGAAATGGATCCCTTTGCGCAGACCTTGGCCTGTCGGGCCCGCCCCCCATTGGGAGTAACTTACTTGTAATTGCTGATTTTTTGATGTTTGAATCATCAGATTACCTCTTCCTTGCCATCCAAATCCACTTGTAGTTAAATTGGATAACACATTTCGACCATTAATTTGAGAATAGAAAGCATCTCCAGAAATTTGCATTCTAATGCTTTTGTTAAGTCTAATATTCGTGTTGGTACTCACCCCATAATTGTTTCGTGAATTAAAATTTTCCCATGACATCATTATTACCCCATCAGGAAGTGTTTCAAGGAAGCGCGACATCATATTTACCGTATGCTTGCTATAAAAAGATCCCGAGACTGAACCCCAACGTCCATATTGAACAGCACTTAAATCAATAGAATGAGTGAATTCAGGATTCAATTCTGGATTCCCTTTTCTAAGACTTGAAGGGTTTGAATAATCAATATTAGGATTTAGGTTACCCCCCCAACGTCCGTCTGGTCGATTGACTCTTAAAGAATAGCTAAATTGAAAGTCAGTCCCTTTTTTTGGACTGTAAGTTAAATAGGCACTTGGGAATAACCCAGGAATTACTCTATTAATACTGGATGTATCACTTGTCTGTATGGAAATTATCGCATGCTCATATCTTAACCCTAGTTGTCCTTTCCATTTTTGGGAAAATGCATGGCCCAATGTTATGTATCCAGCGTGAACTTGATTTTTCATATCAGTTATGAAACTTCTAAGTGAATCATATTTAGAATTACTTGAAATTGTCAAAAATTGCTCAGCTTCTTGATTCTCAAACGTATTTCTCCAATTACTCCTTAATCCAAAATCTAATTTTGTCTCATCGCTTATGGGCCATTCAATATCTGTTTGAAAATTTGCTCTGAGCCCTTCTCCATCGATAACGAAATTTTCTTGATATACTCCATCATAAGTAAATGCGATGGGGTAATTGGGACTTAGGTCAAATACGGACTCGTCAATGTTATCGTCTCTGCTGGTTGAAAGTCTAAAATCAGCAGTCCATTTTTTAGTTTCTTCTTGGAATTTTCGTTCAAAACGAAAAGAAATGTTTTGATCATTATCATAAGAATCATTGTCAGTGGCTTGCACCGCTGAAGAAGCATCTGAAAGATCTGCTGATGTATTTTGAAATACTGTAGAGTCCCATGAATTTCTAGAGCGCCGACTTGTTCCATACGAAAAGCCAAAAATATATTTCTTTTTCAGTTCCCAGTCCAGGCCAAACTGTGCATTATAACTCACATCTTCTCTATTTGAATTGCTTCTCTCTTTCGTTGTATAGCTTGTATCTGGTAGTTTATATATCCGATCTGTAGATCCACCACCTAACATATTTCGATAGTTAGCTCCAATATTTGTATTTATTCTAACCTGCCCAATGGGGATGGAAATATTTCCTCCTAAATCATATTTGTTTCTTGTACCAACACCAGCTTGTAAGGATCCATTAAAAGGCAAGTCACGATCCTTTTTTGTTACTAGATTTATTATCCCTCCAGTTCCTTGTGCATCAAATTTAGCACCAGGGTTCACAATTACTTCTACCCGCTGCACAGTTCCTGAAGGGAGTCGGTCAAATGCGTTTTGTCCTCTATAACCCATCATAGCTGCCGGCCTTCCATCAATTAAAATAGTCACATTTTCATCTCCTCTGAGCGCTACATTTCCATCGATATCTAATGACACATTGGGAACTTGCCTTAAAATATCAGTACCTGTCCCACTGGATACTTGCAAATCATCCGCGACATTATAAACTTTGCGGTCAAGTCCGTTTAGCATTGCGGCCTTAGATGTTACTTCAGCTTCTTTTAGTTCAATATTACCACTAGATATTCTATAAACTTTTAGTTCATCTGAGAGAGCATTATCAGTCAATTTTTCATTGGACTCAATGATTTCTGTGAATGGGGAAAATCCAAATGCACGAATGATTAAACGGTACTTTCCAGATTCTGGAGTGGAGATATTAAAAACTCCTTTGTCGGAAGTTATAGTTTTAGAAAGTGGCTTAGATTTTTTATTGATATTTAAAGGCATTAAGAGAATTGCTGCTCCTATTAAAGGTTCTTCGTTAGAATCATCAATCACTAATCCTTTTATTGAAACTTGCGAATACATAGATAAATTCATGGCAATAGAAGCGAGGAAAAAGAAAAATATTTTTTTATTCATGAGATAGTTTGATGAAAATTTTAATATTGTCGAAAATCTTATTGGATAAGAAATTTTTTCTCAATAAGCTTTTCAGCTATTTGTATTGCGTTTAAGGCAGCTCCTTTTCTGAGATTATCAGAAACAATCCATAAATTAATTGCTTTTGGATGAGAGTGATCATTTCTTATTCGACCAATGAAAACATCATTTTTCCCATGTGCATAAATTGGCATCGGGTATGTATTTCCTTCAATGAAATCTTGAACTTTCACACCGGGAAAAGCTCCTAATGCCATTCTAATATTTTCAATTGAAGGCCGATTATTTTGAAATTCAATATTGACGCTTTCCGAGTGACCTCCTTCAACAGGAACCCTCACAGCTGTTGCAGTAAGTAGAATATCCGAATTATCTAAGATTTTTTTTGTCTCATTGGTCAGTTTCATTTCTTCTTTAGTGTAATCATTATCTAAAAAAACATCACAATGGGGAATGCAATTCATATCAATTCGATATGGGTAGGCCGTAACTCCTTCAAAAACCCCCGATCTTTCCCTATTTAATTGATTCTGGCCAATTTTTCCAGAGCCAGAGACGCTCTGATATGTGCTGACAATAACTCTACAGATAGGATGAATATCATTTAAAGGTTTTAATGCCATTACTAATTGAATAGTTGAACAATTCGGATTTGAAATAATAAGATCGCTTTTAATCAAAGCATCTGAGTTTATCTCTGGAACGATTAAGGGGATATCTTTTTCTAAACGCCAGAAAGAAGAGTTGTCAATCACATAGCAGCCTTGTCCTGCAAATTTTGGAGCGTATATTTTCGCGATTTCACTTCCTGCAGAAAAGATTGCTAAATCAGGCTTCCTCGACAAAGCCTCTGATGGAGAAAAAATCTCATATTGAACACCATTCCATTCAACTTTTTGCCCTTCAGATTCTTTTGAAGCGCTCAGTATAAGCTCAGAAACTGGGAACTGCCGCTCTAGCAATAATTCCCTTATTACTTCGCCTACCATTCCAGTAGCTCCGATAAGTGCTAAACGCATAAACTACTATTTTTTGTAAAAGTACCGATATCGGTACTTAAAAAAATTATGTCTCTAATTATACATATTTCGTGCCAAATATATCTGTGAGTAATAACAATTCTCATACTTACCTTTGATAAATGAAGTTTGGAGTAGTTACGTTTCCCGGGTCTAATTGCGATCAAGATATGATTGAAACCTTGCGCGATGGTTTAAGCTGTGAGACAATACCATTGTGGCATAAAGATCGTGATATAAAAGGAGTTGATATGGTTGTATTGCCAGGAGGATTTTCTTACGGAGATTATCTTAGATCTGGCGCGATTGCTAGTTTCTCTCCAATTATGGAGGAGGTGAAAAATCATGCAGCAAGAGGCGGTTATGTCCTTGGAATATGTAATGGATTTCAAATACTTACAGAAATGCAACTTCTTCATGGAGGTCTTCTGCATAATACATCGCATAAGTTCATATGTAAAAATGTACTTCTCGCGCCATCAAATTTTTCAACACCGATTACCGCTAAACTTGATAAAGAAAAAACATATAAAATACCAATTGCCCATGGAGAGGGTAGGTTCTATGCCGATGGGGAGACTTTAAAGTCACTTGATGAAAATAGCCAAATAATGTTTAGATATGTAGATTCTTTTGGTAATCCAACGAAAGAGGCGAATCCAAATGGATCAACGGAAAATATTGCCGGGATATCCAATAAAAATGGAAATGTTATGGGAATGATGCCACATCCAGAGCGAGCAGCAGATGAAAATTTATTAAATACTGATGGTCTGGCGTTATTTCATAGTTTGTTAGATTCGGCTATCAAAATCTAGTCTAAAATTTCACCACGCGTTCACTTTCTACTTTCTTAGAATCGCTTCGTTCAATTATATATACTCCTGGAGGAAATGGCGTCATATTTATTTTTTCAACATCTAATTTCCCGCTTGCTTTTTTGACTTCCTCGTAAAAAACCTGACCAGATAGATTGGTTAATCTTAAACGATAAGAAGTATAAATCGCTCCTGATGAGACTATTTGGATACTTCCAGAAGTGGGATTTGGAGTGACCTTTATTTTAGAGAGACCATACTCCTTAATAGAAACAATATTTGTTCCTGAAGAAGTCGGGAAACAAGAAGTTCCCAATTTCAGTCGTGCGAAATAAATCCCTGTCGTCGGTGCAATGAACCATGCATTTGTTTCTCCTAGAATTGCATTTTTATTTACGTCAAGCCATTGTACATTCCATCCTAAAATAGCTTCAGGACAGAAAAGAGAATCACCATCAAAAACTTGAACGGTTGGAATTGGGGGTGTGTTTTTTACTTCAAAGGAATCCGATCGTGATGCAGTACATCCATTAAAATTTGAATAGGTGTATTTTAATTCATGCAAACCCACTCCAAGATTGTTGGCATTTATTTGAGTCGATAATATACCATTTACATAGTAAACCCCTCCTGACGGGTATCCACCTGATATATTAAATGCTGGATCATTCTTACATAATAAAGAGGTAGGTAGCGTAAGGAATACATTAGGAGCTCCTAGAACTGTAATAATAGACTCTGCAGAATTAATACAACCGTTATTATTAGTATAAGTGTAGGTGATAGTATACTGCCCTTGGCCTACTGTTGTTGGAAGAAAGGCTCCATTTACAATTCCTGTACCTGAAAACACACCTCCTGAAGGTACTCCTTGAAGGGTTACAGCATTCCCATCAACACAAACAGCGGAGTATGATCCAGCTTGAACAGATGGCAGAGGAAGGACCGTCACTATGATTGAGTTTGAAATTACGTTATATGGTGAAGCACAAACTTCTGAGGATTGAACCTCACAGCGCACAGTGTCTCCATTAGATAGATTAAATAATGAAATACTTGAACTACTACCTCCAAATGATTGACTATTTATTGTCCAAACGTATTTTGCTGCACTACCAATATTTACTCCGGTAGCATTGAATAAAACAGTATCCCCAACACAAATCGCATTCAAATTAGAATTAATATTCACAGATGGTTGTGATGAGTTTAGAATATCAACATAATTGAACAATGAAATGGTATCGCTTCCCTGATTATTTGTGACAGTCAAATTGATGGATTTACCTCCAGGGCTTGAATATATCACTGTAGGATTCTTAAGTGAACTACTTGCAGGACTGCCTCCAGGAAAATTCCAGAGATAAGTGGCATTTTTACCTTTCCCTGAAGAATAGAATTTGATCGGCCTATTAATACAAGCTATGGTATCACTAAATATTCTAGCAGTGGGTGCTGAGCTTGACCCAGGAATGAATCTTATTCTATCTAAAAATAAGTTATTACCATTAGAGTTTATCACTTCAAACTTAAACCTTAAATCTCCACTGTACCCCATTAGTGAAATAGTATCACTTCTCCAATCGGATTGGTTTGAGGGAGTAAATGCATTGGTTTGATTCGGACCTGTAGCAAAAGATCCATTTGCATCATTATAAAATTTTTGGAGAAGGTTCCATGATATACCGCAATTATCACTTACGAAAACATTCAATGTATCAGAATTTGAACCTATTTTTTGTCGGTAAGCAATATCATACACTAGAAGACTATTGCTATCAAGAGAATAATTTGGAGAAATTAAATCATCTAACTCACCGGTGTTTGAGTAATTATAGCCTCGAAACATTGCGCATGTGCTATCAGTTGTGCTACCAAAGGGTGCGATGTCCCAGCTTTTTCCATGATCTGGATTTGAAATTGTCCATCGATTAGGGATTGCTTCAAAAAATTCTTCTATCGCAGGGGTTTCTATCCCTCCTGCAGAAATAACATTAACTTTTACAATCGTATCCGATCCGTATGTATTTCCGCAAATGAGTTGAATGGTGTACTCGCCTTTTTGTTGCAATATGATATCAATCTGAGAAGAACTAGGACCTGTACCATTCATATATTGAAATGTCGAGGGTGAAATATTCCAACTTCTAAAAGACGGTAAATTTCTAGAGTTGTCCGCGATACTTATTGTATCACCAATAGAGCAAACGTTTTCAGGGAATGCCATAAAATTCGCTTCAGGCTTCACTAAGAAATCATTAACTAGAGGACTTTCCCAAACCCCTCTGCCATATGTTCCAACTCGAATAATGCCTTCATTATTAAGTATGTCAATATCATTAATTATGGTGTTGGGAATTCCATTATTGAAAGGCAACCAATCAGACATACTGGCATCACGAAAATATATCCCAAGGTCAGTTCCTACATAAATAATTCCATTACTATTATTTTGATAAGCAATGCAATTCGCGGGGATATTAGGAAGTGAACCGCTACGATTATACCAAGACGCTCCTGAGTTAAATGATTCGTAAACTTTAGCGTTAGATATGTAACTGGACTTTGATATGTATACATGACTTGAGTTCAAAGGGTCTACGGCAATTCCAGTGATCACATTCCCACTGCCGATGTTACTTGAAATCCATGTCCATGTACTTCCTCCATTCGAAGAGATATATAATCTATTATTTATGCCTGCATAAATGGTATTGGGGTCTCCAGGAGCTTCGGCTAAAACATCAATATTATTTGAGCCAAAAATCGCACTGGATGTTGTTGCATTAAAACTAACACCCCCATTTGTACTTTTCCAAAGGCGGTCAAACCCAGCATAAAGAGTGTTAGTAGAAATGCGACTCGAAATAAAAGGGGTAACCCAGTTACCTGATCCTGAAGGAGGTAAATTGAAAGAGGCATTGAAGTTATTCCCCCCATTTGTTGATTTATCAAAATCCCCATAATAGATCGATCTATACATCACATTAGGGTTTCCAATAGAAATCGAACAATCCATTCCATCACCACCACCTACACGATCCCAACCGTTATCATTAAGATGAGTTCCATTATCTTGGGCTCCTGCAATAGTTAATGTTGGATCAGCTTCTGTGGTGCCAATTTTATAATATTGAGTTATCGCTAAACCGGCATTTCTGCTGACCCAGCTATTGTTCATTCCCCCATTATTCGATTTGTAAACGCCTCCATCGCAACCCGCATAAAGCTCGTTGCTTCCGGGTCTAAACATCATCCAATGATGGTCAGCATGAACGAAAGAAACACCACCGCCGCCATACCAATGACCGCTTAAGGAAAAACTAGATCCGCCATTATTAGAGCGCCAAACATTTACACCACCAGTTAAAACCACATTTTTATTTAGTGGAGAAACTGCGATAGAAAGGTCATACCAAGCTTGACCACCCGAGCCACTTCCATTGGTACTCCAGTCTAACAAGTTTGGAGTTGCCCCATGCCTTTGTGACCAACTTAATCCACCGTCAATGCTTCTGTAAACTCCAAATAGCCCATTATTAGCAGCACCATAAATAGCATAAACATAATTAGTATCATTGGCTGTTACTGCCAGCTCAACTCTTCTGCCAGACGAAGGAAGGCCATTGGTAATTTTCGTCCATGTAGTACCAAAATCAGAGGATGTCCATATTTGACCATTTGATGATGTTCCAGCAAATAGTTTATTCGATCCAGGCACTTTTACTATGCATTGAAATGAACCCCCCTGCTTAACGGACCAAGTAACCCCTCCATCTAAACTCTTGTAAATTCCTGTTCTGGAGGCTGCAACAATATGGCTAGTGCTGTCATGGTGCATAACCAGTCCTGTAATTCTATACGATTGCGTCACATTAAAACTTAAACCAGTTGCGCCCCATGTATGGCCGCCATCTAAAGATTTTAAAACCCCAATAGAATAAGTGTCCCCACCATCTCTATCTCCGGTCCCTATATACATCACATTTGTATTTGTGGGGTCAATTAAAATTGCACTGACTCCAAGATTTGGTAGTAAATCTGTATTGGTAGACCAGTTAAGGCCGTCATCAGTTGATTTCCATAAACCCCCTGCAGGGGATCCTGCAAAAAGTGTATTGACTTGAGTTGGGTGTAGAGCGATTACATTGACCCTTCCTATTCCATTTAAAGAATTTCCATTAGTTGGCCCCACAAGAGTCCAATTGCCTAAGCCAGTTGAAATAGATAGTGATGAGGTTGTTTCCGAACCGTTGTAAGAATTGAATAAAGAACCCGAGTTAGGACGGATCCCAGATGGGAATACTCTCGGCTCCATAAATGCTTCCCATCTTTTAAACTGCTTCCAACCTCGGCCTTTTTGAATGGTTTTACCATCCCATTCTGTTTCAAAAGCGTCTACAACATCATAAAAATTTACCTGACGGTCATTCATCAAATCCAACCAATTGCTCTCTTTAGAAGTTTGGCCTTTTATTGAAAAAGCCAAAATAAAAAACATTAGGATGTAGGACTTTTTCATTATGAAAATATTTATTGGAATATTCATAAAGAACAGAAATAGTAAGCATTTTGTTCCAACCTTCTTTTCTTATTACATTATAGTAGTATAAGGTATTAAATAATTTAGTCTTTAAGTTTGATACTAATGGAAAGGTCTTCTAATTGTTCATCAGAAATTTGTGAAGGGGCTTCAATCATAACATCTCTTGCTGAATTATTTTTTGGAAAAGCAATGTAATCTCTTATCACTTCGTCACCACCCATTATCGCAACCAAGCGATCGAAACCAAATGCAATTCCACCATGGGGAGGGGCGCCATATTCAAAAGCATTCATTAAAAACCCAAATTGCTCATTTGCCTCACTTTCTGTAAACCCTAAAAGATCAAACATTTTTGATTGAAGCTTCTTCTCATGTATGCGGATAGAGCCACCTCCGATCTCGTTACCATTCAAAACCAAGTCATAAGCATTGGCTCGAACAGCACCTGGGTTGGAATCAATTATTTTTAAATCTTCTGGTTTGGGACTAGTGAAGGGATGATGCATTGCCATCCATCGATTGTTGTCTTCATCTCTCTCCAAAAGAGGAAAATCAACAACCCATAATGGAGCAAATTCCATGGGTTTTCTTAGTCCTAATTTCTCTGCTAAGTGCATTCTCGTTTCGCTTAGCGCTTTTCTGGTCTTAGTCTTTTCTCCCGCTAAAATTAGAACTAAGTCACCTTTTTCCGCATCAAATTCTGTCATCCACTTTTTAAGTTCTGACTGATCAAAAAACTTTTTGACACTTGAGCTTGGAATCCCATTTTCATCCACCTTCATCCATATCAATCCCGACATTCCGAGCTGTGGTCGCTTTACGAAACTTGTTAATGTATCTAGTTCTTTTCGAGAATAATCAGCGCATCCTTTAACATTTATGCCAACAATTAATTCAGCATTGTTGAATACTGGAAAATCAGAACCTTTTACTAACTCATTAAGCTCTACAAAGGTCATATCAAAACGAATATCGGGTTTGTCATTTCCATATTTTTTTATGGCCGTTGCATATGTCATCTTTGGAATTGAGCCAATCTCTTTGGAGTGTACTTCTTTTATTACATGCTTCAACAGCCCTTCAAACACATTTAAAATATCATCTTGCTTAATAAATGACATTTCACAATCAATTTGAGTGAATTCTGGCTGTCTATCTGCTCGTAAGTCTTCATCTCTAAAACATCTAACAATTTGATAGTATTTATCTAAACCACCAATCATCAAAAGCTGCTTAAATGTCTGCGGGGATTGAGGAAGTGCATAAAATTGACCACGGTTTACTCTTGATGGAACAACAAAATCTCTCGCCCCTTCTGGAGTTGATTTGATAAGATAAGGGGTCTCAATATCAGCAAACCCATTTAAGTTTAGGTAAGTCCTTACTAACATGCTGATTTTATTTCGAAGTAATAATTTCTCGAGAACAGATTTTCGCCGCAAGTCGAGATAGCGATATTTCATTCTTAAATCGTCTCCCCCATCGGTATTTTCTTCAATAGTAAATGGAGGGGTTTTTGCGGAGCTTAGAGTTTTAATTGAAGTTACTCTGATTTCTATCTCTCCTGTTTCTATTCCTTTATTTTTTTTCTCTCTTTCAACAACGATTCCTTCGGCTTGAATTACGGATTCTCTATTTATTAGCCTTGCTTTGCTCAATATATCAGCATCTACTCCCTCATTGAAAGCCAATTGAGTTATGCCATATCGATCCCTTAGATCAATAAACGAAAGACCACCAAAGTCCCTGCGCCTTTGGACCCAGCCGCTTAAAGTTATAGATTGACCAACTTCCGTAAGTCTCAATTCTCCACAGGTATGAGTACGATACATGATAATAATTTAGAATACAAAGGTAGAAAAGCCAGAGGGGCTGCGTAGCTTTATCCTTATGGAATTTGACGATGTGTATTTTATGCGCGAAGCTATAAAGGAAGCAGTTAAAGCTTATGAAGAAGACGAGGTCCCTGTGGGCGCTGTTGTTGTCGCTAATAAAAAAATAATAGCAAGAGGCCACAATCTAACAGAAAGATTGACAGATGTGACTGCGCATGCGGAAATGCAAGCCATAACTTCAGCCTCAAATTATCTCGGAGTTAAATATTTAAAAGATTGTACGATGTACATAACATTGGAGCCTTGTAGTATGTGCGCTGGAGCTCTTTTTTGGTCTCAAATTGACCGAGTAGTCTTTGGGGCAACAGATGAAAAGAGAGGATTTAATGCACTTGGAATTAAATTGCATCCGAAAACAAATGTTACCAGAGGGATTGAAGATGAAGTTTGTACTGATTTATTAAAAGATTTTTTTCGCTCAAAACGAAATAAGTAAATAATTGTTGGCACAAATTTTGAATAATAAACGATTATAAATGTGCCTTAGTCGCATTTATATGTTTAGGTTGAAAGGGCAGTCGGGGGACTGTCCTTTTTTATTAGAGAATATAAATTATGTGGTGGAAGCCATCCCCACTAAATTCGCACTATGGAGCTAAATGCTATAAACACTGGGTTTTTCAAATTAGATGGGGGAGCAATGTTTGGAGTTGTTCCAAAGTCTCTCTGGCAAAGAACAAATCCAGCGGATCAAAATAATTTGTGCACTTGGGCCATGCGGTCTATGCTTATTGAAGACAATAACCGTTTGATTTTAATTGATACTGGTATAGGATCAAAGCAAGATGAAAAGTTTTTTAGTCATTATCACCTTCATGGTAATGACAGCTTAAAAGGCAATCTAAAAAAGATTGGACATGAACCAAAAGACATTACGGATGTCTTTTTAACACATCTGCATTTTGATCATGTTGGTGGCGCAGTAGAGAGAATTGGAGACATTCTTAAACCAACTTTTGAAAATGCAAATTATTGGACAAATCAGCGTCATTTGGCTTGGGCGAAATTTCCTAATAACAGGGAGAAAGCATCTTTCCTTGTTGAAAATATAAGACCATTAGAAGAAAGTGGGCAACTCAATTTTATTGACGCGCCAGAAGGAGAGCGTCGCATTAAAACCGGACTAGGTTTTGATGCTTTTGTGGTTAATGGGCATACTGATGCTCAAATGTGTCCAATAATATCATACAGGGGGGAGACAGTAGTCTTCATGGCAGATTTACTTCCTTCAGTTGGACATATTCCCCTGCCCTATGTAATGGGCTATGATACTCGTCCTTTGATTACTTTAGAAGAAAAGAGTCATATTCTAAATGAGGTTTCTGAAAATGGTTATCGTTTATTTTTAGAACACGATCCACAAAATGAAACTTGTACTCTTGAGAAAACCGATAGAGGCCCTCGATTGGCTCATACTAGAATTTTAAATGATTAAAAATATGAAAAAGCTAATTTTATGCGTAATTATTTTATTTTGGAATGTATCAAATCTTCAAGGCCAAGGATATTGGCAGCAAGAAATTGAATACGATATAAATGTTGATCTAGACGATAAGCGTAACTTATTAAATGGTGATTTAAAACTCAGTTACACCAATAATAGTTCTGAATTCATAGTTGATGTGTTTTTTAATTTATACTGGAATGCTTTCCAACCCGGTAGTATGCTTTCAAATATGGCCAATATTCCATCTAGATTTAAGGACAATGCAATTGGTGACAATATTGAGAAATATAAGAATGATGAATGGGGATCTCAGCAGATTTTGGAGATGACAATGAATGATGCGATAGTCTCTTTTTATGTTGATCAGACTATTTTACATGGTGTTTTGCCGGAAAAAATAAAGCCTGGAGAGACTGTTGTTTTTAGGTTAAAGTACATTACGCGCATTCCAAAATTAGTCGAGAGGGCAGGAAGAAAAGGTCCTGAAGGAGTTGCTTATACATTTACGCAGTGGTATCCAAAAATTTGTGTTTTTGATCGAGATGGATGGCATCCAGATATATATGTTGCCCGAGAATTCTACGGTGATTTTGGCACATTTAATGTCAGTATAACAGCTGATTCAGATTATTTAATAGGAGGAACTGGTGTACTTAAGAATAGCGATATTATTGGTCACGGGTATTCTGCTCAAGAGATAAATCATAAAAAAGGAACACGATTAACTTGGGATTTCCAAGCAGAAAAAGTTCATGATTTCGCTTGGGTAGCAGATAAAAATTTTATTCATGAAAAGAGAAAATCTTTATCCGGAGTTGATTTGCATTTTATTTATAAAAAGGACAGAAAGTCATCAAAGCATCTGGGTAAGGATAAATTCAAGGAAGACATAAAAAGTTATTTCCAATTCATGGAACAAAAGTTTGGTGCTTATGAATGGCCACAATTTACGGTTATTCAAGGGGGTGAAGGAGCGATGGAGTATCCAATGGCCACGGTAATGCAAGTCCAGGGAGACTCATATGACGACATTTTATCTACTGTCATTCATGAAGCTTCTCATATGTGGTATTATGGAATGCTCGGAACTGACGAGCAGCAATACTCCTGGATGGATGAAGGTTTTACAAGTTTTGCAGAAGATGAAGTAATGAATGTTTTACTTGCTAAAAATCGATTAAATCCTCATGATGCCTACTTATCAAGATTCTCAAAATTAGCTAAGGAGTCATGGATTGAACCCACAGGTACGCTTGCAAATTATTTTGACGGAAAATTTCCTTATCAATTGGCAGCATATATGAAGGGCTCTTTGTTTTTGGTTCAGCTTCGGGGAATAATTGGAGAGGACCCATTTTGGTCTACTATGACTCGATATAAAAATGAATGGGCATTTAAGCATCCAACTCCGAAAGATTTTTTGCGTATTGCTGAAAAAGAGTCGGGCATGATACTAGACTGGTATTTAAATCTCTGGATTTCCACTAATAAATATCCGGATATTGCTATCGACTCTGCTTATAGTAATGATAAAAAGATGACTCAAATATCTCTCAGGCGAATAGGAACGATGGCTATTCCTGTTGATATGAGAATTGTTTTAAAATCAGGAGATATTTTAGATTACACAATACCGCTAAGCTCGATGTTTGGCCATAAAAAAGGGTTTAGTGTTTTGGGCCCTTGGAATTATACCCAGCTTGAACGAGTATTCACAATAGATGTACCCATAGAAAATATTCAAAGGATATATATTGACCCAGAAAACTGGACTGCAGATATTAATAGAAATGATAATGTTTGGGGCCCTAAAAACTAACGACGTTTCTTTTTAGCATTTGTTGTCTTAGGCCCTTTTGCTTTGAATGTTGACTTGCCCCTATTTGAAGATTTTATTGGATCGGAATTCCTGGAATTAGAGAAGTTCTTGTTGGACTTCATCTCTTGTGGCTTAGACTCGTGGAACTTACCTCTAAATTTGCTTGAGAATTCCTTGCTATTGAGCCCTCCTTTGCTAGGGATCCCAAAATCAATTGTCTTTTTTACTAAGTCTACACCTTTGACAACAATTCTAAGAGGATCTCCAAGATTGAAGCTATTGCCATTTCTTTCTCCAACTATTCGATAGTTATTTTTGTCAATTATATAATAGTCATCATTGAACTCTCCAAGCCGAACAAGACCTTCACATCCCATTTTTTGTATTTCTACAAAGACACCCCAATCAGTTACTCCTGATATAATTCCATCAAATTCTTGTCCAAGATATTTATCCATGTATTTGGCTTGCATGAATTTTATTGAAGTTCGTTCGGCATCGCTTGCATTTTGTTCGCGATTTGAACAATAGTCGCACATGTCATTATATTCTTCAATACTATGGGTATGGTTTCCGTCTAGAAAATCTTGAAGAAGACGATGAACCATCATGTCTGGGTACCTTCTAATAGGCGATGTGAAGTGAGTGTAATCATCAAAAGCCAAACCATAATGACCTATGTTTTGAGTTGAATAAATGGCCTTAGCCATAGTCCTTACCGTCAATGTTTCAAGCATATTGGCCTCAGGGGTTCCTTTTACCGTTGAGAGAAGAGTATTTATTGATTTTCGTACGGCCTGTGTCCCTTGTGTTGCAAGATTATATCCCAATGGTCTAACGAATTGGGAAAGAGTTTCAAGTTTCGCAGGGTCTGGGTGATCATGCACCCGATATACCATTGTTTTGGTATTGCGCTTCCCATCAGCTTGACGACCAATAATATTAGCAACATGTTTGTTTGCCAAGAGCATAAATTCTTCGATAAGTTTATTTGAATCTTGAGCAACTTTTAGGGATGCTCCTATTGGTTCATTCTCTGAATCTAATTTAAATTTCACTTCCGCACGATCAAAAGCAATGGCTCCATCGGTCATTCTTTTTTTTCGAAGATCCTTAGCTATTAAATCCATAATTCGAATTTCTTGTCCAAGGAGATCATCATTTTCACCTTGAATAATTAATTCAGCTTCTTCATAAGTGAACCTTCTGTCAGAGTGAATAACAGTTCTACCAAACCATCGGTTACGGATATTACCATTTGAGTTGATTTCGAATACTGCTGAAAATGTAAACTTATCTTCATTTGGACGCAATGAGCAAACCTTATTTGATAAAACCTCAGGGAGCATGGGGACAACTCTATCCACTAAATAGACTGATGTTGCTCTTTTTTGAGCTTCCTCTTCAAGTTTACTACCGGGGGTCACATAGTGGGTGACATCTGCAATATGAACTCCAATTTCCCAATATTCATCATCAATTTTTGCAATACTTAGCGCATCATCAAAATCTTTTGCATCATATGGATCAATAGTGAATGTTTTGACATTTCTCATGTCTTTTCTATTCGATAGCTCTTTAGAATTAATCCCTAAAGGGATTTTATTTGCTTCAGCTTCTACTTCTTCAGGGAAAGAATAGGGAAGCCCATATTCATTTAATATCGCATGTATTTCAGTGTCATGATCACCTCTTTCACCAAGGATCTCTTCGATTTTTCCTTGCGGGTTGTGTTCAGGATTATCCCAAGAGATCAATGAAGCAATAACAATTTGGCCATCCTTACCCCCGTTTAATTTATTTTTGGGGATATAGAAGTCTGGGCCTATTTTCCTTTTGTCCGTGACTAAAAAAGCATGATTTTCGGAAACTTGGAGCTCTCCCACAAATCTATTCCGTGCTCTTTTTGTCACCTCTTTTATTTGACCCTCTTTTTTTCTCTTGCCTTTTTGAGGATGAAGTAAAACGCTCACTTGGTCACCTCCAAACGCTAAGCCTAAATTATTTTCTCTGATAAAGATATCTTCTTCTTCTCCACCGGGGATTACATAACCAGTGCCTGAAGATGTTAGTTGCAAAATACCTTTAACATGAGATTCATCTATTTTGTATTCATAATTGTCTGGACTTATTTCTTTTATTTGACCGGCTCCTTTTAAAATATCTATGGCAGCTTTAGTTAAAATTTTACCGGAACGCTCATACATATTCATTTCTAATGCGATATCCTCGAGCGGGAATATGGTAAATGGTCTTTTTTGAAGAAGTCGAAGGATTCTAGAGGCTAATGAAGCAGCATCCATCGAACGATGTGCTTTATTTTTTTTTGGGCCTTTTTTTGGCATCTTCAAAGGTCGGGTAAATTTTTCTTAAAAAATACATCTAGTTATTTCTCGCTGTATATGCTTCAAATCATATCTACACATAGCCAATTTGGCATAAATGTTGTTATTTTTACTATCTATAATCCTACATATCAATCATGAAATATTTAGCTTACACGTTGTCCTTGATTTTTATTTTAACCTTTCCTGTTAATGGTCAAGAGGCCCCTTCTCAGGTTCAAGGTCAAGGAACTGCGGTGGAATTGACAAAAAAGGAAAAAAAACAATTAGAGAAAGAAACTAAGAAAAAGGAAAAAGAATTAAAAAAAGAGCAAAAAAAGAGTAAAAAGACCAAGTCCATCAAAATTGGTGAACTTCCTCCTGAAACTGAAGAAGAGGTAACTAATCCCTTGGATATAAAAATTGATATCAATTTAGGTGATTTATCAAGTAAAAAGAGTGATGAAAAAGCTAAAAAGCACCGTGGAATGTCATTAGCATTCGGGTTTATTCAATTAGCAAATATCTCTGATGGGTTAACTTTCGCAAATGAATATTGGACACAAAATAGACGAGGCCGTGTGCTTCGTTCCTCTGCCCAATCTTGGGATATCTTTTTCAGCCAATATAGATTGTCAAAATCTCCTTTTTGGTTGAGAACAGGCGCATCAATATCTTGGAATGTTTTAGATTTTGGAGACAGATCACGTATTAGTAATGATTTCTCTCCGGGTCCTGAACAGGGGGTAACAGTACGTTTAGTTGAAGATGCGTCTGTTGTATATACTAGATCTAGCTTAACAACGTCGTATATCGAGGCACCACTAGAGTTTGTATTTAATAGTAGTAAGAAAGGCGATAAAGGTGTGACTATTGGAATTGGTGGCTATGTTGGTCTTTGGCTAAAGACAACAAGGAAAATAAATTATACGGATTTAACAGGTCCTGTTCAGGATAGAAAAATAAACCGGTTTTACAACAACCCTGTGTCCTACGGATTAAGTACCAGATTGGGTTATGGCTCAATATATGTTAAAGGTCGTTTTGCATTGTCTAAGTACTTTCAGCAGAATCTAGACAATACTGTACCGTATCAACTAGCTACATTGACGCTGGGGATAGATCTGTGAGACTTTTTCTATAAAATTAAAAACCCCCTTAGATAATTATCTAAGGGGGTTTTTTGTGCTCGCAGATCCGGATTAAATCTGAATGACACTAAATGAATTTGATTACATTATGCCTTGGTCTAACATGGCGTCTGCAACTTTTACAAAACCAGCGAGGTTAGCTCCTTTGACGTAATCCACAAAACCATTTTTTTGTGTCCCGTATTCGACACATGATCCATGAATATCAATCATAATACTATGAAGTTTTTCATCAACTTCTTCACTGCTCCAACTCATTCTTAAGCTATTCTGAGACATTTCCAATCCAGATGTAGCTACTCCACCTGCATTAGCTGCTTTACCGGGGCTAAATAATAGGTGAGCTGAGTGAAAAGCCTCAATTGCTTCAGGGGTAGAGGGCATGTTTGCTCCTTCAGCTATACATATCACGCCATTTTTTATCAAGGTTAGCGCATCATTTTTATGAAGTTCGTTTTGAGTAGCACAAGGAAGAGCTACATGACATGGAACATCCCATGGTCCCTTACCAGCAACAAATTTTGCTTTTGAATATTCTTCTAAATATTCCGATATACGACCACGTTTCACATTTTTTAAATTCATAATGAATTTTAATTTCTCTTGATCAATACCATCATTGTCTATTATGTGTCCTGACGAATCGGACATAGTAAGAACCTTTGCGCCCAAACTAATTGCTTTTTGAGCCGCATACTGAGCAACATTTCCTGATCCTGAAATAACAACATTCTTACTTTTAAAAGACTCATTTTTTGTTTTGAGCATTTCCTCAGCAAAATACACGGTGCCATAACCAGTAGCTTCAGGGCGAATAAGGGATCCACCCCAATTTCTTCCTTTACCTGTTAACACGCCAGTAAATTCATTTCGAATACGTTTGTATTGACCGAACATATATCCAATTTCTCGACCTCCAACTCCTATGTCGCCAGCAGGAACATCTGTGTTGGGGCCTATATGCCGCGCAAGCTCCGTCATAAATGCCTGGCAAAATCTCATGACTTCGTCATCCGATTTACCTTTTGGATTAAAGTCAGCTCCTCCTTTTCCTCCGCCAAGAGGAAGTGTAGTTAAGCTATTTTTGAAAATTTGCTCGAATCCAAGAAACTTGAGCACACTTAAATTCACCGATGGATGAAATCTTAGTCCGCCTTTGTAAGGTCCCAAAGCACTATTGAACTCAACTCTATAGCCTCTATTTACTTCAACACTGCCATCGTCTCTTGTCCATGAAACACGAAACATTATAGTACGTTCGGGTTCGGCCATTCGTTCTAGTATCTTCGCAGCTTTATACTTAGGGTTTTGCTCAATAAATGGGATGACAGATTCTGCAACTTCCTGAACAGCTTGTATGAATTCAGGTTCATTAGGATTTTGCGACTGAATGCCAACCATAAACGCATCGATTTGCGTATTGAAATTCTGGGTCATAGGAATGTAATTTTAACAAAGGTAATTTAACAAAGGTATACCGAAATTTGCGTCATGCTTGATACACCGAACCAACAAAAAACACAATTGTCAGAATTAGGCGAATTTGCTTTAATAGATCGCCTGACATCTTCAATTAAATTAATCAATGAATCCTCTTTGACAGGAGCAGGAGATGATTCCGCTATAATTGATCATGGCGATCATGAAACTCTAATTTCTAAGGATTTACTTGTTGAAGGTGTTCATTTTGACTTGGCTTATGTGCCCTTAAAGCATTTAGGTTATAAGTCAGTGGTGGTAAATATATCCGACATATATGCAATGAATGGTATTCCGACACAGATATTAGTAGGATTGGCGGTTTCAAGCCGATTTCCGGTTGAAGCGTTGGATGAGATATATGAGGGGATGCTCTTAGCATGCAAGAGATATGGGGTAGACTTAATTGGCGGGGACACAACATCAAGTAAATCAGGATTAATGCTGAGTATTACCGCTGTTGGTCATGTCGAAAAAGGTAAAGCAGTAAAAAGATCGGGGGCAAAACCTACTGATTTACTTATAGTTTCTGGTGACTTGGGTTCAGCTTACTTAGGGCTTCAGGTTCTTGAACGTGAAAAGGCAGCGTTTAAATCTAATCCAAACCTGCAACCCGAACTTCAGGGACATGAATATGTTCTAGAGCGGCAATTAAAGCCAGAAGCACGGAAAGATATCGCAGATTTATTGAAAGAATTAAATGTTATACCATCTAGTATGATAGATATATCAGACGGGTTAAGTTCTGAAATAATGCACCTTTGTAAATCATCGAATTTGGGATGTACTATCTATGAAGATAAAATCCCCATGGATCCACAAATGATGCACTTATCGGAAGAATTCGGAATAAATCCCATCACTGCCGTTCTTAATGGAGGAGAAGACTATGAATTGCTTTTTACTGTCTCTATCGATGATTATGATAAAATCAAGCATAATCCAAGCTTAACTCCAATTGGTCATGTTACAGAGAGTAAAGCAATTCAGCTTATAACTAATGGCGGCCAAGCAGTTGAATTGGAGGCACAAGGGTGGACTTCATTTAAATGAAGTCCTAATTTCGAGGACGTTAAATTTTTGTAAAGCCAAATTGAGTCAACATATTAACGTTAGACCCCATAAATTCAATTGATAAATTCGTTTTAAGGGTTACAGATGTTTCAAGAAGGCCCAAGACCTCATATTTAACGATTGTCCCATCAGTGTTGTTTAGGAATACAGAATCTGGAGCTGTCCCATTTCCGGGTTTTGTTGTCCATGTTCCCGAACCAGACTCTTTGAATGGAAGATCTATCGTTGTCCCTAAATTGGCGCTAATAACGGCATCTACTGACCATGAAACAGAATTAGGGTCTTGTGTTAATAAAAATTGTGAACTATCACTATTAATGTAGCTGTCTGCTGCAACAACCGGAACAGTTGAGCCAAGAATATCGACGGTTCCAGTTGCAGATACACTATTTACTTGCCAAACCCCGTCGAGTTTATCACCTAATGTTTGTTCTTTAGTACAAGAGGCTAGTATCAGTAAGGAGAGAGAAATTATAATTGTATTTTTCATGGTAGGATTTATCTATTAATTGCAGCTATCTAAGTCAGTTCCGAGTCGATACAAATTATATCGATCTGGAGATATGGGATCTTGAAAGTTAATAATATTTCCCCCACATTCAAAAATTAATGGCAGAACATGAGTATTTCCAAAATTTAAATCTATGCTCAATGTATCGTTCGAAAAATTATAACTATTGGTTTCAGGGATATGATTTCCATCAGCTGCTTGAAAAGAATCATAAAGTGAATCACAATTTTCATCTGCACAGTAATATGTATATCTAGTACCAGCTTCAAAGATGTACATCGTATTTGATATACCCGAAGCACTCATCGGAGAATCTAAAGAGTATAGCCATTTGCCATCTAGATTAAATTCCACAGGACATGATATTATTTCAGGCTCTTTCTCACAGCTTAATAGGAATACTGGAACTAAGATTAGTAAAAATTTCTTCATCCTTTTGAAGTAGTTATTATTATTTGGAAGTAATAGATGCACTCAAATATTCTCTGTTCATCCTGGCTATATTTTCAATACTAATTCCTTTTGGACACTCTACCTCACATGCTCCAGTATTTGTACAATTACCGAAACCTTCAAGGTCCATTTGTTTCACCATATTCATCACACGCTCACTGGCTTCAATTTTACCCTGAGGAAGAAGAGATAGCTGACTAACTTTTGCTGAAGTGAATAACATTGCAGAGGCATTTTTACATGTAGCAACGCACGCTCCGCAGCCAATGCAAGTTGCGGCATCAAAAGCAGCATCAGCATCTTGTTTTTCAATCGGAGTAGCATTAGCGTCTGGGAGGTTCCCAGAGGTGTTTACTGATACATATCCTCCAGCTTGAATGATTCTATCGAATGAGCCGCGATCGACCATTAAGTCTTTAATGATAGGAAAAGCTTTGGCTCTAAATGGTTCAATAGTTATTGTATCTCCATCTTTGAATTCTCTCATATGAAGTTGACATGTTGTGACTCCGCGCCCAGGGCCATGAGCCTCCCCATTAATAAACATTGAACACATGCCGCAAATCCCCTCTCTACAATCATGATCAAAAACTACTGGTTCTATATCTTGAATGATCAATTGTTCGTTCAAAACATCAATCATTTCCAAAAAAGACATATCATCGGAAATATTACTCACCTTGTAAGTTGCAATTCCTCCTCTTTCCTTTGGCCCATTTTGACGCCAAACATTTATTGTAAAATTCATTTGTAAGAACGTGTATTTAGTTCGACATTTTCAAAAGTGAGTTCTTCTTTATGAAGCTTAGATTTTCCAGGATCATTTTCCGTAAACTCCCAAGCGGCAACAAAAGCAAATTCATCGTCTTTTCTAACGGCTTCTCCCTCTTTAGATTGAAATTCTTCTCGAAAATGACCGCCACAAGATTCTTCTCGGGCTAAAGCATCCATGCACATTAACTCCCCTAGTTCAAGAAAGTCAGCAACACGTCCTGCTTTATCAAGCTCTGGATTCATCTCGTCAATTTTCCCTAAAACTTTAACATCTGAGTAAAACTTGTCTCGAAGTATTCGGATATCAGCAATTGCCTTTTTTAGGCCCTCGGAATTTCTTGCCATTCCACATTGTGACCACATGATTTTCCCCAAATCTCGATGAAATACTTCAACAGGAGTATTCCCTTTACTATTTAAAAATCCTTCCATTCGATTTCTAGCAGTTGACTCAGCTTCGTCAAATTCAGGAGAGTCGGTAGATATTTTCCCTGTTGTAATATCTTGCGATAGATAGGTACCCACAGTATAAGGTGCCACAAAATATCCATCAGCTAAACCTTGCATCAGAGCAGAGGCCCCTAGTCGATTTGCGCCGTGATCAGAAAAATTTGCCTCTCCCAGAGCAAAAAGCCCAGGAACTGTTGTCATGAGGTTATAATCAACCCAGACCCCTCCCATTGTGTAATGAACCGCGGGGTAAATCATCATTGGTGTTTTATAGGGATTTTGAGCGGTAATTTTTTCATACATCTGAAAAAGATTACCATACTTTGATTCAACTATTTTTTCACCAAGCCTTTTGATTTCATCTTCGCTAGGTGTTTTAATTCCTTTAACATGAGCTGCTTCAGTACCAAATCTTTTTATGGCCGATGAAAAATCGAGATAAACAGCTTCACCTGTTTTGTTAATCCCAAACCCTGCGTCACAACGTTCTTTTGCAGCGCGCGAGGCAACATCTCTTGGGACGAGGTTCCCAAAAGCAGGATATCGTCTTTCTAGGTAATAGTCTCTATTTTCTTCAGAAAGGTCTGTTGGTTTCATCTTTCCTTCTCTAATGGCCAATGCATCTTCAGCATTTTTTGGAACCCATATGCGGCCATCATTTCGCAGAGATTCAGACATTAAGGTTAATTTAGATTGTGAATCTCCACTAACTGGTATACATGTTGGATGAATTTGAGTGAAACATGGGTTTGCAATATATGCCCCTTTTCTATGAGCTTTCCATGCTGCAGTTACATTTGAACCCATAGCATTGGTGCTCAAGTAAAATACATTTCCATAACCTCCCGTGCACAAAATCACAGCATGGGCTGAGTGACGCTCAAGTTCACCGGTGACTAAATTCCGGGCAATAATACCTCGAGATTTACCATCAACAACCACAAGCTCTACCATTTCGTGACGGGAAAGTAATTCGACTCTACCTTTTGCTACTTGCCTCGAAAGTGCAGAATAGGCACCCAATAAAAGTTGCTGTCCTGTCTGACCTTTGGCATAAAAGGTTCTACTAACTTGCACCCCTCCGAAAGACCGGTTATCTAAGAGACCTCCATATTCTCGAGCGAAAGGCACACCTTGAGCAACGCACTGGTCTATAATGCTTGCACTTACCTCTGCTAAGCGGTGAACATTTGCTTCCCTACTTCTATAGTCCCCGCCTTTAATTGTATCGTAGAAAAGACGGAATGTCGAGTCGCCGTCATTCTGATAGTTTTTTGCGGCATTTATACCTCCTTGAGCAGCGATTGAGTGAGCTCTTCTTGGTGAATCTTGAAAACAAAAAGCTTTAACATTGTACCCAAGTTCAGCGAGTGACGCTGCCGCGGAACTACCTGCTAATCCAGTTCCAACAACAATAACATCAATTTGCCTTTTGTTTGCTGGACTAACTAATGGAATCTTGGATTTGTGTTTGGTCCATTTCTCAGCTAGAGAACCCTCTGGTATATTGGAGTTTAATTTTGACATCTAATCAATGGAGTTAATTGAGGACAATAAAAGATAAATGGGAATACTTGCAAAAGCTAAAGAAATGATCACAGAAAAGGATTTACCAATTATTTCAATTATTGGTGTGTACTTCGGATGATTGATTCCTAAAGTTTGAAATGAGCTTGAGAAACCATGCCAAAGATGAAAACCAAGTCCCATCATTGAAATAACATAAAAAACAGCATACCAGGGTTGTTGAAATGCCGCAACAGTAATCGAATAAAGATCTTTTAATTCAGCGCCATCATTAGTCAAGTAAGTGGGGATATTTCCAAAATGCATTTCATACCAAAAACTCTTCATATGAATGATAAGAAATACAAGTGTTAAGGTGCCTAAAATGGCCATGTTTCTCGATGACCATGAGGCATTTGCCTTTCCATTATACTTTACATATCTCGTTTCTCTAGCAGCTTTGTTACTGCGCGCTAATAATAATCCATCAATTGAATGTAAAACTATACTGCCATAAAGCAGGTAGCTGACCATCTTTATCAATGGAAATGTGGTCATAAAATGAGCATAGCTATTGAACATTTCTTTGTTGCCTGTTAACAGTGGTAGGTTTCCAAGTAAATGAACCACTAAGAACGAGCACAAAAAAAGACCAGTTAGGGCCATCCAATATTTTCGAGCCAATGATGATCTTATGAGTCCTGCGGATAAATCCATAATTAATTTTGAGATAGAAATAATATTTACAAAAGTAAGTCCAAAAGGCAAAAGAAAGTTCAAAGATGATACCTTTTAAAGGATGACACTAAAAGGTGTTATCTTCGTTAATTATGAAATATCATCGCTTAAATCCTGAAATTTTTAATAAAAATCGGCAACGTTTTACCAATTTAATGGAGCCTAATTCATTGGCCCTGTTTCATTCAAATGATATTTATCCTACAAGTGCAGACGGGACAATGCCGTTCAAACAAGCTACAGATATTTTTTGGCTCTCAGGGATTGATCAGGAAGACTCTATTTTAATGGTTTTTCCAGATGCAAAAAGAGAGGAGAATAAAGAGATACTTTTTTTAACTGAAACAAATGATCGTATAGCTGTATGGGAAGGAGCTAAACTTTCTAAAGAAGATGCTTTTAAGGTTAGTGGGATTAGAACAGTTTATTGGTTGAGTGAATTTGACCGAGTCATAAAAGAATTAATGAGTCAGGCTAAAAATGTATACCTCCTGACCCAGGAACACCTAAGAAGGAATACGCCTGTTGAAACCCGGGAAATGAGGATCAATAAGAATTTCAAATCTTCCTATCCAATCCATATTTATTTGAGATCTGCACCGATATTAAATTCTTTGAGAGCAGTAAAAAGTGATTTAGAAATTGATGTAATGCAAACAGCGGCCAATATTACTGCCGCCGGATTTAATCGGGTTTTAAATTTTTTAAAGCCCGGATGCTGGGAGCATGAAATAGAAGCAGAATTTATTCATGAATTTGTTAAGAGTCGCTCAAGAGGTTTTGCATATTCGCCTATAATTGGGAGTGGCTCAAATGCTTGTGTTTTGCATTATTTAGAAAATAACAAACAGTGTATTAAAGGTGATCTAGTGTTAATTGATGTTGGTGCAGAGTATGCAAATTATGCATGTGATGTCACGCGCTGCTTTCCTGTTAGTGGTAAATTTACAGACCGTCAAAAAGAAGTATATGGGGCTGTCTTACGAGTAGAAAAAGCTTCAATAGGACTGTTACGCCCTGGTGTGATTTTATCCGAGTATCATGTTCAAGTGGGAGAACTGATGACAAAAGAGCTTTTGAGTCTAGGTCTCCTTTCAAAGAATGATATAGATAATCAAGATCCTCTTTGGCCTGCATACAAGAAATACTTTATGCATGGAACATCTCATTATCTTGGTCTGGATGTACATGATTATGGTTTATGGGACGGAACACCAATAGCGGAAGGAATGGTTTTTACATGTGAACCAGGCATTTATATCCCGGAGGAAGGTATTGGTATCCGAATTGAAGATGATATAGTTATCACAGCTGAAGGTCATATTAATCTAACAAAAGATATCCCAAAAGAGATAGTTGATATTGAGGCTGCGATGGCTAAAATTTGATGAAAAAATATCTGCGTTCTTTTTTTTATGCTTTAAGCCCCCAGGGTAGAAGATTATTCCGGCGTTTTGTTTATTTCCCTCTGGATACCTATTTCAAATTAAGAGGAAAAATCTTTTATAATGGAATAGAATTACCGTTGCCAGGAGAAATATTCACTGGTGGAGGTGACTTTTTGAAAAATGGATTTATATTCAAAAAATATTTTATTGAACTTGGAAAGTTATCAAAGAATAATGATGTTTTAGATGTGGGTTCAGGGCTAGGAAGAATGGCAATCCCATTGACCGATTTTTTAGATGAGAACAATAAATATGAAGGTTTTGATATTGTCAGAACTGCTGTAATTGATTGTCAGAATAGGATTAGTTCAAAATTTCCTAATTTCTCGTTTCAACATGCTTCTTTAGAAAATGATCTTTATTCAAGTAAGGGAAAATCGGCTCAAGAATATGTTTTTCCATTTGAAAAAAATACTTTTGATTTTGCCTGGGCAACAAGTGTTTTTACTCATTTAGAGCCGGATGGAGTAATGAATTATTTGAGTGAGGCAAGAAGAGTAATTCGCCCAGGGGGAAGGTTTTTAGCGACTTTTTTTCTTATGGATGAGGAATCAAAAAAGTGTTCATTAAATTCCCAATACCCATTTAAGTTTAAAATCAAAAACACTTGGTATATGGACAAAAACACAAAAGGTGCTAATGTTGCATTTGATAGTAAAATAATTATAGATTGGGCTAAAGACGCTGGTTGGAAGACTACTAATGTTTATTTTGGAAGATGGTCAGGTAGATCAGGTGAAACTACTGATTTTCAAGATATAATTGTATTTCATTAATAAAATAAACCCTTTATTACCTTCACAAAATGGAAAGTACACTAATTGGAAAGACTGCCCTTGTTGGAGGAAGTACTCAAGGCATTGGTAAAGCAACTGCGAAATTGTTGGCAGATAAAGGAGCTTCTATTGTTCTTTTAGCCAGAAATATTGATAAGCTCAAAAAAACTCGACTAGAATTAAATACGGAAATGGGTCAAATTCATTCTATTTTAGTTGCTGACTTTAATAACCCAAATAAGGTTACGGAAGTTGTTAAAGGATATATCAAAGAAGAAAATGATATTAATATTCTTGTAAATAATACAGGAGGTCCTCCAGCTGGATCAATATTGAATTCTTCTTCTCAGAATTTTAACGATGCATTCACGAATCATTTAATAAATAATCACAATTTAGCAAGGTTATTAATTCCCGGAATGAAAAAATCAGGATATGGTAGAATAATAAATATTATTAGTACATCTGTAAAGGCTCCTTTAAACGGATTGGGCGTTAGTAATACAGTTAGAGCTGCAGTGGCTAATTGGTCAAAAACATTATCCAATGAACTGGCATTAGATGCGATAACAGTAAATAATGTTCTTCCTGGAGCTACTTTGACAGAGAGGTTGACAAATATTATTGCTGATAGAGCTTTAAAAGATGAATTGGATCAATTTATTGTTAAAGAAAAAATGTTAAATGAAATACCCATGAAGAGATTTGCCGAACCAAATGAGATTGCAGCAGCTGTAGCTTTTCTAGCTTCATCTGAAGCGTCTTACATCACTGGCATAAATTTACCTGTAGATGGTGGAAGAACTCCAAATTTATAGCCCATGAAAATTGATAATTATATCGATGGAGTATTTATTAAGCCATCAAGTGGCGAGTACTTGGACAATATAGATCCTTCTACTGGAAAAATATATGGTCAAATACCAAAAAGCAATTATAAAGATGTTGCTGATGCGATTCAATCAGCAAAAAAAGCATTTTCTCTATGGTCTAAATTAACTTCTGCTGATAGATCTAATCATCTCATGCGAGTTGCTGATAGGATAGAACAAAGATTAGAGGAATTGGCTTTAGCTGAATCAAAAGACAATGGTAAACCATTGAAAGTAGCCAGAACAGTTGATATCCCCCGGGCTGTTGATAATTTTCGTTTTTTTGCTTCTGCAATTCTGCATGAGAATAGCGAGATACATGACGTAGGAGATAATGGATTTAATTACACACTTCGTCGTCCTGTTGGCGTAGTTGCTTGTATTTCTCCCTGGAATCTTCCATTATATTTATTCACATGGAAAATAGCTCCGGCTTTAGCAGCTGGAAACACAGTTGTTGCCAAGCCATCAGAAATAACCCCTGCAACTGCTTTTCTTTTGAGTACAATCTTAGATGAGGTAAATTTCCCAAAGGGTGTATTGAATATTATTCACGGGACAGGATTAGAGGTAGGAGAACCTCTTGTTAGCCACCCGGATGTTCCTATAATTTCTTTTACTGGTGGAACTGTAACTGGTGAGAGAATCAATAAAATTGCAGCTTCATCATTCAAAAAGATTAGTCTTGAGTTGGGAGGTAAAAACCCTAATGTTATTTTCTCAGACTGTGACTTTGAGCAAATGATAAAAACCACTCTTAAATCTTCATTTTCCAATCAGGGTCAGATCTGTCTTTGTGGAAGTAGAATTATTGTCGAGAAATCAATTTATGATCGTTTTCTAATTTCTTTTATTGCTAAAACAAAAAAGTTAAGAATAGGTCCCCCATCGGATCCAACCACCCAAATTGGAGCCATTGTCTCTGCTGACCATAAAGAGAAAATATTATCTTATATAAAATTAGCAGAGAGCGAAGGGGGTAAAATAGAATGTGGTGGAGAATCTGTCGTTGTCGATGGTGATAATTCAGGTGGGTATTATATATCCCCTACGATAATTACTGGACTTGATATGAATTGTAGGACTAACCAGGAAGAGATTTTTGGACCGGTGGTTACAGTAATGCCATTTGATTCTGAAGATGAGGCTTTAGAACTTGCTAATAATTCTAAATATGGTTTGGCATCAACAATATGGACCAATGATTTAAAAAAAGCCCATCGAGTTGCAAATAATATATACACCGGAATTGTATGGGTAAACAGTTGGCTCGTTCGTGATCTTCGTACCCCATTTGGAGGTGTTAAAAATAGTGGTGTTGGTCGAGAAGGAGGTTTTGAATCTCTGCAGTTTTTTACGGAGCCGAAAAATATATATATAGATTTAAAATAAAAAAACCCCAGCAAAGCTGGGGTTTTTGTAGAGAGATTTAATCAACAAATATCTGTTAACTCTTAATCACCTAAACACATAATCTCTCTATGTGTGATATATCTCAAATTGCATGCCAAGATTATAAAAATTTAAAATTTATATCCTAAAGTCAATAAAAATTGAGAATTGGCATTGCTTAAAGGAACTCCTTCAAATATTCCGAGTGTTGGGTCAAATGATGCATTATAGGCTAAATCAGCAGTTAATTTAAATATATCCAATCCTACCCCTAATCGATATCCTAATTTAAAAGTATCAAAGCTTTCTTTAAATGTATTATTTAATTGAAAGACACCATTTAATCCAGCTTGAGCTCTTAAAATTTTGAAAATTCTGAATCCTGGAGAAATTGCTAATTGAAGTGTTTGCGAAGTCAATGTCTGGTATGTTGGAAGACTCAATGAATCAGCGGCCCCAATGGTTAATTTAGTCTTGTTATAAGCATATAATGATTCGAAGGACAAATATTGTGTTGAACTTCTGTATTCACGAATAGTGAGACCTGCATGCCATCCACTAAATGAATTTATGTCCTCGATTATTTGGCTGGCAGAAGAGAGGGCGCTGTCAACACCAAGAGTCCCGGTGTTATAGTTAACTCCGCCTTGCAGATAAAATTTTAATCCCTCAGACTGAGATTTGCATGTCAAGCCAAGCGTCATGAGTAAAATGGTCCAAATTAATTGTGGCATCTCCGTATTAAATATTAAATCGATGGGTTTAATTATAAAACACCAAATTCATGCCAAAAGGAGTCTTTAGTGCGAAATATTGAGCTTTTCCTCGAATTTCTGTCCGTTTTCAAGGACTAAATGAAGATGGTACCACCCATTGGGTAATTCTGATACGTCTATTAATTTACCGACCTGGTCAATAGGTTTCCAATCTGATTTTAAAACAGTCTTACCTGAGAGGTTTCGAAGGATAATTGTTCCTTTTTGATTTGCCTTTTGATTTGCAATGTTTATGTAATTATTAGCAGGGTTGGGATAGATAATTAAAGGATTTATGAATCGCTCGCCAACGCTTAAAGTGTTCTTTTTTAAAGTTTGAGTATTGAGAAGCAAGACGTCACCGCTTGGAGCATTATTTCCATTTGCAAAAATTCCTGCAGCATATACTATGACGCTATCTGGAGATGAGCCTGAATTCCAAATGAAACTCCAAGATTTTTCTCCTGCACTCGGTGAGTTACTTCCACTAGTATGAGTTATAAAATTAGTTGATTTGACTTGACTAATTCCGCTAATCCCTGACATGACCCCTTGATGTTGTCCAAGGCTTTCAATGGATGATTCAAAACCCATTGTAGGTATACTAGCTCCATTAGACTTAGAGGTAACGGTAATAGAGTAATCCGTATTTGAGATAAACCCATCAGTAGGAATATTTGAGCTTATGGAAATAGTTTCTGAGGAGGCAGAAGGTCCACTATGACAATAAGCAGTAAAGCAAGTATTGTTGTTGCTTTTAGGTGAGCCTGTTTTTCCAGCAGGAGCCCCATTTTTATATGTTAAAGCAGGGAATGAAAACACTAGTATTGAAATAACAAAGAGGACTCGAGTTTTCATGAACAAATTATTTTAAGGTATCGTACTGATCCAAAAGTAACTAATAATTTTAGTGGATTAAAATAATGCCTGTTTTAATTGATGATTATAATTGTTTGAAGCAACTGATCCAGGCTATGGAAAGAATGATTATTTCATCAAAGTATGAATGGTAATTTCCGGCCATATTCCAACTCTTCCTGGAAATGCTAAATATCCGAAGCCTCGATTCACATAAAGACTCTTTCTTGTTTTTTCATCTGTATAACTTCCAGCCCATTTTGGATATTTAAATTGAACAGGACTCCATTTTATCCATCCGGGAATTTCAATCCCAAACTGCATTCCATGAGTATGACCACTCAAGGTTAAGGGAATATTTGATTCATGCTTAACTACTTCAGCATCGAAATGAGAGGGGTCATGGCTCAACAATATTTTAGGCGTTTTTGGATCTAAGTCTTTTAGGGCAATATTTAAATCCCCGTATTGAGGGAAAGGTGGGTTGCCCCAATTTTCAACCCCAACCATATCTAAACTCTCGCCATTTTTTACAATTTTGAAATTTTCATTTCTTAAAAGTTTCCACCCTAATTTTTTATGCATCTCCAATAGGTTTTGCATGTTTTGATTTTTGGCGTCAAGGCTATCCCATTTTACATAGTCCCCGTAATCATGATTTCCTAAAATGCTAAAAACACCATAAGGGGCATTAATTTTTTTAAATAAATCTAACCAGGGAGTCATTTCAGAATAAACATTATTCACGAGATCTCCAGTAAAGACTATTGCATCGACGTTTTGTTCTAAAATCATATTAACTCCAATTTCAACTTCTTTAAAGTCTATAAAACTACCAGAGTGGATATCACTAATTTGAAGAATTTTGAATCCACTAAATTCGTTTGGAAGTCCTTTAATGGCTACAGAATTATTTAATATCCGATATTGCGATCTGCCCCGAAATATTCCGTGAAGAATGCCAATAAATGGAACTGCAGCGAGACCCCATCCAATTATCGCAACGAATCGACGTCTACTTAGCCATTCTCCGGAAACAAATCGGTTACTAGTTCTATATAAATCTTCTACTGCACCCAGGAAAATAGGTATGAGTTTCGGTACACCAATTAGTATTGTATAACCTATAATAAGATTTAATAATATCAAATTATGATTTTGAGGATCATAAATCGTTACGGAATATATAATAAGTAGATATCCGATAACATTAAATATCCAGTATGCTCTTTCAAATATTTTAGATAACTGCAAGGCCTTAAAAACTTGAAAGGCATAAAAATCTAAAGCAAAAACCATTAAAAGGATAATAAGAAAAATGAACTTCATCTTTTTGTCTTAAGATTTTAAATGAGCTGCAAAAATGATGATATTATTTATAATGATAATATACTATCATCATCAATATTTTACTTTTTTTTTTAGAAAAAATTATTGAATAAAGAAGACCGACTAACTTAGCATCTATGAGTAATTGGAATTCATATTTCTGGAAATCGCTATGGAAGGGAGGCTTGTTGTCAATTGCTATAGGAATTGGTGTTTTGACTCTTGTTTACACTGAGAAATTCACAAATCAATTAAGGCTTCAAGAGAATAAAAGAATTGAATTATGGGGTGATGCTATTTCTGTAATAGTTAATTCAGATGAAACTTCAGATTTAACCATGGCTACTAGAATTATAGAGCTCAATACAAGTATTCCACTTATTCTGACTGATGATAAAAACAAAATTTTAACTTATCGAAATCTTTCAGTAAAAGACACTTCATCTTCCTTCATCAAGAAAGAATTAAAAAAGATGATTGCCTATTCTGAACCAATTGTGGTTAATCTTTCACCTGGTGTAAATCAATTTATTTATAGAAATGAATCAATAAGCTTAAAAAGGTTGAGGTTTTTTCCCCGTTTTCTATTAGGCATAATTGGTCTTTATGTTTTCCTGGCGTACTTAGCATTTAGTCGAGCTCGAAAAACAGAACAAGATCTAGTTTGGAATGGAATGGCAAAAGAGACTGCTCATCAACTTGGAACTCCTCTATCTGCATTATTTGGATGGACAACAATACTTGAAGAAGAAGGGGTTAATTCCTCAGCATTAAGAGAAATTAAAAAAGATTTAGAAAGACTGCAGACTGTAGCTTTCAGATTTTCTAAAATCGGCTCTGCAATTGAGCCCAATCCCATTGATATATTAGTACTACTGACCCAGACTTCAGAATATCTACAAAGAAGAAGCCCAAAGTCTTTAAGAATAGAAATTGAAGCGCTAAACGAAGTGCCTAAAATAAATATTGAACCAGTTTTGATTGGATGGGTGATTGAGAACTTGGTTCGAAATGCAATTGATTCAATGGACGGAAAAGGAGTCGTTAATATTTCCTTGGGAGTTTTAGAATCTTCTATTTATATTGACATCTCAGATTCAGGAAAAGGAGTGAACTCTAATGATCGTCGAGCCATATTTAAACCGGGGTATACAACTAAAAGTAGAGGATGGGGGCTAGGATTGTCACTGGCTAAAAGAATAATTGAAACGAGCCACGGGGGGAAGCTCTATTTGCTTAATTCACAATTGGATAAAGGAAGCGTTTTTAGGATAGAATTAAACTCAATATAATTGGGACTATATATTCATATTCCTTTTTGCCGCAAAGCATGCAACTATTGTGACTTTCATTTTTCAACTCAACTTCTGGGAATAAAAGATGTCATGGCATCAATGAAAAAAGAATTAAAATTAAGATTTAAAGCAGGTCCTCAAGAACAAGCAACTTATTATTGGGGAGGGGGCACTCCTTCTATATTGCCTAATATAGAAATGGCTTCATTAGCTCAAATAGCATTAGAAAATGCCCCTTTAAAAATAGGTGGAGAATTCACTCTCGAGGTTAATCCAGATGATGTTACACATCAATCCTTAAAAGATTGGAAGAATATTGGAGTTAACCGATTAAGCATTGGTGTTCAGTCTTTCATGAATGATAAACTTGAATGGATGAATCGAACACATAATTCTGATCAAGCTCATTCTGCTATAAAGCGATCCCAGGATGCTGGTTTTGATAACATAAGTATTGATTTAATTTATGGAATTCCAGATTCATCATTAGATGAATGGCAAAATAATGTAGGTATCGCTATAGAGACAGGAGTAGTTCATCTCTCTACCTATGCTCTAACAGTTGAAGAAAAAACAAAACTATTCTATCAAATAAAGAAGGGGGAATCACATTCGCCCAAAGATGAGAGGGCAGAGGAAGATTTTCGATGGTATAGAAGGCACATAAATAAATTAGGCTGGGATCCCTATGAAATAAGTAATTCTTGCTTGCCAGGAAATAGATCAATTCATAATTCGATGTATTGGTCTGGGGAATCTTATTTTGGCATAGGTCCAGGAGCTCATTCATATGATGGAAAACATATGCGACGTTGGAATATTAGTAATAACGGTAAATACAGAAGAGCTTTGGGTATGGATGATTCATGGTTTGAGGAAGAGCTTCTTGAACCCAAGGATCTCATTAACGAAAAGATTATGACCAGATTAAGAACTAAGGAAGGATTGGATTTTCGAGATCTAGGCAAATGGGCAAAAGAAGTGGAGAAATCATGGAAGCCACATGTTGATTCTAAAAGATTATTTAAAAATGAAATAGGAATATGGAAGCTTTTAGACCCTGGACTTTTTTGGGCTGATCGTATTGCATCAGATGGATTTATAACTTAAATTAATTTGGATGAAAACCCCGGATTTAGTATATGATATCAGTACAGTAATTGAAGAGGGGCGCTCGCGCGCCTGGTATATTCCAGGAATGCAAAGAGACCCTGTTAAATTAGATGGATGGATAGGATCCGTGGATTTAGGTGGTGATGTTAATTTTTTCAATTTAAATATAAATCCACATGCACATGGAAGCCACACTGAAACTTTGGGGCATGTTTGTAAAAGCTGGCACCCAATAAGTGAGATCAGAATACCATTCATTCAGTCTGCTCTTTTAATTACGGTCAATTATGAAGATCAAGGAAAAGATGGAAAGATTATAAATTTAGATGAGGTAGAAAACGCATGGAAAAAATGGAAGCCATCAGCCGGCTTAACGGCATTAGTTGTGAGAACAAATCCCAACTCTAATGAAAAAAAAATTACGAATTTCTCATCAAAAGATGCGCCTTTTTTTTCTGATAAAGTAGGTGAATTCTTAAGGGAAAGGGGAATTTTACATTGGCTTGTTGATTTGCCAAGTGTTGATAGAGAGGAGGATGGCGGTGCGCTATTAACTCATAGAAGTTTTTGGGGTCTTGATCCGATGGAGAAAAGGGTTAGTGAAAAATCTCGTCCAGATGCGACAATATCTGAGCTTATTTTTATTGATGATTGTATAGAAGATGGCTATTGGACCCTAGCAATGCAAGTTGCCGCAATTGCAAATGACGCTGCTCCTTCTAGACCGCTTTTGATGAGATAAAAATATTTTTAATAGTAATTTATATCTTCAACCTTTCCATTTATCTGACCTTACCTTTGTAAGTCTATGTGGGAGAGTTTCGGCCATTTTATTTTAAAAAATCGTAAAGGTGTTTTGCTTTTCTGGATTCTCTATGTTTTATTTATGGGATTTGCAGGAAGAAATGTTGATATCAGTTATCATTTCGCAAAAATGTTACCTTCGGACGATTCCGTTTTCACAACTTATATAAAATTTCAAGAAGAGTTTACTGGATCTGGCAACTCTATAGTTTTAGGAGCCAAAGACAATGCTTTTTTCACTCCTTCTGTCCTAAATGCCTGGCAGAACATGGCCGAAAGATTGGAGAAAGAGGACGAAGTAACGGGTGTATTATCGCTGCATAACGCAGTCGATATTGTTTTAGGGGATAAGGAAGGAGAAAAAATGCAATCGCTTGGAATTATGGAAGGCAAAGTTGACAGCCCCCAGAAAGCATTTAAAATAAAGGATCATTATGATGCTCTTCCTATTTATCATGGGTTACTAAGCAGCCGTGATAATGAAACGCATTTGATGGCGATTTCCATAACTGAAAAGGCAAATTATAGCGAAATCATTTATGATTTATTTGATCGAATTCATAGGGAGACAAAGAGGTTTGAACGAAGAACAGGAATTCCAATTGAGGTTTCGGGTCTACCGTATTTGCGGCTTAATAATGCGAGGTCAATAAAAAGTGAAATAAATCTTTTTATGATACTTACAGCTTTAGTAACAGTTTTAATAATGCTCATTCTTTTGAGAAGCATGCGTGCTGCAATTATTGCATTAGTGGTGGTAGCTGTCGGTGTTGTTGGCTCATTTGGAATAATGGGGTTACTTGGATTCAAGATCACATTATTTTCGGCACTATTGCCTCCATTGCTGATTGTTATTGTTGTTCCAAACTGCATTTTTTTTATAAATAAATACCATCAAGAATATTCTAAGGATAAAAAAGTAAAACCTGCATTGCTTCATACAGTTAAAAAAATAGGTGGCGTAGCGTTTTTAACAAATACCACAACAGCACTTGGTTTTGCGACTTTTGCCCTGACTTCAAGCGATGCACTAGTTCATTTCGGAGTAGCCGCAACTTTAAATATTCTTGTAGTCTATGTTCTTTCATTGACTATGATTCCAGTTCTTTATAGTTGGCTTTCAGAGCCTAAGGAAAGACATTATAATCATTTGAATCAAAAGTGGATTACGAAATGGATTGAATGGTTGGTCCGCATCTCAGAATATCATAGAAGCAAAGTATACTTGGGTGCTTTATTAGTCGCTTTTTTTGGAGTTTTTGGAATGACATTAATGGAAACTACAGGAAATCTAACTACTGATATAAACCCTAATGATCCATTGGTTACTCAAATGAGATTTTTTGAGAAGGAGATGGGTGGAGTTATTCCTTTAGATATTATTATTGATTCGCGATCAGAAAACGGAATTGAAAAATCAAAACTTTTAAGAAGGGTAGATGACTTCCAGACTAAACTCGATACTTTCCCTAACCTTTCAAGATCTTTGTCATTAATTGATATGTTGAAGTTTGGTCGCCAGGCCTATTATGGAGGTGACCCATTATTCTATGCTTTACCAAATAGTCAAGAGAGGACATTGATAGCATCTTCATTACCGAATTTAGATAGTAAGAATTTAGACTTTCTTACAAATGGATTTGCTGATGAGAAAAATCAAAAGATGAGGGTTTCTGTCCAAGTTAAGGATTTACCTAGGCCCGAAATGATTCAATTGATAAGAAAAGTGCAGAAATTGGCGGATAGCATATTTAGCAAAGAAGATTATGATGTTGAATATACTGGGGCAAGTATAATATTTCTTAGAAGCACAAAATTTTTAATAAACAACCTGGTCCTTAGTTTGCTCTTGGCAATTGGCTTGATATCATTAATCATGGCATTTCTTTTTAAAACCTCCAGAATGGTTATTGTTGCTATTATCCCAAATCTTTTACCACTATTAATGACAGCCGGATTAATGGGTTGGTTTGGTATTCCAGTAAAGCCATCAACAGTTCTTATTTTTTCTATTTCATTCGGTATTTCTATAGATGATACATTACATTATTTAGCAAGATATAGACAAGAATTAATAGGTAATGGTCATAATATATCTCGCGCCGCTATTGCAGCTATTAGAGAGACAGGAATCAGCATGTTTTATACGAGTATAGTTTTATTTTCGGGATTTTTCATTTTTTTAGCATCTGATTTTGGTGGTACTCAAGCTCTAGGTCTTTTGGTTTCCATTACTTTAGTTTTTGCCATGTTTTCAAATTTAATTTTACTGCCTAGTCTTCTTATATCACTGGATAAAGTGATCACTGGATCCGAGATGGAGAATATATTAATTGATTTAGCTGAGGACGAATGAAAGGAATAATACTTGCTGGTGGTTCAGGAACTAGACTGTACCCGTTAACTAAAGTTGTTAGTAAACAATTGATGCCTATATATGATAAGCCAATGATTTATTATCCTCTGGCAACACTAATGGAATCCGGAATTCAGGAGATACTAATAATAAGCACTCCAGAAGATTTACCCTTATTTAAAAAACTTCTTGGCGATGGGGAAAGGTTAGGTTGTTCTTTTTCTTACGCGGCTCAAGAAAAGCCTAATGGCCTTGCTCAGGCCTTTGTTATTGGAAAAAAATTCATTGGAGATGATTCAGTCGCTCTTATTTTAGGTGATAATATTTTTCATGGCGATGGTCTTAAGAAAGTATTAAGTCAATCAAAAAATCATGAAGGAGCAACAATTTTTGCATATCAGGTAACGGATCCCGAGAGATATGGAGTTGTTGATTTTGATGAAAATGGAAAAGTTATTTCTCTTGAAGAAAAACCAAAAAACCCTGCTAGTAATTTTGCTGTTCCTGGTCTATATTTTTTCGATAATAGCGTTGTAGACATTGCAGCCAAACTTAAGCCTAGCTCAAGAGGTGAGTATGAAATCACAGATGTCAATTTAGAATACTTGAGTAGAGGCGATTTACATGTAAAGGTTTTGGAAAGAGGTACAGCATGGCTTGATACAGGTACATTTAATAGTCTAATGGAAGCTGGGCAATTTGTTCAAATCATGGAAAGTCGAGGTGGAATTAAAGTGGCTTGTATAGAAGAAGTAGCATATCGAATGGCTTATATAGACGCCCACCAGCTTCTCGAGTTAGCTAAACCTTTGATTAAAAGTGGCTATGGCAAATACTTAGAAGGACTTTTATTATGAATTCTGTAGATCGTCTAAGGAAAATATTTTTGAGGTCTTTAGAATCAGACTTTAGCGAGCCAGAATGGAATAGACAGCCTGACTCTTTATATGCCCCTCAGAGATATATTTTAGGAATAGGTGGAAAACGGTTGCGGCCAATTCTAGCTTTAATGGCTGTCGAATCCATGGGGAGAAATGCCTTGGAGGGGCTGCCAGTGGCTCACGCAGTGGAAAAATTTCATAATTTTTCTCTTATTCATGACGATATTATGGATGAAGCCCCTATTCGGAGGGGTAAAGCAACAGTTCATGAAAATTGGGGGATAAATACAGGAATACTCTCAGGGGATGCATTATTGGTAATGGCATATAGGTCATTACTTAAAGCTCCGAAAAGCATTACTTATGACCTTCTTGAAATATTTAATCAAACGGCGCTTGAAGTTTGTGAGGGTCAACAAATGGATATGGATTTTGAATCTCTTGACCGAATTGAAGAAGGTCAGTATTTAAATATGATAAGAAATAAAACTGCCGCTTTAATCGGCTGTTCGTTACAAATGGGCTCATTAATCGCCGGCGCATCAAAAGAAGTTTCAAAATCATTATTTAACTTTGGAATAGAATTAGGTATAAGCTTTCAAATTCATGATGATCTATTAGATGCATTTGGATCAGTAGAAACTTTTGGAAAACAAATTGGTGGCGATATACATTCTCAAAAGAAAACACTGCTTTGGACACACTTTTCAAATCATCGACCAGATGCATTAAAATCAATTCTTAAGTCGGAATCTAAGGATAAAGTCCAGGAAATTCTTTCCGCAATGGAATCTTCAGGAAGTAGAGCTTACGTTGAGGACCAGAGAAAAAAACATTTTGATCTGGCGATTTCATCATTGCACAATGTAAAAAATGATAATTGCGATATAAAAGACTTGGAGAGTTTAGCAAATTGGATTTTTGATAGAGAAGTATGATAATCCTCAATGGTATATTATTCAACCCTAATCCTTAAATTCATAAGGATTTAAATTGATGTAATTTTGATATTCTGAATAAAAATAACTTTATGGATCGCTTCTCCTTCTTAGGAACCTCACATATTGGCTTTATTGAAGACTTGTATCAAAAATACTTGTCAAGTCCTGACCTTGTTGAACCTTCATGGCGAGCATTTTTTCAAGGATATGACTTCTCTAAATCTGATTTTGGGGATATTCTAGAAGACGGCAAACTAGCAGTTCCTGACGAAGTAAGAAAGGAATTCGCAGTCCTAAATCTTGTTCAAGGCTATAGGACAAGAGGTCATCTCTTCACTAGAACAAATCCTGTGCGGACCAGAAGGAAATATAGTCCTGACCTAGCTTTGAAAAACTTTGGCCTGAATAATGATGACTTGGACTTGAAATTTCAAGCTGCCTCGGAGTTGGGTATTACTGCTCCAGCTGAATTAAGAGATATTGTAAGACACCTTGAAAATACTTATTGCCGATCTATTGGCGTTGAATATATGTATGTTCGAGAACCTGATGTCATTAGTTGGATTCAGAAATTTATTCATCGGAACGAAAATGCAGCTCTTCTTGAACCAAAGGAAAAACTCCATATTTTACATAAACTAAATGAGGCAGTAGCTTTTGAAAGTTTTTTAAATACCAAATTTGTTGGTCAAAAACGATTTTCAATTGAAGGGGCTGAAAATTTAATTCCGGGATTAGACTTCATGCTTCAAAAAGCTGCTGTTTTAGGAGTTGAAGAGGTCGTTTTAGGAATGGCTCATCGAGGAAGGCTTAACGTATTGACAAATATTTTTGGAAAGCCGGCTTCTCAAATATTCTCAGAGTTTGAAGGCAAGAAATTTTTAGAAGATGACTTTGATGGAGATGTGAAATATCACTTAGGTTATACAGCTGAACGATTGCTAGACAATGGTAAAAAGTTGAAGCTCAACATTGCTCCTAACCCTTCCCATCTTGAAGCTGTTGATCCTATAGTTGCCGGGATAGCACGGGCGAAAAGTAATGCTAACTATCCAGATAGTCCAAATAAAGTATTACCCATTATGATTCATGGTGATGCTGCAATAGCTGGCCAAGGAGTTGTCTATGAAGTTATTCAAATGGAACGTTTATCTGGTTATGGGACCGAAGGAACAATACATTTAGTCATTAATAATCAGGTTGGCTTTACTACAAATTTTATTGATGGTCGTTCTTCCACATACTGCACTGATGTCGCAAAGGTTGTCTTAGCGCCAGTTTTACATGTCAACGGAGATGATGCTGAGGCGGTCGTTCATGCCATGCACTTTGCCATTGAATATAGACAACGTTGGCATCAAGATGTTTTTATTGATTTACTTTGCTATCGAAAGTATGGCCATAATGAGGGTGATGAACCCCGATTTACTCAGCCACTTCTTTACAAGGCAATTTCTAAGCATTCGAACCCTCGAAAAATATATTTTGATACATTAGTTTCAAACGGAGAGGTTTCCTCAGGTTTAGTTGTTGAAATGGAATCCGAATTCAAGAATATGCTAGAAGGGCTCTTTGATGACTCAAAGAAAATAGAAAAAAATTCAATTGTCCCTTTCATGTTAGATGAATGGAACGGTTATCCAAGAGCAAAGAACCGTGATGTTTTTAATTTACCTGAAACTAAGGTAATTAGAGATCGTTTAGATCAAGTTGCAAAGGCTTTAACGGATTTACCAAAAGATAAAAAATTCTTTAAAAAGATCATTCGCTTAATTGGAGATAGAGCTCAAATGGCTTTTGAGAAGAACGCTCTAGATTGGGGAATGGCCGAGATGATGGCCTATGGAACTCTTCTGCAGGATGGGTTTAATATAAGAATATCAGGAGAAGATGTTGAAAGAGGTACTTTTTCTCACCGTCACGCTATAATCACATTGGAGGACTCCGAGGAAGAGTTATCATTGCTTGACAATGTTCCAAATTCAAAAGGAAGATTTGCTATTTATAATTCACATCTTTCTGAATATGCTGTTCTCGGATATGATTATGGATATGCAATGGCAAGCCCGCAGTCATTGGTAATATGGGAAGCTCAATTTGGAGATTTCTCAAATGGCGCTCAAATTATAATAGATCAATTTATCGCTGCCGCAGAGGATAAGTGGAAAGTTCAAAGTGGTTTGGTTATGCTACTCCCGCATGGATATGAAGGGCAGGGTGCTGAGCACTCTTCAGCACGAATAGAGAGATTTCTTCAGCTTTGTGCTCAGAATAATATGTTTGTTTGTAACCCTACCACCCCTGCGAATCACTTTCATTTACTCCGACGCCAAATGCATCAAAAATTTCGGAAGCCTCTAATTGTGATGAGTCCGAAAAGTTTGTTACGTCATCCTATGGCAACATCAACCATGGAGGATCTAAGTGATGGAAGTTTTCAAACGGTCATACCTGATACACTTCCCAAAAGTGGAATTACTAGGGTGGTTTTCTGCTCAGGAAAGTTGTTTTACGAACTTCTTGAGGAGAGAAATAAGAGAAAAGACATGGAAACGGCGATTATTCGTTTAGAGCAATTATATCCTTTACCAAAAAAAGAAATCGATTTAGAATTGGCAAAGTATGAAGGTAAAATAAAAATAATATGGGCTCAAGAAGAACCCGCCAACATGGGGGCTTGGACATATCTTAGAGTAAATACAGATTATCCATTTAAGTGTATCTCTCCTAAAATTTCTGCTTCAACTGCTCCGGGATCGAAGCAAGCAGCAACACAAATTCAAAAAAAAATAATAAATAAAACGTTTGAAAGTTAATATTCAGTGTTATGATTCTTGATATGAAAGTGCCCTCGCCGGGAGAATCCATTAGTGAAGTTGAAATCGCAAATTGGCTAGTTAGTACCGGTGACTATGTGGAAAAAGATGAAGCTATAGCTGAAGTTGATTCTGATAAAGCCACTTTAGAGTTGCCTGCAGAAATGAGCGGTATAATTGAAATACTTTTTGAACCGGGAAGTGTTGTCGGGGTCGGGGAAGTGGTTTGCAAAATCGATACATCGGTAAAAGCTCCGAATAAACCTGATAAACCTGACAAACTTGCTGAGGCTAGTCCTTCTCCGGAGGTTGGTAATTCTTCTGTGAAGACATATGCTACAGGGACTCCGAGTCCAGCTGCTAAGAAACTTTTAGACGAGAAAGGTATATCAGCATCCTCAATAAGTGGAAGCGGAAAAGATGGTCGAATCACAAAAGAAGATGCGATCAACGCCAAAGCCTCAATGGGCACCACATCATCAGATAAAGAGCGTGGACAAAACCGTCAAAGGATGAGTTCATTGCGACGAAAACTTGCAAAACGACTTGTTTCTGTAAAAAATGAAACGGCTATGCTTACAACTTTCAATGAAGTTGATATGAAGCCAATCATGGATTTACGTAAAAAATACAAAGAGGATTTTGCAAAAAAACATGAAGTTGGTCTTGGGTTTATGAGTTTCTTTACTCTCGCCGTTGTCAGAGCACTTAAGGAATATCCAACAGTTGGAAGTATGATCGATGGAGATGATATGGTCAGTTTTGACTCCATGGATATATCTGTCGCTGTTAGTGGACCAAAAGGACTAATGGTACCCGTTGTGAGGGATGCAGATAAATTGGGATTTGCAGGTGTAGAGTCTGAGATAAAAAGTTTAGCAATTAAAGTTCGTGACGGTAAAATAACTGTTGACGAAATGACGGGAGGATGTTTTACTATTACAAATGGGGGTGTTTTTGGATCGATGCTAAGTACTCCGATTATAAACCCGCCTCAGTCAGCTATTCTTGGAATGCATAACATTGTCGAGAGGCCTGCAGTAGTTGATGGTAAAATTGTTGTTCGACCTATTATGTATGTAGCAATGAGTTATGATCATCGGATTATTGATGGCAAGGAGTCAGTTGGAACTTTAGTTGCAATTAAAGAAGCCTTAGAAAATCCTATTGATATTTTGATGCAAGGAGATATAAATAAGGCTTTGGATCTTTAATTATTAGAAAATTGTGATAGATACTCACACGCATTTAGATAGTTCAAAGTTTTCAGATGATATCGATGAAGTAATAAATAGAGCTTTATCCGTTGGGGTAACAAGTATGTATTTACCCAATGTTGATGATGAAAGTCTTGCTCGTATGAATAGTCTTCAAGAAAGATATCCAAATCATATTGAGCTTATGTTGGGATTGCACCCATGCGATGTTAAAGGTGACTGGAAAAAAATTCTTGACCGGTACGATAAATTATGGGAAGAGAACCCAACAGCTTTTATAGCAGTAGGAGAAGTTGGACTAGATCTATATTGGGATAAAACAAATATAGACGAGCAGATTCAAGCTTTAAATCATCAACTGGATTGGTGCGTTAAATATGCCAAGCCCTTCAGTATGCATGTTCGAGATGCCTGGGAGCCCACATTAAAGATTTTAAGAGAGAGAAACTGTCCTGAATTAAATGGCGTTTTACATTGCTTTACAGGGTCAATAGAAATTGCAAGAGAGATTATCGATATGGGGCATTATCTAGGAATAGGCGGTGTTGCAACATTTAAGAATTCTAATGTTGTAAATGTACTTTCTGATATTGGTTTTGATCGAATTGTATTGGAGACCGATAGTCCGTATTTAGCTCCAGTTCCGCACAGAGGTAAGAGAAATGAAAGTTCATATCTGCAAAACATAACCATGTTCCTTTCTGATAAATTAGGTTACTCTGAAGAATATATAGACGAGGTCACATCTGATAATGCAAAACTTATATTTCAAAGGTGAAACTGCTACTTATATATACAGGAGGAACAATCGGAATGATTCAAAGCCCTGAGGGAGACTTGTCCCCATTTAATTTTGATCAAGTATTAAGACAAGTCCCAGAATTAAATCAGCTTGAATGTGATATAGAAACAATTCAAGCATGGGAGCCATTAGACTCGAGCGACATAGATCATAATCACTGGATAAAATTGGCAGACATTCTGAATAAAAACCGGGATCAATATGATGGTTTTGTTATTCTTCATGGTACAGATACAATGGCTTATACAGCTTCAGCTTTGAGCTTCATATTAAAGGATTTTTCTAAACCTATTATTTTAACTGGAAGTCAATTGCCAATTGGAGTTTTAAGAAGTGATGGGCGTGAAAACTTAATCACTTCTGTTGAATTAGCTCTATGCCAATTGGATAATGAGACTCCTGCAATTAGAGAAGTATGCGTTTATTTTGAGAATAAGTTATTTAGAGGGAATAGAGTTTTCAAGAGAAGTTCTCAGGCATTTGAGGCATTTTCAAGTCCTAATTATCCTGTTATAGTCGATGTTGGTGTGCATCTTAAGATTCATCATGAATATACTTTGAAACCAAGAGACCATTATTTTTATGACCCTAAAATGGATTCTCAGATTGCCGTTTTGAAATTTTTCCCAGGGATTGATGAGTATTTTTTAAGAAATGTGATCTTGAATTCAGGTAGAAACGCAATTATTCTTCAAACTTATGGCAGTGGTAATGTCCCTAAATTGGAATTCTTATCGGATATTTTAGATGATGCGCGCGATAAAGGTGTGTTAATAATTAATGCCTCTCAATGCCCAGGTGGCGGAGTTTCTCAGCCAGCATACGCATCTTCAAGAATGCTTCGGCATGCAGGAGTGCTATCGGCAGGCGATATGACACTTGAAGCTACGATAACAAAAACCATGTGGCTTTTGGGTCAAGGAAAGCAAGGAAAGGTATTTGAGAATCTTTTCATGGAAAACCTTGTTGGAGAAAGAACCATTTAAACTTTACAACGATCAAGGTGAAAGAGGTTTTATCCAATGCCAATGGGAAGAAAAATAGAGAATTTTTAGGCAATGAAAATCAGGATTGTAAAGATATTTCAGCCTTTACTTTTTGTCTATATTTGCCGACTAAAAGCCATTGGAGAGGTGTCCGAGTGGCTTAAGGAGCACGCTTGGAAAGCGTGTGTGCGGGAAACTGTACCGAGGGTTCGAATCCCTCTCTCTCCGCTCTCGACTATCTGATATACAGAAAGTTTATTTTAACACGTCGGCATATAAAAATATGTCGGCGTTTTTATGTCATAATGATATAATACTATAGAAGCGACTGTTGATTTATTGAATTTCAGGACTACGATGACAGAGAAGTGGTAACTCAGTCAATTTGTAATCTGATTCCAATGCCATTGACGGAGGTATTCAAGGTGATTTTATCGAGCACCGGGAGCTTTCTGGAATGTTGGTGATGAACGAGATAGGCGAATGAGTCGAAGGCCAATAAAAAAGAGCCTTGAAGAATCAAACTGTTCCCGTAACCTCGGAGCAATTCCTCTTGACTCTGTCGATTGGGAGCCAAGCTGCGCATCCAAAGACCCGCGGACATGTAACCAATGTCCAAGCCGCTATTGACTATAAAAATGGTTTCCGTCTTTTTCTGCATCTTGATCATCTCCTCTCTGGTCATAGCCTTCCCACTTCGAGCAGCATTAAGATATCCAGGTACAGCAAGGCTCAGGTTTACGGTATTCCAGATCACATTCATCTCATGGAATCGCTCTGCTTGTTCAGTCGTTGCGGTGGAATAACCAATTCCGCTAAACAAAAAATTTGACACAGCATAAGATCCCAATCCGACCATCAAGTTCTTATTTATCTTATTGAATTCAGTTTGAAATTCAGCCACCTGACCAAAGGCAGGTTGGAAATGCAGCACGCAAGCCAATAATAATATTTTCGTTTTCATCTCTGTTTAAACATTAACAATGGGATTGTGTAATTATATGCCACTTTGGATTATCCATATTTGATGGTTTAAATATTTGTATTTGTTAATTATTTTCACCGTCATCTTCAATAAATAAAATTAGAAAATATCATAATGCAATTACCGCTACTGATTTAATTTATTTTCAGGACTACACTAATTGGGCAGTGATCGCTGAGCATATCGTCTTGAACCATCTGCTCACCAGATTTCGGAAAGTAGTGGACTAATTCACTACCTGGCTTTTGAAGCTTTGCAGCATCAGGGCCCATGAGAATATGATCTATTGGTACTGGATATTTAGGATGACAACCTTTCAAGTCTTGCATACTGTTTTTAAGGAGAACACGCTCTCCATCTATTTCATTCAGAACTGACCAGAGTTTGTTGTTCTTTATTGTCAGCCTATGGTTAAAATCGCCAAGGATAACAAATTTTCTTTTTTCTTTAATATTGCTCTCGATCCATGCATCCAAAATTGGGACTTGTTTTTCTAGCACTTCACAAGCACTTCTATCGGACGTAGTGTAATCGTTTACAAAGCAGCCGCTTTTCAAATGTATGGCCATGACATCTATCGTGTCTTCTGTGCCAAGAAGTCGTATCATAACCCCGTAACGCAGACCATTTCTGTCTATGGCGATTTCTTTATAGCTTCCGAGGTCTTGAAAGACTATTCCCTTACGTACGGCAATGGCCACGCGCTGTTGTGTGCTTTCTTGATTATTACCACGACAGCTATAGGTTTGGCTGGTTGGACGCTGAGAAAGTATAATTGTCCAATCTGACTCTGGAAACACCCTATAAACTGCCGCCATATTTTCTACTTCCTGCAGTGATACTATATCTGCTTGGAGTGATTCTGTGAAATTTCTAAGCTTAGTGTAATCTGAATCATAACGGGGCACGCACCCTTTACCGTTTTGTTCCGCTAAGTGTTCCATGTTCCAGGCGACAAATCGAAGTTCTTTAGATTGAGCTTGGACATTACTTACCGAAAGAGTAAAGAAGCTGAAGAATGTTGCGATAGAAAGAATGAATCTCTTTTTCATAAGAGTAATTTAATTTTTTTAAAATTAGCCTAGAATAATTGAATTTTATTTTAGTTTTAAGCTTTTACATTTTTTACTCTGAATTAATTTAATATTAATGTTTTTCATTGTGAAATGGTGGTATTAATTTAGGCTCAGATATGAGCTCCAAAAGACATTACTTATTGCACCCTGTTGTTTGGCTCGCAGCACTCGGGTACTTTGTGGATATTTATGACTTGCTTCTTTTTAGTATTATTCGAATTCCTTCTTTAAATGATATTGGAGTGGAGAATATTACGGGCACAGGATTGCTCATTCTCAACACTCAAATGTTTGGTCTTCTTTTGGGCGGTATTTTATGGGGTGTACTGGGAGATAAACTTGGCCGTACGAGAGTATTATTCTATTCGATTGCTCTCTACTCTATTGGAAACCTGCTTAACGGTTTTGTTCAATCTGGAACGCAGTATGCTTTAATTCGATTCATTGCTGGAGTTGGACTTGCTGGAGAGTTAGGCGCTGGAATCACCTTAGTTTCCGAACTTCTTCCAAAAAACAAACGTGGATTGGGAACTGCATTGGTTGCAGGGTTTGGATTGACAGGTGCTGTTTTTGCATTTTTTATATCCCAGTGGTTTCCTTGGCGTACCTGCTATTTTATTGGAGGAGGTATGGGGTTATTATTGCTAACTCTTCGTATGAGTGTTTTTGAGAGTAAATTATATAAAAAATTATCTGAAAAAACACATGTAGCGAAAGGCAATTTCCTGATGCTTTTTAATAAAAGAGAGAGATTCATGCGGTACCTCAGGAGTATCTTAATTGGACTACCCACGTGGTTTGTCGTTGGTATTTTGATATCTTTTTCTCCAGAGTTTGCCCGTCAATTAGGAATCGAACAACCCATAGACCCTGGCAAAGGAATTATGATTAGTTATGCAGCTATTGCCGCTGGGGATATAGCAATAGGTCTTTTATCTCAGCACTTAAAATCGCGCAAGAAAGCTCTACACGTATTTTATCTCATCACTATAGTGGGTATGGTGGTTTTCTTCACTGCCTCAACACCTTGGCAGCTTTACCTTTCTACTGGAATTATGGGATTTGGAACCGGATTTTGGGCTGTATTCATAACTATAGGAGCAGAAAATTTTGGGACCAATTTACGAGCAACTGCTGCCACGACTATTCCAAATATGGCGCGTGGGTCGTTGAATATGATTTCTGCATTATTCTTATTTTTGACAAGCCAAATTTCATATCTCAATAGCGGAATTGTTACAGGTGTTATTGTCATGTTAGTTACCTATTGGGCAATTTACGGCCTTCAGGAAACCTTTGGGCGAGATCTTGATTTTATTGAAGAATAAATAGTTTAAAAACCTGATTGAAAAACTACTAGGCAGCCATGCAACATACAAGAGTCATCTTCCCCCCAACTCTTCAAACGACTCTTTCGGTTGTTAAAAAAGTCTTTATTCCCGAAAATCGTATAGATATACTTCAGTCATTGATTGTATATATTCAGGAAAAGCTTGATTTGGAACTAGAGGTTAACTTGAATTTTGTTTGCACTCACAATTCTAGAAGAAGTCAGTTCTCTCAAGTTTGGGCGCAAACAGCAGCTATTTTTTATGGCATTAAGGTTAATTGTTTTTCAGGAGGAGTTGAAGTTACTACTTTTAATCAGTCAGCTTTATCCGCTCTTAAAAAGAGCGGATTTGATATTAATACAATAGGAACAGATAACCCCAGACATGAAGTATTTATGTCTCATGATTTTGAGCCACTGATTATGTTTTCAAAGCTTTTTGATGATTCTATTAACCCGAGAAATAATCATGCTACAATAATGACGTGTTCTCATGCTGATGAAAATTGCCCTGTAATAACAGGGTCTGAAAAAAGATTTTCAATTCACTATGAAGATCCAAAAAAGTTTGATGGTTTGAGAATTGCGGCTAGTAAATATAATGAATGCTCGATTCAGGTTGCTAGTGAAATGTTTTATATATTCTCTCAACTCAAAAATAAATAATGAAAAAAAAGATAAGGAAACTTTCATTTCTCGATCAATATCTAACTCTTTGGATATTTCTTGCGATGGCATTAGGCGTAAGTATTGGATATTTTGTTCCCTCAGCTTCCATTTTTATAGATTCGTTTAGCTCAGGAAGTACAAATATTCCAATTGCCATAGGATTAATCTTGATGATGTATCCCCCATTGGCAAAAGTGAATTATAAACTATTGCCCAAAGTATTTAAAAATGTTAAAGTTTTGACTCTTTCATTAGCTTTAAATTGGATTGTGGGTCCCATATTGATGTTTATTCTTGCTTTGATATTCCTTCAGGATTATCCGGAGTACATGGTTGGCATTATACTGATAGGTCTTGCTCGTTGCATAGCGATGGTTTTGGTTTGGAATGACTTGGCTGAGGGGAGCACTGAATACGGTGCTGGCTTGGTTGCTTTAAATAGTATTTTTCAAGTGTTTGCGTACTCTTTTTATGCTTGGTTATTTATAACCATTTTACCTCCCTATTTTGGTTTTGAAGGTGCTATCGTTGACATTTCTATTATCACTATAGCAGAGAGTGTTGCCATCTATTTGGGGATACCCTTTTTAGCCGGGTTTTTCAGCCGAGTTATTCTTATTAAAGCCAAAGGCGAAGATTGGTATAAAACGCAATTCATTCCTGCAATTTCCCCAATGACTTTAATAGCTCTGTTATTTACAATAATGGTCATGTTTTCGCTTAAGGGAGAATTGATTGTTCAAATACCAATGGATGTATTTAGAATAGCTATCCCTTTGTTAATTTATTTTGCATTGATGTTCCTCATTGGTTTCTTTTTAAGTAAGGCAATGGGCGCGGAGTATGATAAAAATGCTGCTATCTCTTTTACAGCTGCTGGAAATAATTTTGAATTAGCTATTGCTGTCGCTATTGGCGTATTTGGTATTAATTCCGGTCAGGCATTTGCAGGAGTTGTGGGGCCATTAGTAGAGGTTCCTGCTTTGATTCTGCTGGTAAGAGTTGCTTTTTGGTTTAAAAAGAAATATTATTCTAATGAGAAATCAAAAATCTAGAATGTGAATTTCTAAAACTTAACATTAAGTTAACAATTACAAAATATCTTGGTTAAAGTGCAATATTAATTTTGTTAAAATTAATCAGTTATTACTATGCTTTCAGTAAAAATAAAGATCACAATAGTTACTGTTTGTACATCTCTAGTGACTTTTGGTCAGCAAGGTGTAAATCAAATTAGTTTTGGTAAAGGGTTGTTAAATTATGTTGCTGCAGATAGTAGTTTCAGTGTAAAATTTGCTCCACGTATCCAAGTGCGTTATTATGGAAATACGGATTTCACTGATGACGGTTTAAGTCCACTAGAACATGAATTTTTGGTGAGGCGATCACGATTTAAGTTTGATGGATGGGTCTTGAACCCGAGTATAGGCTATAAAATGGAATTTGGACTTTCAAACAATGACATGTCAGGTGCAAGTGCTTTTACAAAAAACTCACCGAGATATATTTTAGATGCAATCATTAAATGGAGATTTGCGCCCAACTTTGAATTGTGGGCAGGTCAAACAAAACTGCCTGGCAATGTTGAACGTGTAGTTTCATCAGCAAATCTGCAATTAGTAGATCGTTCTTTACTAAATAGTAGGTTTAATATTGATCGCGATTTAGGCATTCAAATTCGTCATTCCTCCAGAATTGGTCGCCATTTTGTAAGCAAAGAGAAATTCGCAATTTCTCAGGGTGAAGGACGAAATATTGCCACCGGCAATGAAGGAGGGCTTCAATATACGGGGAGAGTGGAATTATTCCCAATGGGAAGCTTTTTGAAAAAAGGAGAGTATAAGGGAAGCTCAACGCTTAGAGAGTCAAAGCCAAAGTTGATGCTAGCATATACTTATGATTTTAATAATGATGCTTCTAAGACTAGATCGAATATGGGCGATTATATGTATCTCGATGATGGGAGTCTTTACCAGACGAATATTACAACTCAGTTTATAGATGCGGTGTTTAAATATGAGGGCTACTCTTTAATGACTGAATATTCATCTCGAAGTGCTACAAATCCAATAGCAAAAGAAAGTGACGGAATGGAAACAGGTGATGTAGTTTTAACAGGAAGTGCCATTAATGTGGCAATGGGATATTTTTTATCAGAAAAAATAGAAATTGCTGGACGTTGGACATCTTTAAGCTTCGATGATCTAACCGGTGCTGAATCTGTTACAATGTATACCCTGGGGTTAAACAATTTTATAGTGGGTCATAAGCTTAAGGTACAGAGTGATTTAAGTTATACCCTAAATGATGGATCTGGAGATGCTCTTATGTTTAGAACTGGTTTTGAATTACATTTTTAATTTAACACACAGATAACATTTCACATGTAAATTTGATCTTGAAAACAAAATACTATGGATAATATATTCTTTTTGATGATAATTGCACTCGCTATTTTGGCGGTCGCAGATCTTATTGTTGGTGTCAGTAACGATGCAGTGAACTTTTTAAATTCCGCAATTGGGTCAAAAGTCATTTCTTTTAGAAACATAATGATAATAGCTAGTTTGGGTGTCTTTGTTGGTGCCGTATTCTCCAGCGGAATGATGGAAGTCGCTAGGAAAGGAATTTTCATGCCTTCGGAATTCTATTTCGATGAAATCATGTTCATTTTTATGGCAGTAATGATTGGGGATATACTATTGCTTGATTTTTTTAATACATTGGGAATGCCAACTTCTACCACAGTTTCTATAGTTTTCAATTTGTTAGGAGCAGCTGTAGTAATGGCGCTTATTAAGATCGGTATGTCTGATACTGAGACATTGGCAGATCTTTCCCGTTATATTAACACACAGAAAGCAAAGCAAATTGTTTCTGGTATTCTTTTATCAGTGGTGATTTCATTTACTGTGGGAATGCTTGTACAATGGATTTCACGTTTAGTATTTTCTTTTCAATATGAAAAGAAAGTAAAAAACTTTGGATTTATTTTTGCCGGTATTTGTCTCACGGCAATTGGCTATTTCATTTTCTTTAAAGGTCTAAAAGGGACCCCTTTCTATGGAGACATTAAAGAATTCTTAGCAGATTATTCAATATTATTGATCGGTTTAATGCTTGCTTTTTGGACAGTCTTGATGTTCTTGATAGATAAGATTTTTAAAATTAATGTACTTACAATTGTTATTGGTGTTGGTACTTTTGGTCTCGCGCTCGCTTTTGCTGGAAATGATCTTGTGAACTTTATTGGCGTGCCTATGGCTGCCTATCATAGTTATGAAGCTTGGTCGGCGTCAGGAATACCCGCATCTGAATTCTCCATGGGAATCCTCTCGAAAAAAGTGCCAACCGAATCTGGTTTGCTAATATTAGCAGGTTCAATTATGGTCGTCACCTTGGCTTTTTCAAAAAAAGCACGTACAGTTGCAGACACTTCCATTGATCTTTCTCGACAAAGAGATGGAATTGAGAGGTTTCAACCAAACATGCTTTCAAAGATCATTGTAAAGGGATCTACAAAGTTTGTGAGTGCTATAAGTGCAGTTTTACCAAGTGCTTTTCAAGCTAAGATTTCGAGTAGTTTTCAAACGCCAGCAATAGAAGTATCAGAAGTAAAAGCAAAAGAGCTTCCTGCATTTGATATGATTCGTGCGTCTATTAATCTTGCTGTTGCTGGAATTTTAATTTCGATAGCAACCAGTATGAAATTACCCTTATCCACAACATATGTTACGTTTATGGTAGCTATGGGGACATCGCTGGCTGATCGTGCTTGGGGTAGGGAAAGTGCCGTTTATCGTGTTGCTGGAGTTTTAAATGTAATTGGCGGTTGGTTTTTTACAGCTTTCAGCGCATTTACATTTGCGGGTGTTTTAACATATATCATTTACATGGGTCGCGGGGCCGCAATAGCAATCTTATTACTCCTTGCTGCCATACTTGTTCTTCGTAATTATTTAAGTCATTTGAAGAAGTTAAATTCACAATCTGACCATACCTCATTGAAGAAATCTGCAAGCCAAACCGTTCAGGGTATTATTGAGGAAAGTGCAGATAATGTCGCCAAATCTATGTATCGCTCTGTAAAAATATTTGATGGTGTCATGGAGGGATTGGCAAACCAAGATGTGGGTGCCCTAAAAAAAATGCGTAAAAGTGTTTCGAAATTTGAAGATGAAGTTGAGACTTTGCGTAATCATCTGTTTTATTTTATTAAAAATTTAGATGATACCAGTGTTCGGGGAAGTAATTTTTATATCATGGTTCTGGCAAATTTGACAGATGTAGTTGAATCCCTAGCATTTATATCTAAAAAAAGCTTCAAGCACATCGATAACAATCACAGCGGTTTAAGTAAGGGTCAGATCAATGATTTAAAGGAGATTCAGTCTGATTTATCTACGGTTGTTTCGGCCATTGAAAGAGCATTTGTTAATAAAGAATTTAGTGATTTAGGAAGCTATCTTGAACAAGAAAATCTAATTGTAGCGCTCATTTCTGAGAAAGTTGATATTCAGATCGCGCGGACAAGAAAGGAGGAAGTGAGTCCGAAAAATACGACTCTTTACTTCAATTTGTTGCTCGAAACAAAAGACTTGATAAAGTCAATAATGAGACTTGCAGAAGAATACTACAACAGTAGCTCAAATAGATAATTTATTTGATCGTCAGTTGACATTGTTTTTGTGTCATATATTGTAGAATATAATTACTTAGAATCTCATGGCTAAAATGATAACTACCCCCAGAGTTAAATATTATTGGGTGATAGGAGCTACAGGATTTGTTGGGAGAAATTTAATTCTGGAACTATTAGATCGTTATGGTGACTATCCTTTAGTTCAGATTGTTGCTGTAGGGCATCATCGATTAGACCCGGTGGTAATGGAGCGAACACATTTTTTAATGATGCCCTTAAATAAAATTGAGAAAAGGTGGATCGAACGTTTTCCGCCAAGCTACTTATATCATTGTGCTCGTATGGCTGGGAGTAATGATTTTCTGCGTCGTATAGCATCATCCAAAGGCGAGCGAGCTAATATTCGTTTAAAAAAGATGCTGGAGAACTTGACGTCACCTCCTATTGTCATTTATTGCAGCGGAACATTGATGTACGGTAATAATTTGGAAGCTGTAGATGAAGATTCACCAATTCAGCCAATAGCATATGCACGTGCATATGAACGGGCAGAGAGACCCTGGCATAAGAAGTCTAATTATATGGATATTCGCATGGCCTTCCCTGCATGGATCTTTGGAGGGGACTCTTGGTTTATGAGTTTTTATCTAAATCCCGCTGAAACCCGTAAAAAAGTTCCTGTATATGGGGATGGGGGTCAACAAATGAGCCTGATTCATGTTCAGGATGTTGCCGGACAGCTTATCCATATAGCAGAACATGGAGAAAAAAGTAATCACTATAATATTTATGGTACAGAGCTAACCACGCAAGCTAATTTTGCGCAAACGGTTGCTGAGGAAGCTGATCTTCAAACTGAGATTTTAAGTGAAAAAGAAATTGAAAAGAATTATGGCAAAACCGTTTTAGAGGCATTGACTTCATCGATGCCAATTAAAACTCAACATATAAAATGGAGAGCAGGCTACAATTTTAAATTTCCTAATTGGAGATTAATGGTTCGAGAAGTTGTTTCCCTGCATAGAAATAATTAACTCTTTTTTTGAAAATCATAAAGCATATATTCTCCAAGAGTTCCAAGTTTGGTGCGTGAAATTTTAGAGTCTATAAACCAGAGAAAAAGTCTAATCTTGTTTGGGAGTCTTCTGTGAATCCCTCCATAATACCAGGCCGGAAAAAAAATACTATAGCCTCGCTGTTCTTTGCATTTCAGTGTTGTACTTAATTTAACTTCTTTCGATGAGTAGCATTTAGACGCCAAAAATTTTGATGACGAATACCCTCCCCATACTTTTTTTAGGCGATCAAAGGCACTGCGGAACCTGCCTTTGAGTAATTCGATAAGTATTCCGCCAACATACCATTTGTTCACAAAAGTCAGCACTAAATTTCCTCCAGGCAGAAGAAGTCTCTCTAATTCAGCCATGGAATTACTCAAGTCATCTACCGTGTTCAAGGCTCCGAAAAAGACATATATCATGTCGTATCTCTCCCCAGGGAATTGGCTTTCAATATCTTCTACACTTCCTTGTTTTGATATTGCATTACTAAGATTAAAATCGAGTATTTTTTCATTTGTAATTCTAACCATCTCAGCAGAGATATCTAAGCCTCTTATGCTTGCTTCAGGGAAAGTTTGAGCAAAATGAACCAGGTCAAATCCAGGCCCAAATCCAATCTCTAATACTCTTGTGAATTTATATTGGCGCACATGTTCACGAAACGATTGACGGATACGTTGTAGGGTATCGTTTTTCCAATATCGATGTTCAAAATCAACAGCATCTTTATCATAATAATCTCCAATTTGATTGTAATATTTTGAATTCATTTATGATTTTTTTTTGAAATTAGTTCAGGACATATTATGGCTGCTCCAAAAGACCAAAATAAAAATGCAAAACTAGGCTGATTTAAAAAATTGTTCACGTTCATATGGAATGCATAAGTTATCAAGCCTAAAAAAAATGGCAATGTCTGTATTTGCATTTCTCCTGTGCTTGAGTAGCTGCGATACATCCAAATTATAAACATAATCAGAAACAATATAGTTGAGGGCCATCCGTTTTCGCTCAGCTGGAGTAATATTTCGCTATGGGAAGAGCCTCCAGAGCCTTTGGGTATATTGTCGGGGTTTCTGACACTCAACCTATTTATTAACGATGCTTCTTGAAAGGGTATATAGGTGAACTGATATGTGCCCGGTCCAAAGCCCCAATGAGGTCGATCTTGGAACATTTTAATTGCACTTGTCCATCGGTTCAATCGCTCAAGGTTACTAATATCTGTTTGGATATTAGTTACAGATAAAACCTCTTCAAAAACATTTGCATTTGGGTCATGACTTTCTATCTTATCATAGGTAAAGGCCTCACGAATTTTTTCAGACCCAAAAATTATACTGACAACAATCAGAATTAATGGCATAGCCAATCTAGCTTTTATAGGCAGCCAGCACAAAAAATATGTGATAATCATTATTCCGATACTGATTAAAGCAGCGCGAGATTCGGAAAAAACAACAATTATAAAGGCCATTAAAGACAGGAGATAATAATTTTTGTCTATTCTTGCTTTTCCCAAAGAGAGTCCACTCAATATTGCCGCTACAGCACCTACAAAGGTATTTGAATAATAAAATGGCTTAAAAATTCCATTTATGGTGACTGGATTAAAATCGTACTTGATAAATTGATATCCGCCCCAAAGAATTACAAGTGAGAAAGCTAAAAAATATAGTTTAAGCCACCTTGAAAGTTCACCTGACCCAAAACGAAGAACTCCGTAAAAAAAAACAAATACAAAAAGTGCATTGAGTAGGGAAAATTTAAATGAAGTCTCAATCATTGAACTCATAAAAAGGGGTAATACAAAAGATATAACCCAAAGCCCAGGAAGGGGTTGATTGGTGATTAGTTTATAATTTTTTTCAATTAATAAATCCCAAAATAATACAATAGCTAAAACTCCAATTAGCCATTCACTTGGGAGCATTAAATTAAGTTCTCCAATATTGATATTCATGCTCAACGGTAGGATAAATGCAAGCAGAGAAAATCCGTTTTTGGCCCATTTTTTTTTAACTATGATTACAGCGACAATTAGGGCTAGCAATCCTGCAAAAATTAATCCCCATTTATCTATGGTCCAGACTGCAACAATATAAATCAGTAAAAAAAATATGGATCCAATTCCACTTTTAAAGTTCAACATGAAGCGTCAGCTTTTTACCATAGAAAATCCCCATAAACATAAATACGCTAGAGCACCTCCTAGTAATCCAATTAGCCAAAATGGTAATCCCGAAGGTGAGGAAGGTATTTCGGCACTTGAAATGATATATGATTTTGGGATTGGTGCTTTTAAATAATTCTCTAAAGTTTTGTCTTTTCTTTGAAGTCTAGTCAATTCTTTAACAGCAGCTCCATATTGATTTTCTTTTTGAAACAATCTAGCCTCTAATGCCAATGAGTCTTTTTGAGCCTCAACTCTTAATGAATCTAATGTTGACCTTAAATATTCTACCTCTTGAGATAGTGTCGCTAAATTGCTCCGAGTGAAATCCAAGCTTTGCCCCACATTTTGCCCAAGCATTTCTTGTTTTATCGAGTCAGCCCATTGAACAATTGAATTAGCAGCACTTGCTGCCAATATTGCTTCAAAAGCGTCAACAGACACTTTCACTGCTCCATTTCTAGTTCGATTGACTTGGTAATTTAATTCTTCACCGTAAACATTTTCAATTTTTTGTTTAAGGATTTTACTCGTTAATATCTCAATATGCGCATCTATCTCGATTGGAGATCCAAAGCCTATTCCATTTTGATTTATCTGCTTTTCCATCATGGTTAATGGGACAAAAAAGGTGACCTCTGCTTGATACGATGCCGGTTTGAAAAGCATTAAACAACCAATAAGTATGCCTGCTATTCCACTAAGAAAAATGAAGTTTTTTTTCATGATTATACTAGTTTTTTCTCGTTGTAATTTTCTAAAACTCTATTTTGAACACTGTTTGGCCAGAACCCACTGGTGTGTTCAGAGATTTCAGAATTACTATTTTTACTCCGAGAATTTTTAAGCATTCTTCTTGTAAAAATTTCTCGGGCCTTATTTTCTATCCAATCTCCCCAAAAATTATTTATTCGTTGATCTCCAGTTCCAAATAAAGGATCATATACACGCCATCTAGAAAATGTGCTCGAATTAAATGTGTAGGCTTTTTCAGGAATAAAGTTTGGAAAGTAATCCTGAATAAATTTATTTTTCTCATAGAATTTACCCAGTAGACCTTTATTATGAAGAGCCATCAATGAAGCTGATTCAACAGCGGTGTAGATGTTTTTTTTGTTTAACTCTAAATGATGTTCGTCAATAAAAAAATTTATACATAAGTATCGCTTTTTGTTCATTAAAAATATCTTTTTAAATACAGTTAGAAATAATCTTGCAGACCAGACTCTATTATTTTTTGTGATTATAAAATAATCGATATCGTCATCATCATTATTGGCTCCAAGTTTTGATAATGAACCTGAGAGATATACCCCTTTTACAAAAGGAAATTGATGGATTAACCATCCCATCCTCTTTGAAATTTTGAGTAATCTTGAATTCCTTTTCAAATTATTTGACCTGATATCTAAAGATTCATTATTCAATGCCCAAAGATCATCTCTGTTTACTATTAGATTCGACTTAGTCATCTCGCTAAGGTTCTTTAAAACCTCTTTTTGAGAAGTTTTTATGCTTAAATAGCGGTGAATTTCTTCCGAATGCAATGAATGATTAAAAAAATCAAAATATTCTAGTACGTTGATTATTGCCTTATGAATTTCTGTAAGTGCTTTTAAGTCCTGTTTTTGATTCACTGGTCTTTTGATATTGATATAATCTAGGATTGTAAGAAGAGAGATTAAGAGCTATTCTTTATTTGGTTCTAGCTTTTTTTAAAAGTTGTCTTTCTGGAATAGAAATATTTTGATGACTCATTCAAAGCTATAATCGCGTCCATAATACATCATCTGAGCAAGGAAATTTTTAGGATATTCGATATCAATATCTACAATCGAGTAACCTTTCCTTATGGGGGTCATTATTGGATTTACAAATCCACTGTAAGGTGCGATATTCAACGGTTCAGAGCGTCTCAGAACTTCAGCATGAACATTCTGGTCGACTTTGACACCGTAATTCTCAACTAAGGAACGACCAGCTTCGAAATCCCCCTCGCTTTTAATACGTTGAATCTCATTTAAGAGTTCTCCAAAGTAGATGCGCAATTGATCGTAGTCATTGATCACAAAGTAGGTTTTTCCGTCAATAAACTTGCGTTCGATAGTATTGCTTTTCACTCCTCGATCAAATGACCAAGAAGCTACAAGTTGTCGATTTCTCATGTGATCTTCTTCTATATCATCTCCAGGCAGGATTCGTCTCAATTGTAGCATCATTCCATTGCTTATGTAACTATCATATTCCGCATAGCCGGCTTCTTTATTATCCATAAGACCTATTTGCTGCATTTTATCATCAAGAATGAAATACAAGGCAACTAGGTCTGCTCGAGCCTCCTCAAGTGTTGAGCTGTAGTTTTTTAATGTTTCTTTAGGAGTTCCTATACCAGGATTTATCTTGCCTGAGGCATGACCTACTACTTCATGAAGAGCTGTGTGCATTTTTGAACCGAGTTCTCCATATTTTTCTGCACGTTCTTGATGAATTCTTGAGAAGCTGAACTCTCTAGACATTCCCTTTCCAGAGCTATTGTGATATGCATCTTCAATATTCCCTAGAGAAACACTTTTAGAGCCGTGTTCGACTCTTATCCAGTTGGCGTTGGGCAGGTTTACACCTATCGGTGTTGATGGAGATGAATCACCTGCTTCTCCAGCAGCTTCAACAATCTTATAACTAACACCGACGACGCTCTCTTTTTTATGATTTTCATCTATTGGGCTATTGTCCTCAAACCATTGAACATTATCGGCAACTACGGCCATTCGCTCACTAGCATCAAAATCTTTGATTTGAACAATGGTCTCATAGGACCCTCGGTATCCCATTGGATCATTGTAAACCTCTACGAATCCGTTGATGTAATCTACATCACCATCAGTATTGCTTACCCAGGAAATATTGTATTCATCCCAAATAGAAAGGTCACCTGTTTGATAATATTTTATTAATAATTCAAGTGCTTCTGCCTGGCCATTATTCTCTGCCACTTCAATAGCATTTTCAAGATGCTTTATTATTTGTTTAATGCTTTTACTATACCTCCCTGTTTCACTAAAAACCTCTTCATAAAGAGCTCCATTATTATCTCGAGAAAGCCTACTGTTCAACCCATGACTCATTGGTCTTTCAGGGTCAAGATCTTTTTTTGCCGAATAAAAATCTTCCGCTTCAAGTTGAGTAATGTCTGGAGCATAAAAGTTAACAGCTGATTCAAGTAAAAGATCAACTCCGTCTGCACGATTGACTTTTTTAGGATCAAATTCAGAGTCGAAAATAGCACGATGAGCTTCTTCTGAGAGTTTAAGGTCCAAAGTTACCAGGGTTGCTGAGAACCAATTTTGATCAAAATTGGGTTCGAATTTCATATTGCTGTAATGATGATGAATTCCGTTGGCGAAAAAGACACGTTTGGCATATACTTCAAAGTCTTTATACTCTTGAGTAGAGTGATCTATTGTTTCATTGGAAATAATTGATTCTAAGATTTTCCGGATCTCGAGATTATGGCGATAGTTACAATCCCACATTATATCACGCCCACTGAGGCCAGCCTCATTAAGATGATAAGCAAAAACTCTTTGTTTAGCAGTTAGGTTTTCCCATGAAGGTATTTTATATCGTAAAACTTTCACATCCTCAAAGCGATCTATTTGCCATTGAAAATCATCTGTTTCCATTTCTTCTTGAAGATTGCAGGAATTTAAAATCATTAGTGAAGCTAGACTTCCCATGTATAAAAGAGTTTTCATTTTTAAAAAAATTAAGCAATAATTTTTATTATTTATTAGAAATAAATAGTTTGACAAATATTCCAGGATGGAAGTTACTGCAACTTTAATATTTCTTTAGATAAAATAAGCGGTAATATATTTAATAGCAATATTTTAAGCAATTCAACGAATAGGGGTTGCCATAAAAAACATTAGAAATCATATAATTCTATTTCTTTTTTGGAGAAAAGCATTTTTAGATGAAATCCAGAATCATATCCTAAAATTTTTTTTTTACGGTTTTATAACTATTGCTATTTAATTTTTTTGTTCAACTTTAGTCCTGTTATTTTAGAATACTTGTAATATGATAGATTATTTTTTAAAAAAAACACTAAAGTGAAACGATTTTATGATTTTTAGACTGTATTTTCGTTCCTTCTATTTTAGTAAAAGATTCTCATTAACGCCAGATAAAATGAGAAAACGGATAGGTGCTATTTGAATGTTAAACGAATCAAAAATGCTCTGTCCGTTTCGGCCCTTGTATGTCAAAATACAAGGGCTTTTTTAGGCCTGTTATTTAACCAGAGTTTTTTTGCTCATCGTCGAAATAGTAAATTTTAACGTCTGCAGTGTCATTCAAGTAATTTATTTTGCCCACCTCTACTCGATTTATTTTTAGCCCGGTCCTTTCTTCTAAATTGGATTTTAGCTCTTTATTATTGAACGATTTGATAAGATCAATTCGTTCAAATAAAACTGTTTTTTGAGTTTCATTCCTTAAAAGGAATACGTATTCAATTAGATAAGTTAAAAGGCAAATAGAAACATTGATCAAAGCTAATTCTGCAATAGAGATTTTATTCGATGCTAATGAATTAATGACACTTAGTCCAATGACTATAAACAGGTACGTCATTTCCTTTATTTCAACGGTGCTGGTTCGATATCGTATTATACCAAAAATGGCAAACAAACCTAATCCCATTCCGGTGTCTATGTCTAATTTCTTTAGTCCAAAACACAGAAAAAATGTGATGAAACCGATAAGAAAATATGTAAATAAGTAATCTTTTCTTTTTGCTATCGGATAGTACAAGTAACGAATTACTATTATTAGAAATAATAGATTAATTGATACTCTAAGCAATAGCGTATAAAAATCAGGATCAAACCAAGTGATATTCATTTTTTCGAATTTTATTAAGTTGTAGTAAAGTCATTTTAAACCGATTGTATTTTAATTTTTCGTTGCCCTTAAGTGCAATTCTTCCAAGAATATACTTACTCAATTTGACTGGTCGTTTGCCTTTTCTTTTCATTAGTTTAAAAAAGGGGCTGTTTCTATTTATTTTACTTTGTTTTAGTTCAGCAATGGCAATATCTGACATTTTTATTGTGTCGCCATTTTTGGAAAAGCTTAAAGACATGTCTAATGTTATTCTTTCAGGTGGAGTTATGGAAACAAGAGTTATCCTTTGATAAGAGGTGCTTATAGATTTTTGTAAATCTAAATTGGAGATAGAACAATCACGTAGAAATTTTATTTGCTTTGAAGATAAATCGCCATTCTCAGAGGAACTTTGAATTCTGCTCTTAAATGTTCGTCCATTTTTTTTTTGTTTTATTTCGAGATAATGTTTCTTTGAATCAACATATTGTCGGTATCGAACCTTAAATCTATTTTTTTTACCGCGATGGTGGTCTCTGAAAAAACTATCCTTATCATCATCAAAGTAAAGACTCTCATATGAATGAGTGAATTTATTATTCACGCTCAGAACGGAATAATCATTTTCTAGACTTAAAAGGATATCATGTAAGTCATCAATTGCGAAAACAAATTTTGAATCCATTCGATTCATAAGCTTTACGCTATCCATTTCTGCCAGGGAAATGGGATTAAATCGCTTTAAAATCTTATTTAAGACCATCTGCGCAAGTTAATTTTTCGGATTGAATTTTTTCAATAATCCATTAAGATCTATTTTCAAATCTAATGCTATAATATTTAGTAATTCTCTCTCTGATGGCTTTCCTTCCCTTTGAAATAAGTATTGCATACGTGCGCTATAAATCTTGTTAAAATCGTATTCTAGTCCAGCCATGTGTCTATATTTTCTAGTGTAGGTCGGTGTATTCTCTTCGATAGAGAAAAATAATTCTGAACCACCGTTTATCCTTAGCTTTTTAGATAAGGGATGCTCAATTAAAATTCTAGATCGCACATAGGTTCTCTTAAAATTTAATGGTGTATTTAAATAAAAGTCACGAATTTTTCGTTGCGCTCGTAAACGATATTTCATTTTAAAGTTATTTAACTTTAAAAGCCTGCCAGAGATATCAAAATGAAATCTATCTGCAATATCCTTGAAGTCTTCTTCGACTCCACTATTAAAGATTGATGAATCTATAAATGAGAGGTTTGAGCGTCTTGTTCCTACTGCAATTTTTAAAAAATTATTGACAGAATATTTGACTATGAAATCGTGATAATTTCCTCGAGCCTGATTGCTATTTCTTCTATTACCTATTTCGTACTTGACATCAATATTCTTAAAAATCTCATAACTTAAATTCAAGTCAGACCATAGATTTTCGCTACTATTTTGAGCTTGAATAAAAAACGAATTTGTGAATAAGAAAAATATTGGTAGATATAACTTTCCCATTTTTTAAAAATTAATTAGAAATTAATTTATTTGACAATCTGTATTTTTCTGGTTATTTCATTATTGTTTGAAGTTAGCCTTAAGATGTAGACGCCTTGATATACGGATTGTGTATCAAAATAAGCGATTGTGCTCCCTTTAGAGATTTTCTTCAATTGTATTAATCTACCCATTTGGTCTAGTAATTCAACTTTGATATCATTCATTACTATTCCATTGAATTGAATTGCTATAAGGTCTGAAGTTGGATTTGGAAAAACCGATATATCAGAATCTTTTAATTCTATATTGCCAATAGAGCTTGTATAAATTGTTGTTGTTTCGTTAATGGAATTCACCTTTCTGTTAGATGCATTTCCGTAAAACGTTGGTCCAATTAAATATGGGTATGTTGAATTCCAATCTTCATCCACTGTCGCATAGTATGCATAAGTCCCATTTGGATAATCAGGTGTAATAGCAAAACGACCATTATGCTCATCTAAGTGATCATCCCCAACGTTGATGATATATTCATAGTCTTCTTTAAAGTAACCTAAGAACAAGGTTTCTTGAGATGTTCCTCCAGGGCCTGTTATGGTAATTACTTGGCCCACAGTTGGCCCGTTGGTCCTGGTAGTAATATTTCTTAATTGATAGCTTGACTTTATTCTTGTAATACCACCCGATCCATCTGCATTCTTATAGCCAAAAGCACCATAAATAGGATATCCATCATAAGCGAAGCCAATTAATGGAGAGTGAGAATTGCTATCAGGAGTATATAAACCGTCAGCATCATAAAGATTACAGATATTGGATAAAACAGTTAAATCAATCTTAAAAGCTGATGGGTTTTGGTGATGATGATAATTCCCCATTGCAGGATGTCCTTTGGAACAGTCAAACCCATTCATCTCAGCTGGAATGGCATCACGATTCCAGTCCATAGATGCCATGGGCCCTCCAGGGCATGGCGGGTTTCCTGGCCCCCCACAAAGAGAATTCGTATTTGGGTTCCAAGCGACGCCATCTCGATAATCAAATACCGCGACACCGTTAATAAATACTCCAATATTTCCTCCATTTGTAGAGATCGGGCTTCCGAAATTTGGTGTAGGATTTAATGGAAATTGAAATATTGAATTTTGATTCTGAGCATTACTTGGATTAAAATCTAAAAATGGCCCTGTTGGATAAGATGGCACTCCTGTGGCAGTAACGTATACATTGTTCGTTGAGTACTCCACTTTTTGACAGTTAGCTAAAATATTATTGCTCATGGCAGTTGAATTCCCTGAGACGTAGTATGTTCCTAACTGAGTTGTGTTTTGTAACCATGAACTTATCGTTGGAGTGATTTGAGCAAATCCTGAAAATGAAAACGCAAGAAAAAGAGTAAATAATGACTTTCTGATCATGGTTAAAAAGTATGGTTTTTATGTTTTAAATCTACAAATCTTATTCGAGTATTATTATTTAATAATTATTGATTTATAAATAGGAACCAGGTTTCACAATTTTTTTTTATTAATGAGATCTCTTGGGAATTGATGTTTTGGGTTAAAGACAAAACTTGTGTCATTGAGAGTTAATAAAAATGCTATTAAATCAGTTTTCTCATCGCTTTTAAAAGGTCTAGTCATGCTGTCATTTATTCCCAGTCTATCATTTTTAATCATGATAGAGTAATGATCTAATACCCCTCTCAGGGATGAGAAGCGACCATCATGCATATAAGGGTATGAAAAGCTTAAGTTGCGAAGCGATGGAATTTTGAATAGCATACTATCTCTTCTATTTTGACTTATTTCCATCCTTCCAATATCTTTAAGGAGAGTATCAATTTCTAATCCGTTAGATGCGAAATCATAAGTAGAAAATAATGGTTGCAAATGGCACCGATTGCAACTAGCGAGAAAAAGTTTATATCCTTTTTTTTCCTGTAATGAAAATATTGCTTTTCCATCTAGAACCTTGTCATATTTCGAATTTGCGGACACCAAAGTTAGTTGAAATTGAGATAGTGCTTTTAGAATATTTTGACCGGTAATATTGCTATCCCCAAAGGATTGGTAAAAAAGTTGTCTGTAATATTTATCATTTTGAATTTTCCCTTTGACCTCAATAATACTCGATGCCATCTCGCTAGAGTTATGGATTGGAGCCAAGGCCTGAACATCTAAATGGTTTATGGCCCCATCCCACATAAACTTTTTCTGCCAAGCTAAATTGTATAAGGCAGGAGCATTCCTTGTGCCTATCGAATCATAAATCCCGTGACTTAATTTATGGTCTGTGTGGGAAAATGCATTAAAAGGAGAATGACAGGATGCGCAGGAGACCGTATTGTCCAAGGAAAGTATCGGGTCATAAAAAAGGTTTCTTCCCAGTTCAATTTTATTCGAATCGATTGGGTTGTTTTGAAATGAATAAACTGGTTTTGGGAAATTGTTCGGAACAAAATATTGAAAATCATAATAATTCGTAAAAGCCATTAAAAAGGCTCCGCTGAAAATCATAATGATAATTCTATTTTTCAATTCGAATCAAAAGATTCAGCTAAAATTTGAGATTTCTCTGTAGCTATTTGACTTGGACTCATAATGCCTGCTTGTTGTGAAAGATCTGTTTTTTTGAAGAAATGAATTAAATCTAACTCAATAATTTTACTTTTCTTACTCTTAAAATATAAGTTCACTTTTCGAATAGATTCAAAAGGTTTTTTATAGCCTCCAAGATGGAAATTAAAAGATTTATCTCTAGTCAAACAATTTTTCGAGATTCCTTCTAATTTAAAATTTATATATCCGCTCTGCCACGACCAATACATCCCCTGTGTTGGGTCTAAATCCCCACCCAATGCTCCTGATACATTAATTGAGCTGTCTAGGCCTAAGACAAAAGAAATGCTCTCTGTTTGGTTAACATCAATATCTTTTATTTTTAAAGATTCAGGGTATTTAAAATCAATTAATTGACGAACGGGGTAATACTGGGGAGGTGAATTCCCTCCTTTGAAATTTAAAACTATGTCGGAAACATAAAATTTTAAAGTGGTTATTTTAATGCTGTCTTGATTAACAGGATCAAAATACAATTCATCAAGATTTAATTTAGCTTTGTTAAATAACAGCTCAAAACGTAATTGAGTTTTGATAGATTGAGCCTGAGATATCTCAGTGGAGATCAATAAAAGAATCAGTAAGAGAAATCGCATTTGTTATTGTCTTAAACCATCAGAATCCCAATATTACAAAACCTCTAAAATTGACCTATTAACTTTTAATCAAGATTGCTCAACACTTGTTTGAGAAAAGATTTAAAATCATCTCTAATTTGATTATTTTTAATACCAATTTTAGGATCAAAATTCTCTTTATTTCTAGGTAAAATCATGGTTCCAATAATTTCACCTCCATGCCTAGGGAATCGATCGATCGCTGCATTTAGGACAGTTTCCCCACCGCGCGGACCAGGTGCCGTGGAAAGAAGAATCATTTTTTTTCCGGCAAACATCTTCAATGTATGAACAGAAGCCCAGTCAAATAAATTCTTAAACCCCGCTGTGTAAGAACCGTTATACTCAGCGAAGGAGATAATTAATAAGTCTGCTGAATTTAATTTAGAAATAAAAGAACCAACAGCTTTAGGGATGCCACCTTTCTCTTTTTCAACTGTATAAACAGGCAAATCATAATCGTTTAAATCTAAAACTTCAAATGAATCTTTTGATATTTGGGAGGCAACATATCTAGCCCATTCCCGATTTATCGAATTAACAGAGTATGAGGCCCCAAATGCAACTATTTTAGGCGATTTCATCGTTTCTTACTTGACCAGAAGCCGTTATTTTTTTTCTTTTTTTCTGGATTCTGTTTTACTCCCTCATTGCTCTTGGGTTTGGTGAAGGCGCCTCCTGAACCAGAAGAATCACTTCCCCAGTAGGAAGTGTCATTTTCTTTTTTCTTTTTTTCCTTAAACCGCTGGGTATCATTCAAATTTTTCAGTTTGTAATTTCTAGAATCTTTCGATTGACTTGGGTTTTGCTTTTTTGAATTTCTGGTTTGCGGCTTTCTGTCCTCATTTGTTGAAGAATCCGATTTTTCATTATTTGGCAGAAGCGTTCCGGGAAGAAATTCATGATTTGTTTCAACTTCAATTTCTTTCTTAATAAGCTTCTGAATGTCTTTAAGGTATTTCATTTCCTCTCTGTCGACAAAAGACCAAGCAATACCGCTATTCCCAGCACGCCCTGTTCGTCCAATTCTATGCACATATGTTTCCGGAATATTCGGGATTTCATAATTTATAACATGTGTTAATTCGTCAATATCTATACCTCTTGCAGCAATATCAGTTGCAACTAAAACTCTAGTATCTCTTTTTTTGAAATTCTTCAATGCATTTTGACGCGCATTTTGACTTTTGTTCCCATGAATTGCTTGGGCGGTAATGTCATTTTTTATGAGATCTTTAACAACCTTATCTGCTCCATGTTTTGTTCTTGTAAAGACGAGTACAGATGGAATGTTAAATGACTCATTATTTAAAATTGATCTGAGAAGAAATCGTTTTAATTTTTGATCAACTTTGAAAACTTTCTGTTGAACTTTTTCAGCAGTCGTAGAGACTGGATCAACCGAAACTCTGATAGGGTTTTTCAATAATGAATCACTCAGTTTAACAACCTCTTCCGGCATTGTTGCAGAGAAGAAAAGTGTCTGTCTCTTGGCGGGGATCTTTGCAATTACTTTTCTTACGTCATGAATGAAACCCATGTCAAGCATTCTATCTGCTTCATCTAAAACAAAGTGCTCAATTCTTCTCAAGTCAATAAACCCTTGGTTCATTAAATCTAAAAGCCTTCCAGGTGTTGCAGTAATAATATCTACCCCCCGTTTTAAAGCATCAGTTTGAGATTTTTGTCCAACTCCTCCAAAGATTACCGTATGGTTAAGTTTGGTATTACTTCCATAGGACTCAATACTTTCATCTATTTGAAGAGCCAGTTCTCTTGTAGGAGTTAGAATAAGAACTCGAACAGGTCTTTTGCCTGGCTTTTCTACTATTGGCATTAATTGTTGAAGGATTGGAAGCGTAAAGGCAGCTGTTTTTCCCGTTCCTGTTTGAGCAGTACCAAGAACATCATGCCCTTTTATGGCTGAGGGTATTGCTTGTGCTTGAATAGGGGTGGGGGTTTCGTACCCCTGGCGGGCCAAGGCATCTACGAGAGGAGATGCGAGACCAAGTTCAATAAATGCTTTCAAGAGAACAAAGATAAGTTAATTGGATCGGACAAAAATTAAAGAGCTAAGCCTTTTGTTAATTATTACTTTAAGGAATTCAAACTATTAAAAATATTTTATCTCATGGATTGATTCAGTTATCAATGACAAGAAATATTTTTTGATCTCTTTTGGCATGATTTTTAACCCTTAACTTTGTTCAATAATTTACAATTTTATAAAAAATATATATAAATGAGTCAAGTCGGTAAAAAATTTCCTGATATATCTGTTAATGCCATGAATGACATGGGCGATACGTTCAAAATGAATGTATTACAGGAGGCTATCAACAATAAAAAGAAGGTTATTCTTTTTTGGTACCCCAAGGATTTTACATTTGTCTGTCCAACAGAAATCCATGCATTTCAGGCAAAATCTAAAGAGTTTGAAAAACGGAATACAATTGTTATCGGAGCCAGTTGCGATACCCCTGAGGTTCATTTTGCATGGCTTAACACAGCAAAAGACAATGGAGGTATTGAAGGAGTAACGTTCCCATTAATTGCTGATTCCACTCGACAGCTTGCTGAAAATTTGGATATTTTAGATACTCAGTATGTTGGTACTGAAGAGGACTATACGATTGAAGGTGACAATGTTACTTATCGAGCAACTTATTTAATAGATGAAGAAGGAACAATCTTCCATGAATCAGTCAATGTAATGCCTTTAGGACGTAATGTTGACGAGTATTTGCGGCTAATAGATGGATACACGCACCACCAAACTCATGGTGAAGTTTGTCCTGCAAATTGGGAAGAAGGCAAGGATGCAATGAGTGAATCAAGAGAAAGCGTCGCTACATATTTGAGTAAGCACTAGAATTTATCATGGAAGAGTTAAAAGAAGATAATCTTGGAGATATTTTATCTAAAAATGAAAAAGTCATGGTCCAATATGGCGCTGGATGGTGCGGTAATTGTCGCATCATGAAGCCCAAATTCAAAAAGTTTGCTGCTGAAAATTCGGATACTTCTTTTTATTATGTTGATGCTGAAAAATATCCGGGTTCTAGGAAATATGCAAATGTGAGTAATTTGCCAACATTCGCTGCTTTTAGTAAAGGGGAGCTGGTCAAGCAGATTCAAACAAATAAGATGGAAGTTCTTAAAGAATTCGTAGATGAAATTACCTATAGTTAAAACTCTTTCTGAAAGATTTGATGAGGACTACCTTTTAGAAACATTGGAGGTTCTTGAAGCTTTAGCAGAGGTGCCTACTTTAAAAGATAAGGAGCTTGAAGTAGTCGGCGAGTTAATCTCCAATACTTTAGGGGCGGTCGAAGTTATTGGGATAATGCGGGAGAGTAATGGAAGAAAGAGCGCTAAAGAAGCCTCTTCTGAATTTATGAAACGAGTTTTAGGAAGTATTGATCAGTAGTAAGAGAATAGAAAATATTAGTTTAATCAGCTTTTTAAATTGTCAATTATATTGCATTTATAAAGTTAAATTTGTCGGTATGTTTGGATGGTTAAAAGGAAAAACAGAAGAGGAAAAATTAGCTCTACAGTATAAAGATTTATTGAAACAAGCATATGATTTATCAACTGTTGATCGCGCTGCTTCAGATTTAAAAAGAGCTGAAGCTGAAGAGGTAGGTAAGATCTTAGATGAGATTCGTCAAAAGAATTAAATCTGCATATTTTGAAAATGAAAAATCTCAAAGGTTCAAGAATTGCAGTTTACTGTGCATCTTCCGCAAAAACTAACCAACGATACATAGACCAAGCTGAGAAATTGGCTGTAGAATTTGTAAGAAAAGAGGTAAAATTAGTTTTTGGCGGAGGCAAAACAGGTTTAATGGGGCATATAGCCTCGAAGGTTATTCAAAATGGAGGTCAAATTCAAGGGGTAATGCCTTATTTCTTAAAAAATATAGAATTGAGTCATCCTCTTGTGGATGATTTTATTTTTGTGGAAACGATGTCCGAGCGCAAGCAGCTTTTATTAAAAAACACTGAAGGATTAATTGCTCTTCCAGGTGGTTGTGGAACTTTAGAGGAATTACTGGAAGCCATAACTCTAAAAAGACTTGGTCAGTATCTCAAGCCAATTATCATTGTTAATCAGTATGGGTTTTATGATCCTCAGCTAGAAATGCTTGAGAAGATGATTCAAGAAAACTTTATGCGTCCAGAGCATAGATCCCTATGGACAGTAGTTAGCAATGCAAAGGATGCTTTACAAGCAATTGAATCGACTGAGGATTGGCCTTCTGATGCCTTATTCAATGCTACATATAAAAATTAAATCAGATTTCTAAAAACATCTAATTTGAACCCATTATTTTAATTTCCGGGATAATGTCGGCATGATGTTTGACAAGTTTAAATAACTATTTTGTGATGAACATAGTATTACATTACTTTTGTGCATCTCAAGAATTTAAATGTTTAACTAATTTAGTTTGAAACCCATGAAAAAGGTTCTCACTTTTCTCCTAATACTTGGAGTCTTATCTAGCTCTAAAGCTGTTGCTCAAGAATCAACAGATACTTTGTTAACGTCGACAGAATTAAGCCTCAATGATTCCGCTAATGTTGCTTCCGACTCAACTGCTGTTGCGTTGGATTCTGCGGCTGTTGATACAAATGATGTAGTTCTCATAGAGGAAGCTGTAATGCCTGAAGATCCAAGCTTTACTCAAGTTTTGAAGAAATATTTTATCAATGGTGGTCCTTTCTTCATGTCATTTGTTCTCCTTGCTTTGATCTTAGGGTTGGCTCTTGTCATAGAGAGAATTATATATCTAGCGTTATCGACAACGAATAATGACAAATTATTAATGGATGTGGAGACAGCCTTAAATAATGAAGGAGTTGATGCGGCAAAAGAAGTTTGCAAGAATGTAACAGGTCCTGTTGCCACTATTTTTTACGAAGGACTAGACAAAATGGATGAAGGTATCGACATGGTTGATAAAGCTATTGTTTCTGTTGGGTCTGTGGAAAATGGCAAGCTTGAAAGAAATATATCATGGATTTCTCTTTTTATAGCATTGGCTCCTATGTTAGGTTTCATGGGAACGGTAATTGGTATGATTGGAGCTTTTGATGCTATTGAGGCTGCGGGCGATATATCCCCTTCTTTAGTTGCTGGAGGTATTAAAGTAGCCTTGTTGACTACTGTATTTGGTTTAATCGTTGCAATGATCCTTCAAGTGTTTTACAATCTTATCATTGCAATGATGGATAACATCGTGAATAAGATGGAAGATGCTTCGATTCACTTTTTAGATATGGTAGCTGATTTTAAAGCAAAGAAGAAGTAAATTAATTACCTGCTATGAAGAATTCTCGATTAATAGCTTTAGGAGTTGCTGGCTTAGCCGGCTTAGCTGGTGGAATACCAACTTTAGGGATCTGGTTTTCGCCAAGCGATGGTCTTATTAATACATCTATAATAGTCACGATAATTTTGATAATTTCTGCTACTATTTTAGCAATTGCTAGTTCGGTAAATGGTATGCTGATAAATCCGAAAGGGCTGCAAGGAGCCGCCATAGGAATTGGTGGTCTTTTATTTATTTTTCTTTTGAGTTATATGTTGGCAGACGGCTCCGATTACATGATATATGATAATGTTGATGAATCTACCACAAAGTGGGTTGCAACAGGATTAAATGCTTTTTACATTGCTTTTACCTTAGCAATCGCATCGGTTATATATTCCTCTCTATCTAGACTTCGTAAATAATTCGTGCCAAAATGGGCAGAAAAAAACGTTCAACTCCAGAAATAAATGCAGGGTCAATGGCAGACATTGCGTTCTTGCTTTTGATTTTTTTTTTAGTAACAACAACCATGGATGTCGACAAGGGTTTGATGGTAAAGCTTGCTCCTTGGACTGATGAGCCACCACCGGAGGACAACAAGATCAAAGAGAAAAATATTTTTGTCGTTTTAGTCAATTCAAATAATCAATTACTAGTTGAAGATGATTATCTCTCTATTGATCAATTGAGATCTGCAGCAAAAGACTTTATTAATAACAACGGTGACGGAACATGCTCTGAATGTAACGGTCTAAGAAGTCCGGCAAGCTCAGATAATCCTCAAAAGGCTATTATATCTCTTCAAAATGATAGGGGAACCAGTTATCAAATGTTTGTTAAGGTTCGAAATGAAATACTTGGTGCTTATTCAGAGTTGCGAAACGAACTATCTGAAAGAAAATATGGTCGATCTTTTCCTACTCTAAACGAAGAGGATAGATCCGTTATAGCTGGAATATATCCTCAATTTATCTCTGAGGCAGAACCTATAAGTGTTGGTAAATAATGGCATTAATTCGTAAGAAAAAATCAAAAGAGACTCCGCCAGTATCAACTGCTTCATTGCCAGATATTGTTTTTATGTTACTGTTCTTTTTTATGGTAACTACAACGATGCGAGAAGTCACTTTATTGGTTCGCTTAAAGAAGCCTAAAGCTACAGAAATGCAGAAGTTAGACCGTAAAGATTTAACAACCTACATTTACATGGGGGCTCCGAAAAATCCTAATATTTATGGTTCGGAGCCTAGAATTCAGCTTGATGATCAACTTGGCAACATTGGAGATATCCAATCGTTTGTCATTTTGAAACGAGAGGAAATAAATGAAGCAGAGAGACCAAAGTTTACTGTTTCTATTAAAGCTGATATTGATGTTAAAATGGGCTTAATCTCCGATTTAAAGCAAGAATTAAGAAAAGCACAAGCGTTGAAGATTAGTTATTCTACCAACCCTGCAGCCTCTCCCGAAGAGCTTTATAAAACTTATTAGATTTCATTTTGCGCTTTTACGCAATTGATTTAATTGAATTGCAATAATTATTGCTACGGCTGTAAAAATCAGTACTTGCCAAATGTTTGATGTTTGACGTGACATTTCACCGTATGATCCTGGGCCAGATGATACTGTCCAAAAATAAGTAAGTCCATTGTGAAGGATGTGTGCGCCAATCGACACCCAAAGTCGACCAGATATCCAATATATAAATGCTAATGCTGTTCCAGCAATAATTAAAAATGGAAGTTGTACTAAATTTAAATGACCTATGGCAAAAGCCATCGCTCCTAAAATTATGGCTTGATATGGTTTTAAATTGTTATGAAGTAATCTTTGTATTGCTCCTCGAAAAAATAGTTCTTCAGAGGTTGCGGCTAAAATGACAAATACAAATACTGAAAAAAGACTATCACCCAAAGAATTAAAGAATATCATCTTTTCAATTAAGAGAGAATTTGCATCATATTCATCAAAGAGAGCTTTTAATATCGGGGATTGATGTCCCCAGTCACTCCATAAATTGGATAGCCAGTCCATTAAGGGTAATAATAATGGGAGTAAGGATAATGCCAGTACTGTTTGAATTACACCCCATTTTTGTTTTGTTAGAAGGTTGATAGAGTTATTTTGCTTCCATCGATTGATTATAAATAAACCAGGTACTAGAAACATTAGAGTAGCTCCTATGGCTTGGTATAGCAATAGAGATCTTCCAGCACTTTCTTCAGGTTGAGCAAGTATTTCTTGAATTGTCATATTGGCAAATCCAAATAGTTTTAAAGCGCTTGGGGCAAAAAACATAGTAGCGAATGCACCACTTACAACTATTAAAAAAAATATAAGGGCTTCTTGTCTTGCATTGCTGGCATTCATAGGAAAGGGGTATTTTTGTCAAAAATCGGAATAATGATTCGGATAGCTGACATTGAGTTAGGAGAATTTCCACTTTTACTTGCACCTATGGAAGATGTAAGTGACCCTCCCTTTCGTGCCCTGTGCAAAAAACACGGCGCGGACTTAATGTATACAGAATTCATTTCTTCAGAGGGCCTGATTCGTGACGCTTCAAAATCCGTACAAAAGCTCGATATATTTGAATATGAAAGACCTGTAGGTATTCAAATATTTGGTGCTGAGATACAGAGCATGAAAGAGGCTGCCGCAATATGTGAAAAAGTCAATCCTGATATTATTGATATCAATTATGGGTGTCCTGTGAAAAAAGTTGCTTGTAAAGGAGCTGGTGCCGGAATACTGCAAGATATCCCCAAGATGGTCAGTATGACGGCTGAAATAGTGAAATCAGTGGATAAGCCAGTAACGGTTAAAACTCGCTTGGGCTGGGATGCCGACACTAAATATATTGTTGAGGTTGCAGAGAGGCTTCAAGACGTCGGAATTCAAGCTATTAGCATTCACGGAAGGACGAGGAAGCAAATGTATAAGGGAGAAGCAGACTGGTCTCTGATAGGAGATGTAAAAAACAACCCTCGTATGCACATCCCTGTTTTTGGAAATGGCGATATAGATAGTGGGGAAAAAGTATTGAAGGTTCGCGATAGGTATGGGGTTGATGGAGTTATGATTGGTCGCGCTGCAATAGGTTATCCATGGGTGTTCAACGAGATAAAACATTATATGAAAACAGGCTCTCACATGTCACCTCCCTCGCTTTCAGACAGAGTAGATGTTGCAAGGGAGCATTTGAAGCTATCTGTTAAATGGAAAGGTGAATCGCTAGCAATAGTTGAAACACGAAGACACTATGCTAATTATTTTCGAGATTTCCCCAATTTTAAAGATTATCGAATGCGATTAGTGACTTCCAATGAAATTGAGGAACTAATGGTCACATTTGATGAAATCCTAAATGATTATGCTCCAGTTTTTGCTATCTAATTGATCAAGCTTTTTCTCGGAGTCTTAATGTGCTTATAGAAATCTTTTTAGATGCAAAAAAGCTAAGTATCATTCCAATTAGTATTACATAGGCACAAACTTTGATGCTTTGTAAAAATGAAAATTTAACAGGATAAGCGTCCACTATGTATCCATCCCCTAATGATATTAACCCATATACGCTTTGTGCCCAAATAGTAAGGCTGGCAAAAATTAATCCTATTAATGATCCAACAATACTTACCCATGTTCCAGACCAAAAAAAACTCAACCGAATTTTTTTTTCAGATAATCCAAGTGCCGATAATATAGCGGACTGAGGTTCCCTTTCCATTCCTGATAATAGGGTTGATGAATAAAGCCCTAGAGAAGCGAGGAGGACTATAAATGCCAAAATTGCAGACGTTATAAGCCCTTCACTTTTCATGACTTTAAATATTGCAGCTTCTTGATCTTCGGGGCCTCTCATCTCAAATGCAGAATTTTTTAAAATCTCATAAATCTCGTCATTTAAGGCGTTTAAAGAATTCATGTTTTTTGGATTCTCCCATATTTGAATTGATGACCATCTTTGATCCCGACCCCATTGATTTAAGCTATTTAAAGATACTATGACATGTTTGCTATCAATTTTTGAATTTATACGAAAAACCCCCTGAGGGTGTAATGCTTCTCTAAAGAATGTTTGACTGAAGTCAAGTGTTAATTTCTCTTTACCTCTAGGCCATAATAATTCAACAGAGTTTAATCCATTTAATTCTATTAGTCCTAGCTTTCTTGCAACTTCAGAGCCGAGCCATATAGATTTTTGGGTTGGTTCTGTCTTCAATTCAGAGGTAAGTGAATCTAACCAAACAAAGGATTTTAATTTGTTATGCGGTATTCCAATTACATCTACGAGCAGTTCTTTTTCATTTGACCTGATAACTGCTTTTTGCTCAAGAATTGGAAACCAATTATAATTTGTTGAATTTAATTTTGAAATAAGAATGCTGTCAGGAGTAAAACGACCTTCTTTTTTTGAAAATATCTCAACAGCCGGATGAATTTCCTCAAATGAGGATTTCACTAGACTTTCAAGGCCATTAAATGCAGATAGGACAATAATCATTGCTGCAGTCCCCACACAAATTCCGGCAGCAGCAGCTCTAGTAACCCCATTTGATAGTCGTCGTCCAAGTAGGTAGCGCCAACCGAGTTTTGCGGGGTGTGATGAATTCATCCTAAATCAAATAATAGGGTTCTCTCCACCTTCGCGAAGTATCTTCTCAATATTTGCCTCATATTCCATAGAATCATCAAGGTGGTAATATAAAGTAGGAATAATTCTCAATTGATTTCGGACTTCCTTCGCCAATTCAGCTCTTAATTTCGATGTATTTTCCTTTACGAATGTTAGTACGTCATCTGATTTTTCTATCGGGAAAACACTGAGGTAGCTTCGCACTAAACCTAAGTCTGGACTCACTCTGACTTTACTGACAGTGATGAGCGTTCCCGGAAAGTGACTAGCGGCTTGTCTTCTGAATATTTCTGCTAGGTCACGTTGCAGAACACTGGCTATTTTTTTTTGACGTTTACTTTCCATTTGGTAAAAGTACGAAGTAGGTTCATTGCCAACCGAATCCAGGTCAGTCGTACTTTCGTTAAATGGATTCTTTTTATCGAATACTGGGTTTTGGTAAAAATTATAGTGCTGCAGCCTGGGCTGCCGTTCTTTTTTATGTTGTTTATACCTTATTTCAATTGGCAGGTATAGGTATGATTATTCCAGTTATGGACATAATTCTCAATAATGGATCTCAATTTGAACTAAGTCAAGACGGCTCCAATCAATTAATGGGCCTTCAATATTATATCAATAATATTGTTAACCAAGGTATTTTTACATATGGCTCATATGGAATTCTTTGGCGTGCATGTTTGATTTCATTTGGACTTTTTCTAGCAAAAAATATTTTTAGGTATGCAGCTCTGTGGCAAATGGCAAGTTTACGTGGAGGTATTACTGCTAAATTGAGACAAGCATTGCATCACAAGATTCTAAAAATATCGCCGGGTAAATTGTCTGAAAACAGAAAGGGTGACCTTTTGGCTAGGGCATCATCTGATGTCACTGAAATTGAATATGGTGTCCTTGCTGGACTTGAAATCATAGTCCGTGAACCTTTGGTTATTATTGGCTCATTGGTCATATTATTCTCAATGAGTTTCTCGTTAACAATTTTTGTACTTGTCATTGCGTCAATTGCCGCATTATTGCTTCAATTGGTGAGTAAGAAATTAAAAAGGAAGTCCAATCTTGCACAGAGCAAATTGGGGATGGTATTAAGTGCTTTAGATGAAAGTATATCAGGTCTGAGAGTTATCCAGGCTTATCAAGCTGAAAGTCGCCAGCGGCGTCACTTTGAAAATAACAATAATCAGGCAGAGAATACTCAAATTAGTGTGTTTCGCCGTCGTGATTTAGCCAGTCCAATTAGTGAGATAATTGGTATATCTACTCTTTTGTTAATATTACTATATGGGGGCGCTCAATCTCTTGCCGGTCAGGGTATGACTGGCGCTGCATTAATCGGGTTTGCTCTATTTTTTTATCAATTGATCCCCTCTTTTAAGTCGATTTCAAATGGTCTTTATAACGTTCAAAAGGGAAGTGCTGCGGCAGAGAGATTATTTGAGATACTTGATAAAGAGGAAGATATAAAGGACCCAAATAATATTATTAAAGGTCAAAGTCTAAAAAATGGAATTGAATCAATTGAGTGGGACAGGGTAAGCTTAAAATATCCAGACTCCAATAATTTTGCTCTTGAAAATTTTACGGCAACAATAAATCGAGGAGAGACTGTTGCTTTAGTTGGCCCGTCAGGTGGAGGTAAGACAAGCTTGATTAATTTATTGATTCGAGCAATTGATCCATCATCTGGTAGTGTTAGATTGAATGGTGTTCCTGTATTGCATCAAGAGGAACCCTCTTGGCCAATAAATGAAGTCCGTTCTGTTTTCTCTTTAGTCACTCAAGACTCTCTTGTTTTTCATACCACAGTTAGTGAGAACATCTCTTTAGGGGATCCTAATCCTGACAAAAAAAGAGTGATTGAGGCTGCAGTTTCCTCTCAGGCGAAGAGTTTTATCGATGATCTACCTAATGGATTCCAATCTGTATTAAAAGAGGGTGGAGCTTCTTTGTCTGGAGGCCAGATGCAGAGAATAGCATTGGCTCGAGCAATATATAGAGGCTCTAACGTTTTATTATTGGATGAGGCAACTAGTGCATTAGATACGGAAAATGAATCACGTATTCAAAAAGCTCTAGATGCGGCTTCTGCAAATCGCACTACTATTGTAGTAGCGCATAGGTTAGCAACTATCCAAAAAGCTGATCGTATTTTAGTCGTTGACAAAGGCAGATTAGTTGAGTCTGGAAGCCATAGTGAATTGATATTAAAATCAGGCCTTTATTCACAGCTTGTAAAAACTCAATCTTTTGTAGATTAATTCAGAGTATATGATAAGCGCATTTGAAAGAATTGAACATAT
>CAJVWI010000004.1 GCA_913009655.1 uncultured Cryomorphaceae bacterium
TATAATACAGACGGTTACTACGTTTAATAAATAATTTATTGGTAAAATAAAAAATCACCTTAAAAGCTAATTAAAAGGCTTATCATTTCTATAAAATTTATCATATTTAATACAAATTGCTTTAAAAAACGCTTTTCAAATTCAGGCTTTTTAAATACTCCTTCTTTAGCGTCATCTTTTTTAAATTCGCACTTTTTACAAGCTAAAAATTAAGGTAGGCCAATTAGGATATTTATTTTCTAATCCTATACATCTTAATAATTGGATAGGTTCTTGAAAACCTAAATTATCATAGTACTTAAATTCATCATTAATAGTTTTACGAACTCTTTGAGAGTTAGGAATTAAACCCATTAAATTTAGTCCAAGGTCAAAATAAGCCCCGGGGATAAGTCTATGTTCTGTATTTATTGAAAAATTAAACTAGATCACCAAGTACTTATTGAAGTTAACTTATTGCTATTGAAAACTAGTTTTTTGTGAAGGTTCGGGTCAATTTTCCCTTTTACATGAAAGATTTTCAAATTACCTGAAGTATTTTGATATGTAACTTCAAAAAACTTATCAACAATAACACTAGCTAAATCTATATGCATTCCATTTATAAATTGAGCATTATAAGCAGCGTCAACGTATTTTTTACCATATTTTGAAATCAACTTGTCTTTAGTCTTTTTTGCTTCTATTTCTTGTTGTTTGTCATAATCTTTGATGATTTTATCAGCATTATCTTCCCACTTTAATTTATACTGAACATGATCGATTGCCATGGCTGTTAATTGTGATTTATCGAAAGAACATACGCAATCTGTGCAAATTTCAATGAATCCAGATGGTGTACCTTTATCTGAAAATACCTTACGATTTTTAATCTCTTTTGAATTATCATAGTTGAATTCGTGTTCAAATTGAGCGTCATCGCCATAGTAGAAATCTGATACAGATTGAATTAATTGACTCTTATAGTTATCATTGACAGACATTACTTGAGCTAATAAATTAGCATCTACTAAGTCTTCTTTTTTAAGACGACTTATGTTATTAATACAAAAAATATCAGCTAAGTTTACTTTTAAATTTATGTTGCCCCAATTAACAGTGTATTCAAAGCGGCTGTATTTTTCGTATTTTACTTTTGGGATAATTGCTGAGACAGAGGCAGATATTGTTTCGAGCGAATCAACTCTATCTCCCTCGTTAAAACCAACAAATATTTTTTGTCCGGTTAAAGCATTTTGTTTTGAATATGTAGAATCACTACGGTCAATATAAAACCTGAATGATGATTTTATTTTTGGGTAACTATTAGAATTATAAGAAGACTTATAACCTAAATATTTTACATTTTTCAAGCTCATTAAATATTTAGGTTTAGATATATCATTATAAGAATTTATTAGTTTTTCATTTATGGCTTTTGTTAAATACGGCAAAATAATTTCAAAAGAATCTACAGAATGTTTTTTAATAAATTCCCCATGAGCAATTTTGAATTCTTTTACGTCATTTAGTGCCCCAAGATAGGTTTTGTATTTTCTTAATCTTTCTTCTTCTCTCTTTCTCAATATTTCATCAACTAATATCCTAGTTTTTTCAAGTTGGTAGTCCTTCATTATCTTTCTAGTGTCAATCAATCCTATCTTGTCAACAAAATCTGAACTATCTGCTTTCCTTATTATTATGTTCTTTCTTTTTATTTCTAAAGCTATTTTTCTAGTCCTCATTTCATCATAATCAATCATGATTTTATTGGTTTCTAAGAGCCCAATCATTCTGACAAAATCCAAACTATCCTGTTCTCTTTTTTCTTTATCAATTATATTAGAGATAAAAATCATATCGCTTTTTGGGAGGAAGTACAGATTAGAAGTGGTAGCGCAGCTTTTTGACATTAAGAATCCATTTCCTACTTCTTCAATTTCAAGATAGTTTAGACAATAGCAATTTGGCGAGGATTTTTGAAGTTTAACAAATCGTTTATGGTCAAGGGGTGGGTTAAACAAATTTTCTTTTTCGTCGTGTAAGTAGATTTTCGACTTTGTTATTTTAGAAATTGGTTTACCTTCAACTAATCGATACCATGTTTTAGATAACAGTTGCAACGTGGGCTCATCTGCAATTGAACTAGTATAGCTGTACTTATTACTTTTAGAACCTCTTTCAGGAATCGTCTTACTTGACAAATAGGATATGTCAATATTTGTAACTTTTGGTTTCGTATCTTGAGAAAACGCAAGGATATTAAGAAAAAATAGGGTGACTATGATTAGTTTTAGACGCATGTTAAATTGCTTATAGTCTTGCACTTCAGATTCTTTTGCAATAAGTCCATTACTGACTCGTATATCGTCATTTAAAACAGAATTCATTTCATCTAACGAAAGTTTTTTCTCTTTTATGTAATCTTTTGCCATTTTGTTGTTATTTAATTAAATCTATAGAAGAAAAAAATCTAAATCAGTACATTATTAGTACATTTAAACATGTTGTTTATACTCAAGAAAAAAATCACAGAAAAAGTTGGGTTTAAAATCAATAACCTAGGAAGCGCTAATCAGCTAAGTAATATGATTTTAGAATTTAATGATGAATATATCAGCTATAACACAATAAGAAGACTATATGGGATTGTTAAAACTAATGAAAAGCCTTCAAAAAAAACACTTGATATAATTTCTCGATTTAACGGTTACAAAAATTATAATCATTTTACAAAAACATTTAAGTATGAGAATAAATGGAAACTTCAAAATGATGTTTATGAAATTTTAAATAAAAAAGATTTAAATAACTTATTATTTTTTTTAAAAAAAACTTTAAAAGCAAAAGAGGACCATGTTTCAATAGTAATTCAAATTTTAAGAGAATTATTTCTTCAAAAAAGATATCATGAACTTTACAAAACTTTAGAAATTGAGGAACTTAAAATTGGAAATCTTACTTATGATGAAGTAGCTCATATAGGAAACGGAATTGGACTTTTGTTAAGGAAAATTAAATTAGAAGATGATGCAATTAAAATACTTCTTGACATTAAAAATTACCAAGATTTAGTATTTACAATGTTTGTCGATTATGCGAATTTAAACACCTACTACATTCATCACATTAAAATTTTTAAAACAATAAAATCAGAAGATTATCTAATTGCTTTTACTAAATCTTTAGAGAATTTACATAGTTATTTGAATCTAAAAAAACCAATACATCTTGATATTAGATTAAAAGAGGATTATCACCCTATACTAAAAAGCAGGATCATAGCTCAAAATATTTTAAATAAAAATAAAAACATTATTCAAAAATTAGAACAATATTATTTACAACAAAACAATCCTAAACTACCTATCGAATATTTCTATGAACTTATTATGACTGCTATGATTTCTCAAAATTTTGAAGTAATGAAGTGGATTATAAAAAAAGTTGAAAAAAATATTGAGGAAAATTATATTTACCATATTAGACATATTCAACACTACATAATAATGAAATCTTTTTATTTTGCTTCAGTTGCAGATAAAGTTCAGTTTAAAAAAAATATGCAACAATTTGCTATTGAGGCTACTTCTACGTCTTATAAGGAAATGTTAAAAGTCTTTATTTTAGTATCTCAATACCAATTTGCCCATGGTCATGACAAATTTGAATTAAAAAAAGAATATAAAAAGCTGTCTGAAAAATTAGGCTATACACTTTTTGATGAGAATTATCTAATTCTTAATGCAAACCCTTAGCAGCCAAATACCTTTCTGCGTCTAAGGCAGCCATACAGCCAGTACCTGCAGCAGTTACAGCTTGTCGGTATACATGATCGGCAGCATCTCCAGAAACAAAAACTCCCTCTATATTGGTTTTAGAAGAACCTGGATTGTTTACAATGTATCCACTTTCATCCATTGATAACCATGGGCTAAAAACTTTGGTGTTAGGAGTATGTCCAATTGCAATAAATACGCCCGTACATGGAATATCATGTTTTTCTTGAGTTTTATTATTAACTACTCTTGCTCCTGTTACTACATTTCCGTCTCCTAAAACCTCATCTAGTTCTGTTGAGTGTAATATTTCAATGTTTTCTATTCCCCTAACTCTATCTGCCATTATCTTAGATGCTCTAAACTCGTCTTTTCTTACCAGCATAGTAACTTTAGTACAAATATTAGCTAAATAAGATGCCTCTTCACAAGCAGAATCTCCTGCACCAACAATAACAGTTTCTTGGCCTTTGTAAAAGAAACCATCACAAACAGCACATGCTGAAACTCCACCTCCGTTTGATAAGTAATGCTGTTCAGAATCTAAACCTAAATATCTAGCAGAAGCACCAGTGGAAATTACAATAGTATCGGAATGTATTTCTAACTTATTATCAACCCAAACCTTATGAACGGGGCCAGTAAAATCAACTTTTGTAATCATTCCTGATCTTACATCGGTTCCAAATCGCTTGGCTTGCTCTTCTAAATCTACCATCATTTGAGTTCCATTAACACCCTTAGCATAACCAGGGAAATTATCAACATCTGTTGTAGTAGTAAGTTGACCACCAGGTTGTATTCCTTGATATAGAATTGGGAACATATTTGCTCTAGAAGCATAAATAGCAGCTGTAAAACCAGCTGGACCAGAACCTACAATTAAACACTTAACTTTTTCAATAGTTGGCATAAATAATTTTTTAGATTTCAAATATATTATTTAACAATATGTTAGTGAAATAAACTTATTCACAAATTAAGGTGTCATAGCTAGATCCGTAACCATAAAAAACACCAATACCATCACCTTCTACATTATATGGTAAATTACCAGACGATGAAAATATACTACCGTTAGATGCAGCAGCATTTTCCATTGCCCTAACATATAAATAAATTGGATAAGTTGTTGTTGAACTTTTAACAACAACAGTGTCTCCACGAGAAAAAAAACTTCCTTCAACCCCACTATCATCTGGACCTTCTACCACTCCATTAACACCTCTTGGTAAAACAAAATCAAATTTCAAACCATTAAATAATTTATCATCTGTAGTACTTCCAATAGGTGGTAAAAATCTTTTGTCCTTCACCTCACCCAAAACGTTATCAAATGGTGCTTCATAATTATAGGTGTAACTATTTATTCTTTTAGAAAACCATCGATAACAGTTTCCAACGGTATCTGGATCTTTAAAATTACATTTTATCCAACCTAGTGTATCATCAAAGGCAATGTAAGGATCGAACCAAACACTATCCATTTGCACAGGATAAGGGATTTGAGCTTTTGCAGTTAAAGTATCACCATGGTGATATACATTTAAAGTATAATTTTTCCCAAATTGTCCAATAACATCAGGATTACTTGTTGTATATCCAGGTAGTGGCAGTCCATTTGTAGCTATGAGACCAAAATCTAAATCAAATTCATTAATACCATCGCTTAACTTAACCTGGGCATCAGTGATAAACATATTAATTAAAGACATGGTGTCGAAAACATCAAAATAACCCTGGCTTCTAGTTAATATAACTTTGGGAGCAAACCCATTTTCAACGGTAGCTTCTAGTACTAATGTTTGCACAACTTCTGGCAAATCAAATTCTATTTTTTTTTGGCAAGAAACTGTAATAAATCCAAATAATAGTATGTAGTAAAACTTTTTCATTAAAACTTAAAATTCCATGTAACACTAGGTAATATTGGAAATAGTGAAACTTGATTAGCATTAAAATCTACTGATCCTTGTGATGGATCACCCGTTGCATCAAAAAAGATAAAGTAAGGGTTAGCCCTATTGTAAACGTTGTATACAGAAATATTCCATGAGGAAATTACTTTTTTCTTTTTTCTAACAAGATTATTTGTCTCTATATTCTTCACGTCTTTATACGGTTTTGCGTCGATAGTAATTGAAATATCTGCACGGTGATAAGCATCTAACCTAAAGGCATTTCTTTTACTCCAAACTGTAATAATTCTATTTTCTTCTGCTGAAAACCATCTTCTTTCAGGAAGACTTAAAGAATTCCCTGTAGCATATACAAACACCCCTCCAATATTTACCCTTTCATTAATTTGGTACTGAAGAACAACAGAAAGATCATTTCTTCGGTCATATTTTGCTGGAAATTCTACTCCATTGTCAATTTCATCAAATTGACGCATTGTTTTTGACCAAGTGTAACCTATCCATCCATTAAAGTCACCTAATCTCTTTTTTAAGAAAAACTCTGCTCCATAAGAATAACCTCTACCAAAAGTAAGTTGATTATCTACATTATTTTTCAAATTGTCTTCAGGAAAAGAATTTTCTTTGTATTCAATAAGATTATTTAAATCCTTATAATAAAGCTCTACTGAAGCTTCATATTTATTATTAAAAAAGTTTTTAAAATAGCCCATACTATATTGTGTTCCTATCTGAGGCTTAACTACTTCAGTACTTGGAAACCAAAGATCAGTAGGTAAAGAAACTGAGGAAATAGAAGCTAAATGTATATATTGATAATTATGGGCAATACCTAGCTTAAAAGATGAATTATCTGGAAATAAATACCTTGCTGAAAGACGTGGCTCTGGTCCAAAATAAGTTTTAATTGGTTTGCCACTACTGTAATTAATTGTACTATCGGTAGTACCAGTATTTTCATTATTAAAATATCTTGTAAACGGGCCAATATGTTGATACATCGAGAGACGCATTCCAAAGTTGACTTTTAAACGCTCGTTAACACTCCAATCATCTAATAAATAAATAGCAGCTTCGTTCCCCCATATCTTAACCTTTTCACCTGTGTCAAATTCAACATCATTTGATGAAGCTTCAGTAGAAGTTGGAATAAAACGATGTAAAGTATAATTCCAGCCGAATTTAATATTATGCAAAGAGCTGTGATAATAAGTATAATCTTGTTTTAAATTACCATCTCTAACACCTGAAGTTAATTTAAAATTAAAATCACTTGAGCCACCTTCAAATGCGAAATTATAATCGGTAAAAACAGCAGTAGTATTAACAAATAATTTGTCACTAAATAAATGGTTCCATCTTAAAGAAGCTGTTGCATTTCCCCATGGAATATTAAAATTAAAATCTAAATCCTTATTGTTAAAAGTAAATACATCTCTACCAAAATAACCACTTAAATACAATCGATCTTTATCTGATAATCTCCAGTTTAATTTTGCAGTCAAATCATAAAAATAATAACCTGACCCTTTGAAAGCAGAGGTGTCGGAGATAAGTGGTTTGGCTAATACATCAATATATGTTCTTCTACCAGAAAGAATAAAAGAGGCTGTATCTTCTTTAATAGGACCTTGTAATGTTAACCTTGAAGCAATTAATCCAATACCTCCATCTGCTTGGAATGACTTATAATTACCATCTTTCATTGTTATATCAAGAACAGATGATAATCTTCCACCATAATTTGAAGGCATACCGCCCTTAATAAGTTTAACATTTTTGATAGCGTCTGCATTAAAAACAGAGAAAAACCCAAATAAATGGGAAGCATTATAAACTGTAGCTTCGTCTAATAAAATTAGGTTTTGATCGGGACCTCCTCCCCTAACATAAAAACCTGTATTTCCTTCACCTCCAGAAGATACACCAGGTAAAAACTGTATAGTTTTAAGAATATCAACCTCTCCCATAAAAGCAGGTATTGTTTTAATCTTATCAATAGACAATTCAATTTGTCCCATTTGAGTACCAGTTGTATTTTCATCGGATTGTTTGGCATCGATTACTACCTCATCTAATAAATCTTGGCTTTCTTTTAAATCAATATTCAACCTAACATGATCTTTAAATTGGATAGTTTTTAAAATGTCAGCGTAACCAACGTAAGAGTATTTAACTTCATATTCACCACTTTTTAATGAAATTGAGTAAAATCCATAAACATTAGTTGTAGCACCTTTAGACTCTTTTTCCACATAAATACTAACCCCTATTAAAGCCTCTCCTGTTAAAGCATCTTTAACATAACCACTTAATGTATGTTGCTGAGAGAACATAAAAAAAGGGATAAAAAATATGGATAATAGAAATTTGATTTTCACGAGGCAAAACTAATAAGTTTTAAATTAAATAGGCAAATGTTTGACTATTATTTAACCTCCTTTAAGTTTTACTAAAGCACCTAGTTTTTGAAGATATCTAACTATTTTTTCTCTGTGGTTTCCTTGAATATAAATTTCACCATTTTTATAACCACCTCCAACTCCACAAATTTGCTTCATTTTTTTTGCTAAATCATTAGCATCTTGGTCCGAACCAATAAATCCTTCAATTAAAGTAACAGACTTACCTCCTCTGTTCTTTCTGTCAATTAAGACATAAAGCTTTTGTTCATTAAAAGGAATATCTTGAACTTCATCAGAGTTTTCTGCAAAATCAAAATTTGGATTAGTTGAATAAACAACATCAATTCGATTTTTTTTTGATTTACCCAATTATTATTTATTGAAAATAAGAACTTTATTATTATTGGAATAGAAAGTATTTAACTCAGTATTTATAAAATCCTTAATTTTTGATTTTTCAGGATTATTTAAAGTGTCCATATTCCACTCTATTACAAAAACAAAATTAGTATCCTTTAGACCATCAACATCTTTAAATGATTGACCATAGTTTAAAGACTTAACAGATGGAAAGTGTGATAGAATTCTTGTGTTTAATTCGTCCAAAGCATTGTTTTCTCTAATGATGTTTTGTAATTCAGTTTTATACAAATCTCTTTCTTCTGAAATAGACATTATCTTTTTATCATTGTCAACTAGTATCTTGTTCAACAACTCCTCTTCATCAATAGCCTTGGACTGTAAATTATGTATTTCTAAATTAACGTTACCCATTTCATAATTATTAAGCTGCAACTTCCAATTATTAATCTGTTCTTCATTAATATATTTACCTCCAATATTTAAAACTATAGCGGAAGATTCATCATCGTAGTTCAATTCTTTGGTGAGAACCTCTATTTCGGGATTAATAGATATTTCATTTTTAATGAAATTATCTGCATTTTGAATAAAAATAGATTCATGTATAATATGATAAAATTTAAAAACACTAGGAATCACAATAAGAAGCAATATTGAGAAAACATAAATCTTTACTTTTCTCTCAATTCTAGGATTAACAAATTTAACCTTAGGAAAATTTAACAATCTTAAAACTATAAAAGTGGATAGACAAATAAATACACTATTTAATAAAAACAAGTAAAAAGCTCCAATAAAATATGGCCAGTTACCAACTGCCAATGCATAACCAACGGTACAAAGTGGAGGCATTAAAGCAGTAGCTATGGCAACACCTGGAACTACAGTTATTGTTGTAGTTTTATTTTTTACTGTTGTTGCTATTACACCTGCCAATCCACCAAAAAAAGCAATTAAAATATCTAATACATGGGGTTTGGTTCTACTAAGAAGTTCTGATGTTTCAGACTTTATTGGAGTAATCAAATAAAATAAGTAAGAAGCCAAAACACTTGCAGCCACCATTATACCAAAGTTTTTTAAAGACTTTATTAGTGCTTTAAAGTCATTGGCAGATAAAGCATAGCCAATTCCTCTTATAGGACCCATCAGGGGCGATATTAGCATGGCACCAATAATTACCGCTGGAGAGTTATTAATTAAACCAATAGAAGCTACTATTATAGAACAAATTAAAATCCAAATATTTATAGATGAAAACTCTATATCGCTTCTAATATCTTCGACAGTTTTATCTTTGTCCACACCATCATATATAGAAAATAAGTTTTTTAAGAAATTGGCTATAGACCCAAAAGCTTGTTTTACAGAAAATTTATCTGTTTCTGACTTAATAGGATCATAATCTATTTTGTTATTTTCTTCCATATAAAAATGCTTCTACTCTAATTTACAAGAAAAAATTAAAACTTTATTATTCAAAATTAATTTTTTATTATTTGAGTTGGGATTTTTGAGACATAAAAAGCAAGACATAAACTAAATGAATCATATTATTAAAAAGAGGAAATATAACAATAGCAATTCCACTTAAGTAAGGCCAAGAAAATTGGAAGTCAAAATTCAGGAAAATAAATGGCGATAAAACATAAGCAATTTGAAATATCCAGTAAAAAGTCCAACCTATTTTAATTTTAGAAAACATAAAGCCTACCCCAACCATTGCCAATATATCAAAAACAACTCTTATGGCATACAAATTCCTAAGTTGAATCGACAAGTATTCATTAAACTGAAACCCATTATCATTTAAATTTTCTACAATCAAATTTATTAAGCTGTTTTTTTCTGAATTAATGCTTTTGGCATCTAAAAAAAGTGTAAAGTATCCAAGATCAAAAACAAAGCAATAAATAAATCCTAATAAACTTAATAAACAGAGCCACTTTAGAGCATCAAAATTTTTCATTCTTTAGTGAATTTATAATTAAAGTACTGATTATCATTAATGGTTTTCATTTTCAAATCAAATATTTTTCCATTTCTATTTACTTTCAGAACAATTTCATCATTTTCAAAATACCCTAACCAATTGTCAAAATTATCCTCTACACAAAATTCATTAACTGCAATAATTTCATCTTCCTTAACGATTAAGGATTTATCCCCAGCACTATTCTCTAAAACATTTTGAACTATTACTTTTTTATCTTTATTGTAAGTTTTAATTCCATATTGCCAACAAATATTTTCAGCTGTTTTAATTGAAAAATCCCATCCAAAAACTTTTAAGGCTTCAATTAAATAATTTTTAAAATCTTTTTTACCATAAATTATTTCACTAAAAATAGCATCAAAACTTTCTCCAGAAACAGACTCCAAATTGCTTTTATATAATTCCATATCATAGCTCGATAATTGATCTGATCCTGAATACATTTTTCTCATTACATCATGTAAGGTTTTCTTATGTTTTGTAGCTTTTCTAATCTTAGCATCGCATATCAAAGCTATCAATGCACCTTCAGCATAAATAGAGACTTTCCTCCCTGGAATACCTTGAACATAACCATCTAGCCAAGTATCCCAACTAGATTCAGAAACTGAATAATGATTTCTACCATCATTATGAAAATGTCTTTGAAATAATTTATTTAACTCTTTGAAATATTGTTCTAAAGTAAAAACACCACTTTCAAAAAGAATTCTATCACCCATATAAGTGGTTACTCCCTCGGTAACATAACCCATGTTTGTGTAATTTTCTTTTGAATAATCGTAGGGCAACATATCTTTAGGTCTAATTCCTTTTACATTCCAAACATGATATAATTCATGAGATGAAACACCTAGTAATTCTTTATATAAATTTTTAAATATGTCATAAGAAGGACCCAGTAAAATAACAGTAGAATGGTGGTGTTCAACCCCATGGTAAGCTGAATAAGGAGTTATTTGAAAAAGAAAAAGAAAACTTTTGTGGGGAAATGAACCAAATAATTTAATTTGATAACTAATAAAAGAAGTGAAATCTTTTATCAAAATATCCCAATCAACTTTTACTTCTCCTTGAAAACAGAAACTAAAATTTACATTATTTATAGTTAGTGACTTATACTGTGCAGAATCACTAGCAATTATGGGAGAATCTGCTAACTCTTCAAAATTAGAAGCTTTTAAAGTATTGTTTCCAATATTTTCAAGCGAACTATATATTTTAAAATCTTGATGTAAATCAAAAGCTATTTCGTAAGATGAATTATAATTGTCCGGATTAAAAAAAAGACAATTAACCGGGTTAATATAAATTTGATTTTGATCTAAATAAGTCGATCCAGCGTTTAGCTCTGAAGAATAATAACTGTATTTAACCACTATTTTATCAAATTTTTCACACTCAATCAACCAAAGATCTTTTGTTTTTTTTGAAAAATTAAGAAATTCGTTATTAGCACCAAATGCATTAAAATCTTTAATGTTTTTAGCGAAATTCCCAAGTTCATATCTACCAGGACGCCATGCTGGCAATTGTAACTTTAAAATATTTAAATCTTTAGTGTTAATTATTAACTTAAAATCTATAAAATGTTTTTCGGGATGTGAATAGCTTACAAAATATTTCATTTACAAAAATAGAATTTATGCTGCATTTAAAGACCTAATGTAGGTAATAATTATATTTGACGTGATGAAAGAATTTGATGTAGTTTTATTAACAGACTCTAGATATGTTAATCCCTCAAAAGTAGACCAATACATAGAAAATGTCTTGAACGAAGATGGATTGGTAATTGATGCTTTAAAAAATTTAAATATTAGAGTAACCAAAAAAGATTGGAATGATTCAAATTTTGACTGGTCTACTACAAAAACAGCAATCTTTAGATCTACTTGGGATTATTTTGATCAATTTTCAAATTTTAAAAAATGGCTTCATTTTGTGAAAGATAAATGTGAGTTGATTAATCCATACAGCCAAATAGATTGGAATCTAGACAAACATTATTTAATGGATTTACAAAAATGGAATCTTCCAATACCAGAAAGTATTTTTGTTCCTAAAAAATCCAATCTTAAACTAGATGTTATATCAAGTGAAAAAAACTGGAATCATATTGTTATTAAGCCAACTGTTTCTGGTGCAGCTAGGAATACTTATCAGTTAAAAAATGAAGAAATTAAAAAATTTCAAACTAAGTGGATTCAACTTACAAATAATGAAGATTTTATAATTCAGGAGTTTCAAAAAAATATTTTAACAAAAGGAGAAATAGCAGTAATACTTTTTGGTGGAGTGTACTCACATTCCATACTTAAAAAAGCGAAAAAAGGAGATTTCCGAGTTCAAGACGATTTTGGAGGAACTGTTGAAAAAATTAATCCTTCTTTAGAAATTATAGAATTAGCAGAAAAAACTTTAAAAAGTTTACCCACTACTCCGTTATATGCAAGAGTAGATTTTATATTTAATAATTTGAATAGTCCTGTGATTTCTGAACTGGAGCTAATAGAACCTGAATTATGGTTTAGATTCAAACCCGATTCCGCTAATAAATTGGCTCTTATTATTAAAGATTTTCTAAACAATTTGAATACTTAAGCAAATTGAAGAAGAGAATTTATAAATTCGCATAAATAATAAAATTTTTAGATATGAATTACGATGTAATTGTTTTAGGAAGTGGACCTGGGGGTTATGTGACTGCAATAAGAGCTTCTCAACTTGGCTTAAAAACTGCAGTTATTGAAAAGGAATCTTTAGGAGGAGTATGCTTAAATTGGGGTTGTATTCCCACAAAAGCTTTACTTAAAAGTGCTAATGTTTATGAGTACATTAATAATGCCGACGATTATGGAATAAAAGTATCTAGTCATAAAGCCGATTTCAATGCGGTTATTAAAAGAAGTAGAGATGTTGCCGAAAAAATGAGTGGAGGAGTTCAGTTTTTAATGAAAAAAAATAAAATTGATGTAATTATGGGAACTGGAAAGGTTCAGCCAGGTAAACAAATTGAAGTTACAGACCAAAAGGGCGCTAAAACAACATATAATGCTAAAAATATTGTAATAGCTACTGGTGCAAGATCTAGAGAGTTACCAAACTTAGAACAAGATAAAAAGCAAGTTTTAGGTTATAGAGATGCAATGGTTCTCCCTAAAATACCCAAGAAAATGGTTATAGTTGGATCTGGTGCTATTGGTGTGGAGTTTGCGTATTTTTATAACGCTATGGGGGTTGATGTTACAATAGTAGAATATCTTCCTAATATAGTACCTGTAGAAGATATTGATGTTTCAAAACAATTAGAAAAAACCTTCAAGAAAAAAGGGATTAAGATCATGACTAATTCCTCAGTTGAAAATGTAGAAAAATCATCTAAAGGATGTAAAGTAAAAGTCAAGACATCTAAAGGCGAAGAATATATTGATTGTGACATTGTATTATCGGCAGTAGGAATTCAACCTAATATTGAAAATATTGGTCTAGAAGAAACCGGAATTGTTGTAGATGGAGGTAAAATTATTGTGGATGATTTTTATGAAACAAATATCCCTGGTTACTATGCCATAGGAGATGTTGTTCAAGGTCAATCGCTAGCGCACGTAGCTTCTGCTGAAGGAATTACTTGTGTAGAGAAAATAGCTGGTCATAGTCCTGAGCCTATAGACTACAACAATATTCCTGGTTGTACTTATTGCAGTCCTGAAATAGCATCTGTTGGTATGACAGAAAAATCAGCTAAGGAAGCAGGGCATGAATTGAAAATTGGGAAATTTCCGTTCTCTGCATCTGGAAAAGCTAGTGCAGCTGGACATAATGATGGATTTGTAAAACTTATTTTTGATGCTAAGTATGGTGAATTACTTGGTGCTCATATGATAGGAGCAAATGTTACTGAAATGATTGCCGAAATTGTTGCTCTAAGAAAGTTAGAGACTACAGGGCATGAATTAATAAAAACTGTTCATCCTCATCCAACTATGAGTGAAGCTATTATGGAAGCTGCTGCTGCTGCATACGGAGAGGTGATACATATTTAATTTTTACTTTTTATAATATTTAATAATTCCTCATCTGTTTTTCCAAAAATATTATCCAAATATATTTTTGCATTTATACTTAGGGCATGATTGGGATACAATTCTATTAATTCATCGAAAGCTAACCTAGCGTTATTTTTTTCATTTAAAATATTATCTAGTATTCTAGCTCTGTTGTGCAAGTAAATAGGAGCATTTTCACTATTAGGAAATTTCCTTTGTGCTTTTAAGAAATAATCTGCAGCATCTTTATATTTCTGTGATGCTTCCGATCCAGTTGCAGCACACTTTAATAAAAACTCGTTTTCTTCATCAGAAAAAAATTGATTATATCTTACATATAGGTTTAATGAAGTGTTTTTAATTTTTACTCCTAATTGATAAATTGAAGCAATATCTTCTGGATTAGATTTAATTAATTCATCATTAATTTCTCTAAGCTCATTAAGCTCTGTAGTATAATTGGAAACCTTTGTTTCATTTGTACACGAAAAACAAATAATAATAAGAACTGAGACAAATATTTTTTTCATTTTTTTGGGTTGAGAAATTTCATTTTATAATTAACGTCTACTTTTCCTTTAGAAATTTCATCAAGTTTTCTTTTCATTAACCTTCTTTTTAAAGGGGTTAAATGGTCTGTAAATAAAGTTCCTTCAATATGGTCATACTCATGTTGAATAATTCTGGCAGAGATTCCTTCGAAAGTTTCTTCAAAGAAATTCCATTTTTCATCATAGTAACTTATTTTAATAACTGGCTTTCTATCAACTTCTTCTCTAATTCCTGGAATGCTTAAACAACCTTCCGAAAAAGACCATGGGGTACCCGATTCAGATTCAATAATTGGGTTTACAAAGACTTTCTTAAAATTCTTTAGTTCAATTAGCTCTGGGTCCATCTCTTGACCCTCTTCAGGTTCAGCAAAAGGGGAAGCATCTACAGTAAAAATTCTTTTAGATATTCCAATTTGAGGTGCAGCTAGTCCTACTCCACTCGCTGCGTACATGGTTTCAAACATATTGGCAACTAATTCATCAATAGATTCTCCTTCTTGAAATTCTACACATTCTTTTCTTAAGACTGAAGCTCCATAAGATATTATAGGTAGTATCATGATGCAAATATAAAATGATTTACCATAAAGAAGTTAAATGATTAAAATTCAATATCTAAATCAAATTTTTCTTTAAAAGTATGTAAGTCAGGATTTTTATCGGCCATTTGAAAAAACCTTTCTCTACTTGTTAATTGCGTAAGTTTTGGAGAATCTGATTTAGTAATTTCTAAGTTGAGTTTTATTTGACCATTTTTAAGCTCTAATCTTAAAAAATCTAAAAGAAATTGATTTTGAGTTTGGAACTCCATTTTCTGAACTTCACTATCAATAATAAATGTAATTGAGAAGTCTTTATTAAGTTTTGGCTTTTGTTTATTTAGGGTGGTAAAGAGTCCAATTTTACCTTCTTTTTTTTTGATCTCTGCAAATTCTAACCATTTTTCTTCAAGTTTATTTTGAGTAAATTCAGTTTTCTCTGCCACCTTGATTTCAGAATCTTTAGTTTCGGCATTTAAGTCCTCATTAATTTTTTTTCTAATACCTGTAATTGATGCAGCTGCAGATCTTTTTTTAATACTTAAACTAGTTTTAGGCCTAATTATTTCAGATTTAGGAATCTCATAGGTTGTTTTTTTAGTTTCTGGGATATTCACAACCGGAATTTCATTTCCAATTGAACTGTTGTCTTTTAAAACAGGTTCAACATCAGTCTTCTCATTTTGTGAAGGAGAAACTATTGGAGCATCTAGGAATTTAGATTTTTTTTTTTGAACTCCCTTAGAGCACAACTTCATAATTAGAATCTCTACATGAAGTCGCTGGTTTTGGCTGGTTTTATAAAGTGAATCGGCTTCATTTACAAGCGTCAATAAATCAGTTATAAACTCGTTTTCAAAATCTTTAGCTTGAATCATAAATTTATCAATTGTTTCTTTAGTATGGTCAAGTATTTTAATTGTTCGATCATCTTTAGAAACCATTAAATTTCTTAAATGTGAAGCCAAACCGTTGAGGAATAATCGACCATCAAAACCTTTAGCTATAATTTCACTAAAAAGAAGTAAACTATCGTGGATTAGGTTTTCTTTGATAAAATCAGTGAATTTAAAATAGTAGTCGTAATCAAGAATATTAAGATTTTTCACAACTTCACTGTAAGTTATATTGCCGCTTGTGAAATTCACCATCAAATCAAAACAAGAAAGAGCATCCCTTAAAGCTCCATCGGCTTTTTCAGCAATTACATGAAGTGCTTCAGATTCTACTTTAACGCCCTCTTTCTTGGCAATACTTTCTAAATGAAGAACAGTATCGGAAATAGAAATTCTGTGAAAATCATAAACTTGACATCTTGAAAGAATGGTAGGAATAATTTTATGTTTTTCTGTAGTTGCTAATATAAAAATAGCATGAGGTGGTGGTTCTTCTAGTGTTTTTAAAAATGCATTAAATGCACTTTGAGAAAGCATATGAACTTCATCAATTATATAAACTTTATACAACCCTTTTTGAGGGGGTATTCTCACCTGATCGTTAAGATTTCTTATGTCGTCAACTTGATTGTTAGAAGCGGCATCTAATTCATAAATATTGTAAGTAAAATCAGTAAGTTTTGGATCATGTTTTAGGTTGATAGCTTTTGCAAATAATCTTGCAGTTGATGTTTTACCTACTCCTCTTGGACCACAGAATAAATAAGCCTGTGCTAACTGATCTGAATCAATAGCTTGTTTTAGTGTAGTTGCAATATTTTGTTGACCTATAATAGTATCCCAACTATTAGGTCTGTACTTTAATGCAGATACAGTATATTTTTCTTTAGCCATCTTCCAACAAATATAAAATAAGCATTAATGTAAATGTGATTTAAATAAAAAAAAATTATAATCTTGATATAGTTTGATTTATTAACTAAATAATTTTATTTATCAGGTAATCTTATATCTTTGCATTCCAAATTTTAAATAACTAACATGAATCATTACGAAACTGTTTTCATTTTAACTCCCGTTTTGTCTGAGAAACAGACAAAGGAAGCAGTAGATAAATTCAAAAAGTTATTGAAAGATAGCAGTGCTAAAATCAATAACAATGAATCTTGGGGGCTTAAAAAATTAGCCTATCCAATTCAGAAGAAATCTACTGGATTTTATTTTCTAATCGAATTCCAAGGCGAAGGAGATGTTGTTAAAAACCTAGAAGTTGAACTCAAAAGAGATGAGAGAGTGATGCGTTTTTTAACAATGAGAATGGATAAAGATCATTTCGAATATGCAGCAAAAAGAAGAGTAAAACTCTCAAAAACTGCTTAAACTATTAATTTTTAAACACTAGCTATGGCTGACAACTCAGAAATAAGATACCTTAATCCAATAGACATTGAGGTTAAAAAAACAAAATATTGTAGATTTAAAAAATCTGGAATAAAATTTATTGATTACAAAGATCCAGATTTCTTAATGAAATTCATTAATGAACAAGGCAAATTACTTCCTAGAAGAATTACTGGTACTTCAGCGAAATACCAGAGAAGAGTATCACAAGCGGTAAAAAGAGCAAGACATCTTGCAATTCTACCTTATTTGGCGGATCAATTAAAATAATCATTATGGAAATTTTATTAAAAAAAGACGTAGATAGATTAGGAAGTAAAGATGAAATTGTGACTGTTAAGAATGGTTTTGGAAGAAATTATTTAATCCCTAAGGGAATGGCAATTTTAGCTACTGAATCTGTTAAAAAAATGAATTCAGAAACTCTTAAGCAAAGAGCTCACAAGTTTAACCAATTGAAAGACGAAGCCTTAAAAATTCTTGATAAATTATCTAAGAAAACATTTGAAGTTCCTGCTAAAGTTGGTGAAAATGGTAAAATATTTGGCTCTATTTCAAATATCCAATTAGCAGATGCTCTTGATAAAGCTGGGTTTAAAATAGAAAGAAAAAATATAACTCTACCAGCCAACAACATCAAAGAAGTAGGTAAATTCGAAGCAGAAGTTATTTTACATAAAGATGTCAAAGGAAAAATAAACTTTGAAATTGTAGCTGGATAATTATTGATTATCTCCTCAAATTATTTAAGGACTCTAATGAGTCCTTTTTTTTATACTTAAAAAGCCTCTCCAAGAGTTAAATAATAGTTGCCTCCATTTTTTGTAACTCCATAATCTACTCTGAAATATATATCTTTTTCTTGAAATAAAAGAAATCTCAATCCAGCTCCACCAGTTGGAAGAATATTTTTAAATTGAAACCCATTTTTAGAATTGTCTTCTGATATATTCTCTCCAAATACTTGTCCCATTGCTAGAAACACACTAGCTCCCCATCGTTTAGAAAAAGTAAATGGTAATATTCTATATTCTACTTGAGTTGCCAATAAATGTCTGTCTCTATATCTACCAAGGTAGTAGCCTCTCATTAAACTTTCACCACCCATTAATGAAATTAAATTAAATGGTGGATTGGGGCCAATGGTATATTGAGCATAAAATTGAAATGCCAAAATATTATTTTCTTTTACAGGCAAATAAAACCTATTATCTGTAATTATAGAAGTAAGGTTATAATCACTTTTTAATACATTACTATATCTCAAAAAAGCAAACTCACTAAATACTCCTTTTCTAGGATTTAGAAAATTGTGAATATTATTATAGATTATTCCTGCACCAAAACCAACGCTGTTTGATTTAGTATTTGATATCGGAGACTCATTTGGTCTAACACGGACATTTATTGCTGAATCAAAATTATTCATGATTTGTAGATCAAATTCTAGCCCAACATATAAATCAGGTGCAATTGTTCTTAAAGCCCTTTCTTTAAAATTGATAATATTTAAGTCAGGTGTAAATTTATTATCTTTAGTTGTGAGGTTGCATTCTGCAAAATTAGAGCCATAAAAGTCTAATGGAGCAGCTTGTACTTTAACTTTTCCGTAAAACAACCATTTATTAGCATCAGTGTAAAGTGCATGGTCTATATTAATACCATATTGTTTTTTTAATGTATAAAATGTGTAAGATTTGAGTTCACTTAATCTATTGCTTAAGTTTTTTTTAGCTGAATAAACATAAAGACTTGAAAGTGCAAATTGCCAACTAGTTTCTGGTGAACTAGCTATAACAGGATAGGTTGTGAAATTTGCAGTGCTTGCATCACTAGTATCATTAATAAGTGTATTAATATAACCTAAGATGAGGTTAGAACTTGTATCTTTTACCTGAGAGAAAAAACTTAGAGAAGTAAAAAAAAATAACGAGTATAATAATTGTTTTTTCATCTTTAAATATAATTCAAATCTCTAATAATTTAAGGCATAGAATAAAACTTCAGCGTAATTTTATTAACAATAGTTCGTTATTTTGTAATTATATTTAGTAAAAAAATTATAAACCTCAACAATAAAATTATAAAAAATTAATAAGTAAAAAAATTTTATTGCCTGTAGTAGCTTTCCAAATTTAATTTCAATATCATCAGAAAATTACTTTTCATTATTTAACTCTCATGACATTTAAAACTCTCTTTCACCGAACTCGCTCTTAATAAAATTTGCACTTGATTTAGATCTATTAATATTGTAAGAAAGGTTTAATAAAAAAATATCTACTTCATAAATATAATTAGTAGTTGTATAAAAACTGTTTTCTCTTGAAGTTGTAATTCTTTGCTCATTGGTATTAATTAAACCCATATCCATATTTAACCATTGTAAGCTCATTACTAATGAATTATCTAAAAACGATTTTTTAAAAGTTAGGCTTGGTAAATAAAATCTTGAATCTTCACCTTGTGCAGTAATTCTTTGTGAAAGATAATTCAAACCAAACTGAAGAGAACTTGATGTATTAAGCTTATAGGTGGAATTAAAATTAAAGGAATAGATTAATGCATTAGTTGAAACTGAAAGATTATCAAACTCTCCCACTATGTCTTGATAAAAAATATTTCCCCCAAAATAATTATTCCATTTTTTAAATGGCTTTAATTGCAGTCCAAGCTCCAAACCATAAAGATTAGAATTGCCAACATTAGAGTATATTCTATTAAGAATAGAATCGTTGTAAACAGTATTAACTCTATTAATAAGGTTATTAGTTTTTCTAACAAATAAATTTGAAAAAAAAGAGAAATCTTCACTAAAGCTGTTGTTATAACCAATTTCAAAATTATCTATAAATTCTGGAAGTAAATTTGGATCACCTTGTTCTAGTGTTTCTGAGTGCTCTCTTTCGGGAAAAGGATTCATTTTAAAAGTAGTTGTTCTCTGCACTCTTTTAGTATAAGTAAATTTAATTTTACTTTTAGAATTTAAATCATAAGAAAGAATTAAAGTAGGAAAGGGCTTTATAAAATCATATTTATAAATAGTATCTACTAATCCAGATTTATCATTTAATTCTAATTCACGATTCATTTTTTCCACCCTAATTCCAAAATTATAACTCCACTTATTTTTATCGCCTGATATCATACCATAAGTCGAGTGAATTGTTCTTTGTAAATTAACTTCACTTGAAAATTCTGAGACTAATTCAAAAACTTCAGTATTTAAATTTTTTCTATTATAAATAAAATCTCCTTGATGGTTTAAATCCCTAAGTTGATAACCAAAATCTAAAGTGCCAAGATTAGTTTTAATATTTGAATAATCAATATTAAATCTAGCCCCTAGAAGAGGGTTTGTATTAGTATTGTATTCATCTTGATAAATTACTGGCTGATTATCTAGAGAAATGTTTTGATTGGTAGTTGGCCCGCCTAATAAAGTATATTCTATTAAAAAAGATGTTTTTACGAGTGATTTATTTTTAAAAATATGATTGTAATCAAAACTACTTAACGCGAAATCTCCAGTTCTAGTTCTTAAATTATGATTAAAGTATTGAAATGGATTTAAGTTTGAACTATTTCCATTTTGAAGAGAATAATTGTTGTAGGTAATATCGGCTAATCTATCTTTTTTTCTTTTTCCTGCAAAAAAACCAAAGTGTAATTGGTTGCTAGAATCTATTTCATATTCAAAATCTATCCTTGCATTGATATTTTTCTTATCAAAACTTCTTTCTCCTTTAGAATAAAGATATCTTGTAGTATCCCCACTAACTGTGTAAACCTCTCCTATTCTTCTTCCTCCAAGATCATTTCTTAAATAACTTACTGCTAAAGTCAAATTATACTTTTCAGTTTTCTTATTCAAAGTGATATCTCCACCATATCTTTGGTGGTTCAATTCGTTATCATAAGTTTCTATTGATGGTAATCCACCTTTCATATTAATTTTAAGAAATGTGCCGTTAATTTTTCCTTTTTTAGTGATTATATTAATCATTCCAGATTTGCCTTCAGAATCATATTTAGAAGAAGGTGATGTAATTAATTCTACCTTACTAATGGAGTTAGCTGGAATTTGAGCAATTAAATTTGTTGGATCCCCTTGAATTAATTTACCATCAATTAAAATGATGATTCCCTTACTTCCCCTAAGTGAAATATCACCTTCAATATTAATGTTAATAGATGGTAAATTTCTAATTACATCCAAAGCTGTTCCTCCCAAACTATTTTCAAATTGATCAGCGTTATAAGACTGACTCTCCATTTTATTAGAAAAAATTGATTTCTCACCATCTACAATTAATTCATTCAACTGCGCTCCTTTGATAAGAACAATGGTTGGTAATTCAATTTTTTTAGAATTTTTTGAAATTAATATATTGGAAATAACTGTAGATTGAAAGCCTACAAAAGAACATTTTAAATAATAACTACCTAGTGTTGGTAAATCAATTTTATATTCCCCATTTTGGTTGGTAATATTTCCCGAAACTAAAGTGCTATCCTGAAAATTAAAAATAGATATTGTAGCATATTCAATTGCAAAATTATTATCATCTTTTACTTCACCAATAATTTGAGAAGAGCACAAAAATGGCAAAATCAAAATAAAAAAAGAAAGCAGCTTATTATTCATTATTAATTATTTAAAATGAAAGTAGTAATTAGATAAACATAATTTAAAAAAAAGAATTAATAATAACTTCATAAAAAATATTAAATGAATAATTTCTTTAACAAGTACTCTATTCTTTTAATCATTGCTTTTTCTTTAATAATTTCTTTTTCTTGTAAAAAAGCCAAGTAGGCAGAAGAAAATAATGATGATGGGGGTGGTTTTTTTTGAAAGTTATAGATCCGATTTATGGAAAAATTTAGTTGACTATGGATATGATTTTGATTTTGTTGGAAGACAAAAAGATTATGGAACTTATGCTGAATATTTAGATCAAGAATTTTATAAAGATCATGAAGGGCAAGGTGGTGGAAATAGACCTTAAAAATACTTATTCACTAACTATTGTTTTGGGTAATCAAATTGTTTTATTACTAAACAAAACACTTATTTAAAATAAAATTCATAACTTTTTAGCTAAATTATAACCAATGGATAAGCTTTATTCAATCGTTTTCTCGGAAGATTTCAAAAAAAAGATTGAAAAAATATTTGTAACCTTATCTATAGCAAGTTTTATAATACATCTACTTTTAATTTTCTTAAAGCATATTGATGTATTAAACTTTTCAGATGATAACCTGCTCACCAATCCAATTGCTGCGATTTATACTCCTTTTTCATTCATATTAGTTTATGAAGTATTTTTAGTTGTCTACTATTTACCAAGATCTATTTCTCAATATATAAGAAAGCAATATGAAATAATTACACTTATTATTGTAAGAAGAATTTTTAAGGACATTGCTAATTTAGAAATTTCAACAGATTGGTTCAATCAAAAATATGATCTTCAACTTACCTATGATTTAATATCCACCCTAGTATTATTTTTTATAATCTACTTGTATACTTATTACAACACAAGGAACAAATCACTTAATATTAAAAAACATAAGATTGAAAATCTAGATGTTTTTGTAAAAAGAAAGAAAACTATAGCATTATTATTATTACCAGTATTAATGTTCTTAGCATTCTCTAGTTTATTTAGATGGGTTTATATTGAATTAATTAATGTAAATCAAGTTTTCTTCTCGATCCAAGATATTAATGAGCTTTTCTTTAATGAGTTTTTTACTGTTTTAATTATGGCAGATGTTCTTCTGCTTCTTATCTCCTTATACAAAACAGATAAATTCCACGAAATTTTCAGAAATTCTGGATTTATTATTTCAACTATTTTAATTAGGTTATCATTTACTACTGATGGCTTAATGAACAATATTCTTATTGTAAGCTCTGTCGTTTATGGATTCTTAATGTTGTTGCTTCACATCCAATTTGATAAAATAAGCGTCAAGTATCCTAAGGAAGTAGCTTTAGAAGAGAAAGAATCTGACAAGATTATTTAATATTTTTATGGATAGAAATCAAGAATTGCCGTTCGAAGATATTTCAAAAACCCCTATAGAATTAACAGCTACCAATACTCTTTTAAGATTGGTTGAAGGATTGGCATTTAGATATCGCTGGGCTACAGAAAATCTAAGTGAAGAAGATATTAAGTTTAGACCACACCCTACCAGCATGAGTATTGAGGAAGTAAACAGTCATATTTTTGATTTGGTAGATAGTACTTTTAGAGTTTTCGGTGGAGAAAAACAAAACAAAGATTCCTTAAACTCATTTCAGCAAATAAGAATGAAATCTCTTTTAGTTTTGGAGAACCTCACCATTAAATTAAAAAAAATGAGTGATTCAGAATTAGCTGAAATGGAAAAAAACACTTCTAGAAAACTACCCTTTTGGTATTGGATCAATGGTCCACTTGCAGACGCACTAACCCACGTAGGGCAAATTACTTCTTGGCGAAGAATAGCAGGCAATCCTCAACTAAAAGGTGTAAATGTATTCATTGGAACTAGCGATAAGGTAGAAATGTATTAATGAAATATCGGATATCTAATTTCACTATATTTATAATATAGCTCTGGTTTTTAAATCTTATAATGAAAAAAATAAATATTTCCCAAAAATTAGCTCAATTCAATGACCATTGGAATCCTAGAATTATTGGAGAACTACATTGGTTCTATAAAAACATCACCAATCTCAACAATATCTTTTCTGTTGATTCTTTCTTCTCTAATCTTCCCTTTTTTGTACATAGAATGTACTTTTGAGTTAGAAAATTCCGTATTTCGAATGGTTTTCAATCCCTCATCATTGAATATTTTAGATATTTTTCTATAACCGATAGGGGTAAGAAAATTCTCTTTATACTTACAAATTCTATCGTATTGATATTGTTGGTATTCACTATAATTAGAACTCCATAATTTAGTGGTAGTAATTGAAAATGAGAATCTTACGATGAGGTTTAAGGGGTAAGAATAACCACCCCATAATGTTACTCCACTGTAACTGACTTAGCCAAATTTCTTGGTTGATCTACATTACAGTCCCTTTGAACAGCAACATGATAACTTAAAAGCTGTAATGGAATTGTTGTCAATAGAGGAGTAAGACAGTCTAATGTTTCTGGAATCTCTATAACTCCATCTGAAAGTGATTTAACCTCACTTTCCCCATAACCTGTAATGGAAATAACTATGCCCTTTCTTGCTTTGACTTCTTGAATATTAGAAACAAGTTTTTTAAACATATCTCCGCGAGGAGCCACTACTATAACAGGCATATTCTCATCAATAAGGGCAATAGGTCCATGCTTCATCTCTGCTGCAGGATAGCCCTCTGCATGTATATAACTTATTTCCTTGAGCTTTAATGCTCCTTCCAATGCTACCGGAAAATTAAAGCCCCGTCCCAAAAACAATGCATTATTTGATTTATATAAAGATTTTGCAATAGTCTGAATCTTATCATCAAGATCTAGCATCGATAAAATTTTAGCCGGAATTAATTCTATCTCTTTCGCTATTTCCTGAAATTTATCCTTACTCAAATTACCATTACCTCTTCCTAGATAAAGAGCAATCATGGCCAATACGGTTACTTGAGCAGTAAATGCCTTTGTTGAGGCAACTCCAATTTCCGGCCCTGCATGTGTAAAAGCGCCAGCATGAGATTCTCGGGCAATAGATGACCCTACTACGTTACAAATGCCAAAAACACAAGCTCCTGCTTCTTTAGCCATTTTAATGGCAGCTAAAGTATCTGCTGTTTCTCCAGATTGAGATATTGCGATAACAATATCATCTGAACTGATTATTGGATTACGATATCTAAACTCAGAAGCATATTCTACTTCTACGGGGAGCCTGGCTAAATCTTCAATTATATATTCGCCAACTAAACCGGCATGCCATGATGTTCCGCAACCAATTATCAATATCCTATTTGCTTTTTCCAGTTTCTCTGAAATTTTATCTAGCCCTGCCATTCTGATTTGCGCATTACTGACAAAAAGCCTACCCCGGATAGTATTTAAAATAGAAGTGGGCTGCTCAAATATCTCCTTTAGCATAAAATGATTATAACCTCCCTTTTCTATACTATTTAAATCTATCTGTAATTTATGAATTACTGCATCAATAGGTTCGTCGGATTCAATAGTTCGTATTGAGACCCCATTATTTGAAAGGACAGCCATTTCTCCATCTTCTAGGTAAATAACTTTTTTTGTTAAGTCAATAAATGGGGTTGCGTCCGATCCAATAAAAAACTCACCGTTCCCAATACCTAAAACTAAAGGTGAGCCCAGTCTTGCGACAACCATTAAACTCGGCTCTTTTTTTGAGATAACCGCAATAGCGAAAGCTCCTATTACTTCATTTAATGCAAGTCTAATAGCTTGATCCAAGGAAACTTTTTCTTCTGCCTGAACATATTCAATAAAGTTTATAAGAATCTCAGTATCGGTTTCACTTTTAAAAGAATAATTTTTATCAAGCAAAAGCTGCTTTAAAGAATTACAATTCTCTATTATTCCATTATGGACTATTACTAAATCCCCATTATTAGATACATGAGGATGCGCATTAACATTATTAGGTTCGCCATGCGTAGCCCATCTGGTATGACCAATCCCCATTTTCGCCGATATCTTTTTTTCGCCAATCAAGTTTTCTAGGTCATCAACCTTCCCTTTGCTTTTATGTACTTCTAAATCACCATTATATAATGCGATTCCCGATGAATCATAGCCTCGGTATTCTAATCTTCTCAGGCCATTAATTAAAACTGGGTAAGCATCTTTCTTTCCCAAGTAACCAACTATACCACACATGATATTATAATTTAAATTATTCTTGTTTTGACAAATAAAGTTTTAAACTCATTGGCTCTAAAGGATCAAGATTTCCATTTAATACAGCACGACTTACCGTTGATGACATTCCATTAGGCACTAATAAAATTCTTCCTTCAGTCGAATCACTTCCATTCAATATTTGCTGAACAAACTTTGTTATCTCAAGAGTGTACGAATGGTCACGTAAAACAGACTCAATATTTAAGTTCCCGCCAGTTGAAAAATCTAGATATTCCTGCATTAGGATTCGATCATTTCCTGACACCATAAAAGCATTGATTTTTGTTGGAGGAAAGTATTCAAGAGATGAACCCTCTCTGATTGGAATTTTCAATTCTGCATGATTAACAAAATAATTTGAATCCTTTAAATAATTGATATTCTTCAAATTTACAGATGTAACAGCACCTCCCATAGCCTGTATATATGTGGTAATCTCACCATTTAAAGTGTCTTGATTATCAAAACTAAAAGTTGAATTTGTTTTATCGAAATCAAATATATTGACACTGTTTACTCCGAAAGAATTATTGACCCCCCGCCAAGAGAGTAGATCAAAATAGTTATACCCGGGGCCTATTGTGTCGTTCCTTAAACTATCGTTAGAGAAATATATTCTGATACGAAAATCGCTCTCGTTAGGAGAAAATTGATATATAGCTTTATTATCAGCGTGGCCTGTTACTTTTATTCCTTTGAAATAATCTGAAAAAGATTCATTGGAAGCAAAATTTAGAGAGTCATGTTTGGAAGCATCAATTATATTAGATTGCAGAAATGTCTTGTTAATTTTTAAAAACATCACTTGATTAGGGCCCGCCATGCCTGTACGTATTGTTAATTGGTTAGGATTAGGTTTTAAAATTGTGTCACAAAGTACTGTGGAACTCGAAAATTGACTTGTGGCATAGTATAAATCGTCTCCATCTATACCCTCGTTAAGATGGGATATTGTGATTCCAAAATCTGCCGCAGTATCACCATACCATCCTGCAAAAGGCAATGAGATAAATGCAGAGTCCACAACAACATTGCTATCTCCAAAATCTGGACTAACAGAACCTAGAACTAACTCAGTAATAAAGTTCGAGGACGATGTTCCAAATACCGGATCATTATAATTCCCTACCATGAGAAAAGTTGGATTTAAGGTCACAAGAGAATCAAACCTCTCTGTAGTACTTATAATCTCAATCGTATCAAAGTAGTCAAGATTAAAGCCATCACCATCAACAAAATCTATAGCTACAGGACCCGAATTTCTCTCACAAGCAATAAATGGCACAATAACTAAAGCCAGAAGATAAAAAATGCGCATAAAAATTAATTTTACTCGAATAGTGATTCATAGAATGAATCGAGCTCAGCAGGACTGTCAATAAAGACTTTCCCGTCAATAACTTTTACTCCAGCAGATTCTGCGGCATCAATTTGAGCTTGGGGTACTTCGTCATTCATCTTTAAAACAGCATCAACATGCTTGACAGCTCCTGCGTAAAGATTGTCAGATGTGGGTTTCTTAAATTCTTCCATATCCTTAACGCCGTCAAATGTCATGCCTTTGGTGATTCCTGAATCCAACTGCCCATCAAAACCATCTCCAAATAAGCTGTAAACTAATTTTGCATCATTAAAATATGGATCCTCAGAGTTAAATTGTTTCAGATATGTTGGCATAGCTGTACTCATCCAGCCCATAAAATGAATTACATCTGGCTTCCAGCCTAATTTTTTTATCGTTTCAATTACACTCTTGCAGAAAAAAAGAGTCCTTTCACCATTGTCTTTGTAAAATTTATTTTCCTTATCGACCCACGTGCCTTTTCGTTTAAAGTAATCTTCATTGTCTATAAAGTAAACTTGTATTCGAGCACCTGGTATAGATGCCACTTTAATTATTAACGGCTGATCTAAATCGTTGATTACTACATTTATACCGCTTAATCGAATGACTTCGTGAAGTTGATGGCGACGTTCGTTTATCGAGCCAAACCGTGGCATGAAAACACGTATTTCATGACCTTTGTCATTCATCTTTTTAGGGAAATCCAGCCCCGCCTTCGCCAAAGCACTTTCTGGGAAATAGGGTTTTATCTCGTGAGATACATATAAAATTCGTCTTTTTGCCATCGATGCAAAGGTACGAAATTTATCTTTCTCCCTGATTTAATGGGAGCTTAGTTATAGTTTAGCTACAAATTATGAGATAAGTGAAAATTATAGATACAATAGATTCTTATTCGTCCTTTAAAAATGGGATACCAAAAGGAGAGAAAATAGGTTTGATCCCCACTATGGGATCCCTTCATGCCGGACATGCCTCACTTATTAGGCAAGCTCAAAAAGAATGCGAATATATCGTTGTAAGCATCTTTGTGAATCCAATTCAATTTAATAATTCCGAAGATTTTGAGAATTACCCGTCAAATTTAAAAGATGATATTTCGTTTTTAGAGAGCCTTAATGTCTCATTATTATTCAACCCGTCTGAAGAAATTGTATATCCCAATGGGACCAAAACAAAAAACTACGATCTTGATGATCTTGAGAATAAACTAGAGGGATCATTAAGGCCGGGCCACTTTCAAGGGGTTGCCACAGTTGTTGATCGATTATTTGACCTTATCGAGCCTGATCGGGCATATTTCGGATTAAAAGATTTCCAGCAAGTTCAGGTTATTAAAAAATTAGCCTCGATTCGTGGAAAGAGTCCTGAAATTATAGCATGCCGAATTATAAGAGAAGATACTGGACTAGCTATGAGCTCAAGAAATTCGAGACTAAATACAAAACAGAAAAAAGCCGCAGCTTCAATTTTCCGCTCATTAAAGTTTGCTGAAAAAGAGATTCGCACATTTCCTGTGCCTCCTGATGCCCTGAGGCGAGAAATGAAAGCAATTATTAATTCCAGCAGAGAATTAAGAGTAGAAAAAATATTATTTGCATTCTCCAAAAATTTGGAATTAATAACTGATCCCGATTCACCATTAGACCATTACAACGAAAACGTCCAATGTTTTATTTCCGCATATGCAGGGGAAGTTCGTTTGATTGACAATTACTGTATCTCTTAAAAAATAATAATTGCTTCAATTTCAACCATTACTTTTGTTTACAATATGACTATTGACGTACTTTTTAGCAAAATCCACAGGGTAACTGTTACAGGTGCCGAACTTAATTATATTGGTTCCATAACTATTGATAGCATTCTAATGAAGGCTGCCAATTTAATTGATGGCCAAAAAGTAAGCATAGTAAATATCAATAATGGAAATAGGTTTGAGACCTATGTTATTCCTGGGAAAGAAAATTCTGGAGAAATTAAACTAAACGGTCCAGCAGCGAGGCTAGCGGAAAAAGGAGATATCATAATTATAATTTCTTATGCAGCCATGACAAAAGAAGAGGCTCAAAAACATAAACCAACAATTGTCTTTCCAGATGAAAATACCAATAGATTAATCTTAAATGTTTAAGTTTAAAATTCCAACTTGGCTAAGAACATTGAGCTTTATTTTTTTAGCATCTGTTTTGATTTACTTCGCATTTCGAAGTGTTAACCTAAACGAAGTTTGGGTACATGCTAAAAAAGCCAAATGGGGTTATATAGCGATTAGCTTTTTAATAGGTTATTCTGCAGTTATATCAAGGGGGAAGCGTTGGGTACTTGTTTTAGAGAGTTTAAATAAATCTGTATCAAGCTGGCATGCAATTCACGCTACTGCATTTGGGTACTTGATGAATCAAGTGTTGCCTAGAGCTGGAGAAGTTGCTAGAGCCACCGCTCTAAATCGTTCTGATAAAATTCCCGTAAATATTTTGATTGGAACCATCATTATTGAGAGAACTATTGACTTATTAATGATGGGAATTTTAATTGGTGTAACATTTATCCTTTCCAGCGAAGAAATTCAAAGCTTTCTTTCGATTACCGAATCAGGTGTTTCCGATAACTCTGACTCTTCGAATAGCACTCTTAAAATTATGATTCTAGTCATATCACTTTTGATTTGTCTCCTTGCATTTTACTCTAAAAAAGTTAAATCAAGTCTCTTCTTTCTTTGGATGAAGAATTTTGTTTCGGGAATGTTAGACGGCATTAAATCTGTGGGAAAATTAGAAAACAAAACAAAGTTCTGGCAGCACACAATGTTCATTTGGGTCTCCTACTTCTTAATGGTTTATCTCTGTTTTTTCGCTTTCCCCTTTACTGAAGACTTGTCGGTATTTCAAGGGTTATTTGTTATGACTGCCGCTGCTATTGGCTATCTAGTGCCTGTTCCCGGAGGTGTTGGGGCCTATCATTACTTGGTAGCCATGGCTCTCGTGGTTCTGGGTAGGAGCTATGAACAAGGACTTGCTTTTGCTACTGTTGTTCACGCAACTCAAACTTTAATGATGATTAGCACTGGGATTGTTGGTTTCTTCTCTTTAACTTCGAAAAAAGTGAAATCTTCTTCAAATGGCAACGATTAAAAAAGCCTGGTTTTGTCAATCTTGCGGTTCTCAGCACCCCCAATGGCTCGGGCAGTGCAAATCTTGTAATGAATGGAATACCCTTATTGAAGAAATTTTAGAAAAAGAGTCAAAAGAATCAACTCCATGGTCAAACAACACTAAAAATATTCCAACAGAAATTTCACAAATAGATAGCCTAAAAGTAGATAGGAAAACGACCGGAGACATTGAGTTTGATCGGGTCCTTGGCGGTGGAATAGTCCCCGGTAGTTTATGCCTATTGGGGGGCGAGCCAGGCATTGGGAAATCAACTTTACTTCTCCAAATAGCAATTAAAAAAGGTAAAAAAGTACTTTATGTTAGTGGAGAAGAAAGTCTTCAACAAATAAAAATGAGAGCGGAGCGTATTGGAATTGAAGACAATAAATGCCATGTTTTAGCTGAGGTTTCAACAATAAAAATATTAGAAGCTGCAGAAAAAACATCCCCAGATCTATTAATAATTGATTCCATACAAACATCATATACTCCCAATCTGGACTCTTCAGCAGGTTCCGTTTCTCAAATCAAAGAAGCTGCTGCAGAATTCTTACGATACTCTAAATCAAGAAATGTTCCTGTCATTCTTGTTGGACACATAACAAAAGATGGAGGTTTAGCTGGGCCTAAAATACTAGAACATATGGTTGATGTAGTGCTTCAATTTGAAGGAGATCGTCATCACTTATATAGAATTCTTCGTTCTCTCAAGAATCGTTTTGGCAGCACTCAAGAGCTAGGAGTCTATCAAATGAATAGTAAGGGGCTAATTGGTATCACAAACCCAGGGGGCGTGCTGCTAGGTCAAAGAGAAGAGGGGAGAAGTGGTTCAGCAATAGGGATAGCGTGTGAGGGAACACAGCCTTTGCTTGTCGAGGTTCAAGCTCTTGTTAGTCCCGCTGTATATGGAACTCCACAAAGGTCTTGTACAGGATTTGACACTAGAAGATTAAATATGCTCCTCGCTGTTCTAGAAAAACGATGCGGGTTCCGACTAGGATCAAAAGATGTGTTTTTAAATATCACAGGGGGTATGCGTATTGAAGATCCAGCTTTAGATCTAGCTATCTGCGCTGCTATTTTATCAAGTAATGCCGATATTCCAATTCCACAAGGAATGGCATTTGCTGGAGAGGTCGGATTGAATGGTGAAATTCGCCCTGTCAATAGAATAGAACAAAGGATAAGAGAAGGTAACAAAATAGGCTTTGAAACTATTTTTTACGCTGAGCAGTCAGATTCAAAAAACCATTCCCCAAATAAAAACTGTATAACGATTAAAATAATGGAACAGTTAGTTACATCTCTTTTTGGATAAAAAACTATTTTGAAATCAGATCGGCAATTTCTCCTAAGTCAGGAGTAATAATTATCTCTGTCCTCCGATTTCTCGATTTATTTTCAGCATTATTATTTTCAACAATTGGCATAAATTCTCCGCGCCCTGTTGCCTGAATCTGTTGCGCAATAACGCCCTTTTTAATAAGGATTTTCACAACAGAAGTAGCTCGCATTACAGAAAGATCCCAATTGTCTCTAACTTGTCCTTTCCCATAATAGGCATCATCATCTGTATGCCCCTCGACAGCGATATTAAGGTCCTGATTCTCTCCTAATACCTGCGCCAATTTTTGTAATGCAGAAACGCCATCTAACTGTATTTCCCATTTACCTGATGCAAACATTAGCCTATTATCGAGACTTACATATACTTGACCATTTTTCATACTTACAGTTAAGCCTCTGTTTTCAAAGCCTAATAAAGCATTTGCAATGCGTTTTCTAAAGTATTGTGCTGTTGAGTCTTTTCGTGCAATCAAGGACTCCAATTCATTCACTCGTCTTTCTCTTGATTGCAATGCCAATTCAAGATTTATAAGGCGAGATTGTTCCAACTTTAGAGAATCCTCTTTTGCCGCTAAACGTTTTGCTAAAGATTCCATTTGCTCTAGCATTATTTTATTCTCTCTTAAATTAGCTGCCACCAATGAGCTATTATTATTAAGGGCATATTGGTAATTAGCATTTAAATCTTCGAATGACTTTTTCAGTTTACGATATTTCCTGCCTTTGGCTATTGAATCCGTAGTTAATTTTTCAAATGCCGTTCTCATCACTTTTATATCTGATGAAATCTCTTTTAGATCCGTTTGCGCTCTATCTGTTGTGCTCTTTAAATTTTGATTTTCATCAACAACGGCATTGTACGATTCCTGCAGCTCAGAATGAATTTTTGGAGAGACACAGGATAGGGTAGCTATCAAAAGAAAAACATTTATAAATATTTTTTTCGCCAAATTTTGTAACATATCAAAAGAATTGAATTTCATGTAAAGGTAATTGGCAATTCCCATTCTAAAAGAACTGGACAATGGTCACTTAATTTAAATTCATATAAGTGCCTGCAATGCTTTGCTCCTTTACTAGCTGAGGGGCTTAACCAAAAGCCATCAATACGCCAACCTATATTTCTTTCGCGACTGCGCGATCGATAGCTCCACCATGTAAAGTTCTCTGGATCAGTGTTAAATATTCGAAACGCATCCTTCCAGCCTTCTTTTTCTAAATTATCCAACCAATTCCTTTCCTCCTTTGTGAATCCAGGTTTTCCTGAAAGCCTTTTTGGATCATGGATATCAATTTCTCGATGACATATGTTCCAATCAGCAGCTATAATTATATTAGAATGCTGTTTGCTTAAATCATCTAGATAAACCCTAAATGCCTTTAAGAATTCTAGTTTATAAGTCTGACGTTTATTATTGAGTGCCCCACTTGGGAAATATGCATTTACTATTACAACCCCAGGATATTCGATAAGCATAACTCTTGCTTCATCATCCCATTTAATGTCTCCCATTCCCACAGTAAAATTTATTGGAGGTTTCTTAGCCACTGCCAAAATGCCACTGTATCCTTTTTTTAAGGCTGAAAATAAACCTGTCCAATATCCAGAGAATAAATTATCTATTGCGTCAAAGTCATCATAACGAACTTCCTGAAAAAGAAGAAGATCCGCATCTGTAGACTCCCACCAGCGAACCATTCCTTTTTTTACACAGGCGCGAATACCATTACCGTTGAGGCTAATGATTCGCATTGTTTTTATTCGAGCGTCAACCGCGCCTCTCCAATTTTTTCATTCGAGGTATAAACCGCAAAAGTGTATGAACCACTCGATAATTCTGTTTGAGAATTAAACGATAGGCAGCATCCAGTTGGGTCACCATTATAATTGATGACTTGAGATGAAGAGTATATCATCTTTTCACCACCAACCCACATAGTTTTTTCATCGGAATTTGCTGCTAATACGCGGCGATCCGGAGTATTGATACGCAAATACAATGTTCGCTCCCCCTTTGCTGCCAGAGTGTTTTTTGATATCGTCATGCACACTTTGACTCTGTTGGTGCGGTTAGCAGAATTTGTAGCTTTTTCAATGCCTTTGCCATTGAGCCTATAAGCACTTGCCTCAATGCTACTTAGCTGCAATTTGGCTCCCTTTTCTACTTTTTTAGCTAGGGTACTGCTTTTTACAACCTCAGCTTTGAGATCTAATAGTATTGAATCTTTAACTTCAACAACAGCAGATAATTCTCGATTTACAGAATCAATATCTTCAGTCAAATTTGAAATATGTTTACGCAGCGAAAACACCTCATTTCTCAATGATTTAATTTGAGATCTAGATGCAGAATTCACTTTTTCAATCTTAGAAATCATTTCATTAAGCCTTGCTGTTTCTTGAGATATAAATGAACTCAATGAGTCATTGGCACTAGATTGAGCATTTAGATCTCTTTTATAATCTTCAAGTTGGGTTATTAACGCAGCTTTTTCTTGCTCTAAATCGTCAATACTTGATGACTGATCAAAGGCAAAATATGATAGTGCACCAACAAGGGCAAGTAAGACGACCAATAATATCGTTATAACGCTTTGGCGATTCTGGGACAATTCTTGACTCATGAGACTAACTTAATTTAAAGTACAAATGTACAATTTCTATCAACTAAAAGAAAAATGACATTAGCTACTAGTTATCAATAATAAACCTGTAAGTCTTAACCCCCATGTCTGATTTGATTTGCAACAAGTAAATTCCCGCAGATAGATTACTCAGATCAAAAGATTTTTTGACTCGCCCACTCTGATGATATTCATTATTATCAAGAATAAGATTTCCAGTTAAGGTCATTATTCTAAACTGAATGTCATTTGAAGCACCTATGTCAAATTCAATATCAAATTTACCCATGGTCGGATTTGGGTAAAGTCTGAAATTAGAGAGATTTAAATCCTCAATCCCAACTGTAAAATTCAAAGTGTCAGAAATTATTCCACAGGCATTCTGAGCAAAAACAATTGCTGTTCCAGGCCCATTTGTAATGAATATATGAGTTATAGAATCACCAGCTGCCGTTGTTCCATCGCTAAAATACCAACCTGTGCTATCTTGACCTGAAGCTCCAGAAACAAAATCCATCGTTACAGGATTTAAAGAAGTAACTGTATAGGATGGACTAACTGTTGGGAGGGGAGCGTTAGCTGTTGTGAATGATGTTGGCGCCGACCATGTTGTCAATGAGCCAGGGCAGGAATCCCGAACGTAAACATCATATGCCGTTCCTGGGTTAAGACCGGTTAAAGTTAACATCCCAGAGCTTGATAATCCCATATTATTAACACTTATTCCTTGACCTAAACTGAATCCAGCTGGACCATATTCTAAAATAGACATGATAGCTTGAGATCCTGGAGACCAAGTAATCGATGCGTCAGCACACCCAGGGGTTGAAATAGACACATTAGTTGGCGCAGCGCATTGTCCACTGACAAAGAAATTATCAAAGAATACATCAGGGCCATATCCGGAAATTCCATCAAAGCGGAAAACAACATTTTGGCCTATGTATGTTGACGAAATAGTTACCGTTTCGGTAATAAATGTTCCAGGAGACGTAGTGCTTGACCCTGGGGTGTCAAAGGCCTGTCCAGATAAATCAACAAGAGTATCCCATGAAGTCGATATAGTTGAACGGACAAGCAAAACAAGCTGATCATTAGGGTAAGAGGTATTAAATTGATGGCTCCATTCAAATGAAACTTGAGCAGCTGAAGAAATTGTCAATGGTGGTGATGTTAATTGAGCTGTTCCTGAAGACCATGACCAAAAATTACCTCGCATCGCATAGCCTGCTCCTAACGAATAAGATGAGAACTGTCGTGAACCTGATGGTGTCCAACAAGTTAGAGGTACAGCATCAAAATTCTCTAAATATGGAGTACTATAAACTGAACATAACGTTTGAATCGTAACCGGACCTGCCCATCCAGACAAATCAGTTGGGCCGCAAGAGTCGCGGACATAGAAATCATAAGCAGTATTAGCTGTCAAACCAGAAATAGTATGTGCTGAAGTAACATTATGTGCAACTGATCCTGTACTCGCTCCGGTTCCAGTATAAAATCCTGCAGGTCCCCACATCACAGATGATCCTTGAGGTGGGCTTGCGCTGGCCCACAAAACGTTTACAGTTGAAGCACTAACTGATCCAGAAGAAGGTGTCGGATCTGGACATGACGGTACAGCTTCTACATAAAAATTATCAAAAAACACATCAGGACCGTATCCGGAATTTCCAACAATTTGAAAAACGACATCTGTTCCAATGTATGTGCCAGGTAAATACTGAAGTTCATTAATAAATGTTCCTGGAGTTGTGGTTCCAGCTCCTGGACTTGAAAAATTGGTTCCAATTAGGTTAACGATAGTATCCCATGAGGTCGATGATACGGGACGCGCAAGAAGCAATAATTGATCATTAGGATAACTACCTATGTATTGACCACTATGAGACCAATCAAAAGATACCTGTGCTAACGCTGAAATAGTTATTGGGCGTGATGTTAAAAGAGCATAATTACCATTGGTCCAACCCCAATAATTCCCACGCATTGAATTACCTCCACTCGCCATTGGATAAGAAGCAAACTGTCTAGTGCCACCACTTGGGTCCCAACAGGCTAAAGATGTCGCATTAAAATCCTCTGAATATGGCAAAGCTGCTGGTAAACAAGCAGTTGTAAATGAAACTGGGCCTTGCCACGGACCAATATTTCCGATGCCACAACTATCTGCTACCCAAACTGTATAATTGGTAGAAGGAGTCAATCCCGTAATAGTATATGTATTCCCTGTGACCAAAACTGTATTAGAAACAGATCCAGTTCCTGGATTAAACCCTGAAGGGCCCCATGCTACATAGGAACCTATTGTCGTTGGGGCTCCGTGTGCCCATGCTATTGCTGCCGTTGTAGCTCCAGGTGCTGCGGAAACATTTTGAGCGGGAAGACATGTTGGCTGAATTTCAAAATTAAAGTCATCGAGGTATACGTAGTAATATTGACTTTGTAAAAGCCGCAGTGCAACATGAGAATGACCTGAAGTTACAGCAGGAAAAGCAACAGTATATTCATCAAACGTGGTTGTCAAATCTATGGTGTCGACAGGAACAAAACTTGATGAAGATCCCGGAGTAGACATTGTTCCTACAATCAATTTAGATTGACTAAATGATGAACTCTTTGCCAGCCGCATTCGAATTTGTGCGTTGTTCTGATCTAGATCAGACAATAAAGGCGAAATGAATGTCACATTTGTAGAACTTGAATTGTATATACTTATGTAATTGGGTGTCGTATAAGCGGATGTCTGAAATGTGCTGGGCAGTTGTACTTCAGCTGTATAGCCTGATCCCGAACCGGTTATCGACCAACATGCCGGGCTATCTCCATCAACATAAGAGTCCCAATCCTCATAATATCCTAAAGCAGCACTAAATGGAGAACAAAGAGTGGTAAACATGTATGGACCCGTCCAAATTGAATTACCATTTCCCTGACCTGTACAGTTTCGCATAACATAATATTCATAATTCTGATTTGCAGACAAACCAGAAATAACATGGTTTGAGGAATTTGCTGTATCTAAATTTCCTGTTCCAACTGTGAAACCCACAGGGCCCCATTGAATAACGAAGTTTGAACCTGCAGAATTCCAACTTAGAGTTGCTGATGTATCAGAAATAGAAGATACTCCAAGTGTAGTAGGCTCGGGACACGATGGCTGCTGTTCAATGACCAGATCATCAAGCCATGCATCATTTGACCAAGCAGACCACCCAACAAAACGAAATTCTGCATTAACGCCAAAATAAGTGGAGGAATCTAAGTTTAATATTTCTGATTTGTAGGTTCCTGGGCTATTCCAAGTTGCTCCATCTTGAGAATCAAATGAGGATCCTTCAACATCCCAAAGGGTGTCCCAAATAGAAGACCCAGAGATACGAGCCAATAAAGCTAGTCTTTCAGAAGAAAAGCCACTTGAGTGAGACCATTTAAACTTAACACGAGCAAGAGAATTTAAATTCACAGGGGCCGTCGTCAAGTAACCTATACCATTAGATTGCCATACTCCACCCATGTCAGCATGCGCTGCGTTTGCATCTTGATCCCATTGTTGAGAGCCTCCGGATAAAATGAAGCAATTCGGAGGCCAAGAAGTGAAATTTTCAGATACGGGTAAGCTTTGGGTAACACAAGGAGTGCATAATTCTATGGGACCACTCCACAAAGAATATCCATTTCCAGCAACTGAGCAATTAGATCTGACATAAAAATCATAACAACTATTAGCGCTCAAACCTGAAATTGTTGGATTTGTTGATGTTACATTAACAGTCGTTCCTGTTCCTTGGGTAAACCCTGCTGGTCCATATTCTACGTCAAATGAGGAACCGCTCGCGGTATAAGAAAACGACAATGACGTATCTGTTTTTGCTCCTGGGGTAAGATAATAAGGCTGCGGACAAACGGGTGGAGCTCCAACATAAACTGTATAATCATGAACCTCTCCATAGGTAAATGAGGAGCAAGACTCTGTCGCTAGCAAAGCGGTTCCACTCCATTTACATCTCAAGCGCATCCTGTGCGCGCCTTGAGAGATGGTCGTTGGAATGACTATGTTTTCAGCATAAACGACATTGGCACTCGGCCCTGCTTGAGATGCTGACCAAAGATGCTCTCCCGTATCATCAAAGTCCCCATCGTCATTATTATCAATCCATATAGCATACCACTGACTTGAATATCCTGAAGTCACAGACAAAACTAATTGAGCAGTCTGCTGAATTTGAACTGTGTCTGTTGTGTAATCCCCGTAGCCAGAAGTAGAGCAGCCCGTAGCAGTTTGGACTACATTATTAAGAGTAACATCATCAAGATTGTCTCCCACAGTACAACCTGTTGTATAGAGACCAGTTGTACAATAAGTTTGAGAATTAACACTGTGGCCTAAAGCCATTATTAAGAAGCAAAGTGCGTAAATTCGTTTCATAAATGAAAAACTGTTTTAAAGTATATTTTCAACAAAGTAGCAAAATCATTCTTTAAAATACCATTTGCAGAATCAATGCAACTGTAAAAATGAATAAAAAATTCTCAATACCAGCATCCGTTTACTCATTTGTAATTGCTGCCTGCGCATCTCTTTCTTTCTTTACTTACTGTGCTCTCCCGGCAGCTCCAGACGGAGGGGCTAGAGATACTGACCCTCCCACAATTATATCCAGCAGCATTAGTCAAGGATCAACAGGTGTTATAACAAATAAATTAGTTTGGACGTTTAATGAATATATTGTTCTAAAATCTCCATCTCAAAATATACATTCGTCACCCCCTCTTCCGCAGAATTCAAAATTTGAAACTCGGGGGAAATCATTTATTATTTCTTGGGAAGGATCTCTTATCGAAAACTCTACATACGTATTACAATGGGGAGCCGCAATTAGAGATTTGCATGAGGGAAATGTCATCAAAGGAGTTCAGTGGGTATTTTCTACAGGTCCTTATTTAGATTCTGGTGAAGTTTTCGGACAAATAATTGATCCATGGACAGGTCTTCCCTCTAAAGATGTTGCTGTTTGCCTATATCCTAAGAAATCATCAAACGACTCAGCCATATTTAAACCTGCATTATATTCTTCAAGAACAAATGATTCAGGATTTTTCAAATTTGAACATATTATGAAAGATGACATTTATGATATTCGGTCTTTTGAAGATCCTGATGGAAATAATCGCCTAAATCCTGGCGAAATTAAACCAATCGCTTATTTGCAAAATGTGAAACCCCACGAAATGGATACAGCCTATTCAAAAAATAGATTTTTTCAATCAATACCTCTTTTAAAATCAGGAAGCATAGCTGATAGTGCAATTAAATGGATCCCATGGGGAGCTGATAGTTCAGGTATTTTAACAATCAAATATGTCATTGGATGCGATACTGGATTTTACAGCAATATTCAAACAAAGCCCATTATAATTGAGCTTAAAGATAAAAAAGGGGTTTATGCTCAATGGTCTTCTTCTCAATTGTGCGACAGCAATACTGTTGATATTTCTGGACTTCCTCCTGGTAAATATGAATTACAAGCATTTTATGATAGAAATGGAGATGGCAAATTAAATACGGGAAACTATTGGAAAAAAGAAAATCCTGAGACTAGAATTTCAGCCAAAATACCCATTGAAATCAAAGCAAATTGGACGATGGAAACTAGTTGGGAGATTAGTCGAATAGATCCAATCTATAAAGTTTTTCACTGAAGAGTAAATGAATCAGCATCATCAATAAAAGGATATCGTTTTCTTACTGCTGATAAATGCAAAGCGTCAAAAGTTGTTACTATCCAACCCGGTTTTGAGTGCTGAGCTTCTGAAAGAGTATCCCCTTTTGGACCAATAGTTAATGACCCTCCAATATGATTGGATTCAAAGCCATCGATTCCTATTCGATTCACCCCAGTTACATAACATTGATTTTCAATAGCGCGTGCCTTTATGAGCGTCTCCCATGCATTCTGCCTAGATTCTGGCCAATTTGCAGGGACTAATATGCCATCATACTCATGTTTACCTTTTATCGGTTGTTGGCGAAGCCATACTGGAAATCGAAGATCATAGCAAACGGCAAGCAATAGGCTCCAGCCTTTTATCTTTATAATCACACGAGAGACTCCCCCGTCAAAAGAGTCTAATTCACCAGCAATTCCAAAAAGATGTCGTTTATCATAACTGATCGTTTCACCCGTAGGGCCAATCATAAAAAAACGGTTCCTATAACGGTCCTCGTTAGGAACAAAAACAGTGCCTCCAACCCAAGCTTTTTTAGTTGCAGACCATCTCTTCAAAGCGTCCAGAATTTTTTCCACATTTCTCTGCGTAGCAACTTCTGTTAATATGTCAATATTAGTTACAAAGCCTGTTGCGAATGTCTCTGGTAACAAATAAATATCTGCATGTGGAGAGGTCTCAAAATATGAGTCAATTGATATCAGATTTTCTTTTATATCGCCCCATTTTATATCCATCTGTAAGGAAGCGATATTTATATTTTCCCGCCGATCTACTGTCATGATTGATTCAAATCTTTGAGTCTTTCATTTAAGAGTAATGCGATATGATCGATCAACAAATTAGTGTCATCATCAGAGGTCCCATCATAGTAGCCCCTTAACCTGCCTTTGTGGTCTACTAAAACTAAATTCTCTGTGTGTATGAAGCTGTGTTCATCCCAACCTTCCCCTTCTTTAAGAACGGTAAAATATGAAGTTCTAGCCAATTTATTAATCAACACGGGATCACCGGTTAAAAGAATCCATCGATTATAATCTACCGAATTTTGATCAGCATAATTTTTTAAAACTTCCGGCGTATCGTATTGTGGCATTGCCGAATGTGACATGATTTTTATAGCATCGTTGTCTATATATTTAGATTGGACTTTACGCAAGCTTTTGGCCATATCAAGACATATTCCGGGACATGTTGTGAAAAAATAATTAATAATTCTGATATGGTTTTCCACATCATCTTGCGTAACCTCCATCCCGTTTTGAGAAATTAGAGAAAATGGAGCAACGGTATGATCTATTCCTTTTGATTGCAATGATTCGTCTACAAGACCTGGATTCAAATCATTGGGATTCAATATTGGCAATGTAAAATCCGGTGTTTGAATCCTTATCGATAAAAATATCCCCAGAGAAAAGACCAAGAGAATTCCTCCTATTTTCAAATATTCCGATTTTTTTAACCCCATATCACTAATTTATATGATCTTTATAAGTGTTTTGGCTCAATTTATGCCTTAACAAAGGAACATCATCTGATTTCTAATTACAATGAAAAAATTCAAAATTCTATTTATAATTCTCATTGGAATATTCACTTCATGCGATAAAAATCAAGGACCTGAAACTGTTGATCTAGAGTTGCAATTTGTGCCAAAATTTAATAATGCCATTTTTTCTTATGAAACAGATTCTTTGATCCAAAGCACTACTCAAGACACACTTATTTTTACACGTTCTGATTTCCTCTTGTCGAATTTTAAGCTGACGGCAGATGATGGAAGTGTAATAAAGTTTGAGAATACTTATGCTTTTGTGAAAGGGGCTTCTCCTGACACCATAAAACTCCCATTATCTATCCCCTCAGGCAATTATGTGGGCATTTCTTTTGATCTCGGATTAGATAGTGCCGCAAATCATTCTGATCCATCAACATGGTTACCCAATCACCCATTAAATCCCTCATTAAATAATTTACATTGGGGATGGACTGGTGGTTATGTATTTGCTGCTTTAGAAGGTTATTATCAAAATATGGGGGTTAAAACTCCTTGGCTCTATCATATTGCCCTTAATGAAAACCAAACTGCTGTGAATTTATCAGGCGCTTTTGATTTATCAGATTTTAAGACGCTTGAAATCAAATGGAATGCCGAAATGCTGTTTCATAACCTATTTAGTCTCCGTCCAGGAATAGATGGAGATTTTACTCATAGCACAAACGACAATGGTTTGGCAAAAAAACTAGTTCAAAATTTGAGTACAAGTTTCTCAAGCGGCTCATTAAAAAATAGAACTCCATGATTTTCTTCAAACGGTTGATAAGTGTTACATGGCTTTTTATAGCCTACAGCTGTGGAGACCCAGGCCCAAATAAGCCTCATTTAACAACCCCATATATTTTACCGATTCCGCCAGGATTTCCGCAGCCAGCGCTTCCAAGTGACAATGAGCTAACAGAGGAGAGCATAATACTAGGTAGATTGTTATTCTATGATCCAATTTTATCATTGGATAGCTCTCAATCTTGCAGCTCATGTCATAATCCGTCTTTTGGGTTTACTGACAATGGGAATAAATATAGTACGGGTGTTGACGGATCTGTAAGTTTTAGAAATTCCATGCCACTGCACGACTTAGCTTGGGGGAAGCAATTCGCATGGGATGGAGGAATGCCTAGTCTTCGAGAGCAAGCGTTAGAGCCTATTCAGAACCCAACGGAGATGAAAGAGAGTGTGGTTAATGTCGTGGAGAAACTAAAAAGACAACCCTTATATGAACAGGCTTTCAATGCAGCCTATGGTGATTCGGAAATTAATCCAGATAAAATAGGTCTGGCGTTAGAACAATTTATGTTAATCATTTTAAGTGGAGGCTCAAGTAAGTTTGATAACGTAAATGCAGGAATTGAATCATTTACTGCTGAAGAACAACTTGGTGTTCAATTATTTAATGCAGAAGCAAATCCTGATGGATCTCCAAAAGGAGCTGATTGTTTTCATTGTCATGGCGGAGCGTTATTTACAAATAATACGATAGTAAATAATGGCTTAGACAGTATTTTAACAGACTTAGGAAAAGGTGGCATAACAAATTTAGAAGTTGACAATGGGAAGTTCAAAGTTCCTTCTTTACGAAACCTAGCATATACTCCACCTTACATGCATGATGGACGTTTTCAGACATTAGAAGAAGTGCTTGAATTTTACAATAGCAATGTTCTTTCTAACTCTCCTAACTTAGCACCAGGAATGACGGGGTTTGTTCAATCCCATTCTAGTGGAGAACAAGGGCTTAATTTATCTCTTTCTGAAAGACAAGCTATTGTTGCATTTTTAAATACTTTAACCGATACTCGTATCGAAACAGATACACTTTATCAAAACCCTTTTAAGTAATGAAATATTTTATATTGTGTTTTTCTCTTTTACTAACGACAAATGCTTTCGCTCAAAAAAAAGTTGAACTCAGATTTATCACAGACGGCGTTTGTGGCATGTGCGAAAATCGAATTGAAAAAACCTTATTAAATCTTCGTGGAGTTTGGACTGCGGAATGGGACCTATCGACTCATGAAACTTTTGTCGTTTACAACACAAAAAAAATAACCGAGAACAAAATTCACGAGGCCTTATCTGATGTTGGCCACGATCAGATTTGTTCTTGCACAGAAAGTAAAATCCTAGCCTTTGAAGAGTCCTACAGTAACATTAATCCCTGTTGCAGATATCGAGATCGAAATGTCATCGAAGCACACAAATGACTCAAGAAAGAATTAAAAGTTTAGGAGTATTTCTAATATTTATTTTTCCATATCTGAGTTATTCTCAGTCAGACACTAGCATTTATGATGGGTTGAATCTAGATGCTGTTGAAATAAATACAGAAGCTCTTGGTTCTGTAATATCGCTGAAGGACCCAAAACTAAAAACAATAATTTCCAGAGCTGAATTAAAAAAAGCTGCTTGTTGCAATCTATCTGAAAGTTTTGAAACAAATCCGAGCATTGATGTTTCCATTACAGATGCTGTGACAGGGACAAGACAGATACAACTATTTGGCCTAGCTGGTAAATATGCTCAAATACAAGTTGAGATGACCCCATTGGTAAGAGGCTTGCTTGCAAATTCTGGGCTATCATATATTCCCGGAGCCTGGATTCATAGTATTCAACTCACAAAGGGAATCGGCTCTGTTTCTAATGGTTTCGAGTCTATGACTGGACAAATAAATGTTGAGCTTCTTAAGCCAGAGAATATTATTGATGATATTGTCATTAAAAATTCCGCAAAACTTAGAGTAAATAATTATATCAATCAAGGAGGTAGAATAGAAACAAATCTTATCTATGGAAAGCGAATATCAGACAAATGGTCTTTGGGGATTTTAGGTCATGCAAGTGGAAGATCTATTATTGTGGACAATAATAAAGATGGCTTTGCAGACAATCCCATTGGCTATCAATTAAATGGAATGGTCCGTGCACGCTATTTTGGTCAGAACGGATGGGAAGGATTATTCACAATTCATACCCTTGAGGATCAGAAGATTGGGGGGCAAATTTCTAATAATTTAAATTTTCCGATAAGCTCAAATCCATGGCGGTCAAACATGTCACAGAATAGATTTTCCATTAGTTCAAAAACAGGATGGGTAAATCCCAAAAATCCCAATCAATCAATTGGTGTCATTTTACATGGTTACCGTCAAAGTATGATTGGCAATATGGGTAGTTCAGATGATGCCTTAAATCAAAAAGAATTAAGTGCACACCAAATTGGAGGAGTATCTCAATTTTTGTTTCGTCAAGATTGGAATAAAATAAGCCACACAGGTTCTGTTGGAATTTTTTATGATAATTATGATATAAATTTTAATGCAGGCGGATATCTTCAAGGATATAATAGGCCTTTTGTTGAACAGAATATTGGAATATCATCTGAATGGACTTGGACACCCAATGAGTTTTTAACTCTAGTTGCGGGAGGTCGGTTTGATTGGCACTCCATTATTTTAAACTCAAAAACCCGAGTGCCTTTCTCACCAAGAATTCATGCTAGGATAGCACCAAATGACAAAAATGTATTTAGATTGGTTTTTGGTGAAGGTTTTAGAATGGCGCTTCCCATCACAGAAGAATGGGGAAGAGTTGCTAGTAACAGAGAAATAAGATGGGATCAATATGGTAGTGTATCGGGTGGAGACCAATTGTCATTAGAGGAATCCACAAATGCAGGAATTAGTTACACTGGGAATTTTATTTTTAACTACATGCCTGGGTCCATAACAGCAAATATTCATGGGACTTGGTTCAATGAGGCCGTGATCCACGACTATTGGTCAAATCGCATGAGATATATTTATCCCGATTTAACTACCTCCAATGAAAGTGAATTCGCAATGATTTCAAAATCTGCAGGGATTTCATCAAATTATAAATTAGATAAAAAAACGGAAATTCGACTTGCTTATCGTTATCAAAATGTAGTTGTCAGAAACCAAATACACGGATTAGATCCGGTTAGTATTTTAATGCCTGCCGCTTTTGTTGCAAAACACCGGGCTTTAATAAATCTCAGTAGAAATTTTATGAAAAGTTGGAATCTTGACATAACGGTTCAATATCATGGTGAACAACCAATTCCTAGTATACAACCCTTGGCACCTGGGTTGGATGGAAAATTAATAGGTATTGCTCCCGCATATCAGCTATTGAATTTTCAATTTAGAAAAACTACTAGGAAAGGAGATTTTTATTTGGGTGTTGAAAACGCATTAAACTTTCAGCAACAAAATCCAATCGATGGGGCTGTAAATATTAATGGCGAGCCAATGCCTCCAGGCAGTACTTTTTTTACAGACAATTTTGACGCTACACGTGTTTGGGGACCAATATTTGGCCGGATGATATATTTTGGATTGAACTTTAAATTGATCGAATAAAATGAGTGAAATCGTTATAGAATTACGAAACATAATCCGTGATTTCAAACTTGGGCCTCAGACGGTCCATGTTTTAAAGGGCATCGATTTAGATATTAAAAAAGGTGAATATGTCGCTTTAATGGGCCCTTCTGGAAGCGGCAAATCCACTTTGATGAATCTTTTAGGTTGCTTAGATACTCCTACTTCGGGTTCATATAACTTGGCTGGCAGAGATGTAAGTCAAATGAATGACAACGATTTGGCTGAAGTTCGAAATAAAGAGATAGGTTTTGTATTTCAAACATTTAATCTAATTCCTCGCCAAACGGCTCTGCAAAATGTAGCATTACCTCTGGTCTATGCTGGAGAGAAAAAAGAAGCAAGAATTGCTCAAGCCAAAAATGTCCTCGACGAGGTTGGATTAAGTGACAGGATGGACCACCGGCCAAATCAATTATCTGGAGGGCAAAGGCAACGGGTAGCCATAGGAAGAGCTTTAGTGAATTCTCCTTCTATAATTTTAGCTGATGAGCCAACTGGAAATTTAGATTCAACGACCTCTTTGGAAATAATGAAGCTTTTTGATGAAATCCACAAAAATGGGAATACTCTAATTGTAGTAACGCATGAAGAAGAAATAGCTAAATATGCTCACCGTGTCATAAGACTCAGAGATGGAATGATTGAAAGTGACCAGGATCAAAGTTGAAATCAGAAAAAAAAATATCTATCAAAGCTCTCTTTGAACCTCTATCTGCTGGAATCCCTCTATAATATCTCCCGCTTTGATGTCATTGAAATTCTTAATATTTAAGCCACAATCTGTTCCTTTTTTAACTTCCTTAACATCGTCCTTAAATCTTTTAAGAGACCCCAATTCTCCGGTATAGACAACAACAGAATCACGAATAATACGAATCTTAGAGCTTCTATTAATTGTCCCTTCCATAACCATGCAACCAGCTATAGTTCCAAACTTGGAAATTTTAAAAGTTTCTCGTATTTCTAAAGAGCATGTAATTTCTTCCTTAACGTCAGGAGACAACATTCCACCCATGGCTTCTTTAATGTCATTTATTGCATCATAAATAATACTATAAAGGCGAATTTCAATATCCTCTTTTTCTGCTAATTTCCTTGCCGAGCCAGCAGGTCTAACTTGAAAGCCCAAAATAATTGCCTTTGATGCTGTTGCTAATAAAACATCACTATCTGTAATGCCACCAACAGCCTTATGTATAATGTTTACTTGTATTTCTTCAGTACTAAGCCTTTGTAATGAATCTGAGAGAGCCTCGATCGAACCATCAACATCACCTTTCAAAACAATATTTAGCTCTTGGAAATCTCCTACAGCTAATCGTCTTCCAATTTCATCTAATGTTAGGCTTTTTTGGGATCTTACGGATTGTTCTCTTTGCAATTGCTGGCGTCTCGTAGCAATAGATTTAGCTTCTCGCTCATCGGTCATTACGATATAGTTATCGCCTGCTTGAGGCGCACCATCAAGACCTAAAATAGATACAGGAACTGATGGGCCTGCACCTTTTAGTTGCTTGCCTCGTTCATCCATCATTGCTCTTACCTTTCCTGAATATGGACCAACTAATATATAGTCTCCGACTTTTAAGGTGCCCGTCTCGTTCAGTAAAGTAATCACATAACCACGACCCTTGTCAAGGGTTGCTTCAATTACCGTCCCCTTTGCAAGTCTTTCAGGGTCTGCTTTTAAATCCAATAATTCTGCTTCCAGGAGAACTTTCTCCAGTAATTTGTCAACATTTAAACCGGTTTTTGCAGATATCTCTTGAGATTGAACCTTACCTCCCCAGTCTTCAACGAGAATATTCATTTGACTCAACTGCTCTTTAATTCTCTCCGGATTTGAATCTGGCCGATCAATTTTGTTAATCGCAAATACTACAGGAACATTTGCAGCTTGAGCATGACTAATAGCCTCTTTTGTTTGAGGCATCACTGAATCATCTGCAGAAACTACAATTATAGCAATGTCAGTAACTTGCGCTCCTCTTGCACGCATTGCCGTAAATGCCTCGTGCCCTGGGGTGTCAAGAAAAGATATTGCTTGTCCTTTAGGCAGTTGAACTGAATAAGCACCTATGTGCTGAGTAATTCCACCAGCCTCTCCGGCAATAACGTTATCTTTTCTTATAAAATCTAATAAAGAGGTCTTTCCATGGTCCACATGGCCCATTACCGTGACAATCGGGGAACGTGATACAAGATTCTCTTTAATGTCTTCGTCATTAAAGACCTCTTGCATTTCTTCGTCAACAAATTCAACACTAAAACCAAATTCCTCTGCTACAATAGTTAATGTCTCTTTATCCAAACGTTGATTCATGCTAGCCATTATTCCCAAGGACATACATGTAGAAATGACATCCGCAGGAGAAACTGACATTTGATTGGCGAACTCTAGTAATGTGACAAATTCTGTAAGTTTTAAGACTTTTTCTCCTTCGATACGTTCAATTTCAGCCATCTCTTTAGCCTCTGTACGTTCCGCACGTTTGTCTCTTCTTATTTTAGAACCTTTTGACTTTTTGTTACCCCCTAACTTTTCGAGTGTTTCCTTTATTTTACGAGCAATATCCTCTTTAGAAACTTCAGCTTTTGGTTGAACTTTTGCATTACGTCCCCTTCCTGCTCCGAGACCTGGACGATTATTATCTCTACGTTTTGCTGCCCCGACAGTTGCTGCTCCCGTTGTTGTTCTTCCTCCTCCAGCGGCTGGCTTTTGCAAGCCCTCGGTTTTAATTCGCTTTCTTTTCCCACCCTCTCCTGGTGGTTTAGGTTTTTTAGCAAATTGCTTGAGATCGATGGTCACACCTGTAAGCTTAGGTCCATCAAGTTTTTTATACTGAGTCTTGTGATTTGCGTCCTCTGGGGCTTTACCCTCATCCGATGCACGTTTTTCATCTGCTAATGGTTTTGACACCTTTACCTCTTCTTTCCGGTCAACTTTGCTTTTTACAATAGATTCAGTTGGCTCCTTTTTTTCTGAAGTTTCTTTAACAGGTTGTTCCTTAACCTGTTCATTGGTAGAAGTTTTAGAGTCCTCAGAAGACAACGTTTCATCTTTAGCAGCAGGGGCAATTATTTCTTTTGAAGTTTTTGAAGGGTTTAAGTCTATTTTACCTGAAATTTTTGGGCCTTTAAGACTAGGCCCTACCCTAAATAATTCATTTTTAGGCTTTTCTTGCTCCTGACGTTCCGCATGAATTGCTTCTTTCTCTTCTCGTTTCTGTTGGATAAGAGTCTCAGCTTCGTCTTTTTTAGTCTTGTCCGAGGCAAAATTCTCAAGCAAAAATTCATATTCTTTTTGATTGATTTTTGAGTTGCGATTCTTATCGACTACATGGCCCTTCGATTTTAAATAATCGACAGCTGTATCAAGTCCGATATTCAACTCGCTGAGAACTTTACTAATTCGGTAATTACTCATATGTTATGAATTTTCGCTAAGCTTTATTTCTTTATTAATCTTCAAATTCTTTCTTAAGAACACCTCGAACTTCTTCAACTGTCTCAATCTCTAAGTCAGAACGTCTTGCTATATCCTCGGTCTCTACATTCAAAATGCTTTTGGCTGTATCATAACCGCTCTTGCGCAACTGCTCAATTACCCAGCCTTCTATTTCGTCAGAGAATTCTATCAATTCTACATCTTCCTCGTGAACAATATCTTCTCTGTAAACATCAATTTCATATTCCGTCAGCCTGCTTGCCAATCTAATGTTAGTTCCGCCCCTTCCTATAGCTAAACTAACTTGATCCGCAGGGAGATATACATCAACTTTTTTGCGCTCTTCATCCATAACTATATTGCTTATTTTCGCTGGAGACAGGGCTCTTTGAATAAACAACTGCTGATTAGTCGTGAAATTAATTACATCTATGTTCTCACTTCTGAGTTCGCGAACAATTCCATGAATCCGTGAGCCTTTCATCCCAACACAAGCTCCCACTGGATCAATTCTATCATCATAACTCTCTACCGCAACTTTAGCTTTTTCACCAGGTATCCTAACCACACCCTTGACAGTTATTATTCCATCAAAAACCTCTGGGATTTCTGTTTCAAATAATTTTGCTAAAAAATTATCTGCTGTTCTACTTAATAAGATAAATGGCTTTGTCCCTCGGATCTCTACAGATTTAACAATGGAACGAACAGTATCCCCTTTCCGGAAAAAGTCTTTTTCAGGAATCATCTCATCCCTTCTCAATATCAATTCATTTTGTTGATCGTCATAAATTATGATTTCTCTATTTCTTACGTGATGAACTTCTCCAGTTATTATTTCACCTTCCATGTCTTTGTATCGCTTGTAAAGCTCACCACTATCATGCTCTTGAACTTTTTGGACCAAAGTTTGACGAAATGCCAAAATAAATCTTCTTCCTAAATCGATCATTTTAATTTCTTCTGAAACTTCCTCGCCAACCTCAAAGTCAGGTTCAATTTTTATAGCCTCGCTGTAAGCTATTTCAAGATTTGAATCTTCAATAGACTTATCGTCAACAATAATTCGATTTCGCCATATTTCCAGATCTCCTTTGTCCGGGTTGACAATCACATCAAAATTTTCGTCACTTTCAAACTTCTTACGAAGTTGAACGCGAAATGCCTCTTCAATAAAAGACATAAGTGTGACTCGGTCGATGTTCTTTTCATCTTTGAACTCGCCAAATGATTCGATAATAGCTAAATTTTCCATAATTGAAAAAAATCAGAATTTAAAGTCTAAAATAATTTTTGATACATCCTTCAGAGGGATGGTTTTCTTTAAATCAACGTCCATTTTACCTTTTCCTTTAGGCTTAGGGACACGTTCAGTCCAGTGGAGCTCAATTTCCTTGCCGTCATAAGACTTTAAGGTTCCTTTTAGGGAATCACCGCTCTCCAATATATTCACTTTCACCAATCGACCAATACTCTTTTTATATTGCTCTGGAACTTTAAAAGGTGTAAACATTCCAGGAGAAGAAACTTCAATAGAATAATCTTCAGATTCATCACCTAAAGCATTTTCAATCGAGCGACTTAAATATTTTAACTGATCTACAGAAATATGACCCTCTAGCAGATCAGCATGAAGCTTAATTTGATTTTCCATATTAAGTTCAAAATCTACCAGAAATGCCCCAATTTCTGCAGTTTCTGTTTCAATCAATATCTTTAATTCAGCGTAGTCCATTCAATCTAAAAAAGTATAAAGAACAAAAGAGGGGACTTGTGGTCCCCTCTTTTACATTCTTCAACAAGTCGTAGCAAAAGTACATAAACTTGTTTAAAGTTTGCCATTACAAAAATTCATAATTTAAAAACCTCTTTTTTTGTTATCATACATTTTACTCAAAAGAAGAACTCAGTGACTCATTTACATATTTCAATCTATTCGATGGCATTATGTTTGATGCATCGAACGCCAAAAGAATGCCTAAACACAATTTTTTTAAAATGAAGTATCTTATCCTTTTTATTTCGATAATATTCAATCAGATGACATTGTCAGCTGGAATTACGCCTTCATATGAAAATTTGAATCACGACTCGATAGGAATAAGAAATTCCAATTCTGGCTTTGAATCTACATTATCAAACTGTCTTCCCATTCTGGCTCCTTATTGCGAAGACTTTGAGGATTCCAGTTGGGTCGGGTACTATCCGAATTTTGCCCCGGGATTTTATGGAAGTATAGGCAACTGCTGGTCGCGCTCTGATTCTATGGGTTTTATTTGGAGCTTTAAGACAGGTGGATCTACGTGGAATCAATCTGGACCTGGTAATAGTGTTGTTGCTTCAACAGGTCAATATATGTTTACCCAGCCAGATGGCGCTAGCCCCATCAACTCGACAAGCATTGTTACTCCATGGTTTGATTTAACAGCGCTTGACACTCCTGCTGTGTACTTTAAAAGTCATTTATATGGTTCTGCCATTTCATCTCTTTCTTTAGAAATTGATTTCGGCAACGGCTGGAGTAGTGCCAGTGGCTCTAACACTTTGATATCCTTGGCCGCAATTCAGCAAAAAAATTCACCTTGGCAGCAAAATGTTATAAATCTTCTACAATATCAAAATGACACCATACGATTCCGCATAACAGGAACTAGGAATGCTCCACTTGCAAAAATAGCGGTTGATGATTTTTGTGTTGATGAAGCCCCATATTGTCCTCCTGTTATTGCCTCTTTTTACGATTACGGAAACTTTCTTTCCCGAGGTTTTGTCGCCACTGGTCTTCCAAATAATGCTCAATGCACATGGGACTTTGGAGATGGATCCACAGGGAGCGGCACCCCTGCTTTTAACACTTACAGCTCGCCGGGAACATATAATGTAACCCTTTCAGTTCAATTGCCCTGCGGTATCATTACAGACACGACGCAAACCATAAATATCTGTTCTTCCCTTGGTAATCCAGTTTTTACATTTCAAGAATCAGGGTTTACCTATAATTTCCAAGTATCATCCGGAGGGATCGGCTCCTCTGGCTTTTTATGGGAATTTGGAGATGGTAATTTTGGTTCTGGAGCAACTGTTTCTCACACTTATTCTTCGCCAGGTATCTATGACGTAATATTAAAATCTTACAATAACTGCGGCGATACCAATAGCTTTGCTTCGATAATTGATATTTGCGACCCTAATGATTCTATTCTTGCGAACTGGACCGCAAAAATAATTTCTACTGGCCCCCAAGGGATGGCTGTTGAATTTAATGGTAATGTTTCATTGGGCGCGAGTTATTACAAATGGTATTTTGGGGATGGAGATTCTGGCGTTGGGAAAGTTATAACGCATACATACAACCCTCCTGGACTTTTTTACAATGTGACATTAATCGCCTCGAATGACTGTAATGGTTCAGATATCATTACCAAGTCCCTGACTACAATTGGAACTTTTGAACAGGGAATTTCTGATAATAAAATATGGCCAACTATTCTCAAGCCTGGAGAAAAGTTATACTTGACTAAAAGAAATACTTTAAGTACAAATAAGAAAATCAAAATTATAGATTCCCTTGGGCGACTAATGAAGGATTACCAAATTTCTGATGGGATTGAGATCCCTGAACATTGGCCACGTGGAATGTATTTTCTTAGGTTTGATAACGAAACCTTTAAGTTCTTATTGACGAATTAAAAAACCCCTAGCAAACTGAATTACAATTCACTAAGGGTAAATCGAGTTGCCCCACTAGGACTCGAACCTAGACTGACGGTACCAAAAACCGCTGTCCTGCCTTTAGACGATGGGGCACTGTAAATCGGTCGACAAAGTTAATCAGCTAGACTTACTAAGCAAACTCTTTTTATAAAGGAATATTTCCATGCTTTCGTTTAGGAGAGTCGATAACTTTATTTTCCAAAATATCAAATGCCTTAATAAGTTTTATTCTTGTTGCACTCGGCTCTATTACCTCATCTACAAAGCCTCGAGAGGCAGCCTTATAGGGGTTCGCAAATTCTAAAGCGTATTCCTTTTCTTTATCTAACCATGTTGATTGAGGATCTTTTGAATTTGAGATTTCATTTTTAAAGATGATTTCAGCTGCCCCTTTTGATCCCATTACCGCAATTTCTGCACTCGGCCATGCATAGTTCATATCAGCACCAATATGCTTTGAATTCATTACATCGTATGCACCACCGTATGCTTTTCTTGTAATGACTGTGATTCTCGGAACTGTAGCTTCCGAAAATGCATAAAGTAATTTAGCCCCATTTGAAATTATCCCATTCCATTCTTGATCGGTTCCTGGCAAAAAGCCGGGAACATCCTCAAGAACCAATAATGGTATGTTAAATGCATCACAAAACCTAACAAACCTTGCCCCTTTTCTGCTGGCATGGTTGTCTAGAACTCCAGCTAAATGTAACGGCTGATTTGCAATCACACCTATTGATCGCCCTGCTATTCGAGAAAATCCAACAACCATGTTTTCAGCAAAATCTTTATGAACCTCAAAGAAAGAATCTGAATCAACTATACCAAAAATTACGTCTCTTATATCGTAAGACTTCTCGGAACTAGAAGGGATAATTCTGTTAAGTTCTGGTCTGATTTCATTTATAGAATCGTAATCTAAAAGAGACACTGGATCCTCACAATTTTGAGGCAAGTAAGATAAAAGCTTTTTGAAACCAATAATTGCAGAGGGCTCATCTTTGTATGAAAAATGTGTTACCCCACTTTTTACCGCATGAGTTTGAGCGCCTCCAAGATCCTCAGAAGAGACATCTTCATGTGTCACTGTTTTAACAACATTGGGGCCAGTTACAAACATATAACTACTTCCCTCAACCATTCCCACAAAATCAGTAAGCGCTGGGGAGTAAACTGCTCCCCCGGCACATGGTCCTAAAATTAAGCTCAATTGCGGAATTACTCCTGAGGCTTTTGTATTCCTAAAGAATATATCCGCATAGCCCCCTAAAGAGACAACACCTTCTTGAATTCTTGCCCCGCCAGAGTCATTAAGTCCAATTATAGGAACTCCATTTTGTAAGGCCAAGTCCATAATTCGACAGATTTTTTTAGCATGAGCCTCAGCCAATGACCCCCCCAGAATAGTGAAGTCTTGAGCATATGCATAAATTAGTCTTCCATCGACTTTACCAAACCCTGTAATAACACCATCACCTAGAAAGCGTTTCTTATCAAGTCCAAAAAGAGTACTTTGATGAGTGACAAGCTGACCAATTTCCTCAAAAATCCCATTATCAAAAAGTAACTCTAGCCTTTCTCGAGCAGTAAGCTTTCCTTTGTCGTGTTGAGATTTAATTCTTTTTTCTCCACCACCTTGATTTGCCTCTTTCCTAAGAGATTCTAATTTCTCAAATGATTTTTTATTCGCCATGTTAACGAAGTTAGGTCGGAATATATGAAGGCAGAAAAATCAATCGTTTAACTTGAGAACCGCTAAAAATGCATCTTGGGGGATTTCGACATTCCCAAGCTGTCTCATTCTTTTCTTTCCTTTTTTTTGTTTTTCTAATAACTTCCGCTTACGGCTAATATCGCCCCCATAACATTTAGCAGTAACGTCTTTTCTAAGGGCGCTTAACGTCTCTCTTGCAATAATTTTAGCTCCAATTGCCGCTTGAATTGCAATTACAAATTGCTGGCGGGGGATTAATTCTTTCAATTTTTCACAAAGGCGCTTTCCTATATTATGGCTATGGTCTTTATGGATCAACGCGCTTAATGCATCAATTGGTTCAGCATTAAGCAAAATATCTACTTTAACTAGGGTAGACGCTTGGTAGCCAATGGGATGATAATCAAAACTTGCATAACCCTTACTAATTGTTTTCAAGCGATCATAAAAATCAAAAACTATCTCTGCTAAAGGCATATCAAATGATAACTCCACTCGATCAGTGGTTAAATATGATTGACCTGTAATAACTCCTCTTTTGTCGATACAAAGACTCATAACTCCACCAACAAATTCAGATTTTGTAATTATCTGAGCCTTTATAAATGGCTCTTCGATACGATCTAAACTTGAAGGGTCAGGGTAGTCGGATGGGTTTGTGACAAGAAACATCGAGTCAGGGCTTGACTTTTTAAACGCATGATATGACACATTAGGGACCGTAGTGATTACTGTCATATTAAATTCACGCTCAAGACGCTCTTGAATAATATCAAGATGAAGCATACCTAAAAATCCGCAACGAAAGCCAAAACCTAAGGCTGTAGATGTCTCTGCTTCAAATGATAGAGATGCATCATTTAATCTTAGTTTCTCGAGAGATGTTCTTAATTCTTCAAACTCTTCAGTTTCTACTGGGTATATTCCCGCAAATACCATTGGCTTTACATCTTCAAAGCCTGAAAGTGCAATCTCCGCTGGGTTATCTACTGTTGTTATCGTATCACCAACTTTTACCTCTTTGGCGTCCTTTATACCTGAAATAATATATCCTACATCCCCCGCTAAAAGTTCATTTTGTGGATCTTTATTTAACCGTAAAATACCAATTTCATCGGCCTCATAAGTTTTTCCCGTAGCCATGAACTTGACTTTTTCTCCTTTTCTTATTTTTCCGTTAGTGACTCGAAATATGGCCTCAATACCTCTAAATGGATTAAATGTGGAATCAAATATAACTGCCTGTAAAGGAGCGTTTAGATCTCCTGACGGAGCGGGGACTCTTTCCAGTATAGCTTCTAATAGCTCGGGTATTCCAGCTCCTGTTTTTGCTGAAACGCTCAAAATGTCATCTCTTTTACATCCTATCAATTCTATTATCTGATCTGCAACATCTTCAGGATTTGCGCTTGGCAAGTCGATCTTATTCATTATTGGAATAATCTCTAAATCATGCTCTATTGCTAAATATAAATTGGAAATAGTTTGTGCCTGAATTCCTTGAGCGGCATCAACAATCAATAATGCCCCTTCACAAGCAGAAATTGATCGACTTACCTCATAACTAAAATCAACATGACCAGGGGTATCTATAAGGTTAAATCGATAAGGTTGATTGTCATGGATATAGTCCATCTGAATGGCATGGCTCTTTATTGTTATGCCTCTCTCTCGCTCTAAATCCATATTGTCAAGCAATTGATCTTTTTGCTCGCGCGCACTTACAGTTTGAGTCACCTCCATTAGCCTATCTGCCAAAGTACTTTTACCATGGTCAATATGAGCAATAATGCAAAAATTCCGAATATCTTTCATAGTTACTGGCCGCAAAGGTAAGGTTTGGTTGCATGTTCAAAATATCAAAATTATATGTCTATTAATTCCGATATTTGAACATGTCTTCATCTAAACGCCCAGCTATGGGTCGCGGGCTCTCCGCCCTATTAAAATCAGAATCTAATAACCTTCAAGAAGAATTATCTTCACAAGAAGTTCTTTCTGAAACATTTCAATTAGCAATTGATAAAATTGAACCTAATCCCTCACAACCTAGGGCTAATTTTGAGAATAGCCCATTAAATGACTTAGCTACTTCTATTAAGTCCTTAGGGATTATTCAACCCATAACTGTGAGAAGAATTGGTGAATATGATAAATATCAAATCATATCGGGAGAACGTCGATACAGGGCAGCTAAAATTGTAGGACTAAAGTCAATTCCAGTTTTTGTTCGTTTAGCTGATGACCAAGAAATTCTCGAGATGGCTTTGGTTGAAAATATTCAACGACGGGATTTAGATCCAATGGAAATTGCCCTTTCCTACAATCGACTAATTGAAGATTGTAATCTCACTCAACAACAAGTTTCTGAGAGAGTTGGGAAAAACCGGTCAACAGTAGCCAACTATGTTGGTCTACTAAAACTTTCTACACTTGTTCAAGCAGGTTTGCGCGATAGGGATATTTCCATGGGGCATGCGCGTGCACTTGTTGGGCTCTCGGAAAGTTCTGAAAGCGATGTGCTTTATCATAAATGCGTAAAAGGCTCATGGAGCGTCAGGCAATTGGAGTCTGCCGTCAGGTCCGCTGTCCACGGGATAAAGGCTCCTGACTCGACTCAGGACATTCAAGCAGCCAATATTTTTAGTAATAAAACTGGACTCCTTTCCAAAGTAATTGTAAAATCTCACGGAGGAGGGCAAGTAATATTAAGTTTTAAAGACTCTGAAGAATTAAAAAATGCCTTGAATATGATACGTTAATAATTCAACAATAATTTTTTCTTATCAACGCAATACCATTTCATCAATTAAATGCGACGCACCTGCATATTTGTCGATCATAAATAAGACATAACGAATATCAACACTAATTGTACGTTGAAGCTTATCCTCAAAAAATATATCACCTGACATCGCTTCCCAGTTTCCATCAAATGCAACACCTATCAATTCACCTTTAGCATTTATTAATGGAGATCCTGAATTCCCTCCTGTTATATCATTGTCAGAAATCAGCCCAACAGGTAAATCCCCATTTTTATCTGCATATTGACCGTAATCTCTAGCCTTGTGAAGTTCCTTCAATTTTTGAGGCACAAAAAACTCTGGATTGGAAGAATCCTCTTTTTCCATTACTCCATCAAGGGTAGTATAGTAATTGTAGGTAACGCCATCTTTAGGCTCATAAGATCCAATATTTCCATATGTCATTCTCATAGTGCTGTTAGCGTCCGCTGACCAATCCTCATCAGGTAACATTTCACGAACACCTGCTGTCCATAATCGGTATCCCTTTTCTTTTTTTGAAGCAAGGTCAGGATTCATAGAGCCAAAGTATGATTTCCTAAAATCTTTGACAATCTTAGTCAATGGATCTTGAGCTAAACTAATACTATCCGGGTTTTCCATAAACTCGTTAAACCGGTTTTCTGACATGAAGATAGAAGTCTCATAAATACGATTTGCGTAAGCCTCATAAGAGCTGTCAGTTTTTAATACCGTCTTTAAGAATTCCGGTTGTTGATCTTCAGAAATGTTTTTTGAATACATCTCAAACAACACAGCCATCAGGTCTCGGTCACATTCAGCATGGAATTCGGAGAAATGACCTTTTGACCCTTCTATTATTCTCGGACGAATTCTTTCCATCATTTCGGGGTTTTGAATTGCCCGTTCCAATCCAGATACAGCCCTGTAAGCAAATGAAGCAGCAGAGGAGCCGTTATATAGCGCCTCAATTAAATAAACTTTATTTTTTACTGTTGAATTCGTACCCTCATAATAATCTTTCATATGACCAAGGGTTTGACCATACTTAGCTTTTCGCTTCTTATCATTTGAAAGCCAATTGGAGAATTTTGTCTCTAAATCGATCTTTTTGCCGTAAACATTGTTGTTGACCAATTGCTCTGTTTGGCCAATATAATATTTCCAATAATTCGCTGTTTGAGCATACGAAGAAGCTAACATGATCTTGGTTGCAGGATCGGCATTCATATACTTTCTCATAACTGCCAATTTTGCTTCACGCACCTCAACTACAGATGGATTGTAGATCTCAATGGCCTGCTTTACTCCCCAACTTGAAAGATAACGGTCGGTGCTACCCGGATATCCCCACACCATTGCAAAGTCTCCCTCCTCTACGCCTTTTAAGCTTACAGGCAAAGAATGCCTTGGCTTCAACGGAATATTCTCTTCGTCGTAATCTGAGCCGGAACCATCTTTACTTGAGTATACTCTGAATATAGAAAAATCTCCTGTTTGACGAGGCCACATCCAATTGTCGGTGTCACCACCGTATTTTCCAACGCTACTGGGCGGTGCGCCCACTAATCGCACATCACCAAATTTTTGATAGACAAATAAGTAAAATTCATTGCCATGATAAAAAGACTCAATAGCAGCATCAAACTCTGTATTCTCTGTCGCTTTTTTTGTTAAGCTTTTTGAAACTACGGATATGGCAGAAGCTCTCGCGCGTTCAGACATTGTATCGCTTAACACTCTATTTACTTCTTTGGAAACATCATCTATTCTTACTAAAAAGTTTACAAAAAGGCCGGGGTTAGGCTTTTCATCTGCACGCTTCATTGCCCAAAAGCCATCTTCTAAGTAGTTGTTTTCTAAAGTAGAATGCTTTTGGATAGCATCATAACCACAGTGATGATTTGTTAGAATAAGCCCTTGTGTTGAAATAACCTCACCAGTACAAAAGCCCCCAAAAGAAACAATAGCATCTTTTAAAGAACCATTATTTACATCATATAAATCCTTTGCAGAGAGCTTAAGCCCTGCTTTTTTCATTCCTTTATAATTGAGTTTTTTCATCAATAAAGGAATCCACATGCCCTCACCGGCATTAACAGAGGTTGGCAGAATAAATAAAACTGCTAAAAGAAGTACAAATATGTTTTTCATAGGAACGCGAAGATAAGAAGGAGAAAATAAAAACTGTTTGCTTTAAATATCCGATTAATTCAATAATCAAAATATTCTTGCACACTATAATTTGCGATGAATACTATCCCAAAAAGTCAGTCTGGCATTTAAGGCCTCGATACTAACATCCTCAACCTCTTGCCATTTTTGATCATCATTTTTGCACAGATTGTGTATCATTTTTAAAGCCATTGGGCCATGTTCGTCCCCATCGAGCTCAATATGACGATCCAGATAGTAGACAAATGCTGAAAGTTCTGAAGGATGCTCTTTATAAAGCTTTTTAACAAGTGAAGTGAACATATCAGGAATTAGATCTTCTCTACCAAATGTAAATGCTGCAGCAATTTCATGGGTTTTTCCACGATTAATGATTTTCTGAGTACTTCGAATAAAGTTTAGACAATCTTCATCAGCCTCTGAGATATTAAAACGTAAAATTTCTCTTTGCTTAAACCCTTCCTCTAGTTTTTGAACAAATTTTATTATTGGCCGGGTCTCAGCCCCAGCTTGCCTCATGGCGTCTAAATAGAGTTCATAGTGACTTGCCGGTTTGCCATTTAAATCGACATCACTTTCCTCAGCACAGACAATTTCATTTATCAGCTTTCTAGAGGCTCGATCCTTTGTTGGTGTCCATGCAGAATCCGTGCTTGTCAAATTACGCTGAAGAGTCTTTAATAAACTCATGAAATCCCACACTGCATAGATGTGATGTTCCATAAAAATACGTACTTCCATCAATGAAATCATTGATGAATAAAGAGGGTGATTTAGAATTTCCTTACGCAGTGGATCAATATGCCTATTTAGGCTGATTAATCTAAAGTCTGTATTCATACCCTCCATTTATTTCTTGTTTAGGTGTATTAATACATTGCTGCAAGCCTCTCCATACATCAATTTCTGGGCGCTCAAACTTAAATGCATTGCCGCTTGAACATATGCCGAATCAGGGACAGGGTATTGACCGCACCCTTTGAGCAAAACTTTTTTACCAGCGAAATCTGCCCAATTCATGCCAGCTAATCGCTGTGAATAATATGCCTGCAATGCATCAGAATTTCTACCGGCAGTAATATATAAGGCCTCTTCTGCAATAGAGCTTGAAGCCATCGGCCATATCCACTGAGGTAAAATTGCATCAACTGAGCAATAAAATGCAACTACTTTATCTCTATACTCTCCAGGATTTATAGATTTAAAAAAGTCTCTGCAGACACTCTCTCTCATAACGCCGTCGACAACTAATGGCGCCAAATCAAATTCCATAACACCTGCGGGGGGGAAATAATCTTCAAGATCAAACACAACAAGTGAAGTTGACTCAGCAACTCGATTTCTGATTTCATCCATTTTATTGACTTTATTGTATCTCTTAGTTTCTATATCCGAGCTTTATCTCGTCATCACTCACAGACATAGATTCAAGACCTATACCATATCTTAATTTATCAACTTCTATACCGCGGGCTTTTGCCAAATCACTAATTGGCAGAAATAAACGAGGTAATGAAAAATTTAAAGCGTCAATACCACAGTCAGTATTCATAGCATACCCAATTCTAAACGCGCTGCCTCACTCATCATGTCTTTTGTCCACGGTGGGTCAAATGTTATTTCAACCTCAACTTCTTTTGCTTCAGGAATTGTTCTGACTTTTTCTTTTACTTCTAATGGGAGTGATTCCGCAACTGGACAGTTGGGAGAAGTAAGAGTCATAAGTATATGTATATCCGCATCTTCACTCACTTTAACATCATAGATAAGACCAAGTTCATATATATCTACTGGTATTTCTGGATCAAAAATTGAACGAAGAACTTCTACAGACTTTTCCCCCAATATTTGCATTTTATCATCATTCATATCTTCATTTTTCATTTCGTTTTTCCTTGAAAGGCGACCCCATAAAGACGTATTTGTTTTACCATACTGACCAAACCATTTGCTCGAGAAGGAGAAAGATGTGTGGTTAATCCTATTTTCTCTATAAAATTAAAATCATAAGAAGCAATTTTTTCCGGAGTTTGCCCTTGTACAACTCGCAGCAATAAAGCTATCATTCCCCTAGTGATTATGGCGTCAGAATCAGCTTGAAAAAGAATACTATTTTCAGTGAGCTCAGCATTTAACCAAACTTGACTTTGACAACCCTTAATTTGATTTTCAGAAGTCTTGTTCTCCGGAATCATTTGTTCTAATTCTTTCCCTAAGGAAATAAGATGTGTGTATTTATCCATCCAATCATCAAAAAATGAAAATTCTTCAATTATGTCTTCCTCACGATCACCAATTGTCTCCATTAGTTTAGAATTAAAATAGTTTTCTTGAGTGCCACAATAAACATATCTATATCGTCCTTAGATGTATATGCCGCAAGGCTAATGCGGACTGTGCCGGGAATTTTAAATGACGTCATTATCGGTTGAGCGCAATGGTGTCCGGTTCTTACAGCTATCCCCATTTGATCTAGAAGAACTCCAACATCGTAAGGATGCGATCCTTTTATTCCGAAAGAGATTACTGCTGCCCTATCTTTTGCGCTGCCATAAAATATAACATCTGGAATTTCCGAAAGCAATCCTCGCGCATAAATTAGGAGATCGTCTTCATGCTTTTTGATATTTTCAATCCCAATACCCTCAAGCCATTTAAGTGCTGCACCCCAACCAATTACTCCTTCAATATTCGGAGTGCCAGCTTCAAACTTATGAGGCAATCCAGCATACGTACTCTCCTTCAATTTGACCTCAGCAATCATTTCTCCACCCCCTTGATACGGAGGTAGTTTTTCCAGCCACTCAGATTTGCCATACAATAACCCTATCCCTGATGGACCGTACATCTTATGGGCAGATCCAGCATAAAAATCAACATCTAATTCTTGAACATTAATGGCCATGTGGGGAAATGCCTGCGCACCATCTACAAAAACACATGCTCCTACTGCGTGAGCTGCAGATATTATTTTTTTTACTGGATTAACTGTGCCTAGAGCATTACTGATATGATTAAATGCAACAATTTTTGTTCTAGAATTAAGCAGAGAATCAAGTATTGATATGTCTAACTCCCCGCTTTCGAGCATGGGGATAAAAACTAACTTAGCACCGCTGACTTGAGCGAGCATTTGCCAAGGAACTAGATTGCTATGATGCTCCAATTCACTGACAATTATTTCATCTCCAGGATTAAGTAATGACCTGAAGCCGTGAGCGACTAGATTTACCGAGTCAGTTGTGCCCTTGGTAAAAATAATTTCATATTCATGAGCAGCATTAATATATTGACACAAAGCAGATCGAACAGCTTCAAAAGAATCTGTAGCTCGCTCACTTAAAGAGTGAACTCCTCTATGAACATTGCTATTCGAAGATTTATAATATTCTACAATCGTATCTATAACAACTTGTGGTTTTTGAGTAGTAGCCGCACTATCTAAATAAACCAAAGGTTTTCCATTAATTTTTTGATCCAAAATTGGAAAATCATGTTTTAGATTAAGTTGTTTCATTTAGTCAAAAAAAAAATATTAGTACAAAAATCCGAAATTAAAAGGGAAGGATAGCTCTAAGTAGAACAAAAAAAAAAAATTATTGTTTTAAAACCGATGAGTCAATTAAAATATCGACTCCCTAAAATCAAGATTCATTATTTATCTTTAAAGAATGGGTAAAGCATTTAATTTTCAGCATTGGCTTGATGCGAACCGTCACAAGCTAGTTCCTCCTGTGGGGAATAAAAATTTGACACCGGAATCCGAAGATTATATTGTCATGGCTGTTGCTGGGCCAAATGCCAGAAAAGATTATCATTACAATGAAACAGAAGAGTTTTTTTATCAGTTAGAAGGAGAGATAACAGTCCGTCTTCAAGAAAATGGCCAACCGGTTGACCATATTCTCAAATCTGGAGATATGCTTCTTGTCCCAGCCAGAACTCCTCATTCACCTATTCGAAAAAAGGGGAGCATAGGATTAGTAATAGAGAGGAAAAGAGAAGGGCAAAATTTTAAGGATGGACTGATGTGGTTTTGTGACTCGTGTAATAATTCCTTGCACTCTGTTTATTTCAATTTGAAAAATATTGAACAAGACTTTTTGACTCATTTTTATGACTTTTACAGTTCAGAAAAAAATAGAACATGTAATCAGTGCGGAACAATAATGCCTGCTGACCCGAAATACGTAAAATGAAGCAAGAAGAAACGCCAATTACCCGTAATGAAGAAGATTATTTAAAAACCATGCTCAACATGATCCTTTCAGGAAAAAGTGTTGCTACCAATTCTCTTGCATCTAGACTTAATGTTGCCCCTCCTAGCGTTACATCAATGGTTAAAAAGCTTATGGGGAAAGGTCTTGTTACTTATCAGAAATACGGTGCAATCTCTTTCACCGAATCAGGTGAAAAGGTAGCTATAGCGCTTACAAGAAAACATAGACTTTGGGAAGTTTTTTTATCACAAACCTTAAACTTCAGCTGGGATGAGGTTCACGAAGTGGCTGAAGAGCTAGAGCATGTAAGAAGTGAAAAATTAATGAGTCGCTTAGACAAATTTTTAGGGTTCCCGAAATTTGATCCTCATGGTGACCGAATTCCATCTGTTGATCTTGTTTTTTCCCCAGCAAAAGGATCCGCTTTAACAGATATTTCTTCAGGTCAATCTTGTCAATTTTCAGCAGTTCGAGATGATTCATCAGGATTTCTCAGAGACTTAAATAAAATCGGTCTAAAACTAGGCATGGAATTAAAAATCCTTTCAAAGGAAAATAATAATATAAATCTTAAATGTTCCAACTCTTTAAAAATTGAAATTCCCATAGCTTTGGCAAAAAAAGTATACGTAACGATAATCTAATATCCATTCAACCATTTCAGCGCATTAGACCCAAGTGCTTTTTCTTTTTTATTTGCTGACCAGTCCATAGATTTAATTAATTCTCCTGGATTTAATTCTCCAAGAGGAAATGGATAATCAGAACCTAATAGTACTTTGTCTTCACCAACCATATTTGTAATATGGTTTAACATGTTTTGGTCGTGAACAAGGCTGTCAAGCCAAAATTTTCCCAAATAACTAGAAGGGGGAAATTGATTATCGATCGCGCAAAGGTCAGGACGAACATTAAATCCATGTTCAATCCTGCCAATTGTAGAAGTAAAACTTCCTCCCCCGTGGGCTACTGCAACTCTCAAAAGCGGAAGTCTTTCAAATACTCCACCAAAAATCATAGAGCAGATTGCTCGACTTGATTCTGCAGGCATTCCCACAAGCCATGGTAGCCAGTATTTAGGCATAGTGTCCTCTCCCATGGTGTCCCAAGGGTGAATAAAAACTGCCATATTAAGACGTTCACATTCTTGGAAAATTGGAAAAAGCTCTGGCGCATCTAGATTCCATTTATTTACGTGGCTACCAATCTGAACCCCCTTCAATCCGATTTTTTTACATCTCTGCAGCTCCATTATAGCCAGCTCTGGAGACTGCATAGGGAGCGTTCCAAGGCCTTCAAATTTTTTCGGGTAACTCTCTACTATTTCGGCTATGTGATCATTAAGGAATTTTGAAACCACATCTGTATCTTTTGATTTCGCCCAATAACTAAACATAACCGGAACAGTAGAAAGAACCTGAATATCTACTCCAAACTGTTTGGATTCATTTAAGCGAACTTCAGGGTCCCAGCAATTCTCTTGTACCTCCCTAAAAAAAACATCATCCTTTAACATCCTAGCGCATCCTTTACAATTATGATCTAGGTTAATAAAGCCACCATAACCAAATCGCTTTGCAAAAGACGGTATATTCTTAGGTAGAATATGAGTATGAATATCGACGACCAAGGGTTTCATCTATTTTTTTTGAACAATTTGAGCTAAGGTAGTGAAGTGCTACCTTTAGACTTTTAAATTCTAAAGATGAGTGACGCTATCCAACATGAATGCGGAATTGCCCTTCTTCGGCTTCGCAAGCCACTTGACTTTTACCTTGATAAATATGGGTCAGCTCTTTATGGGCTTGATAAAATGATTCTCATGATGGAGAAACAGCACAACCGGGGCCAAGACGGAGCAGGTTTAGCTGGAGTTAAGTTAAATATGCCTCCTGGGCAACGATATATAAGTAGATATCGTTCTGTCGAGAATAATCCCATGCAGGATATTTATAATCGGATTCAGCGTCGAATAGAAGAGTTGCTAGATGGTCAAATGGAAAAGATCAAAGACGTTGATTGGGTAAAAAATAATCTGGCATTTGCCTGTGAAACATATTTAGGTCATTTGCGCTATGGAACTTTTGGATCCAACTCGATTGAATCCTGCCATCCGTTTTTGAGACAAAGTAATTGGATGAGCCGAAACCTAATTTTGGCAGGGAATTTTAATATGACCAACACAAGCGAATTAATCGATGAGTTGGTTTCTATCGGGCAACATCCCAAAGAACAAGCAGATACGGTAACTGTTATGGAGAAAATTGGTCATTTTTTAGACCAAGAAAATGATCGCCTTAAATCCGAAGCTGATAAAAATATTGCGCTAAATAATATTCAACGTTCTCAATTTTTAATAGGGAATATTGATCTCCCAAGAGTAATGAAAAAAGCTGCAAAAGCATGGGATGGAGGCTATGCAATGGGGGGCATGTTAGGTCAAGGTGATTCGTTTTTGATCAGAGACCCGAATGGGATTCGTCCAGCATACTATTATTTTAATGATGAGATTGCAGTAGTTGCATCAGAAAGACCGGTTATCCAGACAGCTTTTAACTTAAAGTTTGATGATATAAAAGAAGTTCCTCCAGGACATATGATATGGATCAAAAGAGATGGGACTGTTTTGATAAAAAAAATATTAGAGCCAAAAAAGCACCTTGCTTGTTCATTTGAGCGAATCTATTTTTCTCGAGGAAATGATGGTGCCATTTATAATGAACGCATCGAGTTGGGTCGAAGATTAGCTAACCGTGTTCTCAAAGCAGCAAATAATAATTTTGACAAAACTATTTTTAGCTTCATTCCAAACACTGCTGAGATTTCATTTTATGGACTTGTCAAGGGAGTTGAAAGTGCTCTAAACAAACAAAAAATCAACGAGGTTTTAGAATTAAAAAATGACTTTTCAAAAGAGCAACTTTTGCCGATTTTAGAGCGAAGACCTAGAGTAGAAAAAATTGCTTGGAAAGATGTTAAGCTAAGAACCTTTATTGCTCAAGATTTAGTGAGAGATGACATGGTTTCACATATCTATGATAGTACTTATAATATTGTTAATCCAGATGACACTATTGTGGCAGTAGATGATAGCATTGTTAGAGGGACTACCCTTAAAAAGAGTATCTTAAAAATGTTGGATAGACTTGGGCCAAAAAAAATAATTATTGTTAGTTCTGCGCCCCAAATCAGATTCCCTGATTGCTATGGAATAGACATGGCTAAAATGAATGATTTTGCAGCATTCCAAGCAACTATATCATTACTAAAAGAGAAAGGGTTAGCATCAATTGTGGAGAATACTTATCAGCAAGCAAAGGCTGAGCTCAAAAAAGACATGCTAGACCAAATAAACGTTGTGAAAGCAATTTATGAACCTTTTGACGATACTGATATATCTCAAAAAATTGCCCAATTACTAACTCCGCCAAGTGTAAAAGCTGAGGTTCAGATAATATATCAAACCGTAAAAGATCTTCATGCTTCTTGTCCTGAAAACCTTGGGGATTGGTATTTTACTGGAAATTACCCGACACCGGGAGGGAATAGGGTGGCAAATCAATCTTTTGTCAATTATGTGGAAGGAATTAAAGGGCGAGCATATTAGTAAATCTCATTTACTTCCTTAATTTTAAGAGTGAATTAAGCTTAACCATTATGTATCTTCACAATCGTGAAAATTTATACAAAAACTGGAGATAAAGGAGACTCTGGCCTTTACAGTGGTAAGCGCGTTAGTAAATCACATATAAGGCTACACGCATATGGGTCGCTTGATGAACTTAACTCTCACTTGGGTTTACTAAGAGATCAGGTTGCAGCTTTAATTCATTATCCTGAAAAAGAGAAAAATATCATTACCATTCAATCTTGGATTTTTTCGCTAGGCTCCCATCTAGCTAATGACTCTCCAGAAATGATCATGAATCTTCCCAAGGTTCAAGATGACTGGATAAATGTTCTGGAAAATGAAATAGATAAAATGACGTCAAACTTAAGTCCACTTAAGAACTTTATTCTTCCTGGGGGTGATGTTTTAGTTAGTCAGATTCATATTGCCAGAGCGGTATGTCGGCGAGCTGAAAGATTTACTGCCGAATTACAAAACTCTTTAATGAACGATGAAATTGGGTTACCGTTACATGGTATCCCTTTACTGAATAGATTAAGTGATTATCTTTTCACTCTTTCCCGTTGGTTTGCAATGAAATTAGGGTCCGAAGAAATACATTGGAAACCAATGTCTTAAAAAGTGCTTGTGTAGGTCTACAAAAAGAATATATTTGCGAAAAATAAGAAGCACTTAAACACATGTACTGGACACTTGAACTTGCCTCATATCTTAGTGACGCGCCTTGGCCCGCCACCAAAGACGAATTAATCGATTATGCCATTCGAACTGGAGCTCCATTAGAGGTGGTAGAAAATATCCAAGCCATCGAAGAAGAGGATCAAGATGTATATGAATCTATAGAAGAAATCTGGCCAGACTACCCCTCTGATGAAGATTTTCTTTGGAATGAAGATGAATATTAACTTGATGAAAATATTTACTCAACGCACAGTGGCATAAGGATTGTACTTTTGCCTTTAACATGATTCAAAAGCTTCTACAAAAAATATTAGGCAATAAATCTGAAAAAGATTTAAAAGAAATACAGCCTTACGTAACAAAAATACACGCTGCAGAGCAGTCTATTCAGGGGTTTACCCCTGACCAGTTACGTTTAAAAACCCAAGAATTTAAATCTAAAATTAAGGCGTCTTCAATAGCAGAACAAGAAGAAATAATTGCTTTAAAGTCAGAAGCAGAAATAGAAACGAGTTTTGAAACAAAAGAAAAAATTTATTCAAAAATTGATGAACTGACAAAAGTGGTCATTGCGTCAGAAAATAAAGTGTTAGACGAAATTTTACCTGAAGCTTTTGCTGTAATAAGAGAAACAGCTCGTCAATGGACTTCCGGCCCCATGACAGTTAAATGTACAGAAATAGATCGCTCTCTGTCTTCATCATTAAATGCAATAGATATTAATGGAGATGAAGCAACTTGGAATAATCATTGGGAAGCCGCCGGGACACCAGTTTCATGGAATATGGTCCATTATGATGTCCAGCTTTTTGGAGGTGCCGTTTTACATAAAGGAAGAATTGCTGAAATGGCAACAGGAGAAGGTAAAACCTTAGTTGCAACTCTACCAGTATATCTCAATGCTCTATCTGGAAGGGGAGTTCACGTTGTAACTGTAAATGATTATTTATCTAAAAGAGACGCTGAATGGATGGGGCCTTTATACCAATTTCATGGATTAAGCGTAGACTGTATTGATAAACATCAACCAAATAGTGAAGGTCGAAGAAAGGCCTATGCTGCAGATATTACCTTTGGAACTAATAACGAATTTGGTTTTGATTACCTAAGAGATAATATGGCTCGAGAAGCAAATGAATTGGTGCAACGGGGGCATAATTATGCCATAGTTGATGAAGTAGATTCCGTTTTAATTGATGATGCTCGAACTCCTCTTATTATTTCTGGACCAACTCCTAATGGTGACAAACATGAATATGATGATCTTAAAAAGTTTGTAATTGAACTCTTTAACCAACAAAAAAGCATCTCTCATGAGGCTCTTACGTCAGCAAAACGACTCTTGAATGAAGGGAATAGTAAAGACGCTGGATTTGAGCTTTTAAGAGCTCACAGAGCTCTTCCAAAAAATAAGGCATTGATAAAATTATTATCTGAATCGGGAAATAAAGCGTTGCTTCAAAAAACCGAAGGTGTATATCTTCAGAATCAAGGTAAAGAAATGAAAGTTATTGATGAGACACTTTTCTTTGCTATTGAAGAAAAGCAAAATCAAGTAAACCTAACAGATAAAGGGATTCAGCTACTTAGCGATCTTACCGATCAAAATTTCTTTGTCATGCCAGACATGTCAACTGAATTAGATGTTATTAAAACATCGGATAATTCTCCATCAGATAAAGCCTCTAAAAAAGAGGTTTTACTTCGAGATTACAGGATTAAAAGTGAACGAATTCACTCTATGGGTCAGCTTTTAAAAGCATACGCTTTATTCGAAAAAGACATCGAATACGTCGTAATGGATTCTAAAGTAAAAATTGTTGATGAGCAAACAGGTCGAATTATGGATGGTCGACGCTATTCAGACGGGCTTCATCAAGCAATTGAAGCTAAAGAAAATGTGAAAATAGAAGCTGCTTCTCAAACATATGCTACTGTTACATTGCAAAACTATTTCCGGATGTACAATAAACTTTCTGGAATGACAGGTACAGCTGAGACTGAAGCCGGTGAATTTTGGGAGATTTATAAACTAGATGTAACTGTTATTCCAACTAATCGATCCATTCTTCGTGATGATAGAAATGATTTGGTATTCAAAACAAAGCGTGAAAAATACAATGCCGTCATAGACGAAATAATCAAACTTAGAGAGAGTCATAGACCTGTACTTGTTGGCACAACTTCTGTTGAGATTAGTGAATTGCTAAGTAAAGCGCTTAACATGCGCAAAATACCTCACCAAGTATTGAATGCTAAAATGCATCAAAAAGAAGCAGATGTTGTTGCAGTAGCTGGACGTCCAGGAACTGTTACTATAGCCACAAATATGGCAGGAAGGGGAACTGATATTAAATTATCAAAAGAAACGATAAAGGCTGGAGGACTAGCGATTGTAGGAACAGAACGTCACGACTCTCGGCGGGTAGATAGGCAGTTAAGAGGTAGGTCAGGACGTCAAGGAGACCCGGGAAGCTCTCAATTTTTTGTAAGTCTTGAAGACAATTTGATGCGTTTATTTGGGTCTGAAAGAATCGCTGGACTTATGGATCGAATGGGACACAAAGACGGTGAAGTAATTCAGCATGGAATGGTTTCAAAATCTATTGAACGAGCTCAAAAGAAAGTTGAAGAAAATAATTTTGGCATGCGTAAAAGGCTATTAGAGTATGATGATGTTATGAACGCTCAAAGAGAAGGCATTTACAGAAGAAGAAGAAATGCTCTCTCTGGAGAACGGTTGCAAGTTGACATTGCTAATATGGCTTATGACCTCTCAGAAAATGTTATTTCCAATTCTAAATCAACAGCAGATTTTTCTTTATATCAATTGAATATTTTCGAGCTTTTTGGAATTTCTCCATCAGTAACAGAAAATGAATTCGAAAAAGTATCGTCTTCCGAATTATCAAAATCAACATTTGACAATGCAATGATTTCATATGCTTCGAGAAATTCTCAAGTAGCTTCTCATGCTTTGCCAGTTCTTGAAAATGTCATCCGAGATCAAGGGGATGGAATTGAAAGAATTTTAGTTCCTTTTACTGATGGCATTAAAGGATTACAAGTTTCAACAAATCTCCAAGAGTCAGTCTCTTCCAAAGGAGAAAGTTTAATTCATGATTTAGAAAAAAGTGTCGTTCTTTCAATGATAGATGAGTCTTGGAAAGAGCACCTGAGAAATATGGATGATCTCCGTCAAAATGTTCAAGGAGCAGTCTATGAGCAAAAAGATCCTTTGTTAATTTACAAACATGAAAGCTTTAACCTTTTTAAGGAAATGCTTGATGAGCTTAATAGAAAATCTATTTCTTTTCTTTTCAAAGCAAATCTACCTAAATCATCTGATGGCAATTCCCCTGATTCCCAGAGAGTTCAACAAGTTTCTCAGAATAAACCTGCTAAGGTTAATTATACAACTAGCGGACCTGGAACAAATGAACCTCAGAATTCAGATAATTCGTCTCGAAAAAAAGAAATCTCTCAACCAGTAACCAGTGCAAAAAAATATGGACGCAATGATCTAGTGACTATTACCAATGTTGCCTCAGGAGAACAAAAAAGTCTTAAATACAAAGTAGCTGAACCCTTATTATCCCAGGGTTGGGTTATACTCCTATGATTTTTAACGATTTAACCAAGGTTTAGGGTCTTGATTTGATGTGTTTTTCCATAGTTCAAAATGGAGCGTAGATTCCCCTGTTTCGGCGTCAGAAGCCACTGATCCAATGTCGTCTAAAATCTCAACTTTATCTCCCGTTTTTACATAGACATCTTCGAGGTTAGAATAGACTGTAAAATAATTGCCATGCCTTATCAATACCACACGATTTGCGCCAGGAATCCTAACCACTGTTGATACTTCACCTTTGAATACTGACCTGACTTTAGAGCCTTTTGGTGTACCGATATCGACCCCAGGGTTTTTTATAGAAACTCCTGATGTCCCAGGAACGACATTCAGCCCAAAGTTTTGAGTAATAATTCCTCTTTTCACGGGCCAAGGCAAATTACCCTTATTATCGGAAAAATCTTGAGCCAGCGCGCTCCCTTCAGGGGTTAACTCGTATTCTGATATATCTGAGCTTTTATTATTTGAATTCTTTTGTCGAGCAGCTTCTCTTTGACGCTTCAATTCATCCTTGATAATTTTTTGAATTTGTTTCTCTAGCTTTTGTAATTCGCTCCTCTTCTTTTTTATTCCTACAAAGACCTGTGATTCTTTCCTTTTTAATGCGTTAACAGCTTTTGCCTGTTCTCTTCTATCACTTAGTAGTATTTTCTTTTGTGCTATTTCTTGGGAAAGAAGTTTGATTTTTATCCCCTTTTCTCGTTCTTCCTCAGCAATATTACTTGTCTTTTTTTGCTGTAAAATCTTAATTTCATCTACTTGTGTTTGTCTGAATCCAACATACTGCTTAAGAAAATATAATCTTTTTATCGCTTGCTGTATTCCATCAGAAGCAAAAATATAAGCCCAAGATTGCATTGGTTTGCCCCTTTTTTGAGCCTCTTTTATCATAGAAGCATATTCATCCTTAAGAACATTTATTTCTTTTTCATACCTCAATATCTCCTTACGCATTTGAGATATTTGACGTTCTGTATTCATAATCTGAGATTGAACCGTCGTTATCAGCTCAGCGCGGGCATTAACTTTTTTATCCAAAGCTCTTAACTGATTTAATGTAAGAGCTTTGTCTTTTTGAGTCTTTTTTAAAAGAATATTAGCAATATTAATATCTTCCTGCAGTTGAAGTTTCCTTTGCTCAAGAACCTCCTTTGACTTTTGGGAGTAACCAGAAAGAGAGATCAAAAAAAGAAAACTAAAAGTCCATCCGCGCATGATGAGAAGGTATGTTAAATGGGAATTCTAAAGATTCAAGACTCTTTTTTGATTTAGCTCTAAATTCCATCCTCCCATTAATTTTTGGAGCCGAAATAGTTAAATCAAAACTTCCCTCTTCCAGGTAATTAACCTGAACAATTACAGAATCTTGTATTATTTCAAGTTTTTGACTTAATAATTTATGATCATTATCTGACGAAAATTCTAAGCTGATTTCCCCTAAGAAATTATCGCGTCTTACTGGGAAATTTAAGGACCAAACTTCTGAACTGAAGTCCATATTTGCCAATAAAAAATCTTCTGGCCAAGCCATTACCTCTTCAGAAAATATATTTATGATATCGTCCACATTTAAAGGAATTCCTAATTGTTTGACTTTTGAAATTGGCAAATCAATATACTTGTTAATAATATTAGCATATCCTTTAATGCTATCATTTGTAGCCAACACTCTTGCGAGCTTGATTCCCATAAATTGATCAGAAACGTCAAGCCAGAATTTAGACGGGCGCTTGAAGCTTATTCTTAAATCTAATCTAACCTTATTCCTTTGTTGCTCAAAAGTCATTTGTCCACTTCCTTTTAGTCTAAGAAAAGCGGATGTACTAGAATTAATTTTTGAACTAACTCGCAATTCTGATACAGCATCAATCATTTTTCTCCTCGCAGGCTCTTTCATTGCTGTGTTGTTTTCGATTTTACCAATTAAACCGCATCCTGAAATAAGAAAAATAAAAAATCCAAGAATAAATACTGATTTGAAGATCCTCACAATACTACAAATTTACTGCTCTATGGAGCCATTAATGACTTTTTCAATTTGATCTTTATCTATGCCATAATCTAATGCATGCTGATAATATAATTGGTAAAGTTCAATTTGATCTGTTAGTTTAAAAATAGCCGCAGCATGGAGACATGTTTCTGGATTTTTCTTTCCTCCATTTTCTAAGCAAAATTTAATTCTCTCTTCGGCTTCAGAATATTTCTTCATTTTGTATAAAATGAAAGCATAGGTATCTAAAAACGTTGCATCATTTGGGAATGCTTTATTTACTTTTTCAATCATCTCCAAAGCATAATCTAACCTATAATTCAGTTTAGCTAAAAAATAGGAGTAATTATTTAACGTTATGATATCATTTGGCTTCCATTTCAATACGGTATCAAAGCAATTTGACATTTTAAATTTATTTTCCAATTGAAAATTTATTTTTCCCAAAGTATAGTAATAATCAACTAAGAATAATCGCCTTTTTTTGACAGGACTAAATCCTCTTAACTTGTAAATACCAGAGTTAATATCTTGTACAGCTTTTTTCAAGTTTTGATTTTTATATTCTGCATTAGCTAGCATCAAAGAGAATAAAGGATTTTTCGAGTGATTTATCGAGGCTTCTTGAGCATCATTTATCATCCAATGAAGTGAGTCTAGTTTTTCATCGGCCAAAAGTATACCCTGCCTTAACTCCCATAAGTCTCCTCCCGGCAGACCCACCGCTTTTTTCCAAAGGATCCGTGCATTAAGCCACCTATCTTGTTGAACAGCAATATCGGCAGCAATTGCATAAGCTTGAGGCTCGCTTGGATTGGCTTTTATGTTCCACTGTGACCATTTTAAAAGTAATTCCCACCCATTGTTAATCGAAGAACTTCCCGATAGTTCTTTCATCACATTTGCGATTATTGAAACTTTAACATCAATTTTAACATCTACATCCTGAATTAGTCTTTTAAAATACATTCCTGCAGTATCTTCTTTTCCAAGAGCGTAAGAGGCCTCAATAAAAGCTATTTTAATTGGTAAAGCATTCGGGTATTGCTTAACTAACCCCTTTAAGGCTATATATGCCTCATATTTTTGGCCAATTTTATTCAATGTGTTTATATATAATAACGAGCCATTTATCTCATTTCCCGATTTATACATATGATTTTCAACATAAATCAATGCACTATCGCCATGCCCTAGTTGTAAAAAAACATTTCTGATCGCGTTTGTTGTTTGATAATTGTCTCCAAATAATAGTTGACTCTTTTTAAGAAAATATAATGCCGATAATTTGTCATTTATTCTCCAAGAAATATTAATGCATTCTGTCAGAATTTTAAAGTCAATCGTTCCTGAACATAATAGTAATCGGCCAATGTATAAAGCCGCTTCTGGACTTCCAGCTGATGAGTATAAAGAAAATAACATATAGAGTGAGGAAACATTTAATTCCCCTTTTCTTAACTGTGACTCAATGCGAGACTTTGCTCTTAAAAAAAACTTGTCTGTTGATTCTTTTTCTCCTTTGTTTAATGCAGATGTACCTTTCAAGAAAAGTCGATTAAATTTGGGGTCTTCTGAAATATTGACAACCAAATCATCACATTTATTAACATTAAAGCTTTGGCTAAATCCTCTAATAAAGCCTAAGAAAAAAGTCAGAAATAAAATTAACTTCAATTGAGATTTCATGCTTTAATTTCCATTCGACTGAAATCTCCAAGATTCAGAGAATCGAATTCACCATCTACAAAAGCATTTTGTCCAATCATAGAGTTTCTAAGTTGAATATCTCTTAATTCACTATTCTCCCTAATTATTGAATCCCGAATTTTACAGTTGTTTAGACTTACTCCCGATGAAATACTTACATGGGGACCCACTATTGAATTTATCAATTTAACTCCGGAGCCAATATAACATGGATGGATAATTTTTGAGCTTTGCAAAATAACATCCGAGGAAACTAAGTCTTCTTTGTCTTTAACAAATTCTAGAATTTGTGCATTAGTCTTAACAAGAATATCTTTATTTCCACAATCCATCCATGTATCTACTTCTGCTGGAATCATATTCAAACCATCTTTTCTCATGTTTTCAAGTGCATCAGTAATTTGAAACTCTCTTGCTTTTTTAATGTTATTTTCTATCAAATATTGAAGTTCCCTTTTCAGATTCTCTCCATCTTTGAAATAGTAAATACCAATAATTGCCAAGTCACTAACAAAACTCTCTGGTTTTTCAACAAAGTCTGTAATTCTTCCATCACCATCAAGCTTGACTACACCATAAGCATTTGGGTCTTTTACTTGTTTAACCCAAATAGCAACATCCGAGGTTAAATCAAATTTAAATTTTGCGCGAAACAAAGTGTCAGCAAAAGCAACCACAACTGGTCCAACTAATAAATCTTTTGCACAATGAATTGCGTGTGCTGTACCAAGTGGCTCTTTTTGATAACAAATCACCCCTTTTGCACCCACATCTTTAGCAACATTTAGCAGCATTTTTTCGGTATCAAGGCCAAAATCTCCGATAATAAAAGCTATCTGATTTAACTCACCTCCTACTATTTCAGAAATATCTTCCACCAGCCTCTTAACTATAGACTTACCAGCAATTGGAAGTAAAGGCTTCGGTGTGGATAGAGTATGAGGTCTTAATCTTGAGCCTCTACCGGCCATAGGAATTATAATATTCATTATTTCAAATTTAAATACTTTAACAAGTAATTATGGGTTAATTCAATAATTTCCGCTGTGACCAAAGCCTCCGCCACCGCGTAAAGTTTCATCTAAATCATCTGATTGATTCCACTCAAATCGCTCATATTTAGTAATTACCATTTGAGCGATACGATCTCCAGGTTTAATCGAAAAATGATTTTGTCCAAGATTGATTAGTATCACACCTACATCTCCTCTATAATCAGCATCAATGGTTCCGGGAGAATTTAGCACTGTCACGCCATATTTAATAGCAAGTCCAGAGCGAGGTCGAATCTGAGCCTCATAGCCTTGTGGAATTGCCATTTTAATTCCTGTTGACACAAGACGTCGTTGACCTGGATTTATAGTTATTTCTTCCATTAAATTGGCCCGAAGGTCCATTCCTGCACTATCCTCTGTGGCAAATTTTGGCAATTCATTTGATGAATTATTAACGACTTTAATTTTCATAATTAAAATTTTATTTTACACTTCTCATTAGAAATTTTCTCTCAGAGAAAAGAACAATGGAAATCATAATAAACATTGCGCCGAAGGAATAAAAATAATTACTCATGTTCTCTGAGGCTATCCAGCCCAAAATACTTGCTGAAATTAAATACAAAAATATTTTTTTAAAATCATACGGAATCTTGTAGGATAACTGCCCTAATATTATTGAAATTATTGTCATAGCCATATAACTCACTAACGTAGTCCATGCCGCGCCATCAATTCCAATAATTGGTATTAAAGTAAAATTACCAATTACAGTTATTGCCAAGCCTACAATTGTAATATAAAAACCCATATAAGTTTTGTCAGATAATTTATACCACATAGATATTTGTGTGTTCATGGACAAAAATACATTTGACAATAACAAAATATATAATAATGGTAAAGCCTCCCAGTATTTTGAATCAATAAAAAACTTGATTCCGTCAAGACCAGCAAGTACTGAAACCATACCAATACATAAAATCCCTGTAAATAATCTTAACACTTCAGCTAATTGTTGTTTTTTGTTCTCTGATTCTTTAAAGAAAAAAGGTTCCGCTGCATATCGAAAAGCTTGATTAAATAAAATTATAAAAATGGAAAGTTTATAAATTGCAGAATAGGTCCCAACTTCTTGCTTAGAAGATGAAACAGGCATGAGGTATTCAATAAAAAACCGATCTGCCATTTCATTTGCAATTCCTGGAAGGCCAGCTAGCAATAGGGGGAGACCAAATACCATCATTGTTTTCCATATACCGAAATCAAATATCATTTTTACTGCAAAGAATTCTGGCAATAGAAGTATAATCATAAAGCCACTAGCAATAAGATTTGCAAAAAGTACCCAACCAACTTGCCAATCAGGTAATTCATATCCTAAATTCGGAAGAATTAGAAAAATAGAATAGCATAAAATAAAGTTTACTGCTATCTGACTAATCTTAATAAAAATAAAACGTTTTGCTCTTCTTTGAGCCCTTAAACGGGCAAAGGGCACCGCAGAAATAGCGTCCATAGCAACAATCCAAGCCATCCACAGAACTAGATAAGGCCTATTAGACATATGTATCAGTTCTGAAATGGGGATATAATAAATAGAAAATATTATCAAGAAAATAATTGTGCTTACAATTAAAGACCACATTGCTGTTGAATAAACTCGATGCTCTTCATTTGAGTTTTTTTCACTTATCCGAAAATATGCTGTCTCAAAACCATATGTTAAGATGACCATTAAAAAAGCTATTGAAACATAAAGAAGTGCATTTACCCCGTATTCACTTTTCGATAAAACTACGGTCAAAAGAGGAGTTAAAGCAAAATTCAATAGCCGGGCGATTATACTGCTCAATCCATAAAGAACTGTATCGCTTAGGAGACTTTTCATAGATGCCATAAACCAAAGATACGTGCTCTATTTAGGGTACGTGCGGAAATAATTATGTGATACCTTTATATCGTGGATCCATACTTTATACCTTTTTTAAATGCAGAGGTACTCGAAGATCGTTATCGTGAACTCTCGAAATTCCTTCATAAAACTCCAATTTTAACTTCTAGTTCTATAAATTCAGAATGTGGGGCTTCTCTATTTTTCAAATGTGAAAATTTTCAGAAATCTGGAGCTTTTAAGATGAGAGGAGTAAGCAATGCTATTTATGAATTATTAAAGTTCAATAATAAACCAAAAGGTCTTATTGCTCATTCATCCGGTAATCATGGACAAGCATTGGCTTGGGCTGCAAAAAAACATGATATCCAATGCGTCGTGGTGATGCCTCGAAATGCTTCTAACTTTAAGAAAAAAGCAGTTTTTGCTGCTGGAGCAAAGATCATAGAGTGTGATTCTAATATTTCATCTAGAATAAGCACAGTAAAGAAAATTTGTAAAACTTCAGGATTTATAGAAATTCACCCAAGTAATCAGCCTTCAGTAATATTAGGTCAAGGTTCTGCAGCATGGGAGTTAATGACTGAATGTTATAGAAATAATATCAAATTAAGCCATATAGGTGTTCCAATTGGCGGGGGTGGATTAGCTGCAGGAACCGGATTTGCTGTCTCAATTTGGAATAAACTTCATAGCACTTCAATCAAAGTTTTTGCCGGTGAGCCAATAGGGGCAGATGATGCATATCGAAGTTTTAACTCCGGTAAAATAGAACATAACAAAAATCCTAAAACTGTTGCTGACGGATTAAGAACAGAATTAGGAAACATAAATTTTCCTATTATTCAAAAAACACTTGACGCCATTTATCTAGTTTCAGATACAGAAATCCTCGAGGGACAATTAAAATTAGCAGAGAGGCTAAAATTGATTATCGAAAGTAATTGTTCCCCACCGTTTTCTGTTGTTTGTAAAGAGCGCCAAATATTTAATAATAAAAGTGTTGGTATAATTTTATCCGGCGGAAATATTGATTTAAGAAATAGTGCATGGGGTAGCTGATTTCAAGAATTAATTATAATCTTAAAAATAGAAAACGTCGCTCTTCAGCGACGTTTTACAACCCTTGATGAATCCCTCCTATTGTTAGGATTCAATACAAATATCGTAAAAAAATTGACTTATTGTACAAATTACCTTAAGTTTTTTCTATTGAATTTCAATAATATATTTTAAGTTGTTTCAATTTAATCTGGCAATTTTAAATTCATTAAATGAAAATAATCAGTTTATACATCCATATGCTTTAAGTCAAGCATCAAATTCGGTACTTTTGCTCATAATGAGCTCTACAAATAAAAAAATTGAATCAAACGCGCCATTGCCGGTTGGTTCATATCCGATGACAAGACGAGTAGGAAATCTAATTTTCATGTCTGGGGTCGGGCCAAGAAAGCCGAAAAGCGGAACAGATCAATCCTCTGTACCAGGATTAATTTTTAATCCTATTGGTGAAATTATTGATTACGATTTCTCACAACAGGTTCATAGTGTTTTTGCCAATGTAAAGACAATATTAAAAGAGTCTGGTTGTAAATGGTCTGACCTTGTGGATATAACCGTTTATTTAACAGATATGAAGCGTGACTTCTCTGAATTCAATAAAATTTATTCGGAGTACTTTCAAAATATTGATAACAAACCATGTAGAACTACCGTTGAGGTCCTCTCACTTCCAACACCAATAGCGATAGAACTAAAGTGTATAGCTTCACTATGAGCACATTATTTTCTGAACGTGGCCCATTAAATCTTTCTGAAACTCAACAAAGGATATTGAAGTTTTGGAAAGATAACGACGTATTTGAAACATCAATACGTAAAGATTCTCCAAATTTTGTTTTTTATGAGGGTCCTCCTTCAGCCAATGGACTTCCCGGAATACATCACGTGATGGCACGTGCCATTAAAGATATTTTCTGCAGATATAAGACCCAACAAGGTTTTAAAGTAGAAAGACGAGCAGGATGGGACACCCATGGCTTACCTGTCGAACTTGGTGTTGAGAAAAATTTAGGAATTACCAAAGAAGATATTGGTGTAAAGCTCACTATTGAAGAGTACAATGCAGCCTGTAAAGATGCTGTTATGAAATATACTGAAATTTGGGATGACCTAACCGAAAAAATGGGTTATTGGGTTAATACCGAAGACGCATATGTCACTTACAAGTCTAAATATATGGAGTCTGTTTGGTGGCTCCTTTCTGAGATTCATAAGAAAGATCTTCTTTATAAAGGGTATACTATTCAGCCTTATTCACCTAAAGCCGGCACTGGTTTAAGTTCCCATGAATTGAATCAGCCGGGTTGTTATCGAGAAGTGAAAGACGTAAGTGCAACAGCTCTATTTAAAATAATTCCATCTGAAAAAAGCTTATCACTTTTTGGTAGTTCTATCGTTCATTTTATGGCATGGACAACTACTCCTTGGACATTGCCCTCAAATACTGCTTTAACAATAGGTGAAAAAATTAAATACAGCAGAATTTCCACCTTCAATCCCTATACAAAAGAACCTCAGGAGGTAATAATTGCAAGTGATTTGATATTCCATTACTTTCGAATAGAAGATGAAAATATTTCTGATCTACCAGAGGGAAAAGTATTGCCGTGGGAAAAACTGTCAGAGCATCTTGGAAAAAGCTTCGTTGGACTTAGATATGATCCCTTATTGCCATACGCAGAGCCATATGAAAACTCCAAAAATGCCTTTAAAATTATTTCTGGTGATTTTGTGACAACTTCTGACGGAACTGGTATTGTCCATACCGCCCCAACATTTGGGGCAGATGACGCCAGGGTTGCAAAAGAATTTGGTGTTCCTCCTATGCTAGTTTTAGATAGCTCAGGCAATCCTGTTCCTCTTGTTGATTTACAAGGCAGGTTTGTTGACTGTATGGGAGATTTAGCTGGTCAATATGTCAAAATAGAATATTATTCAGATGATGAACGGCCGAAACTAAGCGTGGATGAGCAAATAAGTATTAAACTAAAAAAAGAAGGAAAAGCATTTAAAATTCAGAAATATTCTCACAGCTACCCCCATTGTTGGAGAACGGATAAGCCTATTCTTTACTACCCAATGGATAGCTGGTTCATAAAAACTACAGCAATTAAGAACCGACTGCAAGATTTGAATAAGGAGATTTTATGGAAGCCGGAATCAACCGGAACAGGCCGATTTGGTAATTGGTTAGAAAACTTGAACGACTGGAATTTAAGTAGGAGTAGATATTGGGGAATCCCATTACCGATTTGGAGAACAGAAGACGGTAGCGAAGAAAAAATAATAGACTCCATTCAAACGTTAAAAGAAGAATTAGAGAAAAGTCTAGCCGCAGGGCATATGACCTCGAACCCATTAAAATATTTTATCGCTGGTGATTTTAGCGATGAGAATTATTCACAAATAGATCTTCATCGACCTCATGTTGATAATTGGATATTAACCTCTTCAAATGGAGAGGCAATGTATCGAGAAACGGATCTTATCGACGTTTGGTTTGATTCTGGCGCAATGCCTTATGCGCAAGTACATTATCCATTTGAAAACAAAGACCTGATTGACTCAAAAAAAGAATTTCCAGCTAACTTCATCGCCGAAGGTGTGGATCAAACCCGTGGATGGTTTTTCACAATGCATGCTATTGCTGGTTTAGTTTTTGATTCTGTGGCCTACAAGGCTGTAATTTCTAATGGGCTAGTTTTAGATAAAAACGGGCAAAAAATGTCTAAAAGATTGGGGAATGCTGTTGATCCATTTAAAGCAATAGATGATTATGGTGCCGATGCTTTGAGGTGGTATATGATTACTAATGCTCAACCTTGGGATAACTTAAAGTTTGATTTTTCCGGCGTAAAAGAAATTCAAAGAAAATTTTTTGGGACACTTCATAATTCTTACAGTTTCTTTTCTCTCTATGCAAATGTCGATAAATTCGACCCTCTAACTAAAGCGGTTTCGAGTGATAACCTTTTAGAAATTGATCATTGGATTTTATCAAAATTAAATAGCCTGATTAAAGAAGTCACCGAAAAAATGGATGATTTTGAGCCGACTAAAGCATTTCGTCCAATTAGTGATTTTGTTCAAAACGAATTGAGTAATTGGTACGTTCGTCTTTGCCGGCGAAGATTTTGGAAAGGCGAAATGGGACAAGATAAATTAGGGGCATATCAAACACTTTACTCTTGTTTAACTACTGTGGCCAAACTTATTGCTCCAGTTGCTCCCTTCTATGCGGATCAACTTTATCAAGATTTGACAAAATCCACTCATTCTGTCCATTTGTCTGATTTTCCGGTTTCGAACGAATTAAAAATTAGTAAAGATTTAGAACGAAGAATGTCTTTGGCTCAACTAATGAGTTCTTTGGTTCTAAGCATAAGGAAAAAAGAAGGCATCCGAGTCCGTCAACCTATATCCAGAATAATTATTCCTGTATTTAGTGAATCTCAAGAAAATGATATTCTGGCTATAAAATCATTAATTCTCTCAGAAGTAAATGCAAAAGCAATTGAACTAATAAAAGAAGATTCAGGTGTATTTGTGAAACGTGGTAAACCTAATTTTAAAACCCTTGGACGTAAAGCAGGGAGTGCAATGAATGAAGTCGCTGAAGTAATAAAAACTCTTTCTCCAAAAGAATTAAAAAAGTTAGAAGAAAATAATCATCTAGATTTAAAATTATCTGATTCCGTCTTTACCATAATCAATGAAGATGTTGAAGTAACTACAGATGATATACCGGGAATGGCAGTCGCAACAGAGCAGGGAATCACTATCGCCGTAGACCTAAAATTGAGCCCAGAACTAATTCAAGAAGGATTAGCTAGAGAAGCTATAAATCGTATTCAGACAATTAGAAAAGAACAAAACTTTGATATAACTGATAGAATTAGTCTCTGGATAAAGGGCGACTCAGAAGTTATTGAAGCTCTTAAAGCACACTCTAATTATGTATCTAATGAGGTGCTCGCTATTTCACTTAATTATAGCTCTTCTTTTCCAAGTAACGTTATTCTTTCAAATGTAGACCTTGATGGGCACGATGTGATTTTTGGACTTAAAAAATGAGCATTTCAGTAGATATTAAAGATTAAAGTATATATTATTTCTGAATACCTTAAAGTTATTTGATTATATTCGGCGACAAGTAGTTTTTCAATACAATTATGGAAAAAGAAAAAATAAGATATAGTGATAAAGAGCTTGAAGAGTTTCGAGTCCTTATTCAAAGTAAAATTGATAAAGCAGAAGAAGATTTGCACATTCTTCGGGAGCAGTTCACAAATAATATGGACAATGGAACAGAAGACACCTCTCCAAGCTTTAAAAGCTTTGAGGAAGGATCTGAAACCATGAGTAAAGAAGCTAATGCTCAATTAGCATCTCGTCAAGAAAAATTTCTGCGTGATTTAAGAGCTGCTTTAACAAGAATTTCGAATAAAACATATGGGATTTGCAAGGTTACTGGTAAACTAGTTGAAAAAGAACGCCTTAAACTTGTTCCGCATGCGACTATGAGCATGGAAGCCAAGTTAAAGCAGAGGTGAACAAGGCTCTTCGCCTTCCGTTTATTATTTCAATTTGTCTCATTTTTCTTGACCAGGCATTGAAATTATGGATCAAATCAAATCTTGCTTTAGGAGAAAGTATTGATTTAACAAAATGGTTTCATCTTCATTTCACAGAAAACCCTGGAATGGCTTTCGGTATTGAGTGGGGAGGGATTACAGGAAAGTATATCCTTAGTTCTTTTAGAGTTTTAGCAATCTTTGGGATTCTTTGGTACATGTTTCGACTTGCTAAAGGAGGTGCTCAACAATTTGTCCTTATCTCATTCGGCATTGTTTTAGCAGGTGCCCTTGGCAATGTTTTAGATAGCCTGTTTTATGGTTTAATATTTGATCGAGGTTTGGTTTATAACGAGCTTTATAGCCAATGGGTCATGTATTCTGGAGTCGCCGAGTTCAATACTACTTCTGGATATGCTCCAATGCTTTTAGGGAATGTTGTAGATATGCTTTACTTACCCCTTTGGAAAGGGGTCCTTCCCTCATGGGTGCCTTTTTGGGGTGGTGACTATTTTATTTTTTTTCGTCCTATTTTTAATATTGCGGATTCATGTGTGACAATTGGTGTAATTCTTTTGTATTTGAGCTCAATAAAATCTGAAAATTGGGGCAATTTTAAATAGTAATAAATAAGTTTATTCGTAATGAAATATCTAATTATAACTTTTTTCTCCTGTCTAAGCATTTATGTAAATGGCCAAATTGAATCTTTCGATTTTATTCATAAAGAGGTTGAAATTCGTTTAATGCAAGATATTGAGTTTTTGTCTTCTGATGATCTCTCTGGCAGGCTTCCTGGGACTCCTGGAGCTAATCTAGCATCAGACCATATACAAGATGCTTTCCAAAGGCTTGGTTTAAAACCATTATTTAATGAGGGTTTTAAGCAAGCATTTAATATACCAAGACCAACAGATATTCCAAAGAATAGAAACTATATAGCGATTGCCAAAGACACGCTCTATTTAAGCAGAAAACTTCATGTTTCTCCTTACGCCTTGACAAATGATTTTATTGGTAACGCTTTATATGTCTCGCACGGAATTTATAGTGATTCAATTAATGATTATGAAGGAATTTTAGAAACCTCTTTGAATGACAAATTAGTCTTGATAGAATTGGATATTCCTAAGAATAAAAAGAAAAAAGCGGGGGATAAATCAAAAATTTCAAGTCGTATTCTAGAGGCAAAAAAAAGAGGGGCAAAAAATATTATTCTACTCTCGAAAAAAAACAGTAAAAACAATAAAATATCAAACTATACTTTTTCAAAATTGCAAGAGATTGATGTCAATGTCTCTATTGTTTATGGGAAAAAGTGGTCACGTAAAATCCACAGAAGTAAAAAACCAATAATTTCCGTAACAAACGTCTCTAAGCGCAATGCGGAAGGATTTAATGTAGGAGGGGTTCTTGATATAGGAGCAAATTCAACTGTACTTATTGGGGCACATTATGATCACCTCGGTAAAGGACAGTATCATGGGAGCAGGAAATTGTCTGGGCAAGTATATAATGGCGCTGACGATAATGCAAGTGGTGTTAGTGTAATGCTCGAAGTTCTCAATCAATTAAATCTTAATTCAGGCTTCATAAGGAGTAATGTTGTTTTTATTGCCTTTTCAGGAGAAGAAGATGGATTAATTGGTTCAAAATACTTTGTGAAAAACTGTCCCTTTGATCCTTCAATCATTTCACAAATGATAAATATTGATATGGTAGGCCGGTTAAATAATTCTGATTCATTAACAATTTATGCAACATCAAGTGCGTTAGAGTGGGAAACGATAATTAATGATTTAACGAAAACAGAAATCAATATTAAGAATGTAGCGGAAATATTTCCAAGATCAGATCACGCTGCATTTATTGATGCGGGGATTCCTGCAATAATGTTACATACTGGGATTCACCAAGATTATCATACACCAAGTGATGATTTTGAGAAAATTGATGTCTCGGGGGTTGTGAAAATTACAGAAGTGGTTCTCCAAATATTACAAAAATTAAATAAATTCTCCCACTTCAAATAGCAATAAAACTTGTTTTAAAGTAAAATGTCGTCTATGAGAGAAAATAGCTCTATAGCAATTTTAGGAAGTGGTTCTTGGGCAACAGCTCTTGTCAAGCTGATAAGTCAAAACTGTGATAATTTAGGTTGGTGGATTCGAGACGAGACTTCCATTATTCATATTCAACTTCATCAGCACAACCCCAAATATCTTACTGATGCAGAACTTGATACTGATAAAATTGAAATAGATAATGATATTCTAAAGATCGCAATGAATGCGGACATATTAATCTTGGCTATTCCATCAGCATATGTTGCTGATGCTATTTCTCCTTTAAAAGATATCCTTAAAGATAAATTAGTGATATCGGCAATTAAAGGAATTATACCTGAAACTCATCAAACAGTTGGGGAGTATCTTAATTCAGAATTCCATTTAGCTTACAACGATTTTGGAGCAATCTTAGGCCCATGTCATGCTGAAGAAGTTGCACTTGAAAGGCTTTCATATTTAACTGTGGCATCTCAAAATAAAGGCCTCGCTAAATTAATTTCGAAAAAACTTGGATCTGCTAATATTCAAACTAATCGTACCGAAGACATCCACGGTGCTGAATATGCCTCAATTCTTAAAAATATATACGCTCTTGCTGCGGGTATTTCTCAGAGTTTAGGCTATGGAGATAATTTTCAAGCCGTTCTCGTTGCGAATTCTATAAGAGAAATGAAACGTTTTATAAAAGCAGTTAGTCCATTAAAAAGGGACATTTCAAAAACCGCATACTCTGGTGACTTATTTGTAACTATGTATTCTCCCTTTAGCAGAAATAGAACATTGGGTGGATTAATTGGAAAGGGCTACACGGTTCGTTCCGCAATACTAGAAATGAGTATGGTAGCAGAAGGATACTATGCAACAAAGCAGATTCGAGAAATAAAAAAATCGAAAAATGTCAAAATGCCAATTGCTTCGGCTGTGTATAAAATACTTTATGACGGCAAGTCTCCAAAAAAAGTACTTCGTGAGTTATCTGAAAAGCTGAGCTAACCAATTATGGATTTGTACTTTTACCATTGTTAAATAAAATTAATATGATTTTAAGCATTTTTTTAGGAATGGTTGGCCCATGGCAAATCGTCTTGATTCTCGCTATTGTGTTGTTATTATTTGGAGGTCGTAAGATCCCTGAATTGATGAAAGGGCTTGGTGGGGGACTTAAGGAATTCAAAAAAGCCGTCAAAGAAGAGGACGACGACGACGAAAACGATTCGGCGGAAAAAAAAGCGTGACTCAAACTAATCTAAGTGAGCTACGATCGGCAATAACTGCTGGAAAAACTTCTTGTGCTCAAGAGGTTAAGTCTTGTATTGATCTAGCTCATAAGAAATCTGACTTAAACATTTTTATTGAGGTTTTTGAGGATTCGGCTATTGCAAAGGCAATAGAGGTAGATGAAAAGCTTATTAATGGCTCTGCAGGTAAATTGGCCGGAATGATAATAGCAATCAAAGATAATTTATGCTATTCTGGTCATAAAGTCAGTGCAAGTTCTAAAATGTTAAAAGATTTTGAATCACAATTTAATTCCACTGTAGTTCAAAAACTGTTGGACGCTGACGCTATCATTATAGGACGAACCGGGGGTGATGAATTCGCAATGGGGTCTTCTAGCGAAACCTCTTTTTATGGCCCTGTTAAAAACCCTTTAAATCCTTTAATGACTCCGGGAGGGTCCTCCGGGGGTTCTGCTGCCGCAGTTGCCGCGGGGCTATGTCACGCCTCTCTTGGTTCTGACACAGGTGGTTCAATTAGACAACCAGCAGCTTTTTGTGGTGTTTATGGGATAAAGCCTACATATGGCAGAGTCTCGAGACACGGTGTTATTGCATATGCCTCATCTTTTGATCAAGTTGGCCCTATTGCATCTTCTTTAGATGATTTAGCCATTATAACAGAGGTTATTTCTGGTAAAGATGATTTTGACACAACATGTTCTGAGTCTGACGTGCCTAAAATGCTTGATATTAAAAATCAAAAAAAGACCCTTAGTCTTGGTTACTATAAGAGCATGATTGCCTCACCTGCCCTTGATCTTGAAATCCGTCAAAAGTTTATAGAACTCTTGGAAAAGCTAAGACTCTCAGGTCACAAAATTGTAGAATTAGAATTCCCGTTTTTCGATAGCCTAATCCCAATATATTATATTTTAACAACAGCAGAGGCAAGTTCAAACTTAGCCAGGTACGATGGAATTCACATAGGTCATAGAAATTCGGATTTTACAGATCTGGAATCTCTTTATAAAAAGTCTCGAAGCGAAGGTTTTGGAGAAGAAGTAAAACGCAGAATCATGCTAGGTACATTTGTTTTAAGCAGTGGATATTATGATGCATTTTATGGAAAAGCCCAAAAAGCAAGAAGAGTAGTAAGAGACTCAACCATCAAGGACCTCGATGGTCTAGACGGAATAATTGGACCAACAACTCCAAGCACAGCATTCCCTCTGGGGAAAGAGTATACTGATCCCACGGTACTTTACTTGGAAGATATGTTTACCGTTCAGGCACCCCTTTCCGGAATTCCAGCTATTTCAATACCAATAGGCACTCACAGTAATGGATTGCCATATGGAATGCAAATTATGGGATCTAATTTTGATGAACAGTCTATTTTTTCGATCGCAAGAATTATTGAATCATTAGATTAAATGATTCGGTTATATTTCGTCTTTTTTATAATTTTTTCACTGTCAATAAATGGTCAGAATAAAAATACCGATAGTATCCAAAAAGACAGAACTCCTGAAAAAATTGATTCTGCTTACAGCCATTTTGTTCTTAATAAATGGGGTGAAAATTATTTGTTACACGAATTTGATCAACCCAATAATAACAGTTTAGGAATACGTCAATTACATGATTCTATTCTTATCCAAAGATTAAAGAAATTAGATGACAATACCCCTCTAGATCTTAGGTTAACTAGTGAAGTTCGAAATATTATCAGATATTATCTTGGACGAAATTTTGATTTTGTTAAAAATATTAAATCCCGTTCTGAATTCTATTTCCCTTTATTTGAATCTGTTTTAGACCAATATGAATTGCCGCTAGAATTAAAATATATCCCAATAATAGAAAGTGCACTTAATCCAAGGGCAAAAAGTAAAGCTGGAGCAACAGGTCTATGGCAATTTATGTATGCTACCGGAAAAATGCAGGGCCTTGAGATCAGCTCATATGTTGATCAACGTATGGATCCTTATCTATCCACAGAGGCCGCATGTAGATACTTTAAGAAATTATATAACTTATTTGACGACTGGGGATTGGCAATTGCTGCTTATAACGCTGGGCCAGGAAATGTAACGAAAGCCATTCGCAATTCCGGCGGAAAAAACACCTATTGGGAGATACGTCCCTATTTACCAAAAGAAACGGCTAACTATATCCCTTCTTTGATTTCTGCTCTGTATGTGATGAACTATTCTGGTACTCATGGAATTGTGAGCTCAGATCAAAAAATCAACTATTTTCAAGTGGATACTATTAAAGCTGAAAAAGGAATACACTTATTCGACATTGCATATTTACTATCTATTGATTCATCAATTATAAAAAATTTAAACCCCCACTATAAACATCAGTATGTGCCTCCTCCAAAAAATAATATTCCATACATTTTTTATATTCCAAAAAATAAAATGATGGCGTTTTCTTTAGTTGCTGACTCACTTTACAAAATGACATTCATACGATTACAAAAAACTCCTTTGCCTCTTCCTTGGAAATTGGCTTCAGGTAAAATTCATGTTGTTAGAAACGGTGACACGCTCGGCGAGATAGCTGAAAAATACAATATAAAAATTAGAGATATTAAAAGATGGAACAATCTCAGAAGCACAAAAATTCGAATTGGTCAAAAATTGAAAATCTAGTCTCTTGAAAGCGATCCGAACTATTATACTATTTTCTATTTTTTTTCAACAAAGCTGTAATAGATCTGTCGAAAGTAATAAAAGATCCGATTCAATTTCAAAGTATAGTCTTCCATCATCAAATGGAACACATAATGAATTAACTATATTTTGCGATGATGACATTTGGGAGGAGTGTGGTCTATCATTTGTGGAAGAGCTGGCTCGCCCTGTCGTTGGATTGCCACAAAACGAATCAAACTTTGATCTTTCAAGGCTACCTATAAAGAGTATTTCCCAAATCACGAAAAGGTCTAAAAGTATACTTTCAATAATAGTTATACCAGATTCTAGCTCAATTGTTGTCAAAAAAAATGTTTGGTCAGAACCTCAGTTAGTTGTTCAGATTATAGGGCCTTCGGTCAAAAAAGTAATTCAATTATTTGAATTAAATGCCACTAGCCTCATTAAACAGTTTGAGAAACATGATAATTCTATTTTACTAAGTCGGATTTCTAAAAATTCTCAAAAGAACCTTCCAGTATCCTTGAAAAAAGTGGGAATTAAACATATGCTCATACCAAAAGGATATAAGACAACATTGGATAAAAATGATATTAAAATTCTAAGAGCTGATACTAAAAAAAGTATTCAATACTTAATGGCCTGGACCAGGCCTTATTTCGATAGTATATACCATACTGAAGCAGTTATACTGTCCGAACAAAATAAATTATTAAAAAAATATTTCGAGGGTACTGAAAATCAAAGCTTTTTAAAAATTGAACCTAATATTTCTATTGATATAGACTACAATACGATAGGTGGAAAATATGTAATAGAACATCGCGGGCTCTTTCGAACAGAGGGTGGCTTTGGAGGGGGTCCATTTATTACATATACTTTTTTTGACGAAAAAGAAAACAAAAGGATATCGATAGCAATCTTGGTATATGCTCCTAGCTCAAAAAAAAGAAAAATGATGTTAGAGCTTGAAGCGTCACTAAGATCTATTCGGCTAGATTAATTTATTCTTAAGCATTTAATCTCTAAAAAGAAATTGATCTTAATATCTCCAAAGAATTAATTTTTCCTAAGCTAGGGTAATGCCATTTTAAGCCAAGAACTAATCCATTAGTTATCTCTAGACGTCCGATTTTAGAAACCAATTTATTCTTATCCCTAATCCAATCAACTAACTCTTTTGAGGTTTCCGGTGATAAAAAATCACTATTCGTAGGGACGTTGGAAACAAATACTCCCTCGCGAAGATCTAAAACAAAATCATTCTCATAATATTCAGTGTTAATATTGAATCCAAGATGTTTCCAGACCAATAAAAGCAGCTCATTTGAAGACATCGCCAAATTCACATTACTTGTATCCCATCTCTCTAAAACAGCCATAAACTCATCAAAAAAAGCAGGGCTGGCATCTCCTTCCTGAAGGGTTTTTTGCAAAACCTCTGCGGAAAAAAAACAAAGTGTCTGTCTTATGTGATTCGTTGTTAACCTATCCCAAATTTTAGCCACCTCAACTTCTTTTATTTTTTCTAAACCGCCATTATTTTTATGATCAACTGTTGCGTTTAAAAAAGTCATGGGGAGTAAAACAGCCGGCCTAATTCCATTTTTATTACTTCTAATAGAATGAATGATATATGCTTGAGGTCCATATTTTCTAGTCCATAATCGAAGAACATGGCCCTTTTCGCCAACTGCTAACTTACCAAGAACAAGAGCCTTTGTTGTGTCTTTCATTTTTTATTCGCCACGAACAATTACCCCCTGAACAACCGTATTAATAGTTCCTGTTGGGTTAGTCACCCAAAACAAATATATACCACTAGGAGCAGGAGATCCATCCAAGCCATTAGTTGTCCAACTAAACTGTCCGCCGTTTGCCGGGGCCTCAAAAATTAATCTTCCCGAAGTATTTGTGACTTTAACATACGAACCCTCTATTAATCCTTTTATTGACATTGAACCAAGGTCTTTTGGTTCATATGGGTTTGGGAAAACCTGAATGTTTGAAAAGTCGTTAAAAGGATTAATAGCGTCGCTCCGATACGAGATTAAACCCTGGCTTGTCCCTATAAAAACCTCACCGGTTAGAGGCTGAATAGCAAGTGAATTAATTCTATTAGATAATAACGGTGAGTTGCTTTGGGTATAGTGAGCTAGTGTCTCAAGTCCATCTGAAGATAATAAGAACAGTCCACCCTCTGATGTTCCAACCCACTTTCGATTAGCTCCGTCGATTGCAATAGCAAGGATATTTTCTCCACTAAGCACTTTCTGAACAATACCATTTTCTTCAACTAAAAGAGCCTGGGCGTCAATACTATTTCCATTCATAGCGTTACTAGGGGTAAAGCAAACAACTAAACCATCACTAGTCCCGATCCAGAGTTCGTCGTCTTTATCAAATACGTATGAGTTTACAGAGCTACTTGGTAGATTCCCGTTGCCTACCCCTGTTGTTAACCTTCTTAAGCCAATAGAGCTTCCTTGGGTCTTTACAGCCATTAATCCATTGGTTCGGCTTTGTATCCAAAACACTCCATCTGAACCTTGAATAATATCTTTTACACTCAATCCATTAAATGCGCCCAAACCAAAAGATGTCCATTCTTGCGTTACAGGGTCATATCTGTGGAGAGGAAGGTTTGATAAAGCATTTGTTACCCAAAGAGCGCCATCGTTACCCCAACAAAGACCGCCAATTCTAGTGTCGTTTATAGTGCTTCCAGATGCACTCATAAGAGATGAATTGCTATTGTTCCATATAGTTTCAAGCTTTCCGTCTCTGAACTCCAGTAAACCCCTACCCCAACTAGAAACAAACCAATGAGAAGTATCGCTGGGGTCAACAGCTTTGGACAATATATCTTTTGCGCCATTGAGTTTTTCGCTGCTCAAAATAGACCAATTCTCTTGAGAAAAAAGAAATACGCCCTCATTACAATATGTCGCAGTCCATGTTGGATCAATAGCTCCGCTAAATACTTCAATACCATGTAAGCTGGACGAAACATCAAAAACTGAAGAAGATGGAGGTCCTGATATTTTTCGATGTTGAACATAATTTGGGTTATCTATGAAGGAAATCCCTTTACCTGAGTTTGCAATCCAGAGAACCCCGTTTTGTGAGATTTTTGCATCTCGAGGATGGAAATTATCGTTATTACTTAATCCTGAACTGTATGCTTGTCTTTGAATTCCCAGTGTATCGATATAGATTACATCAAAATCTCTGATAATCAGATATCCATTGTCTTTTTTAGCAATTCTTCTTACATCAAATTTGTCTGAATTATTTAAATACACCTCTAACCATGTACCCTCTTTTTTTAACCAAATAACACCGCTTTCGTTTTTTGAAATCAAACAGTCTGCTCCTGAGATAGAAATATCACTTATTGCTGTGTCTGCCCACCTTTGAGATTGATTCCAAGAAGAAAAAAGATATAATGGATCACCTAAGGATGCGGACCAAAGTCCCGTTTCTGAAGCGACATACAGGCTATCAGTATCAATATCAACATTGTATGTCACTGTAGGTGTTCCGTCATCTTTTAATAAGTATGTTCCTTTCACAACCCCGTATGACAAATCCAACTCAACAACTCCAAACTCAGTAGCGGCAAATGCTCGATCTTCTCCATCAAAAACAAATGAACTGATTGAAGACCTTCCAGGGTATTTTCCACTTTGAGGAATGTCCGGTATTTCCCTAATATTATCGCTATTCCATAATTCTATTAGCCCGTCCTCGTAACCTAAAAGGATGTCAATACCGTTTGGAGAAGATTCGATTTCTGTTAATCCTACACCAGTTAGTCCGTCAACTTTTGTGAAGTCTGATATTGTATTTTCCGAAAAGTTAAATCTGAGTAATCCATATTTACTCCCAGCAATAATTTCATCGTTTAAAATTGCAATTGAATGCGTTTCATTGAAGGGAAGGTGGGTACGCCATTGACCAACAGAAACTCCTTGAGCAGAAAGGGTCTGTCCCAAAAAACAGAGAACAAGAGTAAATATAAAGTCCAACTTCACCAGACAAAGATGCACTATCTTCGTTTTATGGCCCTCAAAATATCAAATTCATTAAGTGTCTAAGCTAAAAAAAATATCAATTTTATTATTTCTTCTTCTCATTATTTCATGTGGAAAAAGTCCAATTGTTCAAGAATTACGTACCAATACTGACGATTTATGGTGGCAAGACAGTTTACTTAGTGTTGATATTTCTATTTCCGATACATCTGCTCTCTATCGCGTTTCTTTTCAAATACGACATACCACAGATTATCCATACAGCAATTTATATCTATTTCGTGATGTCCTTTCCGAGACTCAAACCGAATACCAAGACACAATAGAAATAACATTAAACACCCCAGAAGGCAGGTGGGTGGGAAAGGGAGTAGGGGCTCTTAAAACTATTAACCTTCCCTATCATAAAAATGGTGTTAAGTTCCCTAGGCCTGGAGATTATCGATTTCGATTTTATCATGGAATGAGGGATGAGCCATTAAAAGGCATACGGGATTTAGCTCTAATTATATCAAGTGAGAAAAATAATTACTGATGACTTCTAAAAACTTTGATAAAAAAGATTTCAGAAACTATGTTAAGCTTTTTTGGGTTTTCATCTTGTCGATTCCGGTAAGCATAATAGTTATTCTCTTATTGGTACGAGTTGGGGTTTTTGGAGAGCTCCCATCAACAGAAGAAATTGTAAACCCTGAGTCGTTTCTCGCGACTGAAATTCTATCAAGTGACGGGAATCAAATCGGGACTTTCTTTCACGAGAACCGAGTTCAAGTGGAATATAATGATCTTCCTAATAATCTTATCCAGGCACTTATTGCAACAGAAGATGAGCGATTTTTAGAACATTCAGGAATAGACTTTAGAAGCCTTGGCCGAGCATTTATTACCCTTGGCTCCAGTGGCGGAGGTTCCACAATCACTCAACAATTGGCAAAATTAATGTTTACCCCAGATCCCGCGAGAGGTTTTATTCTTCGCGTGCTTCAGAAACTAAAGGAATGGGTTATTGCGTTAGAGATTGAGAGCAGATATACAAAGCAGGAAATAATCACAATGTATCTCAATAAATTCGATTTTCTTTATCAGGCCGTGGGAATACACAGCGCCAGCAATGTCTATTTTGGTAAAATACCTAGTGAGTTGACTACAGAAGAGTCTGCCATGTTGATCGGAATGTGTAAGAACCCGTCTTATTATAATCCTGCACGAGAAAAGAGGTTCAAGCTAGCCTTGAATCGTCGTAACACTGTCTTAAGACAAATGAAGCGTAATAATTATATATCGGAAAACACACTAGACTCTTTACTTTCTCTTCCTTTAGTTTTAAATTTTAATCCTCAAGGCCATGATAAGGGTTTGGCTCCGCACTTAAGAGAGAACATTCGAGCTTACATGAAAGATTGGATTTCAAGTAATCCTAAAGCCAATGGAAATCGTTACAATTTATATACTGATGGGTTGAAGATTTATACTGCCATAGACAGCCGCATGCAAGTTTCAGCTGAAAAAGCGGTTAAGAAACATATGAAAAACTTGCAACGAGTTTTTTTTGCACAAATCAAGAACCGTAAAGCAGGGCCTTTTTACTTTCCAGAAGACCTTTCATATAACGAAGGTCAAAAAATATTAATGCGAGCGATGCGACAAACTGAGCGCTATAAAAACTTAAAGAAGACTGGCTTATCAGAAAAAAAAATCCTCAAGGTGTTTAAATCCCCAATTAAAATGAATATTTTTTCACACAAAGGAGATGTAGATACTCTCATGAGCCCTCTTGATTCCATTAAGTATTATAAAAGCATATATCAAGCAGGCCTAATTAGTATCGAGCCTCAAACAGGGTTTGTGAAAGCTTGGGTTGGGGGAGTTGACTTCAAACATTTTAAATATGATGCTGTAAAGCAGGGCCGGAGACAAGTTGGCTCAACTTTCAAGCCCTTTGTATATGCGGCAGCCATTGCTGATAAAAAATACTCACCATGTATGGAAGTTCCTAATATTCAAACCTGCATAGATTCTGGTCAATTCGGTTTGCTCAAGCCATGGTGTCCAAAAAACTCCAGTGATAAATATGGTGGGGTTTTAACTCTTAAAGAGGCTATTGCCGGTTCAGTTAATACTGTGACTACTTTTTTAATGAAACAAATTGGGCCAAACCCAGTTTCTAAGATGGCTAAATCTCTGGGTGTGACGTCTCGAATTCCTGCTGTACCATCCATTGCCTTAGGAACGGTTGATTTGTCTATTTATGAATTGGTTGGAGCTTATACCGCATTTGGGAATAACGGTCTATATACTGAGCCATTAGTAGTGCTTAGAATCGAAGATAAGAACGGTGTTGTTTTGGATGATTTTACTCCCGTAACACGAGAAGTCTTTTCTCCAGAAATAGCTTATACAATGGTTAATCTCCTTCAGGGAGTTACCGAAAGTGGAACTGGTATTAGGTTGAGGCATTCTGGAGGGCGTTATCGTTATAATGTTGTTACCGACTATCCCTATAACTTCACAAATCCGATAGCAGGAAAAACCGGAACTACCCAAAATAATTCTGACGGATGGTTTGTTGGCATGGTTCCCAATTTAGTTACTGGTATCTGGACTGGTTGTCAAGACAGATCCGCTCATTTTGGAACGACGGAATTTGGCCAAGGGGCAACAACTGCATTACCCATTTGGGCAATCTATATGAAGGACCTTTATGCACAACCTAAAATAGGAATACGTCAAGATGCGTTTGACAAACCATCTAGAGCCATGAGTATTCCATTAGATTGCAATTTGTATTTAGATCGAAAAACAGAACTGCATGAAGAACGGTCAGAATATAATTAAGATTTAAAATATGATAAGTAAAGTGATTCATGATTTAGATGAGGCCCTCACCGGGCTTGAAGACGACATGACAGTAATGTTTGGAGGATTTGGGCTTTGTGGTATTCCGGAAAATTCAATTGCTGCAATAAGGAAAAAGGGAACAAAAAATTTAACCTGTATTTCCAATAACGCTGGAGTTGATGGGTTTGGTCTTGGTTTACTGCTTGAGAATCATCAAATCAAAAAAATGATTAGCTCATATGTTGGAGAAAACGACGAATTTGAACGTCAGATGCTTTCCGGCGAGCTAGAAGTTGAACTCATTCCTCAAGGGACACTGGCTGAACGCTGTCGTGCTGGGGGGTCGGGAATACCTGCTTTTTTTACCCCTGCTGGTCACGGTACGGAAGTTGCCGCAGGCAAAGAAATACGAATTTTTAACGGGAAACCCCATATTCTAGAGCATGCATTTGATGCGTCATTTGCTTTTGTAAAGGCCTGGAAAGGCGATGAAGCAGGAAATCTTATTTTTAAAGGGACCGCCCGGAATTTTAATCCCTCTATGGCTATGGCTGGAAAAATAACTGTTGCTGAGGTCGAGGAACTTCTTCCTGCGGGCAGTTTAGACCCTAACTCCATCCATATACCAGGTGTTTTTGTTCACAGAATTTTCAAAGGGAATGTCTTTGAAAAAAGGATAGAACAAAGAACTATTTCCAAGCGTAATTAATCTGAATATAACATGGCATTAGATAAAAATGGGATTGCAAAAAGAATTGCTCAGGAATTACAAAATGGTTGGTATGTAAACCTAGGAATAGGAATACCGACTCTTGTTGCAAATTATGTTCAAGACAATATTAAAGTTGAATTCCAATCAGAAAATGGAATTCTCGGAATGGGACCATTTCCCTTAGAGGGAGAGGAGGATGCTGATCTTATTAACGCTGGAAAGCAGACTATAACCTCATTGCCTGGATCATCTTTTTTTGATAGCTCTATGAGTTTTGCCATGATTCGATCAAAAAAAATACAACTTACAGTGCTCGGGGCAATGGAAGTTTCCGATAAAGGAGATATTGCAAATTGGAAAATACCAGGTAAAATGGTTAAAGGAATGGGCGGCGCTATGGATCTAGTCGCTAGCGCAGAAAACATAATTGTAGCGATGCAGCACACCAATAGAAAAGGAGACTCCAAACTGATTGAAAAGTGTACATTACCCATCACCGGTTTGGGTTGTGTGAAAAAAATCGTAACTGATCTTGCCGTTTTAGAGGTTAGCCCTGAATTAGGTTTTGTCCTCAGAGAAAGAGCCCCTGGTGTTTCAGTAGAAGAAATTGTGTCAAAGACAAGCGGAAGGTTATTTCTTCCAGATAATGTCCCTGAAATGTCTTTATAAATCTGGGATCTATATTTTTTCTAAATCCATAATGTTGTTACTCATATATTTTACCACACGAGCATCATGGCTGATAAAAATATAACTGAAGCGGAATTTTTCTTTTAAATCATTGAGCAGATTTAATACTTGAGCTTGAACACTTAAGTCCAAAGCTGAAACGCTTTCATCGCAAATCAAAACCTTTGGTTCCAAAACTAACGCTCGAGCAATTCCGATTCTCTGACGCTGACCTCCACTAAACTCATGTGGGTATTTTTCTTTTACACTTGAATCAAGTCCAACAGATATTAATAATTCATCTATTTTTTTTGAACGAATCTTATCGTTTTCATAAAGTTTATGAACGATCATAGGTTCCAATAAAGCCTCTCCTATTGACATTCTAGGGCTAAGACTTGAAAATGGGTCTTGGAAAATATATTGTATTTCTCTAGCTAATCTTATCCTATTAAATCTGTTAACATTTTCAATTGGCTCTCCTCTGTATCTAATCTCTCCACCAGCAACAGATTGAAGACCTATAATACATTTTGCAAGTGTTGATTTACCACTTCCTGAAGAGCCGATTAGACCCAGAGTTTCCCCTTCCCTTAATTCTAAAGAAATACAATTTAAAATTAATTTACCCGAATAGTATTTTGACAGATTTTTAATTTCCAAAATTATTGGACCTGGCGCATATGGATTTTCTTCTGTTAAGTCTGGGATCTTGTTTTTTAAAAAATCACTAACTGTAGGTAGCCTCCGGGGTTTCATGTTTTCTGGAGGCCTTGCCGCCAATAGCCCTTTAGTATATGGCATTGTTGGGGACAATAGCACATCATTTGACTCCCCGCTCTCAACTTCATTTCCGTGTTGAATCACCATAATGGTATCTGCAATCTGAGCTACTGATTCAATATCATGACTTATAAAGATCAGAGCCATTTTATTTTCAGCTTGTAAATCTCGGAGCAAACTAAGTATTTCGACTGCAACTTCATTGTCTAATGCCGTAGTAGGCTCATCGGCAATAAGCAATTGAGGCTCCATTACCATTGCCATTGCAATCATAACTCTCTGGCGCTCACCTCCGCTTAATTGATGCGGATACTTTCCATAAGACTTCCTCGGATCCTTAATTTTCACCTTATCGATCCAGTCAATAGCTTTTTCTATAGCCCTACGTTTAGAGATTTTCAATGCCGAAATGGCACCCTCCGTGATTTGATCCCCTACTCGCATCGTTGGATTTAACGCCGACATAGGCTCTTGAAATATCATTGCTCTTTTTATTCCGATAATACCATCAATGGCTTTTAGGTCCTTAACTTTTAAATTACCTGGCAGCAGCCCCATAATTGTCAATGCTATAATCGACTTCCCTGATCCTGACTCTCCAACAAAAGCTAAGCACTTTCCCTCTTGAACTTTAAAAGAAATATTCTTTACAAGTAGTCCTGAAGGTCCCTCGATATTGAGCCTTTTTATCTCAAGCAAGATTCTATTATCCTGCATTAGCGATCTAAATTGCCGTTATTCAATGGCAACGCGTCTGACTCTGACCTCATCTCGTTAATGTCTGATCGTAATGTGTCAACTGAGCTTCGAATGTCAGGTGTGCTTATTACGATGCTTGATTCTGATAGTTTACCATACTCTTGAATTGTCAACATAAAAGGAGATAATTTCTCCGGGTCAGAAAACGACTCACCTCCCTGGTGGCCTGTTCTTACAATTACTCGGTTTAAGGCTGGAAGCACAATTATCCATTGTCCTAAATGACCATGAAAAGCTATATATCTATTCTTAACACCTAAGGCTGTGTCTGGAGAATTAGGAACTTGACCTAACCAAAAAGACAATCCATAAATTTGATCCGATCCTGAAGATGTTGCTCCCTTTAAAAAAGAACTATCAACCAGTCTATTTCCCTCCCAAATGCCATTCTGAAGAATCAACTTTCCTAGCCTTCCATAATCCCTAGCTATTGCATTATAACAGCAATAACTTATGGCATTTCCACTTTCGTCTAAATGCCAAAAAGCATCTGAAACAGCGCCAAGAGGAGACCATAAATTTTCAGAAGCATAATCATATATTTTAGTCTCTGTTGCAGCCTCCAGGCAAAAACTTAAAAGAGCCGTAGCTGCTGATTGATATTCGAAATTCATCCCAACTTCTGCACCGATAGAACGAGACGTTATCGTTTTGTATAAATCGCTCCCATAATATGCCTTTGCCGAGATCCCGAAAGGGTTGTAATAATCCTCGTCCCAATCAATGTCGGCAGTCATTCCAGATAAATCAGCTAATGTTAACATATATCTTCCAGGGCCTTTTAATTCTGGAATGAAATTTACAACGAGCTCATCCCATCCAGATATTTCACCCTTTTGAATCGCAATTTGTACAAGAATGGTAACTATGGATTTCGCCATTGAAAATGAGTTTGTCTTTGACTCTAGGGTAACCTCATTACTATATACTTCGTGACGAAGCGTATCGTTGTCAAAAACCAGAAAAGCGCCGGTTTCAATCTCTGATAAAGCCATTTCAAGCTCCGAAGATGGAGCGTAAGCAATATCTAAATCTACTGGCCAAGGAGCAGGATACTTTGCAATAATTTCACCTTTTGCAAAACCTGCTCCATCAAAAATATTTGCAGTGGTGTTTCCTTGAAGATAGGTGGCATAAATCCCCTTAAAAAAATAACTAAACCATGATGCCTTAACAAGCAATAAAAGCAAGGCTAGGGTTAAAATTGACTTTAGAATTCGCTTCATATTTTAAAAGTTAAGACTTTGATTTATCATTTTGACTTTTAATATTAATTTTCTCCCTAAGAATTTGATAATGACACCTCAAATCGTTTTTCAAAATGATATTTCACTTTTTGTTTTATCTCAAGCATATCAATGTCTTTGCCTAATTCAATATTTAAGCTAGTAACTGATTTATCAGAAATGCCGCAAGGTATAATGTGCTGAAAATATTTTAAATCAGTATTAATGTTAAATGCCCATCCGTGCATTGTAACCCACCGACTAGCGCGCACTCCCATGGCGCAGATTTTTCTAGCAAATGGAGTCTCTGGATCCAACCAAACACCAGTTTCTCCAGAAATACGACTCCCTTTCAATCCATAGTCAAGTAAAGTATCAATTATCACATCTTCAAGTGTGCGCAGATATCTGTGTATATCTGTAAAGAAGTGATCAAGGTTCAAAATAGGATAGCCAACAAGCTGACCAGGACCATGATATGTGATGTCACCGCCGCGATTAATCTTAAAAAACTCAATACCTAAATCTTCTAATTGATTTTTATTAGCAAGTAAGTTATTCATGTCTCCACTTTTCCCTAAAGTATATACAGGATTATGCTCAGCAAATAGTAAATAATCAGTTGTCTGAATCTGATTCTCATCAGATCTATTTCGATTTTCTGATTTATTGTCCAGCACTCCGGAGAAAATACTCTCCTGTAAATCCCAAGCCTCTTTGTAATTTATCCGGCCCAGGTCCTTAAAGACAACAGATTTCAATTCTTCCAATTAATTTTAAGTTTTTGAATTCGATTAACAATATTGAGGGTCTCAATATCTCATTGAATCTTTTTTGCACTGTTCACACAAAAATACGAAATTGGTGCCTCTATGAGTTTTTCAAAAATTATACCTTTTTCTGATCTCACATTATCAGAATTATATGAACTATTAGCATTGAGAGCAGAGGTTTTCGTTGTAGAACAAAACTGCCCCTATCAAGATCTTGATGGAAAAGATCAAGGCTCTCTCCACGCAAGCTTGTTTATAAATGATAAGCTTTGGGCGTATTGCAGAATTATACCACCGGGATTGGCTTATCCTGATTCAAGTATCGGAAGAGTCCTAACGTGTTCAAAAGCTAGAGGAAAAGGTTACGGAAAGAAATTAATGACACTATCGATAAATGAGTGCTGGAAGCGTTATCCAGATAATGACATCTTAATAATGGCTCAATCCTATCTTGTTGATTTTTACCATGACTTTAATTTTGAAGTTGAAAAAGATGAGTTTCTAGAAGATGGCATCCCTCACCGATGGATGCGGCTCAAACCCAACAAAAAAGAGTCAATAATTAAGTAAATATTCAAGTGCTTTTTCCACTTTTTTCGGATTGGGTAATAATGTAGCTTCTAATATCTTATTTAGAGGAATAGCGGGAGTGTCTTCAGATCCTAAGACTAATATTGGGGCGTCTAATTTGTTAAAACATTTATTCTGAATTTCTCCAGATATAGCTTTTGCAAATGAATTTTTCGTTGGTTCTTCCGTTAAAATTAATGCCCGCCCATGTCGAGAAACTGTATTCATTACAAGTTCTTCGTCCCATGGTTGAAGTGTACGCAGATCGACAATTTCAACCATTCCTGAAAAAGCTTTTTCTGCCTCAAGAGCCCAATAAACTCCCATTCCGTATGTTATAATGCATACAGAGGAAGAAACTTCTGGTTTTGTCTTAATAACAACCCTTCCTTTCCCAAAGGGTATAACATAATCTTCTGATGGTTCAATAGTTTTCGCTCCACTTGTTCCAGATATTTTCGACCAGTAAAGACCTTTGTGCTCCAGCATGACTATAGGGTTTGGGTCTGCATACGCTGATTTCATTAAACCTTTTAAATCCGCTCCTGTAGACGGATAGGCAACTTTTATTCCCCTGATGTTTGTCAATACCGACTCCACACTAGATGAGTGATATGGGCCACCGCTTCCATAAGCCCCTGTTGGAACCCTTATTATAGCGCTTGCTGGCCATTTTCCATTTGATAAATAATATGACCTTGAGAGCTCTGTAAATAGCTGATTTAAGCCGGGCCATATATAATCAGCAAACTGAACTTCAACTATAGGCTTTAGTCCAACGGCTGACATCCCTACAGTACTACCGATAATAAATGCTTCTTGGATAGGTGTGTTAAACACTCTGTGGTCACCAAATTGCTGAGCTAAAGTAGCAGCTTCCCTAAATACACCTCCAAGCCTAGCGCCTACGTCCTGTCCATATAATAAAGATTCTGGGTGAGCCTCAAGAATTTCGCGTATGGCAAACAATGCACTATCTACCATAACTGTTGCGTCTCGATTCTTAGGTTCTCGGACCCCTGATTCCGATTTTATAGGGGTCGGGGCATATCTATGAGTATAGAGATCTTCAGGCTTTGGATCCTCCGCCAACAAGGCCCTTGCAAAATCTTTTTCTACATTTTTTGCGGCCGATTTTTCAATTTTTTCAATTTCTTTTTTACTAGCACCCTGATCCAATAGAAAATTTCTCAGTTTGGGCAGGGGATCTCTTTTCTTATGATCATCAAGATCATCACGGTACCACTCCATTCGCACGCCAGAAGTATGGTGATTGAGAAGTGGTACTCGAGCATGAATAAGATATGGTTCTCTGGTTTTTCGCATTTTACTTAGAACTTCCCTAACGGCATGATAACATGAGGAAAAATCACTGCCATCAAGTTGGACAATATTAATTCCAGGAAACCCTTTTGCATAATCCGCTGCATCACCTGATCTCACTTCGGGGGCGCTTGCAGAAATATCCCAGCCATTATCTTGGACGACAACAAGCAACGGGTATTGCTTTAAAGCTGCCATTTGCAGAGCTTCTGAAACTTCCCCTTCTGTCATTGCCGCATCTCCGATCGAACACATACTTATAGGCCTTGCTGACCCCCAGTCCTCTGTGAGACCTACTTTTTCTCTGTATTGTATCCCCATTGCTGTTCCCGAGGCCGGAATTGCTTGCATTCCCGTGGCTGAGGACTGATGTGGAATCTTAGGCTTATCGGGCACACGTAAACTAGCGTGGCTATAATATGTTCTGCCTCCAGAAAATGGATCATCCCGTTTTGCAAGTAGCTGAAGCATTAAATCATATGGGGTCATTCCTATTCCTAAAAGCATGGCGTCATCTCTATAATAAGGGTATAGAAAATCTGTAGGTTCAAGCTGCATTGAACACGCCAACTGTATTGCCTCATGGCCCCTAGATGTTGCGTGAACGTATGTCTGTGTGATTTCCCTGTTTTTCTCAAAACAATGAGTCATCTGCTGAGCAGTACACATCAACTCATACGCTTTAAGAAGAGTCTTACTTATTGATGTACTCATCTTTTATTTATCAGCTTGATTTTTTTTTCTAAAATCAAACTAATAGACGCTTTACTTTCCTCTGTCAAAACTAGTTTGCCACTAATAAGCGCGCGCGTACTTAATAATTCATCCCAATGATCAAAGCCCTCCCAAAGCATTTTTTTCAATGCCGTTTGAGCAGAAGCACTTTGAGATGTTAATGATTTGAGTAGTTCTGAAATACCTTGATCCATTGATTCAATTGTTGGATATACTTGTGAATATAAGCCTTTATTAAGGGCCCATTCTGCTGGTCTAAACTGAGTTGCGTCAATCGCTAATTGACTCATTGCGCTTTTTCCTATTTTTCTCTCAACAGCGGGGCCAACAACAAAAGGGCCAATTCCTACAGCTAATTCACTCAGTTTAACACCCGCATATTCCGTCGCAATACAATAGTCAACAGCAGAAGCAAGCCCAACGCCACCGCCTACTGCCTTCCCTTGAATTCTTCCAACAATTAGCTTGGGCGACTTCCTCATTGCATTTATAACATTGGCAAAGCCACTAAAAAACCTCAGGCCCTCTTTTTCATTTGAAATTGAAGCCAATTCATCGAAACTTGCGCCGCCACAAAAAACCCTATCGCCTGAGCTACTTAAAAGAATAATTTGACTTTCAGGGTTCAATGATTCCTGATCAATCGCTTTAGTTAATTTTTTTAATACTGCGCTGGGCAATGAATTACTTTGAGGGTGTGAAAACTCTATGCGTGAAACGCCTGCCTCTACACTGACTTCAACCGCTCCTTTGCTTTTAAATTCTTTATCCATTTTATGATCTGTTTATAATTTATCGTCAATGCTAAGAATGAACACCTCTAATCCTGATTTCTTTTTTTAACCATGGTCAATATGGTTGCTATTGCAACAACTTCACCAACATCATCTGAAACCTCTACATAATACTTGACTATTCCTTTAGATATGTCTTCTGCGTCGCGTTTCTCTTGGTCTATTTTCTCCTGAACCGTTAACTGCACACCAATAATTGCCCCAGGGTATACTGGCTTTGTAAATCGGCATGTTTCAATACCATAATTAAGTAATACTGGCCCCTTTGGCGGATCTACAAAAAGCCCTGCGGCTCGGCTTAAGATGAAATATCCATGAGCAACTCGTCCTGTGAAAATTGTCCCCTCTAAAGAGTCAGGATCCATATGGGCATAAAACTTATCTCCACTTAGCTCAGCAAAGTTGTCAATATCCTCCAATGTAACCTTATGCTTTTGAGTTGTAACGGTATCACCAATTACTAAGTCTTCAAAGTATTGACGAAATAGATGTGGATTGGCCTCACGACGAGTAGCTCCAGGAATAAATCTACCTGTTATCGCAGTCAAAACATCAGGATGACCTTGAATTGCAGTGCGTTGCAAATAATGCATAACTCCTCTGATGCCGCCCATCTCTTCACCGTCCCCTGCGCGGCCAGGACCACCATGAGTAAGCAGTGGCATGGGTGATCCATGTCCAGTGCTTTCCTTTGCACTTGAAGAGTCCAAAACCTGAACTCGTCCATTTGTGTGAGCCGCCCCCAAGGCAAACTCTTTGTAGATTTCTTTTTCTGAACTAACAATCGTTGTTACTAGTGATCCTTTTCCTAATGCAACTATATCTACCGCGTCACCGACCGAATTGTAAGGCATCAATGTAGATACAGGCCCAAATGCCTCTATATCATGACACGACAGTTTATTAAAAGGATCATTATTTACAAATAAAAGTGGAGCAAAATAAGCTCCTTTTTCAGGGTTTTCCGCAATCGCTAGACCCGGCTGGCTAATGCTACCAAACAAAAGATCATTTTCATTGGACAGAACCGATGCCGCCGCGTGAACTCGTTCGACTTGTATTTTGGTAGCTAAAGATCCCATGCGAACCCCCTGGATACCTGGATCACCAAATTTGGTTGTGGCTAGTCTATTTTTTAGAGCCTCTCCTACCGCTTCCATAGACTCTTTTGGGACCACTATTCTTCTAACGGCAGTACATTTTTGACCTGCCTTTACAGTAATCTCTCTGGTGACCTCTTTGATGAATATATTGAATTCTGGAGATTCCTGTTTTACGTCTTCACCCAAAACCATTGCGTTAAGGGAATCTGCTTCTAAATTAAAGGGAACTCCCCTTTCTAAATAGTGAGCAGAGGATTTAAGAGACATTCCTGTTTTCGCTGAACCGGTAAAAGTTACTGTATCTCCACGCTGCACGGAGTCAAGAATGCCTATCCCTTTTCCTGTCACTAACTGCAATGCCCCTTCGGGTAAAATTCTACTATCTATAATATCACGAACGACAGCCTCGGTTAAAAAACTGGTGTATTCCGACGGTTTTACTACTGCCGCAACTCCTGCGAGTAGATTGACCGCTATTTTCTCTAGCATTCCCCATACAGGGAAGTTAAATGAATTGATATGTACTGCCAATCCTTGTTTTGGGACCATTATATGCTGCCCTGAAAAAGTCCCTGCCTGCGATAATTTAATTGGACTTCCATCTATATGAAACGGCTGGTCTGCGAATTCTCGACGCAATGAAGCGTATGTAAATAAATTCCCGATTCCTCCTTCAATATCAATCCATGAGTCTGCGCGCGTAGCTCCTGTCGCATAAGAAACCTCATAATATCTTTCTTTCTTTTCTTGTAAGAATAAAGCCAAGGACTTCAACATTAAGCCGCGCTTAGGAAAAGTCATTTCCCTTAATGACTTGCCACCTTTGTCCCTTCCATATTCTAAAATATCATCATAGCTAAGTCCTAAGCTCGAGACACGTCCAATTTGTTCGCCTGTAATGGCGTGAATGGCGTCGTATTCTGTATCACTACCAGAAGTCCATTGGCCAAGTACATAATTCTGAATATCCCCCTTCATGTTTTTTAATTTTTTCAATACTATGTAAAGATATCCCAAAAAAAAGACCGCCCCGAAAAGGGGCGGTCAATTTTAAGAACTCTAAAAAGCTATTGCCCTTTAGAAATTTCTGTTTACTTAGCGCTGAATTGCTACACGCATAGTACGCGTTCCTTCTTCAGCTGTTAAGCGTACCATGTAGATTCCTGAAGCTAGTTCACTCAAGTCAATCTTGAGCTCACTTGATCCAGCATCCCAATTGGTTGCATTTAATAGCTCTCCTCGAAGACCTATGATGCTAACTTCTACCTCACCGGTTAGGTTCGTGCGCTCTAATGAGAATGCACCGGTAGTCGGGTTCGGGAATAAGCTAATGCTTCCCAATGCCTCGTCTATGCTTACCGCACAGTCGTAACACTTACCAAAACATACAGTAGCAAACACAGTATCTGCATTACCTAATGTGGCAGTTCTATTATAGCCTCCAAATCCATCAGAGACACCACACGCAGCAAGATCTGCTGTAGGCTCAGCATCTGTCCAATCCGTTCCATTTAAGAACTTGTACTGAAGAGACTCGCCTAGAGCTGACTCAAACGTGATATGGTAAACACCATCACCGTTGGTATCTAACATCTCAGATCCCATAGGATTCCAAGACTGCCAAGTACCAGCTACATGAACACCGTTGCTGTCAATCGCGCCGTTTGCAACTTCCCACGCCATATTCACGCTAAGCGTAACATTTATAGCACAAGCATCACAAGAGCTCCAACAAACAACCGGAAGAACTGTATCTGCAGCAGGAATAGTCAATACACGATTAGTGTAAGTAACGTTACCATTTGTACATGATGCATTTGGATCATTCATCTCTTGGATCGTCCAGCCATCAGCAGAGTATTTGTACTCTATTGTATCGCCTTCTGCCAATGAAACTGTTACATCCCAGACATTGTCACCGTCTGCATCGCTCATCGCGTTACAGTTACCACACCATCCGTTGAACGTAGAGTTCAATTCAGGAGTAGTAAACGTACTGCCGTCAACTTTATTCATATCCACTTGGAAAGTGACATTGGTATACTGAATACAACTAGTAGTGAAGACAGCCGAGTCATACATTGGAGAGTTTGTCGTGCTGCCGTAAGGCATTGCGCCCCATGCCGCTCCGTTGATAGACGTCAAGTTAGTGTCAATTGTGATCACATTATTGTCACCCCACGGGCACAATACATCGACCTGATACCAACCTGCGTTAGTTCCATCGTCCAAACCGTCTCCATAAGTATCTTCAATTCTGAACTCATAATTTCCATTATCAGGGAGACATACCGTATCAATATACAATGAGCTTGCTGCATTGTATGGACTAACATTCGGATAAGGACCTCCAGCAGCCCAAACCATACCAGTATTAAGATCAACTATATCCCAAGAAATCTCAGAACCATAAATGTCATTCAACAACTCAATACGAACATCAGTACAAGGAGACAATACTCCATGAACTTCGAAGTTGTCAACAGCCCAGTACCAACCCCATGATCCAGCGCCATCCGTGTAACGGAAGCGAACCATAAGCTCAGTATTTTGGTACATCGTGATATCATACATTCCATGAGCAGGATTAGACCAAGCTCCGGCAGTTGCCGTTATAGAGTCAATTTGTACCCAGTTGCTACCGTCATATACTTCAACGATACCAGCAGTTCCTGCATGACGATAGTAATGATCAAACTCTAACCATAGTGTATCATATCCAACAGCATACATCTCCGGAGAAGTCATGTGTGCATCGACAGGCGCAGCAGCAGATCCTGCAGCATCATCGTTGATGAACATGAAACCTGAACTATCTAGAGAAGCGCCATTGAACGATGCTACCTCCTCCCATTGTTGGTCGGTATTGCTATCATTATCCCAGTTACAAGGCAATCCAGAATTAAAGTCTACATAATATGGTAGATCTGAATCCGGTACCGGCGCATAAATTGCTGTCGCTGTTGTTACTGGTCCTGTGCAACCTTCTCTGATTACCCAGTCATATGCATAATAAACTCTATCATTGGTAGCGCCGAACTGAACAGAGTCAATGCTCGCAACGCCTGAAACGCTGTAAGGGTATGCTCCACCCGCTGTGGCACGATGAAGCTTGCCAGGTGTTCCTGTAGCGAAGTTCATATTGATATAGTACACACCAGGTGTAACAGCTAATCCTACAAACACTTGATGTGTTCCAGCAGCAGCGACATTAATTGTATCACTCAGCAGAAGCTCAGCTCCAGAATGTCCTAATGCTTTACTACCTCCACCTTCAGAAATACGCACTTGGAAGTCAACTAACCCATCAGAAACAACTGTAATTGAATCCAAAACAAATGGCGTTGTAGCGCTAAACCAAATTCCGTTAGAGTAGTTACCGAATCCACCTGTTAGTGTAGCTGGAGGTCCGAAAGCGTGAGGTGCAGACAAATTATTCACTGCAAACGACGCTGCATGAACGTCTGTATTTGCACTGATATTACCCGTTTCGAAATGGTCACCTATTGAAATAATAGCACCGTTAGTGTCTAACCAAACAACATGATTGTCATTGGAGTAGCCCGTAGCCATAAATTCAACTGGAGAGATTCCACAAGATGTTTCATCGTCTATAACAAGAGTGTCGCCATTTGGACAAGTAGACGGGCAATCTGCCACATCTGATCCCCAAACATATCCTGCAACAAAACCGCCACCGGCAGTTTCTACTACAAGAGTATCACCGTCAGAATCCATAAGTGTGAATCCTACTTCCGTAGAATAGCTACCTGGAGAGATACAAATTACACGTGCAGAATCACCGCTACAGACATCAACATAGTCTGTTAAAGCTGATCCAGTTGTGAAGTTTGATCCGAAGCTACCAACAGGAATCCATTGTCCAGCGGCATTCTTTTGCTCAATTCCTATCAAACAACCGTTCCATCCGTCACCGTAAGAATCCGTCATATCCATTTGAATAGCACATTGGAATTGTGGAGCACAGAAGTTAGTATTAAATACTGTAGGCATAGCCCACGCTCCGGTATCTCCAACAGCACAAAT
>CAJVWI010000005.1 GCA_913009655.1 uncultured Cryomorphaceae bacterium
CTTTCTTTCCTGTAAACACATTATCCTCATTTGTAGACAAAGGGCTCTTAAAAGCTTTTAAATAGGGCTTTATATACTCTCCAACAGGGACTATTCTATTGCGCTTGCCTTTGTTTTGATTTCCAGCCAATGAAATCTGACTAAAGTCCTCAGATATGTCTCTCCAAGTAAGAAGTCTAATCTCTCTATGGGGTCTTAGTAAACATCCATATGATAGTAAACAGCAAAGATGCAAAGCTCTATTGTATCCTTGAACACTAGTAAGAGCAGCTTGAACATCACGATATGGTTTGTGAAGCTTAGCCGGACATCTTCTATTCGAAGTAAATGATTTTATGCTTCCCTTGTAACCGTATAGACAAAGAGTTTTCTCAAGAGCTATATAATGCCTTCTAAAGTTGTTTTTGGTAGCTAAACTCCAATGGCTGTTGTCCAGGATATCTGCAACTCTTTTTGCTGTTGGCACTGTGCCTTTGAGCTCTCTTTTTAAAATAGATACAATCCATTTGAGTTGTTTATTGTAATGCCCAGAGTATCCTAGACTTAGTTTTTGCTGAACAGCATCTTCAAGCATTGATCTTGACGGTTTGATTTCTTTTGGTCTTTCCTCAGTCCAATAATCTGAGGGTGTCCATCCCTTATCAATAGCTATTTTATATTCAACAGCTAGATGTTCGAATCCAATTGCGCGTTCAGCAGGAGGGAGGGTTTGTGGTTTTGAAACAGATGCGATGGGATTTCCATTATAAAAACGAAAACGACAGTTATTCCAAATAAGCGAAAGACAATATCTTTCTTCGGATACTTTGACAACTTTAATAGATTGAAATGATAACATAGCGACTCAATTTGCGACTCACTTTCACAATTTTACTCTGTTAAAATTTCCTAAACGCAGTATGGCTCCGTAGCTCAGCTGAATAGAGCATCTGACTTCGGATCAGACGGTCATAGGTTTGAATCCTATCGGAGTCACTGAAAGCCTCGTAGCAATACGGGGCTTTTTTCTATACTGGAATTGGGTTTCAGCGTTTCAAATGTGATTTCAGTCTTTAAGGGGTTCTCACTGCGGATAAAGTAAATATCAATGTAGTCACATTGCCCAAAGGTATTTATACTTTTTCCTTAATGGATGATACGAAAACCGTCCTAAAATTCATTAATAAATAATCACTTCGTTCCTGTAAAAGACATAGTGACAATCTCATCATTGTAGCATACTATATCGGTTTGAATGAGCTGAAGCTGATTCAAATTCTATTTATTCTAGGAATTTCTTGCTTTTCTTGCTGCCCTAAAACTTCGAATAAAACTTACCATTGCCCAAACAGTCGAAGCCATCATTAATCCAACTCTCAAAGTTGCCATTAAATCTTCTCTTCCTAGAGATGCAATAAAAGGTTTTATAAGACCTATAAGAATAAGAAATGTAATTAAAACAGCTATGTGTGCTGCTATTTTATTTTCTTTTTTAACACCAGGGTTAATAACTACTAGAATTATTCCTACAAAAACAGGAATCAGAGCGGTAAAGGCTTCTCCACCGGAGTCAATATAACCCCAAGAACCTAACCCAATTAACAATGCCGCATTTATTAAACTTATAATATTTGGTCTCACTTTTTTATTTTTTTATTAAATTAAAAATCCTCTTAAGTCAAATTCTAGTTATAAAAAACCTTAGAACTATGAACTCTGAAATGCATTTCAAAGATACCATATCCTCTTCTCTCAACTATGATAAATGAAATCAGTTCCAATGTTATTTTTAGTTCATGACTTTACAAAATCATTTATGATTTTTTTAACACTTTTGTTTTTATCCGACGAGTCTAAAAAAAACAGGTACATGAATAGTCTTTTGTCATCTACCGTGAGGTGTAATTCAAGGTCTTTGTTTCTATTGTAAACTTTATCCCAGTTTTTTCGAACCAGCTTCCAAAGATCTTTATTTTCTATCCACCAATCTTTTGCGGCTTTGCATCTTAAAGAATCTACTCTTTTATAATGATTAAACCCTTTTTCTTGCGCTAAGGTTAAATCTTTGATATCCTTTTGTCTTATTACTTTATCATTATCTTGGTCATGAATCCAGCCATTCGCGGTAATCTCGTGTCGGTTTGTTCGTACCATAACATTGTAGTCTTCCCTTATTGTCATTTCTCTTCTTGGGAGAGGGGCGTCAGTAGTGTTTTCCCAGAATTTCCTACCATCTATATATACCCACGTTGCTGATCCTTCATATCTCGGGCTGTCATCAACTTGATAAACTTTTTGAGTCCATTGTCCTTCTACATCTTTTTTAGATTTAATAGAGTAATCCCATTTATTATTCGCATCAAACATATAAAAAGATGTGTTCTCAAATAGCCAGTCTTGCCTCCAATGTTTCATGATATATTGAGAGCCTGGATTACCTGCCACCAGCAGATGTTGTAGCACGATTTTATCTTCTTCATTTTTTACAAGTTGAACCCACTCTAAAGCTCCAACTTGTTTAACAGGGGAACTACGATAATTTGAATCCGTTGAGTAATTAAATGTCTCAGAAAAATTGAAATCAACTTCAAAGCAGCCGCACATTTGTTTAATTGTCTCTTTGTCCATTTCTTTTTTTGTTTGTGCATTTGATGGATTTAAAACTATTGTGAGCAGTGCAAGGAATAATATTCTCTTCATCATTAATATTTCTTAGATATATATTTGACGCAAATATATTGCTATTTAGAACGAATAAAAATAAGAATTTCTATTTTTCACTTTATATAGGATAATGAATTCTCTGAAATAGCAAATCACTTATTTGGCTTGTTGGATAATCTTATTTTTTTGTAGAGCCTAATGCTCAACATCAATAATAGAGAAATCAGAATTAAACCAACGACCCCCCAAATCCAATTTATCGCACTTTTTAAGGTCACTAAAAAGACAACTGAAAATAAGATAATTGTAGCCAATTCATTCCATATCCTTAGATAAAATGAGCTGTATGGGATCTTATTATTTTGAAGTTGGTTATATATTTTATGGCACTTAAAATGATAGACATACAGAACAAAAACAAATGATAATTTCACTAACATCCATGGTTGCTCTAGGTAAGCTGGATTATACCATAACATTAAAAATCCAAATAAGCTTGTTAAAACAGCGGATGGCCAGGTTATTATAAACCACAACCGTTTTTCCATTAGCTTGTATTGGGTCTGCAGTATCTTCTTTGCAACTGGTTCCATTTGATCGGCTTCCGAATGATAAATAAATAGTCTAACAATATAAAATAACCCTGCGAACCAGGTGACTACGAAAATAATATGAAGGGCTTTTATGTATAAAAAATCCATAATATTTATTTAAAAATTGACACTTTTTAGAGATTTAATTTCATTTTACTTTTAGTATGCTTTAGGCTTTTTAAAATCAGCTATCCATCCTGCAATAACATCTACCCATTCATCATTGTCATTGATGCAGGGTATCGTGTGAAACTCTTTACCTCCAGATTCTAAAAACTCTTCTTTTCCTTCCATTGCGATTTCTTCTAAAGTTTCAAGGCAGTCTGAGACGAAAGCTGGTGTTACAATAGCAAGTTTTTCAATTCCATCCTTTTCAGCTTTTTCGACAATAGTTTTGGCAGTGTAGGGTTGTAGCCATGGATTTGCTCCCAAGCGAGATTGAAATGAAGTTGAGACTTTTTTCCTGTCTAAGTTTAGCTCAGAGATTACATTTTCCGTTGTAGAAAGACATTGATGGCGATAACAGAATTCATGTGCTTTGGATGGCGTGTTGCAACAACTTCCATCTATTTTACAATGACTTTTTGTAACGTCTGATTTATATATATGTCGTTCGGGAATTCCATGGTATGAGAATAGTAGATGATCATAGTCTATATTTTTCAAATTCTCTTTGATGCTATTTGACAATGCTTTTACATATTCGGGTTTATTATAAAAAGCTGGAATATGAGTTATTTTCATTTCTGGGAAATAATTACGTCGCAGTTCCTCTGATAAAACCAATATGGTTTCAGTTGTAGCCATTGCAAACTGAGGATATAATGGAATGACAAGAACTTCCTTAACTCCTTTTTCATACAATTCACTTAAACCAGTTTTCATGGAAGGGTTTCCGTAACGCATTGACAATGCAACTGGGATATCTGTTTTCTTTATTACTTTTTGGTAAAGTCGCTTGGATAGAACAATTAATGGAGATCCTTCCTTCCACCAGATTTTTTTGTAGGCTGCAGCAGACTTTTTAGGGCGAGTATTTAGGATAATGCCTTTCACTAAGAATGTTCTTAGCCAAAGAGGAAGATCTATTACGCGCTCATCCATTAAAAATTCACCCAAGTATTTTTTTACATCTTTTGGATCGATGCTGTCGGGAGAACCCAGATTAACTATTAAAACTCCTTTCATTTATGAAATTGTTATTGTTAAATATTTCCACGTCATAATTGTTAGCTTTGAAGGGAAAGAACATATTGTTTTGGAGTAGTTCCAAATTTCTTTTTGAAAGCGGCTATAAAATGACTCGCCATACTATAACCTATTTTTAAGCCAACCTCATTAACATTAAACTGATTACTCTCGAGCATGATTCTGGCTTGTTCCATCTTATAATCGAATAAAAAACTATAAACTGTATCCCCATATATCTGCTTAAAGCCTTCTTTGAGTTTTTTTAGACTCAAACCAATTTCATTAGCCAGTTCATTTAGGCTTGGTGGGTTTGAGATTCTAGAAATTATGATGTCTTTAGCTTTTCTTATTTTTAAGATGTCCCCTTCATCAACAAGAAAGGGACAATACTCTCCATCTGAAATCTTATCTTTTTCAAAGTGTAAACTCAATAGTTCATAAATTTTCCCTTTGAGATACAAATCACGGGTAGGGCTGTCTGTTTTTGAGTTAAGTAATTGCTGCAGAACATTTAAGACCGACGGCTTTATCGTACTGTCATCATAAAACTTTCTATTACTATTCTCTTCCGATAGAAAAGGAATATAGTTTGCCTCTTTAGAGAACAATGAATGCAGTTTTTTTATAGAAACAAGTATAGAAATTAAATCCCCTTGGCCAGGCATTTCCAGACGAATTGGGAGATTTTCCATCGGGTTATAGAGTAAAACGGAATGTTTGTTTAAAACATTGAAGACATAATTCCCATTATTGAATATGAAACTTGCGTTACCCTTTAAGCAAAAATGTAATTGAATAAAGGAGCTTTCAACATTGCGCTCAAAAATAACTTTTTCATTGTCATCATTTTGAAAATGAAGTAGATGAAATCCATTATCTAAGTTGGTTTCTTGGAAAGTACTTCCTGCGACATTTTTTGACATATTCAAATTTTCTGTATCAAAGTTGTTTCTATAAATATCTTATTTAGAATAGTTCTAGATAGAAAGAATTAAAACCCATGCCCCGCCTGAACTAATTAAGAATCACAATTTTTTTTCGTGTTAGTTTAAAATCAATTTAACTTCTTCAAAATTATGAACAAAAAGCGACATTAAAAGTTCTTTAAGCGACATTTATTTTGTTTTGGCGGTTATATTTTTGTCATCGATAAATTAATAGAGCTAAATGAGTCTGTCTAATAAGCACATGAATCTTTATTGTATTGGCACCAACTTTAAGAAAGCTGATGCTTCTATTCGTGGAAAGTTTTCACTTTCCAGATTGGCTCAGTCTGCACTGCTGAAAGAAGCTAAGCAACAGGGTATCCAAGGAATATTTGTTCTATCTACTTGTAATCGAACAGAAATAACAGGTTTTGCTGAGCGTTCTTCTGATATAATTGGATTGTTATGTAAGTATTCCAAGGGATCAATTGATGAATTTGTAAAAATATCTTGTGTCCTAAAGAATGAAGATGCAGTTCGTCATCTTTTTCGTTTAGGTAGCGGCTTGGAAAGTCAAATTTTAGGCGATTATGAAATTATAGGGCAGCTCCGTAACGCTTTCAAGCATGCGAAAATTGAAGGAACAACTAACGCTTATTTCGAGCGTCTTGTAAATAGCGTTACTCAAGCGAGCAAGCAAGTAAAAAATGAGACTAAACTAAGTTCGGGGACGACATCTGTTTCCTACGCTGCTGTTCAATTCTTAAAAGAGAATTATCCTGATTATAATTCGAAGAATATTCTACTATTCGGGCTAGGGAAAATTGGAAAACATACATGTCAAAATATAGCTGAACATACTAGCAACAAGAGAGTTTCTTTGATTAATCGTTCTGAAAATAAGTTAGATGATATCAGAAATAAGTACTCATTTATCAGAAAAGCTGATTTTAAAAATTTAGTGAGCGAGGTACGGAATACGGATGTATTAATAGTTTCTACTGGTTCAGATTCACCAACGATTACTTCAGAGCATATTTCAAAAGATAAAGAGCTCATAATTCTCGATTTATCAATGCCTGCAAATGTTTCCTCAGAAGTTACAGGCATGGATAATGTCACTTTGGCTAATGTAGATATCCTTTCAAGGATAACTGATGAAACTTTACTCTCTCGTCAGGGCGAAGTTTTCCGAGCAGAAAGGATATTGGATAAGCATGAGACAGAATTTCACGAATGGTCTAATTATCGGCGATTAACCCCGGCTTTAAATGCTTTAAAGGAATCGCTTCATCTTATAAAGCAAGATGAAATAAATTTTCATAAGAAGAAAACAGAGAACTTTAATGAAAGTCAAGCGGAAATAATTTCATCAAGATTGATCCAAAAAATAACTTCACAATTTGCAAAGCACTTGAAGGACGAAAACACTTCAGTCAGTCAGAGTATAGAGGTGATTTCGAAAGTGTTTGGCATAGCTCATGAGCAGAATAATTAACATTGGTACCCGTAAAAGTAAGTTAGCCTTATGGCAGGCAAATGAGGTTAAAAGCCAGCTGGAAAATTATGGTTTTCAATGTAAAATTGTACCCATATTATCTCAAGGTGATCTAAACCTAGATAGACCTCTCCATGAGTTGGGCATTACCGGAATTTTCACGAAAACCTTAGATATAGCATTATTAAATAAGGATATAGATGTTGCGGTGCATTCATTGAAGGATGTTCCTACAAAGCTTCCTGATGGAATTATTCAATCTGCTGTATTGGAAAGATCTGGCTTCAGTGATGTCTTTGTTATTAATGAAAAAAAAGACTTTGACATTAATTCTAAAACAATCATTGCAACTGGTAGTTTAAGAAGAAGGGCTCAATGGCTTAATAAATATCCTCAAAGTCGTGTGATTGATCTCAGAGGAAACGTGAATACAAGACTGAAGAAGATACAAGAAGGTAATTGTAATGGAGGGGTATTTGCAGAAGCTGGATTGGAACGATTGGGCATTAAGCCGAATAAGTCAATAACTCTGTCATGGATGGTTCCGGCACCGGGTCAGGGTGTAATTATGCTTGCAGCCAGGGAAGACGACGATTTTATTAATAAGGCCTGTAATGTTCTAAATCATTTTAAAACTCAAGTTAGTTCAAGTATCGAAAGGGATTTCTTGAGAAAATTAGAAGGTGGATGTACCGCCCCGATTGGAGCTTTAGCCCAAATCGATAATATTTCTGAAAATATCAAATTTCAAGGAATCCTTTTATCTCGTGATGGCATTAGTAAGCTTACCGTAGAGATGACATGTGAACTTAAAAAATATAAATCTTTAGGTGATAAATGTGCCACGATAATCCTAAATAAAGGAGGTAAAGATTTGATTGAAAAAGATCAAAAGGCAGGATCAAAATATACATTTTACTCCACAAAAAAATTATCACTCAAACAAAAGAATGAGTTACCTGAAAATATTAGCTTTAAGGAAAACGACTTTATTAATATTAGTTTTCTAGATATCCAAGAAGGAATATTAAAAAAGAAAATAAAGAACGTTATAATAACCAGCAAAAATTCGGTAGAATCAATATTACGCTCCTCAAAATCTATAAATATAGATTTTGAAAATATATTTTGCGTTGGCTTAAAAACAAAAGATCTTATCGAAGAGAATATAGGTAAAGTGAATCTCTGGAGAGAAAACTCAAAAGAATTGGCATCCGAACTAGCTCGAATTATTCCTGGTCAGGCAGTAACTTATTTTTGCAGTGATATGCGGTTAGATACACTGCCTGCATTGCTTAGAGAAAATAGCATAGCAATTGAAGAGATAAAATCATACTCAACTATATTTGCTCCATCTCCTTTAAATCAAAAATTCTCTGCTGTTTTGTTTTTTAGCCCTTCAGCTGTTAAAAGCTTTATGGAAGTCAATGAGGCTATAGGTTCAGCGCTCTGTATCGGAGAGGAAACTGCATCTGAGGCTAAAAATTACTTTAAAGATGTCCAGACAGCAGACTCTCCAAATACTTCAAGTCTTTTGGAATTAGTAAGCTTGAATTTTAGAAAAAATTAACAACATCGTTATTTTGATTTTTTGCATTGATGATAATTAAAAAAAGCAATTATGTTTCGTACAAGAAGACTTAGAAAAAAAGAGGGGATAAGACGGTTAGTTCAGGAAACTAAATTATCTGTTGATGATTTTATTTATCCCTTGTTTATTGAGGAAGGAAAAAATATTGAAACAGAAATTTCATCAATGCCAGGGATTAAAAGATTTTCGATAGACAGAATATCGAAGGAATTAGATGAGTTGGTTGATTTAAAAATATCGTCTGTTCTTTTATTTGGAATTCCTGCAAGAAAAGATGAAGAAGGAACCCAGACTTGGAATGAAAATGGTATTATTCAAGAAGCGATTCGTTATATAAAAATACATTATCCTAAACTTTACATAATAACGGATGTTTGTTTTTGCGAGTATACCTCACATGGGCACTGTGGTGTTATCATGGATAATGATGTTGATAATGATTCGACATTATTAAATATTTCAAAGCAAGTTCTTTCTCATGCAAATGCCGGAGCTGATATGGTAGCTCCATCAGGGATGATGGACGGGTCTATTGAAAATATTCGTCAAACTTTAGATAATAATGGATATTCCAATTTGCCAATTATGGGATATTCGGTAAAGTATTCATCATCTTTCTATGGCCCATTTAGAGAGGCTGCAGGGTCAACTCCTGGATTTGGGAATAGAAAGACTTATCAAATGGATCCCTCAAATAGGCATGAAGCTCTAAGAGAAGCGAAATACGATAATCAAGAAGGGGCAGACATCTTAATGGTGAAACCTGCTTTGGCATATCTAGATATTATTCGAGATTTAAAAAACGCTTATGATCTTCCCATAGCTTGTTATAATGTTAGCGGTGAATATTCAATGATAAAAGCTGCAGCACAAAATGGATGGATTGATGGTGATATGGTAATGATGGAAACTCTCCTTTCGATGAAAAGGGCAGGAGCAGACATTATAATAACATATTTTGCAAAAGAAGCTGCAAGAATATTAGACTCCAATAATATCTAGGTTGTGAACTTTAATAAATCCCAAGAATTATATAAACAAGGCCTTGAGCATCTTGTAGGAGCAGTTAATTCTCCCGTGAGAGCTTTCTCTTCTGTTGGAGGAAACCCTCTTTTTATTAAAAAGGCAAAAGGAAGTAAAATTATAGATGTTGATGGGAATAGGTATATCGACTTAGTGCTATCCTATGGGCCAATGATTCTAGGACATCGTCATAGGAAAGTGGAGAGGGCTATTTCAAAATCTTTGAAATATGGTTACACATTTGGAGCATCTACTGAGAATGAAATAAAATTAGCAGAGATCGTTTGTAGTGCTTTTCCAGCAATGGATAAGGTAAGGTTTGTGAACTCAGGAACGGAAGCTGTAATAAGCGGAATTAGGCTTGCGAGAGCCTTTACAGGGAGAGATAAGATTATCAAATTCTCTGGATGCTATCATGGTCATCAAGATGCCCTTTTGGTTGCCGCAGGTTCAGGTCTTGCTACACTGAGTCTTCCTGGGAGTAAAGGAGTTCCTGATGCGGCCGTAGAAAATACATTGATATCTACCTACAATAATATAGAGAGTGTAAAGGAGCATTTTAAGAAACACAATGATATTGCAGGAGTTATAATAGAGCCTGTAGGAGGAAACATGGGTGTGGTCATTCCTCAGGGTAGTTTCTTAGAAGAATTGAAGCAATTAACTCTTCAAAACGGTGCTCTTCTTATCGCGGATGAGGTAATGACAGGTTTTCGTTCAAAGTTCGGCGGGGCTCAAGAATTATTTAATGTCGAAGCAGACATAACATGTTTAGGGAAAGTTATAGGTGGAGGTTTTCCTGTTGGTGCATATGGAGCGAGAAATGAGATAATGGAAATGGTCGCGCCTTTAGGGGAAATGTATCAAGCGGGAACCCTATCAGGAAATCCCATAGCCATGGCAGCGGGTATATCAACGTTAAATGAGTTGAAAAAACAAAATCCGTATGAAACTTTTGAGAAAGTAGCTGGAAAAATTCAATATTTCTTGGAAAATAGCGCAAAAAAATATGGAGTGGAGATTACGGTGAATAGATTTGGATCAATGATGAACCCATTCTTTACGTGTGAAAAAGTAACTAATTTTCAAGAAGCTCAGACAACAAATACCGATAAATTCGCAATCTTTTTTTGGGAGATGATTAGAAATGGTGTCTTTCTTCCTCCATCTCAATTCGAAGCTTGGTTTCTGTCATCTGCATTGACAAAAAGAGATATTAAAAATTTAGAAATAGCTATAGATAGATCAATGAAAGCAGTATCAAAAAGTATATAATGTTAAAAAACGATTTATTCCTACGTGCCTTAAAAGGTCAAAATGTAGCACGCCCACCAGTATGGATGATGCGCCAGGCAGGAAGGTACTTGCCTGAATTCATGGAAATCAAAAAAAAATATGATTTTTTCACAAGATGCAGGACACCAGAACTAGCATCTGAAATCACGATTCAGCCCATTCGTAGGTTCGGCATGGATGCAGCTGTATTATTTTCGGATATTTTAGTTATTCCGCAAGCTATGAATGTTGAGGTTCAAATGAAGCCTGATTTTGGTCCTTATTTACCTAAACCTATAAGGACTCAAAGGGATGTTGATAATGTTATAGTCCCAGATATTCATTCAGAATTGAATTATGTTTATCAAGCTATACAAGCGTCAAAAGAAAAGTTAGACAATGAGATTCCATTGATAGGTTTTGCAGGATCTCCATGGACACTTTTATGCTATATGGTTCAAGGACAAGGGTCAAAGACTTTCGATAAAGCCAAAGAGTTTTGTTTTACAAACCCTTCTGGCGCCCATGAGCTACTCCAAAAATTAACGGATACGACAATTGAATACTTGAAAGCAAAGATAAATGCAGGAGTTGATGCTGTTCAGATTTTTGACTCATGGGGAGGGTTACTATCCCCAACAGATTATCAGGAGTTTTCGTGGAAGTATATTCAGCAAATTATTGATGCAGTAAAAAATCATGCTCCCATAATTGTTTTTGGAAAAGGGTGCTGGTTTGCACTAGGAGAAATGTCGAAGTCTGGAGCCTCTGCGTTAGGTGTAGATTGGACATGCTCAGCGAGAAATGCAAGATATCTATCTGGCGGTAATATCACATTACAGGGAAATCTTGATCCTTCGAGGTTATTTTCTTCTCCATCTGATATAAAAAAAATGGTAAATGAAATGATTAACGATTTTGGAAAAGACAAATATATTGTGAATCTTGGACATGGAATTTTACCGAATATCCCATTGGATAATGTTAAAGCATTTATTGACGCTGTTAAAGAATATAAAAGCTAAAATTGATTTTTTACTTTGAGCTATGAAAACTCAGTTTCATAATTATATTATTGAATTACAAGACCACATATCTTCTAAACTTGAGGAAGTAGATGGAAAAGGTCAATTTCATGAAGATTCATGGGAAAGGCCTGGCGGAGGTGGAGGAAGAACACGCGTACTAGAAGATGGTGATGTTTTTGAAAAAGCTGGAGTAAATATCTCTGCAATTAATGGCTCTTTACCGGAGGCTTTAAAGAAGCAATTTAAAGTTGAGGAAGGAGATTTCTTTGCCTGTGGACTGAGTATAGTGATTCATCCAAAGAACCCCTTTGCGCCGACAGTTCACGCAAATTGGAGATATTTTGAAATGTACAATACTGAAGGTGAAATTATCAGTCAATGGTTTGGAGGTGGACAGGATCTAACGCCATATTATTTTTTTAAGGATGATGTCATCCATTTTCATGAAAATTGTAAGAAAGTATGCGATAAACACAGTTCAGATTTTTACAATGAATTTAAAAAGTCCTGCGATGAATACTTTTGGAATACTCATCGAAATGAGTTAAGGGGGGTAGGAGGTCTATTCTTTGACTATTTAAAAGAAACTAATGAGTTCTCGATTGAAGATAGGTTTAATTTCGTGTGCGAGGTTGGAAATAATTTTTTAGAGAGTTATCTACCAATTCTAAAGATCAGGAAGCACACTTCGTTTTCTAAAGAAAATAGATTGTGGCAAGAGATTCGAAGAGGCCGTTATGTCGAATTCAATTTGGTTCATGATCGGGGAACGTTATTCGGTTTAAAAACCAACGGTAGAATTGAAAGCATACTCATGAGTCTTCCTCCGAAGGTTCAGTGGAGGTATGACTACTCCCCAGAAATAGGAAGTAAAGAGGCAGAGTTATTGGATATTCTATCAAAGCCAATAAATTGGTTAGAATAATGAGCGAGAAATCTAGTATTTAATAATTACTTTTCAAAAAAGTTTACCCCTAACCTTACAGATAATTAAAATTCGAAATATCTGGAAAAAATCCGATAATCTAGTTGCGCTCAGTAATAGAGCCGCCCATGGATCCGGGAGATTAAATGGAAGTGAGTCGACGCTTTACTTTATATATTTAACGTTCACAAGAAGAAATTATGAAAAATATAATCTTTGTTTTTTTAGTCTTATTTTCATTTCCTATGCAGTCTCAGAATCTTGAAATCATAAATACGAAAAATGCCAAAGGAGTTAATAATTGGAGGGTTATTAATGATAACGTGATGGGTGGTATATCAAATTCCAAAATATTTCAAAACTCTTCAGGTGAGTTAGTTTTTAAAGGGAGCGTATCACTAGAAAACAATGGCGGCTTTGCATCATGCAGATTGGATATTAGTAATGTTGATTTAGTAGGAGTAACTTCATTTCATTTGAGGGTAAAAGGTGACGGGAAGATTTATCAATTTAGAGTTGGAACGATAAATAATTATGCTAATTATTGTTTTGATTTTGAAACCCAAAAAGACAAATGGATAAATATAAATATCCCCATAGATATATTGACGCCGAGAATAATGGGCAGGTATTCGCCGCAATCTCCAGAATTTAAAATTGAGATGACTAGGAGGATTGGATTTTTAATTTCAAATAAGCAGCAAGGTGAATTTAATCTAGAGATAATGTCTGTAAAGGGAAGTAAAACAGATATTAATTTATAAACATACCCCCTGTGTAAAAACTCAAAATATTAATCAATAACACTTATTTCTTGGATATTTATCAAATCTCATTTCTAATTTCCACTATTTGGGTTGGTCCTTTTTGGATTGCTATGTTAGTAAATCCGAAAAAAGAGAAAACTAAAAATTTACTGAGAGAACCTTTGTTCTTCGTTGGGCCGATAATTTTTTGGTTTATCCTTATGTTTTTAAATCCTCAAGGATTATTGGATTTTTTTAAATCTCCATCTGATGCTGCTGGATTTTTAGATGGTCTTGGGGCTCTACTATCAACGAAGGCTGGGGTTTCTGCAACTTGGGCCCATATGGTTGTAGGAGATATTTTTGTCACTAGATGGATTTGGACTAAATGCCTTGAGATTAAATGTAATCCATGGGTAATGAGGTCATCAATATTTTTTGGTGTGGTTCTGATGCCCCTTGGACTTGCAATATTTACAATTGCTAATCTTTTGAAAAGATCAGTTAAGGATTAAGTATGCACTTAACCAAGACCTCAAGAAGTCGCTGATAATAATATAATCACTAAATATAATGGGATTTAATATAGTATTGATTGAGCCTGAAATTCCTATGAACACTGGAAATATAGGGCGTTTAAGTCTAGCTTCAGGGTCAGTTTTACATTTAGTAAAACCCTTTGGCTTTGAGTTAAGCGATTCAAGATTAAAGCGTGCTGGGTTAGATTATTGGCAGTATATTTCCTTGAAAACTTATGAGAGCATAGAGGAGTTTTTATCAATTAATAGGGGTCAAAAGATGGTTTATCTTACGAGTCATGCAGAAAGGGATCATTATTCTATTGATTACAGTGACAATATGTTTTTTATTTTTGGAAAGGAGTCCGTGGGTTTGCCTAAAGATATAATCTCAGTCAATAAAGATCAATCTTTTAAAATACCCATATACAGTGACCATATTAGAAGTTTGAATCTTGCAAATGCTGTAAGTGTAGTTGTTTATGAAGGGTTAAGGCATTTATAGAATATTAACTTTGAAATAAGTCACGGGTCAAAATGTCCTGAAAGAAATTGAAAAAAGGAGTTATTTAATTTGAATAATTATATTTTCACAAATGGTTATTTATTTCCTTTTTTGGGTACAATTAATGTTATTCTTATTTTTGATTCAACAAATTATATAAATGAAGATGAGAAATAGATATACAATTTTTTTAATTGCGCTTTTATTTAGTTTTGGGAGTGCAGCTCAGGAATTTGCAAAAAACTCTGTGAGTATAAACACATCAGGACCTGTTCAGGCTTTTGGCTTCGCTTGGGGTCATCAGTTGACACCAAAGACTACGTTAACTGTTTTTTATGGACAGGGAGTTCCAAATTCTATCTCGGATTGGAATTTTGAACCAACAGACGCCGCCGGTGATCCAAATACCGCAAGTTCATTATATGGAATTGAATTTGATGCTGAGTTCGGTACAAATAGCTCATGGCAGGGAGTTAATCTAAATTATCGTCCTTTTGATAATTTTGATGCTTTCAGAGTTGTCTTTGGCGGAGGTGTTGGAAGTTTAGGAGGAACATTAGTAGACCCCGACGGAGCAAGATATCTCGTGCGAGGAGGAGGAACTTTTTCATACCTCGGCCTTGGATATGGTTTAAAGCCAGTAAAAGGATTTCAATGGGGAGTTGATTTAGGAATTCTCAGAACAGGAACTTTTGAAGTGAATTGGAGTCCTGGAACAAGTAATAGCGCATGGCCACGAGCGATTGAAATAATGGAACAAAGTAATTCGGGCCATTGGATACCAAATTTACAACTCACCGTCGGTTGGGGTTTTTAATTTAAAAACAATGGAATTATATAAAAACCAGGCAATAGCCTGGTTTTTTTGTATCAACTTTTTTGATACTCTAATCGTTAATATTCTCTTCATACTGAATAAACAAATTAATCCATATTGATCGTGACAATCTAAATAAATATGGACTCAAGCAAATTAAAGAGAGTAGGCCTGTAATTAAGTAAAATTCTAATGAAAATTCAGGATAAAAAATCACGAGAGAAAAATAGACAACTGTTAGCCAGGCTATGGATGTTGCATATGATACATACATAGCCCCATAATAGAATCCCGGTTCTAAACTTAATCCTTGTTGACATTTGGGACAAGATTCTGGCATATCAAAGTATCCAGCGACTTTATATATTCTTTTTTCAATAAATAAGTCTGAATCATGACATTTTGGACATTTCAAAAAAAGTATGCTGTAAAGTTTAGAACCTTTATTAAACATATCAGGTATTAATTTTTTTTCTAAAGTAATGCACATAAAAAGGCCACCCAGTTGGGGTGGCCTTTAAAATAAATAAATTTTAAGGTTTCAGAAATTAATTAATTTCTTACCAGTTTAGAGGTTTTAACTCCTTTGTCTGTTTCAATTCTAACGATGTAAGTTCCTCTAGCCCAAGATGCTGTTGGAATCTCTGTTTGAGAGCTTTGAATATTTTCCAAAGCGTAAACAGGACGTCCTAATACATCATAAACGCTTACTGAACGTATGGTAGCTCCTTGACTTGAGATTAAAGAACTGTAGGTCGATGGGTTTGGACTAACTGAGATGTTAAAGTCAGGAAGTTCATCGGCGCCAACAGAGTATCCTACAGCGTTCATAGCCTTTCCTACTCTTGGAAGGGTATAAGCCATAATCGTGTCGATATAAGCCATTGATTGAGCTTTGATATTTGGGTTGGTCTCATTAACCGTCAAAGGATCGTTTCCATCCCACCAATCCCATGGATTTGAATTAACTCTGAAAGGCATAGCTGGATTTGGAGGAACCATATTGAAAGTGTAAATATTTTCCTCATTTCCAATATTGTAAGAATTTGAGCGAGCCAGTATTGAATGTGGGTCCATCATCATTGATGATCCTAAAACAGTATTGTTTCCTAAAGTATTGGCAACTTTGGCAGCAGTATGGCTTCCAGCTACTTCTACAACAGGAAAAAATGCTCCAGCTATTGGAACATTGACCATACCGCGATAATATGGAGCATAGAAGTCATAGCGGCTATGGAATGAAACCGATGGCGCATCTCCTGCTGAGGTCCATGCAGAATCTGCTAATGCCCCGCCGAGGTTTATTGTAAGATTTACATTGTCAGGTGCTCCTACAGCATTGGCAATATTTCTTCCAGGTTGTGTAAGGTCAATTATTGGTAATCCAGTTGTTGAATCTGATCCGATAATGGTTGCATATCCTCCAATGCCATTCCAATCTCCTACAATTGCAGTATCGATATATGGGTCACCAGCACTAACGGTACCCCCATAAATTCCTGGACCTGCTGCTGTGTATTGAAATTTTGTTGGGTTTGCTACTTCAGCATAATTATCAAGAGTGCTATAAGCTAATGCTATATAACCTCCAGAACCAGAACCGAGAAGGGAAATGAAATTCGGATCCATTCGCCATGCGTTATTTCCATAGGCTCTTCCACGCAATGAACGTACACACGCTTTAGTGTCTTGGATCGCCCCATATACTGCAGCTAAGTTAGTTCCACGTCTAAGGTCAAGATTAGTAGAATTGGCTAGCCAACCCACACGATATGACGCAGCAATTGCGACAAATCCTCTCTTAGCAAATCGCATTGCTATTTCAACCATTACAGAATCTGTTCTTTCTCCAAGTGGAGATGCTAATCCTTTTGGTAGAAAAGATCCAGTGTGCAGAAGTACCACAACAGGCCTTGCATTTACTGCATCTATGCTTGTATCCGGCATGTATACGTCATGAAACTGTGGGATTACTTGAGGCCCTCCAAAGGCCGCTGGAACATACTGACTGAAGTTAATGCCATATACGACATCTGAAAGTACCGTTATTTCGGAATCTGTAAATACCTCGTCAACATATCGCTCCTGCGCAGTTGCATTTAAATTGATCAAACAAAAAAGAATGATCAAGTTTTTTAATGAGTATAAGTTTTTCATATTATTTTTTTAATGAATAAGTATCGAAATTAGTCTTTTAATTTTTTAATCCTCTTAGAATTATTCTAAACTACAAGTAAGAGCTAAATAAGTGAGCCTTCCAATTGCTGGTCCTCCGTAAACCTGCACGACTTTTTGATTAAAGATATTACTACTTCCAATTTTTACAATCCACTTCTTTTCTTTTGAAGTCCAAGATAACTGAGCATCGGTTAAGCGATAGCTAGGAATTCTCCCAGTAAATTGAGGGGAGCCCTCAAATAAAAATCCCTGGACATATTTATGGGTAATCATATATCCTATTTTCCCATTTTTTATTTTCCAGTCAAGATCTCTAGCTGAAAAGGACAAATTATACTTGTTCTCTGGAGTATTATAAGCAGGTATAATAGGATCATTTACTGCTGAGTTTAATACGTTCCAGGTATAGTTTCCTGCAATTGTATAATTGGAAAAATAATAGTTTGTTCCTACACTAAAGCCTTGAGTCGTCACTTGCTGCTGGGCATTAGAAGAAATTCTATATGCCTTAACATCTTTTAATCGATTCGCAGCGCTCCCTCCTGGATCATCTTCAATCTTTAAAGCAACATGGTAACCAATAAAATCCTTGTACCAACTGTAGTAGTATGTTGCGTCTACATAAAAGCTTTTCCACCATGTACTTCTATACCCAACTTCAATATTTTTTACTTTCTCTGGCAGAACTCCGTTCATATTGTAATAATTCCAATCCCATGCTGCTCTTTCTTGGACTCCTGACTCTAAAAAATCTCCTACCTCTGAAATGGTAATCAGGGAGTCATAACCATTTAAATTTCCCACAAGAGTTGCTCTTCCTACATTGTAAAATAGATATTGATCCTGTAAAGTAGGATTTCTAATTGCAGAAGACGCTCCGGCTCTCCAAACGGTCTTTTTATTTGGACGGTATACCATTGACATTGCGGGGGAAGCAAGCCATGAAAAATTCTGATTTTTATCCAACCTCAAGGTTATGTTCATCGAAAGTTTTTCTGTTTCTTTCGAATAGCCAGAAAAGAACCCTAACTCTGAAACTTGAAGTTTTCTGCCATTGGTATCGCTGAATATTGTTCCTCTTGAATTGGGGTTGTAGCTCCGGTAGTTGCCACCAATAGAAATATTTCCATATTCGGAGTAATCAAATTTTCTTTGAAACTGAATATGTGACAAGGCTGATCGATCATAGAATCTTGAACCACCCAAATGAAAAGGGGTAGAAATGATGGATTGTTTCAAAGCATTAAATGCCTGTGATCCAGGAATGAGAGAGCTGTCAGGGTCATATGCACCGCTCATCATAGCTCTATTTTCTGCGTGATAAGCAGCAAACTCATCGGGATATTCATCTCTGAGTAAAGACATTTGTTGCTCAAAATCTTCGTTGGATAAATTATCTGCTGGATATCCAGGAAGGTTTTTGATTTTTGATTTCTGAAAAATATTCCAAAATGAACGGTACTGCTGCGCCCAGAACCCCTCATCAAGAATGGAATCTTGCATTTTTAGTGCCGTAAAATATGCATCATAAGTTTTCCCTGCATCTTCATTCGTGCTGTAAGCTCGGATAAACCATTTGTCTTTTTTTCTTAGCTCAAATCTATTTTGAAGAAATAAGATGTCTTTGAGGCTTAGCCTATTGTCTCCTTGATAAACGGTGGTTCCAGAACCAAAATTCATACTATAAATTGCCTCTAACCCAGTTCTTGTTTTGTAATGTATTGCGGTTGCTATTTTTAAATTTTCCGTATTGTAGTCTACAAGTTCTGACTCCTGAATTCCTCTACGATGATATGTTCCAATACCTGCATAGGTCTTTACATCACCTCCATTATCATAAACGATCTCATCTCCGTATCTATTCACGGCATCATAACCTCCTGGATTGTTAATTTGAGATGTGGATTGATATGTTGGGTCCATATTGGTTGCTTCCCAATCATTGGCCCTGAGTCCAAAAACATTGAGCTTAAAGCCCCAGCTGTCTGTGCCGTCACTCCGGGTAAGAGAATTGGCATATCTAAGAGAAGCTTCTGTTAATGCACGTTCACCAATTTTTAGTTGAAATGATGTTCCTTGAGTTTTATATGGGTCTTTTGTGACCATGGATATAACTCCATTGAATGCAGAGGGTCCATACATTGCTCCTACAGCTCCAGAAATGATATCAACTTTTTGAATATCTAGTTCACTCGCACCCAAAAAGTTTCCTAAAGAAAAATTGAGCCCTGGAGCTTGGTTGTCAACTCCATCAATTATCTGCAGACTTCGAACAGGGCTGGTGCTATTGAACCCTCTTGTATTTATAATTTTAAAACCAATGCTAGCTGATGTTAGATCGACACCTTTCATGTTTCCGAGAGCTTCATAAAAATTCAGAGCTGGTGCTTCTTTAATACTAATGAGGTCTAGTGCCTCCACAGTCAATGGAGCTTGTTTTTGTCTTTCGGTAATTCGGGATGCAACGATCTCGGCTTCCGCAAGTATTATTTGATCGGCTTTGAGTTTAACCGTTAAGGATTTCTCATTTTGAACAATATTTATATCTCGAGAATTATATCCGAAAGTTGTAAAAGTTAAAACCACCGGGAGTTTTTCTACATCAATATTAAATTCGCCATCGAGGTTGCCGATGACAGTGGTATTTGCGCTTTTGATTACAACATTTTCTAAAGGCTTGTTTGTTTTTTCATCAACAATTTTACCAAAAAGATTGATTGACTGGGCCTCCAAAAAGTATCCTGAAAAGCAGAGAAAAAGGAGAATTAGTTTTTTATTTCCGATCCTCATCCTGGGTTTTTTTTTGATAATTTATGGAATGACTTTTTAAGTCTGCCAAAGATGGTTAATTTCTTTCTTTCAAACTGTATTTCAATTCTTAAATTTTCTTTGAGTATTAGTTTTAGCAAATAAATCGAATCTCAAAAGAAATTCTATTTAATTATGAGAGCTGTGGCATGAATGACATCGTTTTCAAAGATTTGAATTTGATATTTACCTTTTGGCACATTAGATAAGTCAAACTTCTGTTTATTTTTAATTATCATCGTATTTCGAACTATTCGTCCAGCATTGTCAATAATTTGAACCGGGTTCCCAATTAAATGCTCTGCAGTTGATAAGATGAAAATCCCGGAATTGGGATTTGGTAATATGATATTTGATGATTCATTCTCTTCAATGCTAATATTATCAATAACCGTAAGTATTGCAGAGTTGGAAGTGTCATCACAGGTGGCATCTATGGTACATCGATATTGATAGCCATCCATGTTAGTCGTAATTCCTGAAATTATTAATGAGTCGCTATTTGTCCCAGAATATTTGGCTCCGTTAATTATATCAACCCATCCAGAACTAGGAGAGCTGTTTACTTGCCATTGGAAAGAGGCATTATTGTCTGTGTGAGATGTGGTAAAATATGCACCTCCTGGTGAAGTGTAGAAAGTTGATGATATTGGCTGTTTACTGATAGTGTCTTGACAAATAACATTTAATATCGCTGGGTCTGAAATCACGCAAGCGGAGTCTATTGAGCATCTATAGAAGTAACCGTTCATATTTAATGAAACTCCTGAAATCACGAGCGAATCTGTCGCTGTTCCAGAGTACATTCCGCTATCACTGAGGTCAGACCAAGATGTGCCATTATTCTCTTGCCATCGATAGCTTGCAGAAGAAGAGGCATAAGAAACTTTAAAAAATGCATTTCCTTGATTTGGAACAGTAGATGCAATAGGCTGCTGAACTGGTCGTGGTAAAACATCAATTCTTAGGGTGATGATTTTAGATGCGGGAGCAGGGCATGCATCATCTAATACCTTCAGAGGAAAGTAATAGCTATGACTTCCGCTACCGCAAGAATTTTGACCGGTAGTATGATTACAAGCGATTTGCCAAGAAAAATCTATGTTTAGTGAAGCAGGATTCGTAAATGAGGTCGCAGGAGAAACGGGTGTAACAAATGCACAAGGTGGTTCAGCGCAAGAGCCCGAGATTGTCGAATTATGAATTTGAGCATTGTTTGCTGAAAAAACTACATTTTGGACATTAAAAGATGGCGTCAGCTGACCATCTGTTGCCGTTAGTCTGAATTCAACTATATCACCGGGATAAACCGTAGCTTGGTAAAGCGTATCTATGCCAAAGCCCGAGTATTGTTTTGTAGGAACAATAACTTGACCAATAGATCCAGGGATAGAATCAACCGTCAAAAACGGAGGTAAATTTTGAGTGCTCGTACCTGTTAATTCACAACCTGTTTTGATCACCATGGGTATATCTCTGAAGATCTCAGAAATTTTTTGACCACATCGATAAGATTCTACTTTAATACATGACATGAAATTACCACCAACAGTAGGCTCAATAGTTATTAAACCAGTAGATGGAGTCAAGCCAACAGGGTTTCCTTGATTCGGAAAGGGACTGGTTACCGAGTAAGGAGAAGAGTATGTTGTAATGGTTGTAGCGTTTGACATTGGGTCCGTAAAAGAATAATAAACAGAATCAAACTCTGGTTCATGAGCATTTTGAGAGAAAGTGTAGGGGTAACCCGTACAAATAATAGATTTAGGCTTTTCGGCAAACTGTGGTGAGCTGTCATAGCAGGTGTTCATTGTGATAGGGTTTCCCGCTCCCGTAGGAGCATATGGATACATAACCGCACGAAGCCAAATTCCAGAACCAGAGCCATAATTTGTCAAAGAACCAGTTGGCCTACAGCATGTACCCCATGAAAAAACCCACCCTGCTGGGGGAGGAGTTCCATTTAAACTAATCCAACCTGATTCAAAAACATGCTCTTCCATTCGCCCTTCTCCCGAGGGAGTTGAACATGCAAGCTGACCGCTGTAACATGTTGGAGAGACATTTGTGCCAGTTCCAACCCTGGTGCAGGATACAGAGCCTGCTGGTGAATTTGAAGATAGAATAAGAGTATTTTGATTAAATGAAATCCCACCGCACTCTCTGTAAATTATCGCTCTAAATTTAACTTTTCCAGCATTTGCACCTGATTTAGCGCACTGCCATGTTATCTCTCCACCCATAAGATGGGATGCAGATAGATTTTGTCCAAAAAACAACAAGACAGTTAATACTAAAATTTTTTTCATAATATTTTTGTATAATCTTAGTAAATGTAAAAAGTAACCAGACAACCTATGAATTCATTCATTAAAAGGCAGAAAATTCAAGACAAAAGGGTGATTATTTTGAGATACCGAAACGTCCGCTTTAAATATTCTTCGATATCTCCCTACTAATTACCAGTTTCTGAATCTCTGAAGTACCCTCACCAATTGTACAAAGTTTAACATCTCTGAAGTATTTTTCCGCTGGATAATCCTTTGTAAATCCATAGCCACCATGAATTTGAATACCTTCTGTGCAAGCCCTAACAGCCATCTCGCTAGCATAGTATTTCGCCATAGCAGACTCTTTCGTGACTTTTAACCCCTGATCCTTGAGAGATCCACAATGACGGATCATCAGTTCAGCGGCATAGATTTCTGTTTCCATGTCGGCCAGCTTAAAACCAATAGCTTGAAAATCAGCTATTTTTTTACCAAATTGCTCACGCTCATGAGAATATTTAATAGCAGCATTAGTTGCACCCTTCGCTATGCCTAGAGATAGTGCCGCAATTGATATTCTTCCACCATCTAAAATTTTCATACTTTGAACAAAGCCCTCTCCTACTTCTCCGAGAATATTTGATTCTGGAACTCTGCAATTATCAAAGAACAAACAGGCTGTTTCACTGGCTCTCATACCCAGCTTATTTTCTTTTTTTCCTCCGGTAAACCCGGGGGTTCCTTTCTCAACAACGAATGCTGTCATTCCGTGGGAGTCTCCTTTCTCTCCCGTTCTTACAATGACGACTGCAATATCTCCTGAAATAGCATGAGTTATAAAATTCTTCGATCCATTTAACACCCAGTCATTACCATCCTTTACAGCCGTAGTGTTCATGCCTCCAGCATCTGAACCAGTTCCCGTCTCCGTAAGGCCCCATGCGCCGATCCAATCAGCATTGGCAAGCTTAGGTAACCACTTGGACTTCTGATCCTCATTCCCAAATTGAGCAATATGCTGGGTACATAAAGAATTGTGTGCAGCAACAGATAATCCTATTGAACCACAAACTTGAGAGATCTCATCAATTATTGTTATGTATTCAGCATATCCCATCGCTGAACCACCATATGCCTCGGGAACAAGAACTCCCATAAATCCTAATTCGCCCATTTTTTTAAAAATATCTACCGGAAAATGTTGGGCTTCATCCCATTCCATAACATTTGGTAAAATATGTTTCTTTGCAAAATCTCTAGCAGATTCTTTTATAAAATCTAGCTCACTGCTTTTTGATGCGGTTAAATGTCTCAATATTTATAGTTATTTATAATTAATAGATTCTATTTTTTTTGAACCTTGTTTTTAAAAATAAAATAAGACTCTTTGCTTTCCGGACAAGTTGCCTCACCATTTGAATCAAAGTCGAGCTTGTGACCGTACTCACTCATCCAACCTACCTGCCTTGATGGATTACCGACTACTAAAGCATAATCGGGAACATACTTTGTCACAACGGCACCAGCACCAATAAAAGCGAATTTACCAATATCATTGCCACAGACTATAGTGGCATTTGCTCCTATAGTTGCTCCTTTACCAACATTCGTATTTTCATATTGGCCGCGTCTGACGACGTGTGACCTTGGATTTATAACATTAGTAAAAACACATGAAGGCCCAAGAAAAACATCATCGTCACATGTGACTCCAGAATAAATACTGACATTATTCTGAACTTTTACATTATTGCCCAAGATTACATCAGATGACACAAGTACATTCTGCCCTAGATTACAGCCTCTTCCTATTATGGCATTTTTCATAACGTGGGAAAAATGCCAGATCACAGTACCATCACCTATTTGACAAGGTTCATCAATTTCGGAAGTCGGATGGGATTTGTAGGACATCTAGAATTTTACTTTATTTCAAAGTACTAAGATAGTGAGCAGTTAGCGGATGTATATTTGAAATTGATTCGAGTTATTAATATTCATTATGAAAAACTTATTTTTTAGGATATCCACACTGGTTTTTATCTCTTTCACTGTTTCCAATCAAGCTCTTGCATGGGGGGCTAAAGGGCATAGAATAATAGGAGAAATTGCTCAACGCCATTTAGACCCAAAAGTTTTAAAAAAGGTTGATAAAATTCTTCAAGGAGAATCACTAGCGATTTGCTCTACTTGGATGGACCATATTAAGTCCAACGATTCATTTAATCACATGTATCCCTGGCACTATTGCACTATTCCTAATCATAAAGAAAAATACGAAGACGGTAATGAAGCTGCTAAAAAAGGTGATATAATATTAACAATTGAAAGATTATTGAAAGAACTTTCATCAAAGAATTTTACTGATGGTGACGAAAGAATGGCAATACGTATGATTGCTCATCTTGTAGGAGACATTCATCAGCCATTGCATGTTGGGAACGGTGAAGATCGTGGGGGTAATGATTTAAAAATTAAATGGTTTGGAAAAAAAAGCAACTTACATAGAATTTGGGATTCTGAATTGATCAATTACCAAGACCTTTCATATACCGAATACACAAATTGGATAAACAAGGATAATACTGAAGTCGTCAGATCTTATCAAAATATCAATATTAGAGAGTGGGCATTGGAGTCTAAAAAAATAAGAATGAATGGACTTTATCCTGATGCGGATAAATCATCATTAGGTTATGATTATAACTTTAAACACGTCGAGACATTGAATTCAAGGCTTTTTCAGGCTGGAGTTCGCCTCGCGCAAATTTTAAATACGATTTATAAGAATTAGGATCTAAATGTTAAATCGAAAAACATATTATGGAATTCAATCTTTACTATTTATTGCTAGAAATAAAAGAGGAGACTTGACACCCATAACTGAAATAACAGATTCATTAAAAATATCCAGAAGGTTCCTTGAAAAGATTTTATCTGAACTCCGACATGAGGGCATTGTAACAAGTAAAAAAGGAAGATCTGGTGGATATAGCATCAATAAAGATCTAGATTCGATCTCTCTAGCAGATATCGTTCGAATTCTAGAAGGTCCTATTGCTTTATTACCTTGTGCATCTCATCGGTTTTATCAATCCTGTAGCGAATGTATAACTCCTGAGAAATGCGCACTCCAAGATGCGCTTGTAGGTGTAAGAAATGACACTGTTCATAGCCTAAAGTCAATCAAAATTCAGGATCTTTTAACTAGAGAGGTTTTGCTCCAAAAAGACACTATTACAGCCAAACGACCAACCCCATATCAAGGTTAATTTCCTGTAGATTGATACTTATATTTGGAGCATGAATAAAAAACGACCCAACCCTCCTGTATTTTCCAATATTCTTGAGACCATTGGAAATACCCCAATGATAGAATTGAATATTATTGCAAAGGATATTCCAGGTCGTGTATTAGCAAAAGTGGAATATTTCAATCCAGGGCATAGCACAAAAGATAGAATGGCTCTAAAAATGGTTGAAGACGCTGAAGCAAACGGCCTGCTAAAACCTGGAGGGACAATTATTGAATGTACCTCGGGAAACACGGGGATGGGATTGGCTTTAGCTGCTATTATAAAAGGCTACAGCTTGATTTGTACCCTCAGCGACAAACAATCTAAAGAAAAAATAGATGTTTTAAAGGCATTAGGTGCAGAAATTCATGTATGTCCCACTAATGTTTCGCCTGATCACCCGGAATCTTATTATTCAGTGGCGAAAAGACTCAATAAAGAAATTCCCAATAGCTATTTCCCAAATCAGTATGACAATTTGAGCAATAGGCAGGCTCATTATGAATCAACAGGTCCTGAAATATGGGATCAAACTGAAGGTAAAATCACTCATTTTATTGTTGGAGTTGGAACCGGTGGCACAATTTCGGGAGTAGCAAAATATTTGAAAGAGAAAAATCCTAATATTAAAATTTGGGGTATAGATTCTTATGGTTCAGTTTTTAAAAAATACCACGAGACTGGAGAGTTTGACTCGTCGGAAATATATAGCTATATAACAGAAGGAATTGGCGAAGACATTATTCCAAAGAATGTGGAATTTGACTTGATAGATAAATTTGAAAAAGTAACTGATAAAGATGGAGCTCTTGCAGCACGAGAGTTAGCCAGTAAAGAAGGTTTGCTACTTGGCTACAGCTGTGGTTCAGCATTTCAAGGGCTAAGACAGTTAAAACACTTCTTACCAAAAAATGCACTTTCTGTAGTATTATTCCATGATCATGGAAGTCGTTATATAAACAAGATTTACAATGATGATTGGATGAAAAAGAATAAATTTCTCTAAGTCACATTTTTAGATCAATTAGCAGTACATTTGCGCCTCGTTAATTAACAGGGTTTTGGACCCTTTTTAAACAATTAAGTTATGGCAACAAGAATTCGCCTTCAAAGACACGGTCGCAAAGGCCGCCCAATTTACACAATAGTAGCAGCAGACTCAAGATCGAAAAGAGATGGCCGCAACATTGAAAACTTGGGACAATACAATCCTAATACCAACCCTGCGACGATTCGTTTGGATTTTGATAGAACATTAGACTGGATCATGAAAGGAGCCGTCCCTTCAGATACTGCAAAAGCTATTTTGAAGTACAAGGGAATAATGATGAAAAAGCATTTATTAGTTGGTGTTCGCAAAGGTGCATTGACTCCAGAACAAGCGGAAGATCGTTTTGAAAAATGGATGGCTGACAAGGCTGTAAGCATCGATAAAACTGTTGACTCAATTAACTCCGTCGAGAGTAAAGAAAAAGCTGAAAGATTAAAAGCGGAGACTGCTGTAAAAGATCAAAGAGCAGCTGATATCGCAGCCAAAAGTATACCTGAGCCGTTAGCTGAAGAAGCTGCTCCAGAAGCAAAAGATGAAGAGGTTGCTCCAGAAGTAAAAGCTGAAGAGGCTGCTCCAGAAGTGAAAGCTGAAGAGGCTGCTCCAGAAGTGAAAGCTAAAGAGGCTGCTCCAGAAGTAAAAGCTGAAGAGGCTGCTCCAGAAGTAAAAGCTGAAGAGGCTGCTGCAGATGCAAAAACTGAAGAATCATAATAACCTGACATGGAGGGACACTTCCAACTTGGGTACATTCGAAAAAAACATGGGTTTAAAGGAGACATTGTTCTTCATATAGATTCTGACCATCCAGAAAAGTATACTTCTCTGGATGTTCTTTTTTTAGAGGATTCTGGCTCACCGCTTCCCTATTTTGTATCATCAATTAGAACTCATAAGCTAAATGAGGTAATTATTCGACTAGATGGCATATCCTCTGAAGAGGAAGCTTCGAGACTCATAGGTAAGCTCATTTTCTTGCCAGAAGAGATATTACCCGAACTAAATTCTGATCAATTTTATTACCATGAGATCATAGGATTTACCGCAGTCGACAGCTCTTTTCCCGGGGAAATGATAGTTACAGATGTTTTGGATAGGCCAGCCCAATGTATATTAAGCTTAAAGCACCCAGATAAAGAAGAACCTATTCTTATCCCATTAGTTGATGACTTTTGGATTAGTATTGACAAAAAATTAAAACTAATAAAGCTTTGCGCTCCGGCTGAACTTTATAGTCTTTAATCGTCTACTTTGATTACTCTCTCATCAAAGCGAACTCCCCACTTTGACAATTCAGAAAGAATAGGGCCATAAAGCTCCTTTTTCATTGGCAAAATAACCCCGCGAGATTTAATCTTATTTAGAGCTACTAATCGTGTCGCTATTGCTACTGGCAACCCTACAGTAAATGCCATAGCTGTGTCTTCAATCGTTTTACCTTTTACAACCATTGAAGATTCAAGACGATATTTTGAATTATTTTTTCTAAAGTAAACCCTGTGCCACATGACAAGCATGTCAATATCACCATCCCCCATGGTCCATCTCTTCTCCAGCATATGCTGAAGTATTTGAGCTGGAGTTCCTTTTTCAAGCCCTACTTTCTCATCGCTTAAAATATTAATGTCATTTAACATATTCATTATCTCAGAATCCTGAGGAATCTGCAGATAGTGCATAAGCTTCAACTCAACACTATCCGTAGGATGATAGGCCAGAAAACAATTAATAAAACTTTTGTGCGTCATATTTGAGACATTATCCATCTCATAAGAGTCGTCAGTAGCTCCTAACTTAACAAAAACATCCCAAGCACGACAGAAGCCTGGGCGCCTCAAGGTTCCTCTAAACATAGTAGGAATACCCTCAAGACCGTACTCTGATATATATTTTAACGAATCTCTATTTGCATACCCTTCAAAACGACCGTAACCCGGTATTTTTATAAATTCTGTACGCCTAAATAAGTTATTGTATGGGATGAATTTATATAAACCCTCTTGAATAAACTTCACTGCTGAACCTGCACCCGCGAGAACAACATTTCTTGGATTCCATGTGAATTTATAATTCCATAATGTTTTAGCGCTTTCAGGAGCAAGTATACCCCCAGTAAAACTTTCATATGATAAAATTTCCGATTTTTCATCACGTAAACGCTCTATGATTTCCATAGTTGACATGTGATCGATACCCGGATCTACACCACATTCATTCATAAAAATTAAGTCTTTTTCCCTAACCCTTTCGTCCAATGATTTCATTTCCTTTCCAGCATATGAAGCCGTTACCATATGCTTACTATATTTTATGCATTGGTTTGCCACTAGAGGATGCATAAAAGCAGGCAACATACTAACAATTATATCCCCTGACTGGATCCATTTATCTAAAATTTCAGAATTCCTTAGATCTTCAGCAACACCTAGGACATTATTATATCTGTTACATTTTCTGTAGATGGTGTCCTTATCTATATCTACCACAGTTAGTTTCCACTTTGTATGATCTGAATGAGTAGCTAAATACTCTATTAAGGAAGATGTACTTCGGCCTGCTCCAAGAATAATTATTGATATCACTGTAAATCTGTTGAAAACTGTATAATATGACGTTAATCTGAGGCACTAAGGTATTTTAAATTTGTCATAACCTTTGATAAAATATAATGTCCTACAACTCTGATAAGACCACCCCTCTTATGTCATGGCTATCTAAACTCGGCTTTGACAACCCTGAAGTATCCTATCAATCTGATCATCAATTTCTTACACAAGAAACTGTTAGATTGAAACGTGGAAGACTCACACACAAAAAAGTTTTAGCAATAAATACAGGAACATTTACGGGAAGATCACCTGAAGACAGGTTTATCGTCAAAGACACTAATACTGAAAATAAAATTTGGTGGGGCGATATCAACAAACCATTTGATACAAATTCTTTTTTAAATCTTAAGAAAAAGATAGTTTCACATCTTAAAACAAAACATCTATACATAAGAGACGCCTTTGCCGGAACGGACAAAAGACATCAGATAAAACTGAGAATAATAAATGAGTTTCCTGAGCATAATCTATTCGCTGGAAATATGTTCATTAACCCACAAGAAGAATCACTAACAAACTTTGCACCAGAATGGACAATTCTTCATGCTCCGGCATTTAAAGCAGATCCTAAAGTTGATAAAACCCGTCAAGGAAACTTTGCAATTATTAGCTTTTCTGAGAAAATGATCATTATCGGTGGAACTGGCTACACGGGAGAAATAAAAAAAGGTATATTTTCTGTACTTAATTTTATCCTCCCAACTGAACACAATACTCTCCCCATGCATTGCTCTGCAAATATTGGAAGAGACGGAGAGACAGCTTTATTCTTTGGGCTATCTGGGACAGGTAAAACTACATTAAGTGCTGACCCATCACGTTTTTTAATTGGTGATGATGAACACGGGTGGACAGAAGACGGCAGTATATTTAATTTTGAAGGTGGTTGCTACGCAAAAGTGATAAACCTATCTGAAGAGAATGAACCAGATATATACAGAGCTATAAGACCTGGCGCACTCCTTGAGAATGTAAAACTTGATTCTGAGGATCGACCTCTTTATGAAGACTCAAGCATTACGCCCAATACCAGAGTTTCATATCCCATAAATCACATTGACAATCTGGCTTTAGGACTCGGCAATTCTCCAAGACATATTTTCTTTTTAACCTGTGATGCATACGGCGTCCTGCCGCCAATCTCCAAGCTAAATCCAAATCAAGCGGCATACCATTTCATGTCAGGTTACACTGCTAAAGTTGCTGGAACAGAAGCAGGCGTAACAGAGCCAAAAGCTGTTTTCTCTGCTTGCTTTGGAGCACCATTTATGCCTTTACACCCTGCTAAATATGCGGAAAGACTTAAATCCAAAATGGATGGCAAAGAATTGAACATTTGGTTAATAAACACTGGCTGGAGTGGCGGAAGCTATGGCGTGGGGGCAAGAATGCCACTAAATTATACAAGAGCAATGATAGAGAATGCATTAAGCGGCTCTCTTAAAGATGCAAAATATATAAAAGACGAAATATTTGGACTTAATCGAGTTCAAAGTATCAGTAATATTCCAGAAGATATCTTAGACCCAAAAAAATCCTGGAAAAATCCTGAAGAATATGATAAAATTGCAATTAACCTTGCGAAAAAATTCAATAAAAACTTTGAACAGTTTGAATCTCAATCTTCAGAGGACATATTACTTGGAGGGCCTATTTTAAAGTAAAATTATAATAAATCGTTAGCAAGATTTGCCAGCTCCGACCGTTCACCTTTTTCGAGCGTTGTATGAGCATATAAAGGCTGCCCCCGCAGTCTGTCAACAATATAAGATAAACCATTAGATTGTTCATCTAAATAAGGTGTATCAATTTGGTGGACATCTCCTGTGAAAATAAACTTTGAGTTTTCCCCTGCCCTTGTAATAATTGTCTTAATCTCATGTGGAGTTAAATTCTGAGCCTCATCAACAATAAATATGACATTAGACAATGACCTTCCCCTTATATAAGCTAAGGGAGTGACAAGGATTTTTTCGCTCGCTACCATCTCGTCGATTTGTTTGTGATTACGATCTCGCTCACTGAATTGATTCTTTATAAACTTTAAATTATCCCAAAGGGGTTGCATATATGGATTGATTTTTTGTTCTGCATCTCCAGGAAGAAAACCAATATCTCTATTTGATAGTGGTACAATTGGTCTTGCAAGATAAATTTGCTTAAAGTCTCGGCGCTGTTCTAAAGAACCAGCTAAAGCAAGAAGAGTCTTTCCTGTTCCTGCGACACCGGTCAAAGTGACCAATCGAATAGCTGGGTTCATTATGGCATGCAGAGCAAAGGCCTGCTCAGAATTCCTTGGTTTTATTCCATAAAAACTAGCTTTTTCCACTAATTCCATACTCTTGGATTCTCCGCTAAAAAATCCTAAGGCTGAGTTTTTAGTTGATTTTAGTATATAAAATAAGTTCGGCTTTAATTTAAATTTAATATTACTTTTTTCTTCAGGATCAAGAATCACTGACTTCTTATCATAGAGTTCCTGAATATGCTTTGCAGGGAAATTTAGTAATTCTGATCGCCCAGAAAATCTTGTATTTGATTCCTTTACCCTGCCTGTCAAATAATCTTCAGAATGTAGATTGAGCGCCTTGGCTTTTAGTCTCAAATTAATATCCTTCGTTACGAGAATAACAGTTCTTTTAGGTTCCTTCTCCTGAAGAAAAAGTGCGGCATTTAGAATACTATGATCATTTTTCCCTTTACCGTATATCTCTGTTGCATCAACATCTAAACCCGGAGTTGCCATTATAACACGAAATTTTCCTCGCTTATCTCCATTGAGACTGATCCAGTCTGTTAATTGTTTATTCTCAGCTTTCTTATCAAGCATTCGAATAAACTCTCGTGCCTCAAAGTTTTTTGTATCGCTTCCCTTTTTGAACTCATCTAGTTCTTCTAAAACCGGAATTGGTATTGCAACATCATGTTCATCAAAATTCATTATCGCATTATGATCATACAATATAACAGAGGTATCAAGAACGAATATTTTGCGTTTTACTTTTAGCTTGGATGCCATTCTATGATTTTTAAAACTTCATGAAATTATGTCATTAAAGTTGTTGTTTTATTATTAGATGAATATGTTTTTAACATCTCATAGATAGTAACCATTTCAAGTGCTAATTTTACATTATGATTCAAAAATATTTAAGATTGTTTATCGCTATTGGAGTTCTTGGATTTTCAATCCAGCAATTCATTGATTCGGAAATAGGAAATGGTATTTTTTTAATACTCATCTCCTTCTTACCGATTTTATTTCATTTTAGAAATGAGAGAATATTAATGGCACTATGGCAAGTGAGAAAGCAAGATTTTGAAAAAGCCGGGAAGCAACTGGATAGAATAAAAAAACCAGAAAAAACATTAATAAAAGGTCAGCTAGCTTATTATTACTTTCTAAGAGGATTAATGAACTCTCAAACCAACCTCACCAAGAGTGAGTCTTGGATGAGAAAGGCACTTTCCACAGGACTAAGAATGAAACAAGACCGTGCATTGGCTAAGATGCAACTTTCTGCAATGGCTATGACTAAAAGAAAGAAAAAAGAGGCACAAACATTATTGACCGAAGCTAAAAAATTAGATAGCAAGGGATTATTAGCGGATCAAATAAAAATGCTACAACAGCAAATGAAGAGAATATAATCTTATTTTTTTGCAGTAGGATTAACTGTGACGGTAAGATCCTTACTTATCGCAGCTCTCTCTAGTCGTAGACGACTATTTTCAGACTCAACCAATACAGTTTTTTCGTCCACATCTAGAATCTTAGCATGGATTCCACTAGTAGTAACTATTCGCATTCCTTTTACTAATTGGCTTCTAAACTTAGTTTCTTCTTTTTGCTTTTTCATTTGCGGACGAATAAAGAAGAAATACATTACAGCCACAATAGCTATTAAAGGTAAAAAGCTACTTATACCATTTGCAGAATTTGCCTGTAAAAATAAATTTGTCATGATTGAATATGTGTTATTGTAAAGCCACTTGGGCTTTTATTTTTAAAACCTTTGTATTTGGAACTGTATTTGCCGAAAGAGTGACAGTTTTCTCTTGACTACCACCCTTTCCTTTAGAATTAAATTGAACTGATATTATCCCCTTAGATCCTGGTGCAATTGGCTCATTAGAATACTTTGGAACTGTACATCCGCAACTTCCTTGGGCAGAACTTATAATTAGCGGAGACTCTCCTGTATTCATAAATTCAAAATCATGATCAACCACATCGCCATCTTTAATAGGACCAAAGTCCCAAACCTCCTCTTCGAAAGAAAAGACAGGTAACTCATTATTTTTTAAAATATCCGTTACCCCTTCTATTGACATTCTATCTTCAGCGTTTTTTATTTTTGAAGAAGCATCAGAACAAGAAATACATACTGTTACTGCAAGAATTATAAAAATTGTATGTTTCATGAATTATTATTTAGAAGACTGCGAATGTACTAACCAATTAGTCCTCTCCCAATCTTTTTAACTTTTCCCTCCGAAATCATATCCTGAACAAGTGAGTCCAATAAACCATTTATAAATCCAGGAGACTTTTCTGTTGAATACTGTTTTGCCAACTCAATAGCTTCGTTAATAGTTACTTTAATGGGAACCTCAGTAGCATATTGAACCTCTATTATTGACTGCTCAATAATACATCTGTCAACAGGTGCTAGTCTTTCATAATCCCATTTTTCAGATTTCGAACGAATTTTACCCATTAGTTCATCATGAGATGTTACAGATTTTATAAAAATCATTTCTGCAAATGCCTCATCGTCATCGTCCTTAAACAAATTAACCAATAGTGGCTTACCTCTTTTTGCATTCTGGAGAGTTTGAACAGCCATCATTTGAGCTGCATCTAAATCGTCAGACCAATGCATACTTAGATCTTCGTAATATGATTGAATAGATTCATTGTTTGCAATAGCATCACGATAAAATCTTTTAAACCAAAGAATACTGTCTTGTTCATCCGGTATTTCAGAAGAATTAAACCAATCGCTATCCATTTCAGTTGCCCAAAAGGAAAAAAAAGCTCCACGAATCATATCGATATCATCTCCCCAATTAATTTTCTTTTTATCCCAAACATTGAATACCGACTTATCAGAAGATAAAGCGTGCATAAAAGGCATTGCAAGCAATGCTCTAATTCTAGATTCTCTATTCGGATTGGGGATTTTCTTTTGTTTTTCGATTTCCAAGCGTTCTTCTAAAAACTGATGAAAATGCCAAAACATTTTTAACTCATAAAGATATAATGTGTAAATATTTTGAATGCTTTTATTAAGATCTGACAATCCACTTTTTATATCTCTAGAATCGCCCTGATAAAAAGCAAATAGAGCCTGCATCACTTTGATGCGGATATGACGTCGAGTAAGCATAGAACGATTTTAAGATGTAAAAGTACGATCAATTTTACTTTAAAACCGCTTCGTGTCACTATCAAAAAACAACTTTTCATTCGTTTTCGGATGATTAAAAGATAAATGACAGGCATGAAGCGCTACACCTTGATTATCCCATGCCTTTCCACCATAGAAAATATCTCCTAAAATCGGATAACCTCTATGACTCGCCTGAGCTCTAATTTGATGATAGCGCCCCGTGAATAGCTCAACTTCCGCAGAATTACTATCGATACGTATACCCCTTAAAGAAGCCCTTTTACCTTCATTTTTAGATACAATTATGCTCTTGAAGTTTAATTGGTCTTTTTTTAAAAAATCTTCCCAATTCCATGTCCCTTCCGGCAATTCGATATGACTTTTCAACTTATACCTCTTTCTAACCGTTCTAGATTCAAATTGCCTCATCAGATGAGTACAAGAATACTTTTTTCGAGCCAAAACAACAAGACCACTTGTCGGGCGATCCAATCGATGGACAGCCCAAGTAATACCACCAAATTCATTTTCTGCCCAATCTTGTAAATTTGGATTGCCGAATTTATCCGGTTCAACCATTAACATAGCAGGTTTTGAAACAACAGCTATAGCCGCATCTAAGTAAAGAACTTCGGGATCCATTTTGTTTGCATTACTGCGGTGTATATAAGCATCATATCCATGCAATAAAAAGCATCTTCAACCGGAATTGTGAATATTCTGTATCCTAAAATTTCTGATTCAGAATACCAAACAATGGGATTATCCAAAAATGAGCCTGTTAATAACCCATTAACGAGCAAAAAGGGAATCAACATTATTAGAAATGACCTAAAAAAAGATTTAAGCCATTTCACTTTCCAAAGCCCGGCTAAAATCAATTCAGCACCAAGGGTAACACCAACAAGAATTGTATACATACCTTTTTGTTGAATGCTTGCGTAAATTAAAAACGCTCCAACCAGGATAATGGTGTTATGCATCAATTTCGGTGTAAAATTTATTGGGAAGAAGAGCTGCATAACTTCATAAATAAAATAAGACGCAAAAGGAACAACAATAAAAAAAAGAACTTCTTCAATAGGAAGATTAGCAATATATATATCAACTAAATAATCAGAATTAAAACCCCAATATCCCTCTAGTGTGAACAAAATATCCCATGGAATCATTATTATCATAGTAAAAAAAGTCGCCAATAACATCCTCTTCCATTTACTGTAATAAGCAATTCTCGGCTCAAATGATCTCGTTAACGGTCCGAGAAAAACAAAAGCATCTATTAATAAATATAGTCCCTTCATTATGACCGCTTTTTTATACGCTGAGAAGCAATTAACTCCCTTGATACCCAAAGTAAACCAAAATGCTCTGCTCCATGCTGATCTAGGTTTTTATGATGTAGTTTATGCTTTAATCTAACCGCTTTAAAATAAGGATTGCTGGTATTTCTGAAAAATCTAAATCGCTGATGAATAAAAATTTCGTGAACCAAGAAATAAGTCAAGCCATATCCAGCAATACCATATCCAAAAGCAACAGATTCAGATATACCGTATATCATCCCAAGCATGATGCAAAGCCAACTAGGAATTGCAAATATCAAAAAGAAAAAATCATTTTTTTCAAAAAAACCTGGGTTCTTTGTGTGATGATCTGAATGTAAAACCCATAAAGGTCCATGCATTAAATATTTATGAGCAGCCCACGCTGCCCCTTCCATAAGAAAATAAGCTAACACCCCGAAAAACAAATCTATAATTTCCATAGAAAAAGTAAAATTATGAGTTTTTTATTTTATTTCAAACGCTTAAGAACCTCAACAAAATAAATCCATGACTTATTAACAGATTTGATTTCAACTCTTTCATCTGGAGAATGTGCGCCCCTTATATTAGGCCCAAAGGAAATCATCTCCATTCCTGGACACCTTTCTCCAATTATTCCACATTCTAAACCTGCATGGCAAGCATTCACATTTGGATCTTCATCAAACAGTTCTTGATAAATATTTTTCATCAAATCGGCTAGATAACCAGAAGGTGCTGGCTCCCAACCTGGATAAGAACCTGAAAAGGAAGTCTGAAATCCAGCCATATTAAGGTTACCAGCAATTCTATTGGCACAATCCATTTTTTCAGATTCTGAAGATGAACGAGTCAGGCAGAGTATTTCGGCTTTGTCTATTCCAATTTTAACTCTAGCAACATTATTAGAAGTTTGAACTAGTCCTGAGACTTCGGGGCTCATTCTTACAATACCCACAGGGCATCCTGCAATTGAAGCAATAATTTTCTCCTGTTGAATTGAACTCAAAACCTTAGGAACCAAATCATTGGATTTTATATTCTTACATTCTAAAATGAAATTAGGATCTGTTACTCTTAATTCACTTGATAATTCATCGCGCACTGACTGAATTGAATTCAAAAGCAAATCAGAGTGAGCCTTACCCATTATTACTGTGGCAAAAGCTTCTCGAGGAATGGCGTTTCTCAGATTTCCTCCGTCAAAATCTACGAGTAAAGCACACGCCTTTTTCTCTATTTCTCTTAAAACTCTTGCAAGTAAAACGTTTGCATTACCCAAACCCAAATGGATATCCATTCCAGAATGTCCCCCAGAAAGACCAGATATTCTAATCTCAAAAACTTCTGGATTATCCACAGGAGCATCTCTTCTCTCTAGCTTTAGAAAAGAGGAGACATCTATACCTCCAGCGCAACCAACAGTCAATTCTGTATCATCCTCAGTATCAATATTTAAGAGGTACTTTCCCTCTATCCATCCGGTTTTTAATCCCAAAGCTCCAGTCATTCCTGTTTCTTCATCTGATGTAAATAGAACTTCCAGAGGAGGGTGGGACAAATCCTTTGATCTTAATAAAGCAATTGCAAATGCCACACCGATACCATTGTCTGCACCAAGAGTAGTCCCTTTTGCTTTAACCCATCCATCATCAACATACATAGAAATAGGGTCTTCATACCAGTCATGATTTGTTCCATCATTTTTTTGACAAACCATATCCAAATGAGCTTGTACCACTATCGGAGAGGCATTTATCATATCATTTGAGGCGGGTTTAGTTATTTTGACATTTCCAACTTCGTCTTTTTCAGTTAATAAATTCAAAGACTTTCCAATTTCTACAGCAAACTTCTGAACTTTGTCTTCTCTTTTTGAAGGTCTCGGAACTGAATTTAACTGGCCAAAAGCTTCCCAAACACTTTTTGGTTCTAATTTTGAAATATCACTCATGACCTCTTTATTTTAGTGTTAATTAATTATCAAACTATCTATTTCTTGTGGCCTATTAAAAGGCTCTAAACGGTCTAATGGGCGAACCCCAGTATGATCAAATCTAAACAACAAAGCTGATTCATTGATATACCCGTGGCCTTTGAGATGACTCCAAACATAAAGTCTTCTTGGGCCCGCATATGCCATTGGTATATTACCTTTCATATAACTTGCATACCATGCCATATCATATCCCAACCATTCCCATCTTCCAGGAGAAAGCCTTGAGACGCGTTGAATAGAATTGTATATCTGATTCAGCTTTATGTAATCCGCTCTCTCGGTTTGAGCCCAAACTATAGGTTGGCGTAAAAGGAGATAGGAATCTAAGGAATTGCTTTTTAAAACAGAGCCCATCGACCAAAATTCTGTCAGTTCTGGATCTCTAATTCTGAATGCACTTAATAATTTAGCAGCCGTAAGGACACTATTATCTAAAAGCACATATCTGATCAACATATCCTTTGGACCTCTGGATACAAGCTCATTGAAATCAATTTGATCCGACAATTCAAGAGCTACAACTTCTATTGCTCCTCTTCCGGTTGAGGTATATGATTCTAAAAATGAACTATCTAATTTCATCCTGATGCTGCTCTGAGTTAACAATAAAACAGTTATACTACTGTCATTGTTCTGTCTATCCATTGCTGCTCTCTTACCCAAGGCACAGGATTCAGACTTCCTTGATGGAGCAGCGGCAATAAGCATTGGATTATCTTTTACATTTACTGCTCGTGAGACTGGATTTATTACAGGTATCCCGATAGATTCCTTCGCTAATATCTCAGAGGCTTCAGAACGGAATGGGCCAATTATTTTCTCCACGGACAAACGATTACAAATATCCATGAAATCTGTTGCAGAGTATTCATAAATAGAATTAAAGGGATCATCCTGAATTCGATATGAATTATTCTTTTCGTTATGATCAACCAGTAAAAGTTGAATGTTTTGACCTAATTTATTCATTGAATCAACTGCGGATCTGAACCCAGAATAAAATTTTGTAGCCATTTTATTTTTAATAATCCATTTCCTAGGGGGAGATTCACGAAATTCGTGAGATGCAGTATCTTGAGCACTATTATCTAAAACCATATTAAAAGGGAGCGCCAATGCCCAAACACGAATGATTTGATCTTCAGAAGTGATTTTTAAATTCCGCAGTCCATCAATAGTATCCGACTCATCTGAAGATTCTGTTTCAACAATAGTTGAAGTTGTAAACAAAGAGTCAAAAGTCTGACCTGAGACACCTATGCCAAGGGTCAAAAAAAGTATAAGTATAAATGTTTTTATTCCCATTCAATTGTTGCTGGCGGTTTACTACTAATATCATAAACTACTCTATTGACACCTCTAACATTATTAATTATCTTATTGGATATCTCAGATAGGAAACTAAAGGGTAAATGTACCCAATCCGCAGTCATCCCATCCGTCGATTCAACTGCTCTAAGCGCAACTACTTGCTCATATGTTCTCTCATCACCCATGACTCCAACAGATTTCACAGGAAGAAGTATCGCCCCCGCTTGCCATACCTGATCATAGAGGCCTTCATCTTTTAATCCATTAATAAATATTGAGTCTACTTCTTGCAATATCTTAACTCTTTCATGAGTTATAGACCCTAATATTCGAATTGCTAATCCTGGACCTGGAAATGGATGCCTTCCGAGTAATTCATTGGGCAAACCTAATTCCTTGCCCACTCGCCGAACCTCATCCTTAAAAAGAGATCTTAGTGGTTCAACAACCTTCAATTTCATATACTCAGGAAGACCACCAACGTTATGGTGAGATTTTATAGTTACTGAAGGGCCATTAACACTAATTGATTCTATAACATCAGGATAAATCGTTCCCTGGGCTAAAAACTCCACTTCTGATATGAGCATAGATTCTTTGTCGAAAACGTCAATAAATGCCGCTCCAATAATTTTTCTTTTTGCTTCAGGGTCTTCAATACCTGTAAGTTTTGATAAAAAATCCAAAGAGGCATCAACACCTTTAACATTTAAGCCAAGACCCTTATATCTTTCCAGAACACTTTTAAATTCATTTTTTCGCAAGAGACCATTATTGACAAATATGCAATAAAGTCGATCACCTATGGCCCTAGATAATAAAACTGCTGCCACTGTGCTGTCCACTCCACCACTCAAGCCCAAAACAACTTTTCCTGCTCCAATAGTTTTCTTTAACTGACCAATTGCACTTTCAACAAATGCCGCTGAAGTCCAGCTTGGTGAACAATTTGATATGGTATAAACAAAGTTTTTCAGCAACAATACTCCATGCTCAGTATGATGCACTTCAGGATGGTATTGAATCCCGTAGGTCTCCTGATTATTTAATTTAAAGGAAGCTATTTCAACATCAGAAGTGGAACATTCTATCGCGGCGCCTTCTGGTAATCTAACAATGGTATCTCCATGGCTCATCCAAACTGATGAATCTCTAGGTATGCCTTTTAAAAGTTTCGAGCTATTATCTAATCTGTTGATATTGGCTCTTCCATATTCTCGATGTTGCGATGACACAACCTCACCACCCTCCATTTTTGCTATATATTGAGCACCATAGCAAATTCCAAGAACCGGTATTTCCCCTAAAAAGACATTAATGTCCGGCTTGGGAGCATCAGCTTCTAATGTGGAATAAGGTGAGCCACTTAGAATAACTGCATTGAATCGCTTCCAGTCTAGCGGGACATTATTGTATGGATGAATCTCACAATAGACTTTTAATTCACGAACTCTTCTGGCGATCAATTGAGTATACTGTGATCCAAAATCAAGTATTAAAATAGCATCTTGCATAGACTACAAATATACCATCCTAGTCCGGTAGTATCCATAAAAACCCATTGCTTTCATTCTTCAAGCTCCGGCTATATTGTAAGCAAGGATCTGAACCAAAATAATAAGTTAAATCTAGGATTGTCCACACTCTTTCTTGTAAGATATTTTTTGGGTGATGTTCGTCGCGAAAGGATTTAAACCTATTTAAATAAATACTCTCATCTTTCAAGGCATTTCTTCTAATACGTTCATTCATTCGCTCCTCATCTTTTTTTATTCTTTGAAGCCAAGAATTTACAGATCTTTCGATACTCTTTTTGTTGCCGTATAAATTTTTTATTATCGGTGCGATTTTTTCATGAACCGGAAAAGTATTTACCTCTGAAACTTCTAAAGATTTCAAAAGAAATGATCGAAATGATTTTTCTGTAGTCCAATAATTTAATTCTCTTTTCGAAATCTGACCCCATTTCCTTTCAACAGATTTTGTCCACCAGGCAAATGAAGTTCTAATTTTAATCCTAACCTCTGATTTCATATGATTCCTTAAATAGGGAATAAGCTCAAGCCAATATTCAATTTCACCTGAACCTCCTAAATAGGCAACATTAGGAATTATATGCTCTTGATAAATTGGTCTTAGAAGGGCGTTAGGACTTACTCTTTCAGGATTAGATTTTAATTCATTAATCAACTCCTTAGGCTTCCAAGACTTTTTATTAGTTACATATTTTCCATTATCAAAATCAATTCTAGAACGCTTCCCATCAATCAGGTAAAACATCATCGACCTCTTAAACGGAACTGGAACCTTTCTTTTAGAGTTCTCCCACAAAGAGGAATCTCGAGAATTGTATAATGTTTGGTTCATGATCTCGTCTTCCCATAGGTTGCTAGCCATTTTTTTCAATCTGGGATCCGAGGCATCAATACAAATTACATCTGGATGCATATCATATACAAGCCTTCTTGTTGCATCCGAAAGAGTTCCTTCCTTATTGTAAGCTCGATAAAACTTTTCCAATAAATCATTTATTGGAGCATTTGTTCCAAGTAATAATTTCATTCTTTGTAAAACTTCAATAACAATAGCTGATGATATAGATCCTACAGCTACGTCTTTTATATTATCTTCTATTGAAAATTTTTTGTTTTTGAATTCCCAATGTCGAATCTCTTCAAAGTCATGGTCCTCGGATGCCATCCAAAAAATAGGCACGACTGGGCGATTGTACTTATGAGACAATGTTTCTGCTAAGTGATGTGTCTCACGAATTTTTGAATGAACATATAATGGCCCCAAGCCTATGCACAATTGATGACCACATGTTACTGTGACTGATTGAGGATCTAATAACAGATCAATTCTTGATATCAGAACCTTATTTTCTTTCCATTCTATATATTGATCTTTTAATACATCAACAAGAATAGTTCGCCTACTCTTCGGGAAACTTGAACTTCTTTGCTCAATACTCTGATGAGAAAAATCCTGAAAAAAGATATCATTACTCAACTCAGAATTTATTTTTGAACGTACCCAAAGCCCATTTGGGTTATTCTCATTATTTGGAGAAAAATATTTCATTTTGAATTATAATAATAAGTTCCTGGCTCCAAGTAATTATTTGCAAATGCGCTCAATAATATTTTTTCAATTAAAGCATCTTCTTTATTACTATTTGGAAGATACTCTTTACGAATTGAAATATCCCACCAACTTGCAGTAATTCTCCAAAGAACAGCACTTAGAATATTTTTATAACCTTTGACAATATCAAAGATCGTCCTCTCCGTTTCTCTGTAAACCAATTTACAAAGTATCTGCCCCTCTGAAACTGTCAGTTTATGTAATTCTGGTTCAAATCGATCCTTTAAGGTTTTATAGTATTTTCTTATTATTTTCTTTCGTTTCAAATACCTAGGTTCTTTTTCAAGCCTTAAATTCAAGCTATCCAGCCTCTCTCCCATTCCTTTGGCATATGGATATACTTTTAAAACTCTTTGTCTGAGTGCATAATACTTCCTTCGCGCCTCAGAGCCAGAAAATATTGGATTATTAAGAACCAGAATATCATCTAGAAGAAGCCACGGAATGGTATCTCCATTGATTATAGAAAATTGACTTTTTGAGGTATCATAATTTGATTCATACTGACCATAAAGACTAGTCCATAAAAACAGAACAGTTAGGAATATATATGTCCTTAATTGAATCGCGACCTCCATTTAGAAAGGGGTTGTTTTAAATCTTTCGAATAATTATTCTCATTTAACTTAAAGTCATGCAGCGAGATTGCAACTTGATCGTACTCTTGGTTATTAACTTCATTTGGATGAAAATAATTTTCTACAAAATGAGTATTAAAATCGCCATTTAAGAAACTGGGATGGTTGAGTACAAACTTTCCAAATCCAAGAGTGGTTTCAACCCCTACAATGACATAATCTTCGATAGCTCGAATCATCCGTTGAATTGCAATCTCTCTTGTCTCCCCCATAATTATCAATTTAGCTATCATAGGGTCATAATGAATTGAAACATTCATCCCTTCCTCGACCCCATCATCTATGCGCACACCCGGTCCCTGAGGTCTCTTGTATATTTCTAATATACCTGTGTCTGGCGAGAAATTATTGGTGCAGTCTTCAGCATAGACTCTTAATTCTATGGCATGGCCTCTGATCCTAATGTCTTGTTGTGAATAACCAAGTTGCTCTCCATTTGCAATTCTGATCTGTTCTCTGACTAAATCTAAACCGGTTACGCATTCAGTTACTGGATGCTCTACCTGTAATCTTGTGTTCATCTCTAAAAAATAGAAAGCCCCTGACGTATCAAAAATAAATTCTACAGTTCCTGCGCCAACATAATCACATGATTTTCCAGCATTAATTGCAGCCTTTCCCATAGCCTCTCTAATTTCAGGAGTCAGCAATCTACTTGGAGCTTCTTCCATCACTTTTTGGTGCCGTCTCTGGATGGAACAATCTCTTTCATATAAATGAACAAAATTACCATTGCCATCCGATAGAATTTGAATTTCAATATGACGAGGTGACATGATATATTTTTCTAAAAAAACATCTCCGTTACCAAAAGATTTCAAGGCCTCATTTACCGCCCGGGGAAACATCTCCTGTAGCTCTTGATCATCATTTGCTATGCGCATCCCCTTACCCCCGCCTCCTGCAGAAGCTTTTATCATCAATGGAAAGCCTATTCGATCTGCTTCAATTTTTGCTTCCTCGATATCTTTTACCGGATGATTCGTACCTGGAACTAGGGGAACATCAAAGGCAGAAACTGCTTTTTTAGCTAATAGCTTGTTACCCATTATTTCAATTGCCTCTGCAGTTGGTCCAACAAAAACAAATCCTAAATCAACTACTTTTTTCGCAAAAACTGAATTTTCTGAGAGAAAACCATATCCTGGATGTACCGCATCTGCCTTAGATACTTTTGCAACTTGTAATACCTTTTCCATGTCCAGATAAGAAGATGAACTTGGTGCATCACCAACAAAATATGATTCATCTGCCATGTATACATGCGGAGCGTTTTTATCCACTTCTGAATGAATGGAAATAGTAACTATTCCCATCTCCTTTGCTGTCCTTATAATTCTAAGGGCAATTTCTCCGCGATTGGCTATTAACAACCTATTAATCCTTGACATTATTTAGTGAAATTAAATGAATATGTTTTGTTCATGTTTTAGCAAGTGACACATTTAGTTAATTGTATGCCATTTTTACTATGAGTCCACAGAGCTCAAAACTGCATCTAATTGAGACTCTAAAGATCTGAGCCTTTCTGATATCTCATCTTCATTAACATTGGTCGATGAATTCTTCGAAACAATCATTTGATTAGCCATTTGCAACGCCGTCATCGCCAATGCATCTTGCTTGTCACTTACTGCATATTTCTCTTCAAAACGTTCAATGGCCTGACGGATAATAACAACTGCCTTTCTAACTCTCTCCTCTTCATTTCTTTCAATTGTCAAAGGATAGCTTCTATTAGCAATATTCACTTTTATTTTTAATGGATCGCTCATAAATCTTTATATAATATTAAACATTCAATATCGCCAAACACTTATTAATTTCTTTAACCCATTCATTTAATTGACTCTTCATAACAGAACGGTCCTTTTGATTTCCATCAAATGCAATAATCAAACGTAGTTGTTCAATCTGACTATTTAAATCTGAATATTTTTTCTGTTCACCCTTGATCAGTTCGGCCAATCTAATCAACTCATTGGTTTTTTCATCCAGTTCATTTTTAGTCTCACGATATATATCTACTAATCGATGTACTTGATTTTGAATATTTTGAACTTTATCTGTTGCAGTAGACATTTAAGAATATTTTGATGTAACAAACTTAACTAAAACGATAAGCATTTCCTATCTTAGAACCATGATCGTCAGACTATTTTTTTTTATTTTTCTTACCTCCTACCCTTTAATAGCTCAGGTTAATCTTTTTAAAAACCAACCTCTTTCACTAGAACCAAATTTAGCGGGAAGTTTTGGAGAACTTAGAAATCATCATTTCCATTCAGGAGTTGACCTCAGAACCCAAGGGAAAATTGGGCAACCTGTTCTAGCTGTTCAAGATGGATATCTAAAAAGACTTGTAGCTAAACCCAATGGTTTTGGAATGGCTCTTTACATAGCTCACCCGAGCGGTCATACCTCTGTATACGCCCATTTAGACCGTTTCATTGATACATTTCAAGATCTGATTATCAAAACGTCGTTTAAAAGGAAATCTAATCGTTTGGATTTGTCCTTCTCTGCAAATGATTATCCGGTATCTGCTGGAGACACAATAGGTTGGTCTGGAAATTCTGGAAGTTCTTCAGGGCCACATTTGCATTTTGAATGGAGAGACAGCAGAAATGAAGAACCCCTAAACCCTGTCGAATATGGTTTAGATATCGGTAAGGATCAAGTAGAGCCAAAAATTTTATCAGTACAAACTAAGTCTGGTCAAAAAGTAAATTGTATTTGGTCTGATACTTTGATAATTTCTGATTGGCAGGATATCGGTGTAGAAATTTTAGAGCAACAACATATAGGCGGGCCAAAGCTTGGGATAAAATCAATGTCAGTTTGGATAGAAGACATAAATGAACCTAATCAACAAGAGGCTCCTGATTTCTCATGGAATATGAAACGATTTTCTTTTTCAGATACCAGAGGAGCAGATGGTCACATGCAGCATAATATTCATAGTAGGACAAGAAAAAGAACCTATCGAATTGCACCTATTTCTCAACCTGCTAAAATTTGGAATAAGGTTTACTCTTTCCCCGGAAACGGGATTTATGACTTAACAATTATGATAGAAACCTTTAGTGGCCAGACTGCTATCTCTAAAGGCCCAGTAAAAAGAGACGGGCATAATTCACTATGGCATGGGCCTGATAAAACGATTTCTCCAATTGGATGGAAATCCCCACCAGGGGAAATTAAAATTGATAATATGATTATCACCTGGTCCCAGGGGTCATTTATGGAACCAATGAAGCCTAAAATTGAAAGAGATGATTTCTCGAAAAAAGTGAGGTGGGTCTGTGAACCGGACTTACCAGTGATAAAATCAATAAATTATTATTGGACGCCACCAACAGATTACCCAAAGGAACTATTGTCAAAGACTGTTTTAATTGGAAACGACCCGAGGGGTTCCTCCAGAATTTTAGGTGAGCCTATTGAGAATGGACAAATACATTTTAAAATGAAAATCTGGGGCGAATTATCAATTACGTCTGATCAACAATCACCCCAAATTAACTATGTTGGAAAAACCACTTTTCAAAATAAAGATGCCGTTTGTTTTAAATTGAAAGATAATCTTCTCGATATAATTAATTATCGTGTAGAAATAGATGGAAAATGGTGCTGGGCTTATTACGATGCTAAAAAAGAAAACTTACTTGTACCTATTCCCTCTGCTAAAGACAAAATGGACTTTAAAATATTTGCAGAAGATGAAGGGCATAACGGCACTACCTTTGAATATTCAATACAATAGATTTAATATGCGATACAACATATTATTAGTTTTTATTTTTTCTTTCAACTATCTATTTGCTCAAAATCAAGCAGTTCAAATTAGCGGAGTTGCTCTTACTTCTGACTCGGCTAAGAGCCCTATTCCAAATGCTAAATTTCAAGTCAAAGGAAGAAATTTTATCGCACAATCAGGAGCTGATGGGTTTTTTAGTCTTACCGCAATACCTGGTGACAGTATTTTCATAACTCGATTTGGATTCGAACCCAGCAAACTATCGGTTCCAGATACTTTACTAGGGGATTCTTACATAGCAATAGTGTCCCTTCAATTATCTACAACGGAATTAGACGAAGTAACTCTTTACCCTTGGCCAAGACCAGAAAACTTAAATAGAGAATTGTTATCAATGAATATTGAGACTACAGATAGAGATATTGCTCTTAGAAATTTAGCAATACAATCCTTAAAAGAACAGGCTAGGGCAATGGGTATGGATGCCGGAGAAATGCAACAGTACATTGTTAAATCTCAAGCTCAAAACATACATGACGCAAATCGTTATTATGGCGAAGGTGCAAATGCTGGAACCGCAATTTTGGGGAGGCTAACAAATCCATTTGCGTGGTCACAGTTTTTTAATGCCCTAAAAAGAGGGGATTTTAAGAATTAACAATGACTTTTGCGGGATTAATTATTTCAGTCATTCCTGGTCTATCTGGAATAAACGATACTATTCCAATCACAACGAGATTGAATGAAGTTGAAGTAAGTGCCGACAAAGTATCTACAGAGTCAGTAATGTCAATTGACCCATCTAGTCTTAAGGGAATTGGCAATCCAGGTGAGTCAATCGAAGGAGTAATCAGGACATTAGCTGGAGTTGCGGGGAGCGATGAGTTATCAAGCCAGTATAGTGTTAGAGGGGGTAATTTTGATGAAAACTTATTGGTTATTAATGGCTTTGAAATTTATCGACCACAGCTCGCTAGAAGCGGCCAGCAAGAAGGTTTGAGTGCTATAAATCCAGATATGGTTCAAAAAATTGAATTTTCCGCAGGTGGATTTGGAGCAAGCGAAGGAGATAAAATTTCATCAGTTCTCAGATTATCATATGATATACCAGGAAGAAGTGAAGCACAAAACAGAATAAGATTAGGAACTTACTCTGGGAGACTATTTTTAAGTTATCGGAAATTAAAAAAGTTTAAAAAAAAGAGTCACTCTAATGGTGGTCTAGCAATTCGATACAGAAGTAACTCACCTTTTATTAATACCGGAGATACAAGAGGAGATCTAAAGTCTATTTCATATGATGTTCAATGGATAGAAAATATTTTTAGAGGTAAATGGCACCATGAATTCTTAGGGATCGCGCAATCAAGTGATTTTACGCTTAAACCTAGCAGCAGAACTACAGAGTTTGGAACTGTAACCGATGTTCTGAGGCTCAATGTTTTTATGAAAGGCCAAGAAAATTATATTTACAGAAATGCTTTCGCTGGCTGGAGAAGTTCATACCAGATAAATGATAAGTTTAAGACTTTCATTGAAGGTTCTGCAATCCAAGCGCTAGAAACTGAGAATGTTGATGTTATTTCTGCATATCTTATTGGGGAGGTAAATAACAATCTTGGATCGGATGACTTTGGAGAAATCTCATATCAAAGAGGGTCTGGTGGTCACCAGCGATATGCCCGAAATCATCTTTTTGCAAGAGAATCGCATATTTCCATTGGCGGATTAGTCAAGACAAACAATAGCTCTATTTCCTTTGCACTAGGAAGAAGAGGACAATTAGGTGTTGACCAATTATATGAATGGGTTAATATTGATTCTGCCGGGTACAGTATTCCCCACATGCCTACAGAGGTTCTTCTTCTCGAGAATGACACTCTGATGCAATTTAAAGAAACATTAGAACTATTTGAACTGACCAACTCATCCGGAGAATTAAGAAATTTTAAAACTTATGGGTTTTACAGGCATAAATTTCTTAATGATAGCGAAATCCCCACTTGGTTATTAGATGGTGGCTTAAGATTAATTCATGACAGCAGAAGTGGTGAATTGAGACTCAGTCCAAGATTTACTGTAAGACACTGGGGAAGCAATGGTACAGTATGGGATTTTAAAATGGGCTCCTACGCACAAACTGCCAGTGTAAGAGAATTAAGGAACTGGCGCAGTTCAACACTTGAATCAAGTAGCTACATGCAGCATGCATGGCATGGCATTATTGGTGCTGAGAGAAAATTCATATCTAAAGACAGACCTTTTTTCTGGAGAACAGAGGTCTATTATAAATTTCTGGATCGAGCTTTTCCTTTTGAACAAGATGGTATGCGTGTAAGATATTTAGGTGATGGACCTGGTGTTGCTAGAGTTATAGGAATTGATAATAGGATTCATAGCCAATGGCTCCCAAAAACAGAGTCATGGATATCTATGTCTCTATTTCGATCTCAGGAAAAGTTTTATAATACATGGGAAAGAAGAGGTAGTGACTATCGATATTCCTTCTCTTTGAGAGTGGAAGATGCCCTTAAGGGGCTACCCAATAACAAAGTATATATGCAAGCGTCAATTACAGGGGGATTCCCTTTTGGTTCACCCCTAGCCTACTCTAAACCCTTTAAAGCTCCACCGTATAGGCGAATGGATCTTGGATTTCAACATAATTTTAACGAAAACATTAGTATATCACTTGAAGTATTTAATCTTCTTGAAATTCGCAATACAGCCAGTTATTTTTGGATAATGGATATTTCGACTGCCAGAGAATATGCTGTGCCAAACTATCTCACAAATCGATTAATAAATTTCATCTTTCAATATCAGTTATAGTGCGTATCGTAGAGCAAATTCCCCATTCAAAATTTCGTATTGTTTTATACACTACTGAAATGCATTATATAATTGAAATTGAGGCGGGACCAATGCGCCAATCCTATAAATACCATAAAGACAAATTTCCTGATGTTCCAAGTGTTAAGAAAACTTTAACTCAGGAATGGCTGGAGCAATTAAGGGTTATTTTTAATGAGATGTACATCAAGTGGTCAGAAGCCTCAAATTGATTTTACTCGTTGGATAACAAAATTGATTGTCATCTGACGAGATTGTTATCATTTACCTATTTTCATATTCCCTGATTACTGCTTCAATAATGTCTAATGCCTCTAGCATTTGTTCTTTTGTTATTACCAATGGAGGCGCAAATCGAATTATATTGCCATGGGTTGGCTTTGCTAACAAGCCTTTGTTTTTTAATGAAATACACATATCCCATGCGGTAGTGCTATCTGCGGAATCATTAATTACAATTGCATTTAATAATCCTTTTCCTCGAATTAAAGATATGAGAGCACAACCATCAAGTCGAGATCTCAATTCTTCTCGGAATAAGTTTCCTAAATCCTCTGAATTTTGAGCTAAATTCTCATCAATTATAACTTCTAATGCAGACTGAGCTACGATGCATGCTAGAGGGTTCCCTCCAAATGTAGAACCATGCTCGCCGGGCTTGATACAAAGCATAATATCATCATCTGCTAAAACAGCGGACACGGGGTAAACTCCTCCTGATATGGCTTTACCTAAAATTAAGATATCTGGACGAGCATCTTCAAAATCTGTAGCAAGCATTCGACCTGTCCTTGCAATACCCGTCTGAACTTCATCAGCGATAAACAAAACATTAAATTTTGTACAAAGTGATCGAACGCCAGCTAAATATCCTTCATCGGGAACAATAACACCAGCCTCACCCTGGATTGGCTCCACCATAAATGCAGCAACATTAGGATCCTTTAATTCATTTTCTAAGGCATTTAGATCATTATAAGGAATCAGGTCATAACCCGGCATATAAGGGCCAAAACCTTCATATGATGCTGGGTCGTCAGAACTAGATATAGCTGCTAATGTCCTGCCCCAAAAGTTGCCTTTTGCAAATATTATTCTTGCCTTATTATTTGGAATCCCTTTCTTTACATAACCCCATTTTCTTGCTAATTTATTTGCTGTCTCTCCGCCTTCTACTCCCGTATTCATGGGCAAAACCTTATCATATCCGAAAAGCTTGGTCATGAACTTTTCGTATTCACCTAAAATATTATTATGAAAGGCTCTTGATGTTAAAGTCAAAAGTGAAGCTTGGTCCTTAAGAGACTTTATTATTTTTGGATGACAATGACCTTGATTAACAGCAGAATATGCCGATAAAAAATCAAAATATTTTACTCCCTCAACATCCCAAACATAAACTCCTTTACCTTTTTGCAAAACAACAGGCAATGGATGATAATTGTGCGCTCCATATTGATCTTCTAATTCTATAAATTTTTTCGAGTCCATATAGTAATTTTTCTTCCATTCAAAGATAAGCTTAACAAACACGAGTATCTTTATCCCATGGTAATTAAGGATGTATTAATCAAACGTGCTGGAGGAAAAGGAATGTCCATTGGTCATGCCCCTGACGGCCAAACATTACTTGTTAAAGGAGCTGCTCCTGGAGATATCGCAGATGTTAGAATAATACGGAAGAGAAAAAAGCATCTTGAATGTGTAATAGATAATATCATTACGCCTAGCCCAAATAGAAGAGATCCATTATGTGAGCATGCAGAGTCATGCGGCGGTTGCAGCTGGCAGCATGTTAATTATGAAAGCCAAACAGAATTTAAATCTCAAGAAGTTCAAGATAATTTAACGAGAATAGGAAATATTGATAGCGGAGAATTCATCCCAATTATACATGCCCCTGAAGAATATAGATATAGGAATAAGCTTGAATTTAGCTTCTCTTCAAACCGCTGGCTTTCAATCGATGAAATAAATTCTGGAGTTGAAATAGTATCTCGTGAAGCACTAGGCTATCATGCTCCTGGAATGTGGGATAAAATAATGGACATTAATACATGTCATCTTCAACCCGAACCGTCTAACTCAATAAGGTTATTTATAAAACAATATGCTTTAGATCACGGATTATCATTTTATCACCCAAGAAAAAGACTTGGACTACTCAGAACAATGATGCTAAGGTCTACTCAAAAAGGTCAATGGATGCTTGTAATACAATTTTATGAGTCCCCTGAAGGAGATGGTATTAACTTACTGGATTCTGTTGCTGAAAAATTCCAAGAAATATCAAGCATATACTACGCTCACAACACTAAAGGCAACGATTCAATTTATGATTTAGATCTTAAATTGCATTCTGGAGATTCAGCTTTAACCGAATATATGCCCTCTGCTCTTGATAACGGAAAAGAACTTTCATTTAAAATTGGACCTAAAAGTTTCTACCAAACAAACCCAGCGCAGGCTCATAGACTTTATTGCGAAGTCATTAAGCTTGCTAAAATCGAAAAGGAAGACATCGTTTATGACCTTTATACGGGGACAGGTACAATAGCCTTATTCATGGCGCAAGTTGCTAAAAAAGTTGTTGGAATCGAGAGTGTACCTGAAGCAATTGAAGCCGCCAAGCAAAATGCATTGAACAATAATATTTCAAATGCACATTTTATAGTTGGAGATATGAGAAATGTCTTCGATGAGAAAATTTGGAATGAACATGGAAAGCCTAATGTTTTAGTTGCAGACCCACCCAGAGATGGAATGCATCCAAAAGTAATTCAACGATTAAATGAATTAAAAATTCCAAGAATTATTTACGTTTCTTGTAATTCTGCAACTCAAGCTAGAGATTTAAGTATTCTAAATGAAATTTACAAAGTAGATTTAATTCAACCCATTGACATGTTTCCACAAACTCACCACGTTGAAAACATTCTATCATTGAGTCTTCGTTACTGATTTTATTGATTCTTGAATTTGAGTCAAACCATTTGTTTTTGTCACTAAATTGCAATTATGACAGATAGAACCTTAATACTTGACCCGGCAAGACTTGATAGAGTGATTACTCGTATGGCTTGGCAAATACTTGAATTGAATTCAAATGAAAAAGATTTCCATCTTGTTGGTATCAGTAAATCTGGTTTTAAACTTTCCGAAAGACTATTGATTTGTTTAAATGAAATCTATGATGGGAAAGTTATTCTCACTGAGATTTCAATAAATAAAAGAAATCCTTCAAAAGGGCCAACTTTGTGTAAACTATCGCCACAAGAATTTGAAGGAAAATCCATTGTTGTTGTAGATGATGTTCTGAACTCTGGAGGAACACTTATATATGCTGTCAACTACTTCCTACAAGCAAAAATAGAGCGGTTATCTACAGCTGTACTAATAGATAGGAATCATAAAAAATACCCTATAAAAGCTGATATAAAAGGAGTTAGCTTGAGCACAAGTTATCAGGACAGAGTTGAAGTCAACTTTGAAAGCCCATCAGCAGTATATCTAGTCTAGGTTAGTTGTTTCTGAACCAACTTCGAAGAACTCTACATTCTCGTTTGATAGGTGAATAATTCGTGATATCTCCCTTCATAGGCAAGTAATTCTTCATGTTTTCCACGTTCAACAATGTCACCATTTTCGATTACTAAAATCTGATCTGCTTTTTGAATTGTACTAAGTCGGTGAGCAATGACAAAAGTAGTTCTGTCCTTCATCAACAAACTAAGACTTTTTTGAATAAACGCCTCGCTTTGTGTATCTAAATTTGAAGTAGCCTCATCCAAAATAACAATCTTAGGTTTCGCTAGTAAAGCCCTTGCAATGGAAATTCTTTGTCTTTGACCTCCAGATAATTTGACTCCACGTTCACCAATAAGAGTGTCTATTCCCTTTTCAAAACGATCAGTGAATTCATCTACATAAGCTCCTTGTATTGCTTGCTCAAGTTCCATTTCGGTGGCATCGGGTCGTGGAAACAGAATGTTTTCTTTTATTGTGCCCTCATACAAGAAATCATCTTGAAGCACAACTCCTAATTGATTTCTATAACTTCTAAGGTCGACCTTTGATAAATCGACACCATCAATTAACACTTCTCCTGAATTTGGATTTAAGAATGCCGCAACTAATCCCGCAATAGTTGATTTTCCGGAACCAGAAGAACCTACCATAGCAATGACACTTCCATTTGGGACCTCAAATGAAATATCAGGTAATACGTTTACTTTATCATTGTAGGAGAAAGAAACATTTTTAAAGGAAATGTTTCCTTCAATTTGACCAAGAACTATTTTACGATTTTCAGGATCATTTTCTTCAGGCAAGTTCATTAACTCCTGAGTTCTGTCTAGACCGGCAAAAGCCTCGGTAAGTTGACTCCCAATGTTACTCATTTGGACAATAGGTGCAATCATAAAGCCCAAAAAAAGTGTAAATGAAACAAACTCACCGTACGTCATGCTATTATTCATTATAAAATAACCTCCCATCCCCATGATGCCAGCGGATGCAAGTCCTAGTAAAAAAGTAGAGGAACTAGTTATAAATGCCGTGGTTGTTAAGCTTTTTTTTACATTTTGAAATAAATTATCTACCCCGTTTTCAAAGACTTTTTGCTCTTGTAATTCTGCATTGAAACCTTTTATCACACGAATTCCGTTTAAAGTTTCAGTTAAACGACCTGTAACTTCAGCATTAATCTTTCCTCGAACTCTGAAAATAGGACGTATATAACTAAATGATTTTAAAGCAATTATAGCGAAAATTGAAACTGGAACAAGAACAAATAAGGTCATTTGTGCATTTATGTTTATTAGTATAATAAAGGAAATAATTGCACTAATACTTCCGCCAATTAGTTGAACTAACCCGGTACCAACTAAATTTCGAACACCCTCTACATCTGTCATCACTCTAGAAACCAAAGCACCTGATTTATTATCGTCAAAAAAGCTTACTGGTAGTGTAAGTAATTTTTTTTGAACTTTTGCACGTAAAACAGAAATTAAATGCTGCGCCTCTACGCTTAAAACCCGAGTTAAAGAAAATGAACTTATTGACTGAAATAACAGGGCAGAACAAACAACGATCAATAATACAATAAGAGCGTCAGTATCCTTAGATGGAATTACTTCATCAATAAGGTTTTTGCTCGCATACGGCAACACTAATCCTGAAATACTTCTAAAAATTATTAAAACTAATCCAAAAGAGACTACTCTCCTTCTGGGCCAGATAAATTCTTTAAAAGCCCAATTAAACGAGACTTTTTTATTATTCACATTTTTATTTATTAATTAAACTTAATCGAGAAATATCTAGTTTAGATTAGTTATTTTTTGGACCAACCCATCTTCCCAACCCAAAGTTTCTATATTACAACTAATTGAGGCCTGTTCATAAAAATATTGACGTTCAAAAAGATGCTTTGCAATAAACTCTGGAAGATCCTTCTTCTGCACGCCTCTTAATAATGGTCGTGTAACACCATCTTCTTTGCTCAGGTACTTAACAAGAGTAGGGATTTTTGCCCTTAAATAAATTGTTACTCCATTGGAATTCATCCAGTTCATATTATCATAAAAACATGGAGTTCCGCCGCCCATAGAAACAACACCAAAATTGACATTTAAGAGCCGCAATTGTTTATTTTCCATTTTCCGAAAGGATATTTCACCCTCTGAATTAAAGATTTCTTCAATAGTATTTCCATAAGTCTGAGAAATAAGATCATCAAGATCATGGTGACTACAATTTAGAGATTCGCTCAAAACCTTTGCCAGCCTGGACTTACCTGACCCCATGTAGCCAATAATGAATATCGGTTTTTGCATCCTTTAAATTATTACTTAAATAGACATTATCGCAACAATTAAATTAAAGTTTCTATCTATATTTGCAGCCTCGTTTGAAAAAATGAAGACTCGATAGCTCAGCTGGTAGAGCAATACACTTTTAATGTATGGGTCCTGGGTTCGAGCCCCAGTCGGGTCACAATATTTCAATTGCCCTGGTGGTGAAATTGGTAGACACGCCACCTTGAGGGGGTGGTGACCTTTGGTTGTGCTGGTTCGAGTCCAGTTCAGGGCACTAAATAAATTTCATTCAATACTAAAAAATATATTTAAGTAAATTTTTTTTAGTTTATATCTGAACCTTACATAGTCTTATTGCGTTCTGTAACCATAATGAAAACATACTTTTTCGGATTAGTCCTTTTTCTCTTTTTATCCCAATGTCAGTCTCAAACTACAACCAGCATGTCTGATTTCAAACCTGAAATATCAAAGAATGAATCTCAATGGAAGCAGGATTTGAGCCCTGAAAGATTCCGAATTCTTCGTCAAAGGGGAACTGAATATCCTGGAACTGGTGAATATGACCAGCACTTTGAAATCGGTACTTACAGCTGCGCTGGATGCGGTTCTGAATTATTCACTTCGGATTCAAAATTTGATGCACATTGTGGATGGCCGAGTTTTGATAAAGAAATTATTAAAGGATCTATAACTGAGATTCGAGACTTTAGCGCAGGCATGGTTCGCACGGAAATTCTTTGTACCAAATGCGGAGGTCATCTTGGTCATGTATTTAACGACGGCCCTACAGAAACTAAATTGAGGTATTGCGTTAATAGTCTGAGCATGTCCTTTGAAAGGAAAGACTAATAGTTTAATTCATTTCTCTTTATTTAAATAAAGTATTGATTTATAAGTGAATAGGCTCATCATTCTGGTCGTAAGTCAAAACAATTAAGGTGGCTAACTCATTTTTTTTAAAGGACTTGTATAACGACTTCCAAAACCTATATTTGCACCCCTCCGGGAGATTAGCTCAGCTGGTTCAGAGCACCTCGTTTACACCGAGGGGGTCGGGGGTTCGAACCCCTCATCTCCCACTAAAGCGGAATCTATCTCGTTATGAGTTAAGATTCCGTTTTTTTTTAATTATGTTCCAAAATAAAAATGAAAACAAAATTAGTTTCACCATTTATGGATGTATTCATCTATTGATAGGTGCTTTTTTATGGGTTCAAGCTGTAATCGCTGGAAAGACAGGCATTCTTGTAGAACAACTCGCGAAAAAAGCTCCTGGACAAGAATTAACCGATGGAATTTATTTGGTTCTAGCAAGTACAGTAGACACTGTTGGAGCATTCAATATTTGAATTCTAAATAGAAATTATACTATCACTTGACTCTCAGACCTATAATCTCTAATAATGACTCTAATTTTAATCATTGTCGGATAACCTTCAAATAATGAACTTGTAAATCATTTATCATTATGGCGATAAAGTAATGTCCCTTTGGTAGGTCTTTAGGAGGACTCCAATGCACAGAATATTTCTCAGGGTCTAATATTCTTTCATCAAGAGTAGCCACTACCCGACCTCCAATGTCATATATCGATATATTAACTTTTGCCTTTTGAAAAACGCCATAATTAATTTCAAGATGATCAGTAAATGGATTGGGAGTTGCATTGTAAATAATTCCTTTATCAAGATGAATATTGTTTGTCCCAATGGAAACTCCATTGCCATCTATTATAATATCCCAAACCCCTTCAAGATCTCCATTAGAGTTTGTGATTAATGGAATGATACGGTCAGTAGCATCATATGACCCACTAGTAATTGAAGCAGCAGCATCAGAAGGTATATAGGGATCTCCTTGAAAATAAAGTTGAGTTATTAATGTGCTAAAACCTGGAGGTGTTATTTTAAAATGAATATGTGATGGTCGAAAAGTAGATCCATTAAGGTAATATCCTGGTTTTACCGTCTCAAACAAATAAAACCCTTGACTATTTGTTGTTGTCTTTCCTCTCAAATTATACCCAAGGTTATCATATTGGCCAGCATTATTAGCTTGCCAGACATCAATTTCTGTATTTGGAATAACTTCTGAGCAGTCCAAATTATACACCTGACCACTAATAATAATTCGTGTACCAACTTCGTTGACACCTGAAAGCTTGTCATTCTGAATAGTTGGTGCGTTTGCAGTGTAAAAAGGCCCTTGTCCATATGCGTCTTCAGTAGATTCATCACATGTACTAGTCAAATCCTCTTCGTCCATAGAAACTTTTAGATTCGAAGCTTTAAGAATATTTGGGATAGCTGCAACTGACAGCAAAGACAAAGCGGTGTTTTTTAAAAATTGCCTTCGATTTTCGTTTCCCGGTTTCTTCATAGATCCAACTTACTCAAATTTTGGGACAAATTAAATAATTATGACATCTTTAAATAAGAGAATATTTTGATAATGAAAAAAAGCTATTGAAGATATTTAAAGAGTTTTTAAAATATTATTTTCTCGGATATTTATTTAGACCTATTTAGTCTGCATTTTTGACTACAGTATTTAACATCATCCCAATTTTTTTTCCATTTTTTTCTCCAATTAAAAGGTCGGTTACAAACGATACAGGTTTTTGAGGGTAAATTTTTAGGCATTCTTCTGAAAAATTTCTTTTTTCGCTTTCTTCCAAAATGAGAAGAAAGAAGAATGATAACCTTTTATGGAGCTCATCCACTCTCTTTGATCCTGAATCCCCTTATAGTTTTTATTAAGTGGATGTTCCTTAAAAACAACTTGCGACTCCCTAATTGGCAATTGATTAAATTCACCTACAAAGACTTTTATACCATCGATATTTCTAGCTAGGGAAAGCATGAAATTCATTGCTTTTTTCCCTATTGGATATTTACCAAAAACACTGGGTTCAATAAGTAGGACCCTATGATATTTAGATTCTTTTCTCCAGTTTGGGTCTAGATTGTAATAATTATAGACACAAACACTTCGCCCATCATTGATATCAAAGGTTTCAAATTCCGGATATGTTATTTCAAAATCAAATTTGGATAAATCTCTTAGCTCTTCTGGTTGTGAGATTAAACTCAATTTTTGATAATCTACATCTAGATATGAACCTTTTTGATTGGTACGTGTATACTTATTGATATTTTCTTGATTTGCGATATAGTTTTTATTGCTGTTTGCTCCCGCCACCCACTGCCAACTTAAAGCATTAGATGCCCAATCCCCATCTAATAAATGATAATACATCCATTTAGCTGGAACTTTCCAATGATTCTTTGCCACATTAGTACTTAGTGCCGCAACATACATTCTAAGGTGGTTATGCATATAACCTGTTCGATAAAGCTCATTAATCTGGAAATCAATAGCTTCAATACCCGTATTTGCATTTACTATACTTTCAGAGACACCATAACCAATTACATCTTTTTGGCGATGTTTAATCTCAATATCAATATTCTTTTCTTGCCAAACTCTCTGCCAATAGTCTCTCCAAGCTAACTCTTGTATCATTTTTTCTATTTTACCCAAATCAAAACCCCTCTTAATGAGACTATCAAGAACCTGGCGTGTTGATAGAACGCCTCTTGATATATAAGGTGATAATCTGGTAACCTCTCCGTCTATATAGTTTCTGTTAAACCCATATTCAATGGGCTTAATACTATTTAACTGCTCCAATAAAACTTTGTAATCAGTTTGCATAAATATTAAATTGCTGTGTTCATAGAATTATAAATAAACATATTAAAGACTAAGTATCGTAGATTTATTTACTGCAAAAATAAAAGACCATAAATAGAAAATGCATGAATTCTAAAAAATGGAAATTTTTTCTTCTGGGACTTTGTTTATTGACCTCAAGCCTTCTTTACTCTCAAGACTCTTCTGACTCTTATTCGGAATTAATAGTAGTTAGTTGGAATATCCAAATGCTGCCGAATAATTTTTCTTTTCTATCTAAGTTTTTAAGAAAAAAGCAAAACATTAGAGCGCCCTGGATAATAAATCACTGCATTAATAACAATTTTGATATTATTGTCTTTCAAGAAGTATTTGACCTGAATATTCGAAGAAAATTAATGAAAGAACTCAAAAGCTCATATCCATACCAAGTAATGCCCTTCAAGGGCAATAAGGCATTCGTAAGTAACGGGATTCTAATAATAAGTAAAGTTCCTCTTAAATATATTGACCATATTATATTTAAGCCTGGAGTCACTGCAGATAAGTTTGCAGCAAAAGGGTGTACGTTGGTGGAAGCGCAAAAAGATGGATCTAAAATTCAAATCGCAGGAACCCATTTACAGGCAGGGAAATCGGAAAAAGCACAAATTCAACGTGACATGCAATACTCTGATATTCATAGACTCCTTGAGCAAAATAAAAAACAAACTGTACCGGTTATCTTACTTGGAGATTTGAATACAAAAAAATCAAATTCTAAGGATTATTCAAAAATGCTAGAAACCATTTCTATGAACGATCCCACAATAAATAAAAAAAAATTATACACTTTTGATTCTAATAATTACTGGAACAATAATGCTTCCTCTTCCCAACTAGATTATATATTGATTCAGTGTCGCAAAACAGATTCTAAAATTGTCAATACTAAAATACTCAAACCGAAATTTATGTTTAAAGAAAATCAAATTGACCTAGCTGATCACTATGCTATCTCTGCCAAGATAATTTTCACAAACAATTAGGACGAATCTCTAGGCTAAACCTATCTCTTTTAATCTCTGTTGCAAATATTCACCAGCGGTAATATCATCGAAAGCCTTGGGATTGTTTTCAGAAATACACATTTCTAGACAATTCAGTGGCATCCTTTCATCCGGGTGAACAAAAAATGGCATGGAAAACCTCGGAAGATGAAGTCTTTCCTGAGGAGGATTTACTACTCGATGAGTGGTTGAGCGCATGATATTATTTGTTAATCGCTGCAGCATGTCTCCAACATTGATAACCAATGCATCACTTGTGACGTGAATGGGAAGCCAATCACCTTCCTTGTTGAGTAGCTCCAATCCTTCTGCTGATGCACCCATGAGAAGGGTTATCAAATTAATGTCTTCATGGGCAGCCGCACGAATTCCTTTGGGGCTTGAATGAGTTTGCCCGGGATAGTGAATGGCCCTAAATATTGAATGACCTTGATCTAAATAAGATTCAAAAAAACCTTGCGGAAGAGAAAGGTGCAATGCAATTGCTCTCATCAGATTTTGTCCAATTTTTTCGAGTTTATTATATGCATTTGAAACGGCACTATCCATCTCTGATATATGCGAAACCAATACATTTTTATCAAGCCCTCTTTCTACAGCGTTCATTGGACCCCATTGAAAAAACTCTTTTAAATCTGGCCTCGTTTCTCCTTTTGCGTGCTCAACTCCAAAAGGAGTGAAGCCTCTTTGGCCTTTAGCAGTAGGAACATGAGATTTCATTTTTGAAGAATCGCTCTGATTGAAAAAGTCTTTTATTACTTTTTGTAATAACTCACGGTCTTTGTTTGTGAAATCATGACCTTCAATTGCTGCAAATCCAATTGTCTCAAATGCTTCACCAAGGTCTGACACAAAGTTATTCCGATCAATGTCAGATCCTTTTGTGAATTTATTTAGATTAATTGTCTTTAAATTCATAATGACAAAGATAATAGGATTGTTTCGTTAATGATTGTACCCCACCTTTGTCTCCTAACCTAATAGCAAAATGGCCTTCTACTCTAATCTTTCTAAAAAAGATGCGATTAATCACTATAAAAGCTTATTCATCCCTCGCGCTGTTGAGGACCGAATGCTTTTAGCTTTGAGACAAGGTGTTATTTCGAAATGGTTTTCAAGCTACGGTCAAGAAGTTGTTTCAGTAGCCAATACTATAGCTATGCATGAAGATGAGTGGATTTGCACGATGCACAGGAACCTAGGAGTTTTTACCTCACGCAATGTCCCCTTACTTAAGTTATTCTCTCAATTTCAAGGAAAAGCTACTGGATTCACAAAAGGGCGTGATCGTTCGTTTCATTTTGGCAGTCAGGAACATAAGATATTTGGAATGATTAGTCATTTGGGAGCCCAAATGGGAGTAGCTGATGGATTAGCGCTGGCCAGGAAATTGAAAAATGAAAAAAAATGTGTTTTGGTTTTCACAGGTGATGGCGGAGCTTCTCAAGGAGATTTCCATGAAGCCTTGAATGTTGCATCAGTATGGAGCCTTCCTGTTCTTTTTGTAATTGAAAACAATCAATGGGGACTTTCAACCCCTTCTAATGAACAATTTAATTTTGATTCATTTACTGTGAAAGGAGATTCCTTTGGAATTGAAGCTTACAGCGTAGACGGTAACGATTTTGCCAAGACTCTTGAGATATCAAAAAAACTAACTTCAACAATACGTAAAAACCCAAGGCCCATTATACTGGAATGTAAAACTTTTAGAATTAGAGGACATGAAGAGGCTTCTGGGACAAAGTATTACCCAGACGGCTTGATAGATTCATGGAAACTAAAAGATCCAATTCTAACATTTCGGCAAAACTTAATTTCAAATGAAATTTTATCTCAAAAAGAGATAGATGAAATAGAAAAATCCATTAATAAAAACGTTTTAGATAATCTTCAATCTGCATTAAAAGAACCCAATGCTGAATTCAATCTTGAAAACGAACTTAGAGATGTATTTGATAATAATCAATATGAATCCTCTGATAATAAGTCAGCAGGAAATATCAAAAACATGCGTTTTATAGATGCTATACACTCAGGCTTAGAGCAAGCATTGATGGAGCATGATAATTTGATCTTCATGGGGCAAGATATAGCGAATTATGGTGGTGTTTTTAAAGCTACAGATTCTTTTATAGAGCGTTTCGGAAAAGATAGGGTAATGAATACACCCTTGTGCGAATCGGCAATTGTAGGAACAGGCGTAGGTCTCTCGGTTATGGGGATGAAAACAATGATTGAAATGCAGTTTTCTGATTTTGTCTCCGAAGCGATGACTCAAATATGCAACCAAGCTGCAAAGCTATATTACCGATGGGGACAAAATGTTGATATGGTAATCAGAATGCCCACCGGTGCCGGTGTTAACGCTGGACCTTTCCATTCCCAAAGCACAGAATCGTGGTTCACCAGAATTCCCGGACTTAAAGTAGTTTATCCATCAAATGCCTATGATGCAAAAGGATTGTTACTTCAAGCTTTTGAAGACCCAAACCCCGTATTATTTTTCGAGCATAAAGCCCTTTACAGGTCGCAAGATAACGAGGTTCCTGAAGGTTATTATACAATACCGTTTGGTAAAGCCAACCTATTAGCAAAGGGAGAACAAATAACCATAGTGAGTTACGGACTAGGAATTCGATGGGTACAAGATTGGATGTTAAAAAATCCTGAAGTCTCAGTTGATTTAATTGATCTTAGAACTTTTGTACCCTTAGACTCGGATACAATTATCGATTCAGTCAAAAAGACTGGACGCTGCGTAATAGTTCAAGAAGATACTTTTAGAGGGAGTATTGGTAATGATATTTCTCAAATAATACAATCAAAATGCTTCAACTATTTGGATGCACCGGTGAAAGTTGCAGCCAGTATTGATACACCAATACCTTTTGCCGCAGAGCTTGAAAAAGGATATTTAGCCAATAGATATATGGATGAAATTCTCAGAAAAACCCTTAATTTCTAAAACTGTCAAGATTTTTTTATTAAAACCACTTTGAGTAGTTGTTTATAATAAAACAGGCATAAAGAGATATTTAAAGCCAGAAGTATACCAGTTTCAATGTTTTCTCCAATTCTATTATCAAAAAAAACATGCATTCCGAATATGTTAAAAATTATTGGAAGCAGTAATAAAAGGCCTAAGAGTCTTGTCTTTGGTATTATCATGAGAATACCTGCAAAAATCTGAAAAAATGCTATCATTCGTAAAAACCCTGACTGCCGAAATGTATTCATTGTGATCTTGTATCCAACTGGGGCTTCATATGAATTTTTCTCAATTATTGTATTCACAATTTCGTCTTTCGATATATCTTTCAGCTTAATTGGTATTTTATCAAATCCTTTATAAATAAAGAAAAAAGCTAAAACTAGCGTTAAAGATGTGTGAATGACTGTTTTCATAGTTGATATTTGTATTTGGTGTCTCCCCCGCTCCTATTGATCATTATAATTTGTCACTTTGAGGGACTTCAAAAGCGGTTTAACAAGGTTTCTAAAAGGATTTAATAAGTTGTTTACAAAAGAATCATAGTTAGAGTTACTCGTACCGATCCCGAATTTAATTTTTCCTACCGCATTCGATAAAATAAGAGAGCCAAGTATCCAGTCCCATATCGCTAATTTCGATCCCAGATTTTTATTAAAATGGTCAGGGTTGTCACTATGGTGTATTTGATGTTGAAAAGGACTTATGAATAAGTATTCCATAAATCTCGGATATTTTAATTTGACATGAGAATGTCTAAGATTTGCCCCAAGAAGAAGAAATACAAAATGAAATACATTCACACCTAAAAAAACCATCTTATCGATTTGATGTGCTGATAAATAATCGAACAAACCAGTAATCAATCCAAATACTAAAATGCTTCGAATATTGTTAATCATTAATTCAATAGGATGAATCCTATACTGAGTTAATGGATTTAATGTAGTTGCAGAATGATGTATTTTATGAAATTCCCAAAGAATAGGAATTCGGTGCATACCAAGGTGGATAATGTAACTCGAAAGATCGTTTACGACTGTTAAAGCAATGGTATAAAGTAATAACGTTTGACCCATACCCAGCGTGTATTTCGGAAATCCAAAGCTAACTAAGAAAAATTCATTGGCGTAAAACGCCAAATAAAAGCCAAAAATAACAAAGGGTCCGATAAAGATTATTTTTATCAAAGAATTAAAACCAAACATGGAATAGTCAATTAATGCGGACTTACTGAGCCAAATTTTTCTTGGAAAAAGATATTTAAGAAATGATGATTTTACACTGGTCGTTCGAAAAACCCAATAAGCAATGATCATCGATGAAGCCAAATACATTAGGTTTATCCGTTTTCCAGGATTGGTGAAATACGAAATAGCTAAAGTTAATGTCTGCTCAAGTATAACATAACTCTCTTTTAAAAGCTCAAAAACCATTTGGCAAATATCGTAAAATTATTTTTATTTAGACTAAGTCCAAATAAAAATAGTGTTGTAACTTCGCCGATATTAATAAAAATTCAATCAATTCAAATTCAATCAAATGAAGAAATTCAATATTTTCAATATAGCATCTCTTTCCGCAGTAATAGTGATGTCTTCATGCGGAACTGATGTAACAGAGCCTTGCACTGTCAATGCTCCAGCAGATTATTCTTTTTCAATAGATGGTTCCTCGACAGTTGCATATTCAGGTCAAACTGCGAGACTTCAAATGGCCAATGAATTGGGAAGTGCTCTTTCTGATCCAGCAACTACCGAAGCTGCATTAAACGGAATGTTTAACCACCAGGCTGGAGGAATGGACTTTGCGGGTTCGGGCTTGAATGCATCAAGCAAACAGATCAGAAACAAGACGGCAAATTATTCAACAGCCTCTAACCAAGCTCATATTCATGAACATTTTGAAGAATGGTTTGAGGACTACGCTACAAATGTTGCTCCTGCTATTGCTGCTTCAACTCCTGCCGCTTCTGGTACTGCAGGTATGGCTGGGAATCGTGAATTAAGCGCTAAAGGTTTCGAATACGATCAATTCGTAGCAAAAAGCTTAATTGGAGCTATGTGCCTTGACCAAATAGTTAATGGGTATTTGAGTGCTACTAAAATTGGTGATGCCGTAGATAATGTGACACGTGACCCAAATGAAGACCAGAACGCAACAGCAATGGAGCATCACTGGGATGAAGGATTTGGTTATGTATATGGCGTTGATTCTGATATTTCCACTCCCGAGATTGATACCGATGGCCTTCTTGGAAAATACCTTAATAAGTACGAAGATCACCGAGCGACTGTATACAATGCATTTAAGCTAGGAAGGCAGGCAATCGTAGATAATTGTTCTGAAGTAAGAGATGAGCAAGCTCAGATAATCAAAGAAACACTATCCAAAGTAGTTGCCTTGAGAGCTGAATCCTATCTTAGAGAAGCTGCAGCTGCGGATGCCTTATCTCCGGATTACTTTCATGCTCTTTCTGAGGGATATGGCTTTATTTTAAGTTTACAATTTACTCATACAGCTGATGGAACACCTTATTTTGACCATGAAGCTGTTGATGCGATGATCGTAAGTCTTGAAGCTGGAAATGGTTTCTGGGATAGAACTCCTGCAGAACTAATTACAATGGCAGATAATATTAATACAGTTACTGGACTTTAAAATCGACTGTCCAAAAATTTAATTAACCATTGGAGGGAGGACAATCGTGTCCTCCTTCTTCTTTTTAAATTCGATATGAAGATTCCCTATTTATTTGTTTTTACAATTCTACTTTTCTCGTGCAATGGACCTAACCCAATTGTTGACCAAGACAATTATGATAGAACCGTTCTACTTGAAAACATTACAAAAAATATAATAACCCCGAGTATTGAGAGTTTCCAAATTGCGCTACTAGACTTAAATAATGCTGCAGACAGCTTCAATAGCATTCAAAATCAAATTAACTTTTCTAAGCTAAAAAAGTCTTGGGAACAAGCTTATATAAAATGGCAGCATGTAGAAATGTATGAAATTGGAAAGGCTGAAGAAATGGATTTCGCAAAAAGTATGAATACATACCCTACCAATACTACAATCATAAACAATAATATTAATAGCGCTCAATACAATCTGAGCGATGCAACATGGCCGAGCTGGTCCGCTCAAGGACTCCCTGCACTGGACTACATGCTATACGGATTAGACAATGATTCCAATATCGTTTTAGGTTATTATTCTGGGAATGAGGGGTCAAAGTATCTAAGCTACCTCAACGCATTAATAGCGAAAATGATACTCAACACAAACGAAGTCCAGAATTATTGGGCCAGTAATAGTGATGCTTTTATCAATTCTCCGGGAAATACGGCAAATTCTAGTCTGAACCTGTTAACAAATGATTTTATCTATTATTTCGAAAAAGGACTTAGAGCAAATAAAATAGGAATACCCTGCGGCAGATGGGATAACTATCAACCATATGAGAAAGGTGTAGAAGCATACTACCGTAAAAATTTATCTAAACGACTTTCATTAGAATCACTAAACGCTTGCAAAAAATTTTTCTCAGGTGTTCATCACGTCAATAACCAGAGCGGGGAATCATATATTGATTATCTACTTTACAAATCTGGCAATAACAACCTTAGCGAAAATATAATTAACCAAATGAATGAATCAGAGTTGGCATTAGAAAATCTAAATGATGATTTCATACAACAATTGTCATCGGATAACCTTCCGATGATGGAAGCATATGATGAATTACAAAGGGTTGTTGTTCTGCTGAAAACAGACTTACTCATAAATCTTTCCATCACTGTTGACTATGTGGATGCAGATGGAGATTAAACAATCTTACAATCCATTTTAAATAAAGCTGATGAATACAAGAAAGCTGCTTCTTACTGTATTCATGGTCTTTTATTGCCTATCCATTAAAGTTTATTCTCAGGATATATTTTTATCAGGGAAATTTATAGATAAGGCTGATTATTCAGCAATTCCTAATGTTAAAATATATGACCAAACAGAAAACTTGATATCTGTTTCCGACTCAAAAGGCAGGTTTTCAATGGGCTCATCTTCACGAATAATCAAATTGGCATTTCTTCGAAATGGCTACAAACCCTTAACCAAAAGATTTGTCCTCAAGGATTCTATATTTCTAGAGATAGAGATGGAAGCAACATCAATAAACTTAAAAGAAGTTGTTGTTTCATCTAAAGAAACAGACCCATTTACTCTAAAAACACTTAAAGATATTGAGGGAACATCCATTTATGCTGGAAAAAAAACGGAGGTGGTTGTTCTTGATAACACCAATGCTAGTTTAGCCCTTAACAACGCGAGACAAATTTATAATCGAGTCTCAGGGTTAAATATTTATCAAAATGATGATGCTGGTCTGCAGTTAAATATTGGAGGTCGGGGGTTAGACCCAAATCGCACCAGTAATTTTAATACCAGGCAAAATGGATACGACATAAGTGCTGACGTATTGGGATATCCTGAAAGTTATTATACTCCTCCTGCTGAAGGACTGGAGAGAATTGAAATTGTTCGCGGATCAGCATCTTTACAATATGGAACTCAATTTGGGGGTCTCATAAATTTCGTAACTAAAAAACCTTCAAAACTTAAAGGCAGTAGATACAAGCAAAGATTGACAACTGGAAGCAATGGATTAGTAAGCAGTTTTACCAGTATTGATGCTGCACAGAAAAAAATAAGTTTTTATTCTTTCTTTAATTATAAAAGAGGAAATGGATTCAGAATAAATAGCGATTTCGAATCAAAGAATATTTTTTTTCATGTGAATTATGATATTAACAATAAATTAAGCTCATCTATAGAATTTACTGGCCTCAGTTATCTCGCGCAACAGGCGGGGGGACTAAACGATCAAATGTTCATTGAAGATCCATTGCAATCCAATAGACCCAGGAATTGGTTCAAAGTTAATTGGCTGCTCTATAACTACAAATTAAACTACAGACCATCTAAAAACTTAACTCACAGCTTAAATTTATTTGCACTCGATGCAGAGAGAAGCGCTTTAGGCTATAGATCCAATCGCGTTGGACAAGCGGACCCAATGTTTGAAAGAGATCTTATACATGGTGACTTTAACAATTTTGGATTTGAATACAAAATACTTTCAAAAAAGAAAATGTTTAAATTAAGAAATGCAAGTTTATTGGGAATAAAATTTTATGAATCCAATAACAAAAATGAGCAGGGGCCGGGTTCAGATGGGATAGATGCAAATTTTAATTTTCAATATGAGGACTTTCCAAATTACACGAATCAATCAAGCTATAATTATCCTAATATGAATTTTTCCTTTTTTGGAGAAAATGTCTTTTATATAGATGAAAAAACATCTATTACCCCTGGCTTTAGATTTGAGTACATAGATACCAGAAGTAATGGAAGCTATACAAAAATGTTATTTGACGGAGCGAACAACCTAATATTCGATACATTAATTTATAATCAAGATCGAAACACAAGAAACTTCACGATTTTTGGGTTAGGTATTTCTCATAAAAAGAGCAAAAAAATAGAGCTATACGGCAATATTTCACAAAATTACAGATCTGTAACCTTTGCGGATATGAGTATAGTAAATCCAGCATTTATAATCAGTCCAGACCTGGAAGACGAAAAGGGCTACACATCAAACTTTGGAATAAAGGGAACATACAAGCAATCCATATCTTACAATATTAATTATTTCTATTTATCATATCAACAAAGAATCGGATTTATTCAAAAGCTCCAACCAGATGGAAATGTTAAAAGCGAGAGAAGAAATATTGGTGATGCTCAAATTTCAGGAATTGAATCCCTTTTTGAATTTAATTTATTCGATATCTTAACTCAACAAACTAAATTTATTTTTTTCATAAACGCCGCATTTATAAGATCTCAATATACTTCGTCCGATCAAAATGGTATCGTAGGTAACGATGTGGAATTTATTCCAAAAACAAATCTAAAGACAGGACTGAATTTTAAATTCAAAAGTCTTTACTCAAACATACAGTTAAGTTATGTAAGTGAGCAGTTCACAGATGCTACAAACGCGATAGCCAGTAACCTTAGCGGAGTAAATGGGGTCATTCCCAGTTATAAAGTGCTGGACTTAAACTTAGTGTATAAAACGAAAAAATATTCTATCGAATCAGGAATAAATAATCTTCTTAATAATTCCTACTTTACAAGAAGGGCCTCGGGTTATCCCGGCCCAGGAATAATACCATCTCCAAGAAGAAATTACTATTTAACTTTGGAAATTAATTTTTAGTGAATCAATAGTTCATATCCTATATTGGGATTGAAAAAAGTAACTTCCCATTATTATTTAAACTAAGTTAAAATGACTTTTAGGATCGATATTGTGAGTCTGTTACCAGAGATAATGGCTAGTCCATTTAGCTCAAGCATTTTAAAACGTGCCCAACAAAAAGGTCTGGTAGAAGTTCACATGCATGATTTACGTGAGTTCGGGGAGGGGAAACACAAACAGGTTGATGATTACGCCTTTGGTGGAGGCGCTGGAATGGTCATGCTTGCAAAACCAATATTTGAATGCATTGAAAAATTAAAAAGTCAGAGAGATTATGATGCTGTCATTTATACTACTCCAGATGGGGAAACATTTAACCAAAAGTTGGCAAATAAATTATCGTTAAAAAAAAATATCATTATTCTTTGCGGCCATTATAAAGGCATTGATCAGCGCGTTAGAGACGCTTTAATAACTCATGAGATAAGCATTGGAGACTATGTGTTAAGTGGTGGAGAACTTGCGGCAACTGTGATATCAGACGCCTTAATTCGTCTAGTTCCAGGGGTTTTAAATGATGGCGCAAGTGCGTTGACAGATTCATTTCAAGACGATCTACTCGCCCCTCCTATATATACTCGGCCATCTGAATTTCGAGGAATGAACGTTCCTGACGTATTATTAAGTGGAGACTCTAAAAAAATTGACAATTGGAAGAATGAACAGGCTATGAATAATACAAAGTCTCGTAGACCGGATCTTTTAGAGGAATAATTTTTTATATTATAATCTGATTTTTACTACATTTGCGCACTTGATTTAGGTTTTCATCTAAAATTGAGTAATAGCGATACCAACCTCTGATCAAAGAGATGTATGTTGACTATCGGTGAACGATAAAAACGCTAAAGAACTATGGACCTTATAAAGTATGTCCAAGACAAGTTTGTAGAGTCGAAAGACTTCCCGGAATTTGGTGCCGGAGACACAGTAACAGTTTACTACAAAATTCGTGAAGGTGAAAAAACCCGTACACAGTTTTTCCGTGGAGATGTATTGCAGCGAAGCGGAGCTGGTGTAACGGAAACTTTTACTATTAGAAAGATGTCAGGTAATGTTGGTGTTGAGAGAATTTTTCCAGTAAACATGCCAAATCTTGAAAAAATAGAAGTTAATAAGCATGGTAAAGTTCGCCGTGCAAGAATTTTCTATCAACGAGAGCGCACCGGTAAATCTGCTCGAATTAAGGAAAGAAGAGTTTAATCAATTTTTACGAAATTATTAAGCAAAAAAAACGTCTAGACATAGGCGTTTTTTTATATACTTAAAATAATAAATACCGTTCTTCTATTTTTTGATCTTCCTATTTCAGTATCGTTTGAATCTAAAGGATATTTATCCCCAAAACCTTGATAAGATATTTGTTGAGAATCCACTCCAGAGTTAATTAAAAAATCAAAAACAGCTTTAGACCTGTTCTCGGATAAAAGTAAATTATCTTCAGAGTATCCAATATTATCTGTGTGGCCTTGCAATTCAACAATCAATGCGGGGTGGCTCTTAAAATATCTTGCAAATGATTTTAGGGCTTGCTCATCTTTCTTGGACAAGACATAACTATTTGACTCAAAAAGAACAGAATAAAGATTAAAAGATTCACCAATCTCTAATTTCTTTGCTGAAAGATCGGGAATGACATAGTCATTCTGACTTTTGTCTAATCGGACACGAGTTGATGTATAACCAATATCTTGACTCTCAATTGAGAATAAATAATCTTGAGCGTCTCCATTACTTAATACTGCAGTGTATTTTCCGGTTTTTCTATCAACCCTAACCCTAGACACTTTTTTAGTTGACAAATTCTCAATACGAAGTTGGAAGTCTTTTGAAAAATTATGTGCCCCATTAATCTGCCCCTGAACAAAGGCCACATTATCAGGTAAATGTTTTTCGGGAATTGAAAATTGAAAAAAATCATAACTAGAAGAAACTGATAAGTCTCCTATTTCTTCATTACTAGAAAAATATGCAATCGGTCTTCGAGCAGAGACTGCAAAGCCGACTTGAGCATTTGAATTATTAATAGGATATCCCAAATTCATTGGCAAATCTCCCTTGTAAAGACTTACAACAAATACATCAAAATCTCCAAGGCCCAAATGGCCATTTGATGAAAAGAATAAATGCTCATTGTCAGCATGAATAAATGGAGATTTCTCATCGCCAGACGTGTTTATTCTTGGGCCAAGATTAACTAATTCGCCCCAAACACCATTGGAATCTATATTGACAGAATATAGATCTAATCCACCATAGCCCCCTTCCCTATCTGAAGAAAAAATAATTCGGTCACCATTTGCTGAGAATGAAGGCTGGGCTTCCCAAGTATTCTTTTTGTTAATAATATCTAATGATTGAAATTCAGACCACTGGTCATCATATTTATCAATTATGAATATGTCGCAATTCCTATATCCATTTGTCAGTAATTCACATGATGTTATTGCCATACTGCGGTTGTCGGCTGTCAAAGTTGGACCCCCTTCATTAAATCCTTGGTTAAATGGATATGGTAAAGAATAAAATTTAGAGTTTTTATTTGTTGATAATTGACAGAATTCTTCTCTAAAACGTTTTACCGGCGCCGGCCCCATTTTGAAATCAAGATATTTATATCTCCTTGTAAAATACCACGAAGACTCATCAGGTGATAGAATTCCAAGAAACTCATCTGCATCTGTCGACAAACCCTCTATTCTCTCGGGCTCAAAAGAAACAGGGTTGTTAATTAAAGAGTCTCTAAAATCCCATGTAGATATTTTTTTCTTCACCTCGTTTTTGTACGACAACACTCTATTATCAAGTTTTAAGTACTCCTCAAATTTTGATTTTGATTCTTCTAAAAAACCCAATTCTTCTAAAACAGAACCCCATTTATAAAGAATCATTGGAGAATACAGCGGACATCTCGAATAAATTTCAGCATACCCCGACAAGGACTCTGATAAACGCCCTTCTAATAAATCTAGTTCAGACCTCAGGTATAAAGAATTTAATTCTTGTCCCTTTGGTTTTCTATCAATTGCTGATAAATAAACCTTGGCCATAATTAAATCCCCATCGATTAAAGCTCTTTGTGCTAATGTTGCCTGCTTTGAGAAGCCTAAATATTCAGGACAATTATTTACATCAATTTGCCCAAACAAAGAATAAGCCTGAAATATGAGTATCAATAGCAGAAATCGACATAAGTGACCCATTCTGTTTTAAAGCTATTTTATAGATTGTATTTGCTGATACAAATAAAAATCAGCAAGCACCAATGAGGCCATTGCCTCTATAATAGGAACTGCTCTTGGCAGCACCACGGGGTCATGTCTCCCTTCAATATTTATATTAATGGAGTCACCATTTTCATTGATGGTTTTTTGCTTCATCTTTATACTTGAAACTGGCTTAAATGCTGTTCGAAAAAATATGTTTTGGCCATTACTAATACCCCCTTGTATTCCACCACTATTGTTTGATCTAGTTTTTTCTTTTGACTCAAAAGAATCATTCTCTTGAGAGCCTGTATGTTCAGCGCCAAGAAATCCAGAACCGAACTCTATTCCCTTAGTGGCATTTATACCCATAATGCCAAATGCCAAACGTGCATTCATTTTATTAAATACCGGCTCACCCCAACCAGCTGGAACTCCTTGAATTTGACAAGCTATAACACCACCAGCTGTATCTCCTTTTATAGAAAGGTCCCTTAATTTCTTCTCCATACTCTTTGATGTTTCAATATGAGGACATAGCAAAGGCGACTGATTTACATTTGAAATTTCATATATGGCATTCTTGGGGATACCTATTCCCGCAATTCTTTCCACGTATGCTTTGATATTTATTTCATCTCCCAAAATTTGTTTTGCTATTGCTCCCGCAATTACGCGACAAATAGTTTCCCTGGCACTAGACCTACCTCCTCCTCGATGGTCTCTGATGCCATATTTAGTTTGATAAGTAAAGTCAGCATGCGAAGGACGAAACACATCATTCAAAGAACTATAGTCAGAGCTCTTTTTATCCATATTCTCAACAATAAAACCTATTGGAGAACCTAAAGACTTTTGACAACCCAGATCATCAACTTCAGGATGCAAACCACTCAATATTTTTACTTTATCCAACTCTGAACGGGATGTTGTGAACTCAGATTGACCAGGTCTTCTACGATCTACTTCATTTTGAATTAACAAAGTATTTATTAAAATTCCCGCAGGAACGCCGTCTAAAACCCCGCCCATAGCAGAATTATGAGATTCTCCAAATGTGGTTAAACGTAAAATTTCTCCAAATGAGTTACTTGCCATGTCATCAAAAATACGCGATACACTACCTTCGTTATATGCGTACAAGAATAGAGAATCTAAAAGGATTAGCGACTCTTCGTAAAAATGACCAAAATTGTGATTTTTTAGCAGGGAATTCTATGGATGATTGGACGATGATAGATGATGCTTTTATCGAAATGGATTCAGGGCTCATTCATGACTTTGGTGATATGAATGCCTGCCCGCAAGAAACTTCTAATATTAAAATCATTGATGGAACTGGGCGATTTATCCTTCCTGCATTCATTGATTCTCATACGCATTTGGTTTATGCCCATGATAGATCTGAGGAGTTTAACATGAGAATGCACGGATTGAGTTACAAAGAAATCGCTGCTTCGGGAGGAGGCATACTCAATTCTTCTAAACAAATTATGTCAAGTAACGAAGATCAATTATTGGACTCGCTTCTTGACAGGCTAGAAAAATCAAGAAATACTGGTACCGCAGCATTAGAAATAAAAAGTGGATATGGACTGACAGCGGATTCAGAAAGAAAAATATTACGTGTAATAAAACGGGCAAAAGCCCAAGTCTCGCAAAAAATTTGGTCAACTTTTTTAGGAGCACATGCTCTTCCATTATCATATAATGGCAATCACGATGCCTACATCGAGGAGATCTGTAGTAACATGTTACCCCAGTTTGCAGATGAAGGTCTTATCGATTTCATCGATATCTTCTGCGAAACCAATTATTTTTCGCCAAGGCACATTGATATATTATGCAATACCGCATGCAAATTCAACGTCCCGCTAAAAGCTCATGTAAATCAATTTAGTAGCATCGGAGGATTGCAAGCAGCTATTAAAAACAAGGCCTGGAGCGTTGATCATTTAGAATTTATGACAAAACAGGATCACCAAGATCTACAAAAAGCGTTTCAATCAAACCTTTCATACCGAAAACCAATTCCGGTTGCTCTTCCAGGATGTTCATTGTTCCTGGATATACCATATACGCCGGGCAGACAAATTATTGACTCGGATCTACCCTTAGCAATTGCCTCAGATTGTAATCCTGGTTCAGCTCCTAGTTCCAACCTAGGTTTGTGCTGGAGTCTCGCGTGCCATAAAATGAAACTAACCCCAAAAGAAGGTTTAGCAGCAATTACAACCAATGCCGCTTATGCCTTGGGTGCAGAAAAAAAAATGGGACACATTTCTAACGGAATAGAAGCGAATTTAATCTTAACCAAACCAATATCAAACTTGGCATTTATGCCTTATTCTTTTGGAGAAAATAACATTGAGCATACATTTATAGCAGGAAAATGAACCCTTTCAAATCATACAAGACTAGACCAGGTGAAAAGCACTTAGGAGAACTACTTAAACAAAAGAATGATTCTGACGGGGATTATATATTCCTATTGATACCTGAAGATATTGGGGTTAGAGCAAATGGAGGAAGACCTGGAGCAGCAGATAATTCTTCTTTGTTTTATAATGCGATATCTGCTATTCAAGTAAATGAATTTATTCCAGCCGAAAAATTTGGTTGGTCTGAAGTTATTGTATCAGACCTTCAGGAGCTTTCTCAAAAATATCTTTATCCTGAAAACAAAGACGAGCTTAGATCCCTAGTTGAACAAGTTGACAAAAGAGTTTTTCAGGTAATAAATAATCTCCTTAAAAAAGGTAAAACACCTCTTGTCCTTGGGGGAGGTCATAATAACGCATATCCTTTACTAAAAGCCCTTAGCGCTGTGAACAAAGAAAAAATTCATACTCTCAATCTAGATCCTCACCCTGATTGTAGAAACCTTGAAGGCAGACATAGCGGCAACTCTTTTTCATATGCTAAAGAAAATGGTTTTCTAAAAAACTATGCAGTTCTAGGAATGCATGAAAATGGATTAAATGAAGAAAGTTTGAAGAAATTTACCAGTAATCCGGATTGGCATTACTTCCCTTTTGAATCATGGACATACAGAGGAACTTCTACATTTTTAAAGTCATTAGAGATTGCACTCAAGCATGTATGTCAAACCTCTGTTTTTGGGCTTGAAATATGCGCTGACGGCATTAAAAATTGTCCTAGCTCAGCTGCTGTTCAGCATGGATGGTCATGGGAAGACGCCTTCAATGTCGCTTATCAATCTGGACAGACGGGAAGGTGTAACTACATCCATTTAGCGGAGGTTGCTCTTCCATTAATTGATCCATTAATGCAGATGAGTGTCGCAAAAAGCTCGGTAGCATGTTTAATAGCATTTGTAAAAGGCTATGAGAGTCCTAGCTTCTAATCCATGTTAGAATGTGTTGCCAATATCTCTGAAGGACGCCAAGTCGATATTATAAAAGATTTTGAATCATCATTGCTTCGTGTACCAGAAATCAAGCTACTCCATATAGATACAGGTTATGACGCCAACAGAACAGTTTTTACTTTTTTAGGGAACAACAAAGCAATTACATCAGCTGTAATAAGTTTATTAAAAAAATGTCTCACTAAAATTGACATGAGAAAGCATTCGGGGAATCATCCAAGAATTGGATCCTTAGATGTTTGTCCAATAGTACCAATATATCCATCAACAATTGATGATGCAAATAAATGCGTCCAAAACATATTAAAAGAAATAGAAATCCAAAAAATAAAAGTGGGCGGATGGCTTTACAGAGAAAGCTCTATAAGTTCTGAAAATTATGAACTAAGCAATGTGAGAAAGGGTCAATATGAAATGCTCGCTAGATCGAGAAAAAAATATGATTTTGGATACTTTAATCCACGTTTTGGAGCAATGGCATTAGGCGTAAGAAATTTCTTAATCGCTTACAATATAAACCTTGGAAAAAATAAAGTATTTGAAGCAAAAAAAATTGCAGGAATTATTCGTGAAAGTTCTCCTACAGGAATTTCCGGAGTAAAATCTATAGGCTGGTATTGCGATAATCTAAGCTTTTCGCAAGTTAGTTGCAATATTGTAGATATTGAAATATGCACACTTAAGATGATCTATGACCGGGTTCTTTTTGAAGCAGAAAATATAGGAATAAAAACCTATGGCTCCGAAATTATTGGAATGTTGCCAAAGATTGGATTTCGAGATTTTAATACTTCTCGACAAGCTGTAGAATATCTCAAATTAGATTCAATAAATCCAATTGAAATAGAAAAAAGAATTATTGAAAATCATATATAGAAAAAAGCTTAATCTTTAAAAGAGATCATTATTTATCCATGATTTTACCATATTTCTTGATAACCATCATTCTTAGGAAAAGCTCTTCCGAATACCAATTAAATCTTCTTGTTTTTTTAACCACTGGTGCATGCTGTCTGCTTTTGTAAGCAAACTCATTTAGCTCTTCTGTGGAGTTCCATAAACTAAGGGTAGCTTGCTCTAGCAGCGGATATTCCCCCACTCCTTTCGAAAAGATAAGGCCAGAATGATTTGATATATTTCTACTTGCAGCCGGAACGTTCCACCAAAAACGAAGAGCTTGAGACTTTTTAATACTAGCTCTTGTTAAAACTGCAAGCTGGCCGGAATGCTCTATTTCCGAAAGTTCTCCAAAAGGATTTACACCGTTCCATGTCCCATGACATTTTAAAGGAATTGCATCCCAACCAAAAACAGAAGATGAACAAGTCTTTAGGTCATTAAATATATTATCCGAAGCAAAAAAACTTTTGGCATGATCTTCTGAATCAAAAACCGTAAACCAAGCATAAGTGCCCCAATCCGGCCAAACTGAAAACCCCTCCCCTGCGCCACTTCCAAGCATCTTACCAAAGACCAAACCTTCCCCTGATATTTTGTGACGAAGATTTAGCCCCATCCCAACAAAAGCTCTCCATCGAGAACGAAAGCCCGAAAATGTCATGAATCTTACGGCAATGTAGCGTTGTGAATATTTCATTCGGTCAAATTGTCAGTTATTCTCTATTATAGTTCCTTTATAACAAAATGGCATAACACTTGTTCTGGAAGCGGAAACGAAACTAATTCAGAAAAAATGGCAACAGGTAAAATAAATGTTTCTGCGGATAATATTTTTCCAATTATTAAGAAATTTCTCTATAGCGATCAAGAAATATTTCTAAGAGAATTAATTTCAAATGCAGTAGATGCAACGAATAAAATCAAAACCCTAGCTAACCTAAGCGAATTTAAGGGTGACCTTGGCGAGCTTACAATAAAAGTTGTTCTTGACAAGAAAAAGAAACAAATTCGGATAATTGATCGAGGTATTGGAATGTCAAAAGATGATGTTCAAAAATACATAAATGACGTAGCGTTTTCGGGAGCTGAAGAGTTTGTCAAACAATACGAAGGAAAAGTTGACAAGGGAGCAATGATCGGTCATTTTGGTTTGGGTTTCTATTCCAGTTTTATGGTCTCCAGTAAAGTTGAAATAAAGACTTCATCCTGGAAAGACATTGAAGCAGGAGCGCACTGGAGTTGTGATGGCTCACCTGAATTCAAGCTGGTTGCTGCTAAAAGAAAAGATAGAGGAACTGAAATTATTTTAAACATCAGCGAAGACAGTACAGATTTCTTAGAGGATTTTAAAATTCGTGAACTCTTGAAAAAGTATGCTCGATTCATGAGTGTGCCTATCCAATTTGGAGAAAAAGAGCTAGAGATTGATGTTTCAAAAGAAGGAGAGGATCCAAAACTAGAAAAGAGTATGATCCCAGATATCATCAACGAAGATGAACCTGCTTGGACTAAAAGCCCAAGTGATTTATCCGATGATGACTACAACAAATTTTACAAGGCTCTCTACCCAATGACATTTGAGGATCCCTTATTTCATATTCATATGAATGTCGACTATCCTTTTGACCTGACGGGAATATTATTTTTCCCAAGGATCAAGCCAAATATGGAATTGCAAAAGAATAAAATTCAACTTTACCAAAGCCAAGTTTTTGTAACTGATAATGTAGAAGGTATCGTTCCTGACTTCTTAACTCTTTTGCATGGTGTGATTGACTCAAAAGACATTCCATTAAATGTTAGTCGCTCTTACCTGCAAGCCGACGCTAACGTAAAAAAAATTAGTGGACATATATCCAAAAAAGTTTCCGATAAACTGGAGGAAATGTTCAAGAGCAATCGAGAAGATTTTGAATCCAAATGGAAAGACATTCAGGTAATCGTAGAATATGGTATGGTTACAGAAGAAAAATTCTATGATCGCGCTTTAAAATTCAATCTATTCAAATCAACCATTGATGAAAAACATTACACAATGGATGAATATCTTGAAAAGATATCGGCTCTTCAAACTGACAAAGACGGAACAAAAGTAATTCTTTACACATCGAATAAAGATGCCCAGCACAGCTATTGTCAAAAAGCAAAAGCTGAAGGTTACGACGTTATTCTTCTTGAGTCTCCAATCGCAGGTCACTCAATTCAAAAGCATGAATCATCTCAAGAAAAAATTCGTTTTGCAAGAGTTGATTCAGATCTATTAGATAAGCTTATCCCAAAAGGGGAAGATCGAACATCGATTCTTACAGATAGCGAAAAGGAAAAACTTAAGGAGAGCGTTGAAACCGTTCTAGATAGTAAAACATACTCGGTAAGGATGGAAGCTTTAGGTAGTGATGACGTGCCAATGTTAATTACAATTCCTGAATTTATGCGGCGAATGAAAGAAATGAGCGCTACCGGAGGAGGTGGAGGGTTTATGGGAATGAATGATTTCCCTGAAACCTATGATTTGGTTATAAATGTGAACCATCCGCTTTCCGGAAAAATACTTAAAGCTAAGGGAGCAAAAAAAGGTGAGATTATAAATCATGCTAAAGACCTAGCTTTATTGCAGCAAAATCTTCTTCAGGGGGAGGCACTGACTTCATTTATTAACAAAGCCATGGAAAAGCTTTAACTTCGAAAATTATGAAAAAATTACTTTTTACAATTGCTATTGCAATTTCATTCCAAGCTTTAGCGCAGGATCTTCCGGAGGCATCTCCAAAAGCTACTACATCTCAACAAGTTGGGTTAACTGATTTTTCTATCAGTTACAGTAGACCTTCGGTTAAAAATCGAGATATTTTCGGTGATTTAATACCATTTGGTAAGCATTGGCGTCTTGGAGCAAATAAAAATTCAACTATCTCATTTTCAAAAGATGTTTACATAGGCAAAACTAAAGTTCCTGCAGGGACGTATAGTTTATCCGCTATAGTTAGCGAGAACAAATGGACTATAATCTTGAACTCCGACTCTGACATGTGGGGAGTAGATGGTTACAATTCTCGCTTAGATGTTGCCAGAGTTGATCTACTAGTATCGAAAAATGAAAGCTCCGTAGAAACACTCTATATAGGGTTTGAAGATGTAACCATGGAAGGGGTAAACTTGGTGATTTCATGGAAGAATTCATATGTAAAAACTCCTATAGCAGTTGAAACTCTGATGCAGGCGCAAGAAAACATAATGGAGGCTATCGATGAGAACCCAGATGACTTCCGAATTAAGAGGAATAGTGCAAGATTCTATGTCCAAAATAACATGAATCCCAACGAGACTTTAGAATTGATTCATCAAGTACTTAAAAACGATCCTAACAATTGGTATAACAATTATTTATATGCCCAAATTTTGGCAGATCAAGGGGATTACAACGGTGCCAAGGACTCTGCAAAAAAAGCTTTGAAACTTGGACGAGAAAGTGCCAAAGCAAATGACGAGAAATTTAATTACGAAAGTGAGATTAAATCCTTTGTTAAAAGCTTGTAAAAAAATTTAATAATAATAATTCTTTAAGAATACCAAAAAAACCAGCCAAGAGCTGGTTTTTTTATAAAATTTGCTAAATGATGAGACTACTTAGAGTATTATTCCTGACACTATTTTTTCCCCTCCTTTCTAATGCTCAAGCTATCCTTTCCGGATCTGTTGTTGACGAAGCAAATAATGATCCAATACCAGGAGCTATTATTCAAATACAGGGTCTTGAGTCGATAACCTATACTGACATAAATGGAATATTTTCTTTTCAAGACCTACCCGTGTCTCTTGTTAACGTTACCGTTGAGACTATCGGCTATAATGCTAAAACACAATTTGAAGTTCAGTTAACATTGGTGAAGCCTGCTGTAATAAACTTCAAATTGAGAGAGGCTACTCAAAAACTAGAAGAAGTTGAAGTTAGCGCTCAGATGAAATTCACTAGAGATGCACAATCTCCAGTTTCTGTTCAGAGTATTGGTATAAACGAAATTCAGAGGAATCCTGGCGGAAACCAAGATATTTCAAAAGTAATTCAATCCCTTCCTGGAGTAGGTGGTGTTGGGGGCGCATTCAGAAATGATTTAATCATCCGAGGCGGAGGTCCGAATGAAAATAGATTTTATTTGGATGGAATCGAAATACCAGCAATTAACCATTTTGCATCGCAAGGGGCAAGCGGTGGGCCTGTCGGAATGATAAATGTCAATTTCATAAGAGATGTAGACTTTTATACTTCAGCATTCCCTGCACAAAGAGGCAATAGCTTGAGTTCGGTAATGGAATTAAACCTTAAAGATGGAAGAACAGATAAAACAGGTGGGATATTCCAAGTGGGAGCGTCAGAGGTCGGACTTACTCTTGATGGCCCTATCAATAAAAAAACAACCTATTTAGCTTCTATTAGGCGCAGCTATCTCCAGTTTTTATTCAAAGTAATTGGACTCCCTTTTTTACCAACTTATAATGATTACCAATTTAAAATTAAACATAAATTTAACCGAAATAATCAATTAACTATCTTAAGCCTAGGTGCTTATGATGTTAATAGATTAAATTTAGGTGAAAATGACTCAGCAGATCAAAAGTACATACTGAACTATTTACCGGAAGATATTCAATGGAACTATTCAATTGGGGCGAAATACACACATTTCGGGGAAAAAGGAAAAACTAATATTGTTTTAAGCCGATTCATGCTGGATAACACATCGGAAAAGTTTAAAAACAACAATAGAGACTCTGTTCAATTGCTGAATTACAATTCTCAAGAGATTGAAAATAAATTTAGATTGGAACATGAACGAAAGAGCAGTCGATGGGAGTCTATGGTTGGATTTGGACTTGAACAAGCCAAGTACAACACCACCACTTTAGATAAAAGATTTCCTGGGATCTTTGAACTGAACTACTCTGCAGATAGAGTTTTTTATAAGGCTAACGTATTTGCTAATATAATTGGAAGATTTGCAGATGATAGACTCAAAGTTTCTTTAGGAATAAGAACAGACATCATGGATTTTAATGAAAGTACCATTAATCCATTAAATCAGCTTTCACCAAGAATCGCCCTGTCATATAATATTAATGAAAACATCACCTTAGACGGAAACTACGGTATGTACTATCAAATTCCACCTTACACGGCTCTTGGATATACAGGAACAGATGGAAACAATTCGGAACTCACGTTTATTGGAGCAGAACACTTTGTTTTTGGCTCAAGCCAATTCTGGCCATGGAATGCTAAGACAAGTATCGAAGGTTTCTTAAAGCGATATAGTAATTATCCTTTTTTACTCAGAGACTCCATTTCATTAGGAACAGCAGGCGGAGATTTTGGTGTAATCGGTAATCAGCTAGCTACAGCAACCTCTGAAGGCCGAGCATACGGTCTTGAATTAACTTACCAGCAGAAACTATTCAAGGGGTTTTTCGGGATTGCAGCGATAACTTTAGTTAGGAGTGAATTTCAAGATATAGACAAAAAATATATAGCAAGTTCCTGGGATAATGGAATCATTGCAACATTTACGTTTGGGAAAAAGTTTGGGAAGAATTATGAAATTGGTTGTCAATATCAACTGCTTGGTGGAGCTCCATTCACACCTTTTGATCTTGCTGCAACTGCTAATAGAGACAACTGGGATGTTTTGGGTCGAGGCATACCGGATTACAATAATTTAAATTCATCCAGATATGGTAATTTTAATCGCTTAAATATTAGAATTGACAAAAAATGGTTCCTAAAAAAATTCAATATCGATTTATATTTCGATATCCAAAATGCTCTGGCTTATTCAGTAGCAGGACCTGCATTTATTGATGTAGTAAGAGACGATGCAGGTAACCCTGTTAGAAACCCTAATATCCCATCTCAATATTTAACGACAACACTACCTAATAGTAGTGGCACTGTTTTACCTAGTGTCGGCTTCATTTTTGAATTCTAATACAAAAGATATTTACTTCTGATATTCTTCTTATAGTCCTCTAATTTAATACTCCAGCTTGCCTCTATCTTCTCAAGTTCAATGCCATCTTGAATTTGATTCTTTAATAAACTTGTACCTGCAAGTTTGTCAAAAAATGGAGAAAAGAATGATTTTTCTGAATTGGAATTATTATTTTTCCATTCTTTATAATAATCGATAATATATTTTAAGTCAAACCCTGTAGCAGAGAGTTTTAAATCTCTTAGATCTTCGCCATGGCATATTTGATTATTAAATTTTGGATACTTTGAGCCTAAGTTTGGCATAGGTTTAAAAGAAAACGACTTTCCAATACACCAAGGAGATCCAATTATTTGAAATGGATAATTTGTCCCTCTACCAACCGATACGGGACAAGCCTCAAATAGACATAAAGAAGGATATAGTCTTACAGATTTGACATTCGGGAGATTAGGTGATGGAGGAATTGGAGAATGCCATGATTCTCTTTTATAATTTGGAATCGTCAAAACCTTTAGATTCAATTTAGACGCATTATTGATCCAACCTTCTCCTTTTGTCATAAGGGCATACTCACCAATAGTTAAACCATATAATATTGGAACTGGATGCATTCCAACGAATGAAGAATAAGAAGTATCTAATATTGGTCCGTCAACAACTGAAGCAAACGGATTTGGCCTATCAAGAACAATGAGCAATTTTTCGTTTTCAGCACAAGCTTCCATTACATAGGAAAGAGTAGATATATAGGTGTAGAATCGTACCCCAATATCCTGTAAATCAAAAACAACAACGTCTAAATCCTTTAAATCATTTTTTGTAGGCTTTTTATGTGACCCATATAAAGAGGTTATTGGTAGGCCTGATACAGGATCTATGTCATCTAAAACAATTTCTCCTGCTGGAGCAGCACCTCTAAACCCATGCTCCGGAGAGAATATCTGTGTAACATTCCAACCATTTTTCAAACACCTATCTACCGTGTGAATGGGTTTTAAATAATTTGAATAATTAACGACAGTATGATTAGCATCATCCCATTTACCCTGGCTCAAGGAAGGTGCATGAGCCACCACACCTATTCTCTTTCCTTTTAACAGATAATTGTACGATTCTAATCGAACAGCTCCTGTCCTTTCAAAATAGCTATTCTTGTCAAGATCTATCTGACTGAATAAAACAGATGGAAAAATTAAAAAAATAAGACCAAAGTGCAGTCCCCACGTATATTTACATAACATGGTTCCAAGATGGCGATTTTTCTCGATATGGCTAGGTTGGCGTTGGGCAAAAAACATCCAACGTCAAAAAAAAGCTAATATTTTGGCTATCTCCGTTATTGGAGTTGGGATAATGACCATTATCATTGGTTTAAGTACTGGAAAAGGTCTCCAATTTGAGATCGAGAAAAAGATTGAAAGATTTCACGGTTCTTATCAAATCCGACCATATCAAACTGCCTTAGAAGGAGATCTTTATGCCTTTTCAAAATCCCAATTGTATATTGATTCAAATGATTTTTTTCAAAGATACAGCTCAATATTAAGCTATCATTTTGTTGCTTGGAAGTCGGGGATCATTACTTTTTCCAATCAAATGGAGGGAGCAAGACTTTTTGGTTTTGATAAAATTCCTAAATCAATCTCTTCAGTAGATTATGAAGGAATAATTCCGAACTGGTCCAGTGATCCCAATGCTGTATGGATATCAAAAGAAATGGCACGAAAGTTAGGAGCATCTCTAAATGACCAAGTTCAAATGTATTTTAGTAGAGAAGATCGTCAAACTCCATCAATTAGGTACTTTAATATTGTTGGAATTTTTAATAGCGGAATCAGTGAATGGGAAGATCCTTTAATAATTTGCTCTTTGAATACAATCCAAAAGTTAAACAAGTGGGATTTTGACAACTCTCAAGCCGTTTTACTATTTACTGAAAATAAAACATCAAGTAAACAAGCAGAGCTATTGAATACTATCATACCTATAGATTTTGAAGTTTTTACCAGTCAAGATGATTTCCCCAAATTATATCAATGGATAAATTTATTTGACAATAATACATATCTCTTGGGAGTGATACTTGCTATTGTAGCAAGTTTCAATGCTGTGGTTGTTATTTTTATTAGAATCATAGAAAAAAAATCTTCATTAGCAATACTTAGAGCTATTGGGATGCCTAAAAAGTCGCTCTACAAAAGCTTTATTACTCTTTTTTCTCCAAGTATATTAATAGGATTAGCCATTGGGAATATTCTTGCATACCTACTCTTATTTGTTCAGTCGAATTGGAAATTGATACCGCTAGACCCAATCACTTACTACATTTCCGCTGTACCCGTTTCCTGGGAATGGATAAAATTTTTGTACGCCAATATTTTAATTTTTATCGTTCTAATAGGGACAACATGGATAACTTCTATGATTTTATCTAAAATTAACCCTAGTCGTGTTTTGCAGTCGCAATAAGGGGTTTATATTTGCACACCCAATAGAAAATATTGGTGCGGTAGTTCAGTTGGTTAGAATATCGGCCTGTCACGCCGAGGGTCGCGGGTTCGAGTCCCGTCCGCACCGCAAAATTATCCTCCAATTCGGGGGATTTTTTTATTTACAATTAGTATCTTTCTCAGAAAGACAATATGGGAAAATCATCTTTCTTAATATTATTTGTTCTGGGATGTTGTCTTGATGTGGTTGCAGATATATTATTTATGCAACAATTGCAGGGCTCAAGAACAATATATTATATAGGCTCAACATTAACTTTGATTGGCGGAACAGGTTATATTTTTTATTTAATTTTCAAAACTTCAAAAAGGAATTAATGTAAGTTAACAATACCGGGTTTACCTTTGACAACAATAACTATTAAGAAAAAAATTATGGCAATAGAACTTACGAATAGCAATTTTCAGGATCTAGTAATGAAGTCTGATAAGCCAGTTCTGGTTGACTTCTGGGCGGAATGGTGCGGGCCATGCAGAATGGTAGGGCCAATGGTCGATGAATTAGCTACAGATTTTGAAGGACGTGCAATTGTAGGAAAAGTTGATGTCGATACCCAAAATGAAATTGCAGCTCAATTTGGTATTAGAAACATCCCAACTCTTTTAATTTTTAAAAATGGTGAGGTTGTAGATAAGCAAGTTGGTGTATCAGCAAAAAGTGTTCTTGCTGATAAATTGGAAGCAGCACTATAAGATGTTTTCTACTGCAGTCATACTGGCTGGCGGAAGAGGGACTAGAATTCAAAAATCTTTTCCCGGTATTGCAAAACCAATGGTACCTGTGGCAGATAAGCCTGTTTTGCAACATATCATAGAAACCTACAGCGCTCAAGGAATTGAGCGCTTTTTTATTACAATCGGTCATTTAGGAAGTCAAATTCAAGATTTTTTTGGCGACGGGTCAAAATGGAATATTGATATTCATTATGTTATTGAGAAGCAACCGCTTGGCACAGCAGGAGCTCTAAGTATTTTACAAAGTGAATTATCAAATCCTTTTTGGGTTATATATGGAGACACAATAAGTAATATTAGCTTAAAAAAAATGAGAGATTTTCATTTAGAGAAAAATGCTCAACTCACTTTGTTAGTTCATCCCAATGATCATCCCTATGATAGCGATCTAATTAGCTATGACTCTATTAACAAAATTACCAAAGTTCACAGCAAGCCTCACCCACCTGGTCTTGAATTTTCAAATTGCGTCAATGCCGCTTTCTATCTTATGAATCCAGAAATAATAAATAAAATACCACAAAATACCAGTTCAGATTTTGGTAGAGATTTATTTCCAAATTGGACAAGTATGTTTGAAATGTATGCATACAATAGCACAGAATACATTAAAGATATGGGCAAGAGTGAAAGAAGAAAAGAAGTAGAAGATTCCTATCTAAGTGGAAAAGTTGACTCAAGAAACCTATCTAAAAAACAAAAAGCGATTTTTATTGATCGAGATGGAGTTATAAACCACGATACCGATCTGATAAAACATCAAGACGAAATGAGTGTCTATGAATTTGCCGGACCAGCAATTCGTAGAATAAACAAAAGTGAATACATATCCATAGTAATAACAAATCAAAGTGTAATTGCAAGAGGACTCTGTGATGAAAATACTTTGAATTTAATTCACTCTAGAATGGACAAGCAGCTTGGAGATATGGGTGCATATATCGATTATTTATACTATTGTCCTCATCATCCAGATGGAGGCTTCCCAGAAGAGATTAAGGAGTTTAAAATTAAATGTGAATGCCGAAAACCAAAGCCTGGAATGATTTTAGAGGCTTCAAAAAGATTTAATATCGACTTATCGAATAGCTGGATGATCGGTGACTCTCCCAGAGATATTCAATCCGGATTATCTGCTGGAGTTAAAACCATTCGGGTTAAAACTGGACATGGTGATATTGAAAGTAACATAAAACCAGATTTTAATGTTAAAAACCTATTTTATGCCGTGGATCTTATATTAAACAATGAAAATTAAAACTCTCCCAACAAAATGATCATAACTCGAACCCCATTTAGAATAAGCTTTGTTGGAGGCGGAAGTGATCTCCCCGTCTTTTTTAAAGAATACGGAGGAGCTGTAATCTCAAGTACGATAGATAAATATATGTACATATCTTCTCATGACTTTTTTGAAAAAGAAAAAATAAGAACGAAATACTCAGCAACAGAAACAGTGAATTCTGTAGACGATATAAAACATCCTATTCTTAGGACAATAATGAAAAAACTTAATGTCAATAGGGGACTAGAGATCTCATCTATCGCTGATGTTCCTGCAGGAACCGGGATGGGAAGCTCCTCAAGCTTTACAGTTGGAACTCTTCATAACATGATGGCCAGAGAAGGAAAAATCGATCAAGTAAATAAAGCTTGGCTTGGAGAAAAAGCATGCGAAGTTGAAATAAATGATCTCAATGAACCAATTGGTAAACAGGATCAATATGCTGCAGCTTTTGGAGGATTAAATATATTTAGATTTAATCAAGATAACACAGTTGATGTTGAACCGATCCATCTTGATAAGGATGCATTGATACAATTTAGTAAACACATGCGTCTTTATTACATAGGTAATCAGCGAAGCGCATCCAATATTTTATCTAAGCAAAGCAAAGAATCTTTAAAAATCGATAAAATCAAATCATTAAAAACAATGGTTTCCTTTGTTGATGACTTCGCAAAATCAATCGCATCAAATAATTGGAAACGTTGTGGAGATATAATTGATGAAAATTGGTCTCTTAAGCAATCTCTAACAGATGGTATCAGCAATCCTACAATAGATCAAATATACTCTTTAGGCAAAAAAAATGGTGCATGGGGAGCAAAACTCCTTGGTGCCGGTGGTGGTGGATTTATGCTTTTTTTCGCACCTCCTGAAAAGCATTTATCAATTGATCAAGCTCTCGGTCTTTCAAACTTTCCGTTTGAGTTAGAAACCGCTGGATCACAAGTTATTTTTAATGGTTAATCCTGAATAGTACCTTAGCATCATGACAAGACTTGAATACCGTAAATTACTACAACAAACATTAAATGATATCGATTTAGACTCTGTTGGTCTGATGACAGAAATATTTTTACAAGCCCGCGAAAATGGTTCTAGAATATATACTATGGGAAATGGGGGTTCAGCTGCAAATGCCAGTCATGCCGCAGGAGATTTCTTAAAAGGAGCCTCTTTTGGATTGGAAAAAAGGTTTAACATTATTTGTTTAAATGATAATATACCAAGTCTTATGGCCATTGCGAACGATATTGGTTGGGATGATATTTTTATTGAACCGTTGAGAAACTTCCTTAAGCCGGATGATGTTGTCATTGGAATTAGTGGTTCTGGTAATTCGAAAAATATCCTAAAAGCAATTAATTTTACAAAAGAAATTGGAGCTAAATCTATTGGAATGACTGGATTTGATGGAGGGGAATTAAAAAAAGTTTGTGATCTATCTATTCACTCCCCTGCTATGGACATGGAGATAGCTGAGGATGTTCACATGGCCGTTTTCAATATGGTAAAAAAAGAGGTTATGTCAGTTTTAATGCCTGAAAACGCTAGCATGGGTGAAACCTATGACAATCGAATCATGAAATAAAGCTTCGTCTATATAATCTGAAGACAGTTAAAATTTAAAAGGAGGTATTTTTAACGAATGTTGGGATTCAGCAAGAACATTAACAATGGTTCCGAAAGAATACTTTGGCACTGTGAAATCCATGCATCCTGAATAGCATTTTTTTTCAAAAAGAATTCGACCAGTGTAATCTAATACTTCAATTTTTTGAATACTTAGGGAATGACTCCAGCCAATACGCCATCCATCTTCTGAATAAGACAGTTTAAACAGATCTTCAACATTTTTCTCATTAGATCCTATGTGTTGAATCAAACTGCCATAATTAGGAATTCCATAACCCATAAGAGAATCGGGGTTAAATGAATTATTAGCGCTGTTTCTAATCATATTCATCAAAACTTGAATATCATAGTTAGAACCGGCAGATTTTGCTAATTGAAGAAGACTCGCAGTAGCCCCACAAATAATAGGAGAAGCAAAAGAGGTTCCGCTACTCGTTCCAATAGTCCCATTTGATGTCATTACAGTGGCTCCTGAGCCTCTTGCCATTAAATCTGGCTTAATACGCCCATCACTAGTTGGTCCTTGTGATGAGAAAGCCGAACGAATCCCCTGATAATCAACAGAGCCAATTGAAAAAATTGAATCTGCATCTGCAGGGCAGCTTATATATTTCCAACTACTTGCCCCTTCATTACCTGCAGCAGCCACTACAATTATTCCAACTCGGGCTGAAATATTTGCAGCGAGGGAAATAACACTTGTCCTTCCATCAAGATCCGAGTAAGTATGATCACCAATTCCATTATCAAAAGTTGTGTAACCTAACGAAGTATTTGTAATGTCCACTCCTATACTATCAGCCCATTCAGATGCCCAAACCCAATTATCTTCCTCTGCGATTGTTTCTGAAAGCTCATTTTCCGTTCTAAACAAGGCATAAGAAGCCTCCGGAGCGGTTCCAACAAAAGTTCCATTTATATCTGCGCAAATAGTACTCAAAACACTCATTCCGTGACTTCCAACATGAAAAACATTTGTGTCGCCATCAACAAAATCCTTGGTCAGTAAAATACGGCCTTGATTCCACGCTCCTTGAAAAACACTATGAGTCTCAACTCCTGAAAATCCTCCATCCATTAAAGCAATAAATATCCCTTGCCCAGCGAAGCCTAAATCATGAATTGGAGCGAGATTTATCTGATCGGTTTGTCCTAAACTCTGTCCGTAAGAATAACCGTATGAAATATCTCCTTCTTGAAGTTTTTTCCTTAACACTTTTCGCACTGGTGTTATTTTTTTAATCCATTGCTTTTTTCTCAGCAATTCATATTCATCATTTGATGCCTCTACAGAGAATGCTCTCAACCAACGGGAGAAAAATCTAACATTTGCTCCGGTTGATTTAACCATATCGTACAAGGAATTCGGCATTGAATAATCAAATGAACGAAGAGGAATATTTTGTCTTGATCTTCGATCTAACGAACGCTGAGAGAGAGCCGGTGTCTGCAATGAATTTACACCTAAACTTTCTAGAATTGGCTCATCCAGATATACCCAATATCTCGTAATCTCTTGAGCATAAGAGAAATTGGAATAACAAAGAACCCATAGTAGGCATAAGATGATTTTTTTGAACATATTGTATATCTATTAACTTTGAATTATTCCAGACCCCACCAATTCATCTCCATCATACCAAGATGCAAATTGCCCTGGAGCGACTGACTTCATGGGTTCATTACTTTGAATTTTCAGGCCCTCAGGATATGATTCAATTTTCGCGCCAAAAAGTTTCTGTCGATATCGAATTCTAACCATATAATCGCGTGATTCTCCCCACTTCATTTTCTTTTCAGTATTAACCCAATGAATGTCTGAATTATTAATTTTTAAAAATGGTCTGTATAAACCCGGATGATTTTCGCCTTGTCCAACATAAACAATATTTTTTTCTACATCCAGAGCTATAACAAAAAGAGGTAAGGTTTTCCCTCCGACAAGCAATCCTTTTCTTTGCCCAATAGTGAAATAGTATGCTCCATTGTGAGATCCAACGACTTTTCCAAAATCAAACTCTAGTGGCCATTGCATACCCCACTTCGGAGATTCAAAACCTTTCCATGAAGCTTCAACTTCGATGATTTCCCCCCTTTGTGGTTTTAGTTTTTGCTGCAAAAAATCAGGAAGACTCACCTTGCCAATAAAACATAGGCCTTGCGAATCTTTTTTATCGGCAGTACCCAATCCAATAGTTTTTGCAATTTTACGTACTTCAGACTTTTCAAGGTGACCAATTGGAAACATAGATTTTGAAAGTTGTTCTTGATTCAATTGACAAAGGAAATAACTTTGATCTTTAGATTTGTCCGCCCCAGTCAAAAGATGGTGCACACCATCTAGTGTTGTGCTTTTCTGGACATAGTGACCAGTTGAAACAAAATCAGCACCTAAAGCAAGAGCTGCTTTTAAAAAAATATCAAATTTTATTTCTCTGTTGCATAGAATGTCTGGATTTGGAGTTCGTCCTGACTGGTACTCTGAAAACATATAATCAACAATTCGTTTCTTGTATTGATCACTTAAGTCCAAAACCTGAAAAGGTATTTCTAGTTTTTCCGCAACCAATAGAGCATCATTAGAATCCTCTATCCAAGGGCACTCATCTTCCAAAGTAACCGACTCATCCGTCCAATTGCGCATGAATAAGCCGATAACTTCATGCCCTTGTTTTTTTAAAAGGTGAGCTGCTACGGATGAATCTACTCCACCAGAAAGACCTACAACAATTACTGCCATTAGTATTCAGTAGTATTTATCTCTCTCCCTTTTTGAAAAGTTATAGATTTCTCAGGTTTTCCAAGATTATAAATGACCCATTTACCATCACGATAACCATTTAAGTAGACGCCTATCATTTTAACGCGACCGTCAACATCATAGTCAATCCATTTGCCATTTAAAACGTTATCTGAATAATTACTTACCCGGATTTTTTCACCATTTTCAGACCATCTAATCCATTGGCCTTGTTTTTTAGCATTATTCATGATTCCAGACTCAACAACATTTCCATTAGGATAATACGTTTTATACAAACCTTCTAAATTGCCTTTTTTCCAGGTTTCTAAAATAATTATCCTATCATTCTCATCATATATTTTCCAAATACTATCTTTTACATTTTTCGATAAGTACATACCTTCAGAAATGAGTTTTTCTTTCCTACTGTAATTCTTTACATAACATTCTCCCGAAAGTTCTTTAAAGGTCATTACAGACCTTAATATCCCATTAGGATAGTAGTGATTAAAAATACCCTTTGGTACCCCCATTTCGAACTCACCGATATATCTGTCAATAGCCGTTCCTTTATACTTTACCCGCCACAATCCATCCTTTAATCCGTTACTAGAAGGATTTTGATATCTAAGCGTTTCATTTTGGCTTTGAGCATATATGCAATTACCAAAAATGATATATATAAAAAATATTAGATAATATTTCATGATTGACCTGTCTTAACAAAAGCATGAACAAAATCTAATGAGTCAATTTCTCCTAATAAAGACTGGCTTATGTTGGTCGTAAGATTCCTTGATGGCATAGCTACAGAAACGTTGGTTATCGGATCCTTAACATGAAAGGTTACTTTACAATCACCGGGATATTTTCTTAAAATATCTCCCAACTCGTTCCATCTATGAACTATGACATCATTCACATCCGACATTATATCTAAACTCCTAGCCTCACGCTCAAAAACTTCAGATAATAATATGATCTTAGTTATATCAGCATAGAGTCGAGCAGAAGAGTCATTTTTAGCCCAGTTAGGTCTATGGACTCTACCTCGAATTAAAACCATAATATCGTCAACCAGAAACTCCCTGAAATTCAAAAATTGCTTTCCAAAAAGAACAAACTCGCGTGTTCCCTCATGATCTTCAAGAGTAAATACACCCATTTCTTTTCCATTTCTGCTGGTCTTAACCTCTACATTAGAGATTATTCCTGCAATAGCATAATCTCGATAAGAAGAACCTCCAGTAAAAGTCTCAAGATTCTCCATTTGAGCAATAGAATTCTTGACAAACGTCTGAATTTCGAACTTATAATTATCCAATGGATGTGCACTTAAGAAAATGCCATTCACATCGCGCTCACGCTTCAATAGCTCTAAATTATTCCACTCATCCACTACAGGAAGCTCTGGCTCTGGAATATCCACACCTGAATCGCCACCAAATAAAGAAACCTGAGTTGAACTTTCCTGATCTTGTAGTCTTTGTCCATATCGACGTATTTTCTCCAGAAAAGTCTTACCATCAGATATTTCCGAAAACAGCATTGCCCGATGCAGTCCTTCAAAACTGTCAAAACCTCCACCTAATGCTAAAGCTTCCCATGTCCCCTTATTGACAATACGCAGATCTACACGCCGTGCGAATTCAAAAATAGTTTTGTAAAAACCTTTTTCTAAACGATTCTCAATTAAAAAGTCTACTGCAGCAGAACCCACACCGCGCATTCCGAGTAATCCAAACCTTAGTGCACCCTTTTCATTAACTGTGAAAACATCTTCTGACTCATTAAGATCAGGGCCCAAAACGTCTAATTTCATCCGTTTACACTCTTCCATAAAAAAAGTAACCTGTTTGATGTCATTCATATTGTTTGATAGAACAGCAGCCATATATTCTGCCGGATAATTCGCCTTTAAATATGCCGTTTGATAAGCTATCCATGCATAGCATGTTGAGTGCGATTTATTGAACGCATAGGATGCAAATGCCTCCCAATCTTTCCATATTTTTTCAAGAATTTCACCAGGGTGTCCTCGTTGAGCTCCTCCATTTATAAATTGCGGTTTCATTTGGTCAAGAACGGATTTGATTTTTTTACCCATTGCTTTTCTTAAGACGTCAGCTTCACCTTTTGAAAAACCAGCTAACTTTTGAGACAATAACATCACTTGCTCTTGATAAACAGTAATACCGTAAGTCTCTTTCAAAAAACCCTCCATATCCGGCACATCATATGTGATTGGCTCTATTCCATGTTTTCTTTTGATAAAACTTGGGATGTATTCAATTGGACCTGGTCTATATAAGGCATTCATCGCGATCAAATCAGCAAATACCGTTGGCTTCAAGTCTTTTAAATGTTTTTGCATTCCAGGTGATTCATATTGGAAAATACCGACAGTCTCTCCTCTTTGAAATAACTTATAAGTAGTCTCATCATCTATTGGAATATCTTCCATATCTAAAACAATACCCTGTCGCTTTTTGACTAAAAGAACTGCATCTTTTATAATTGTTAGGGTTTTTAGGCCGAGAAAATCCATTTTTAATAGACCCGCTGACTCAACCACAGCATTATCAAATTGCGTACACCACATTTCACTGTCTTTAGCTACTGCCACTGGTATCAAATCACGAATATCAGATGGCGTAATAATAACCCCACAAGCATGGATTCCTGTGTTTCTTAAGGAGCCTTCAAGAACCTTGGCCTGTCTTAATGTTTCGCCACTAATATCGTCAGCTTTATAAAATGCTCTTAAATTTTTCGCATTTTGATAATCTTCTCCATTTAATTGCTCACGAATTTTTTTATCGTCAAAACCAAGAACGGTTGCCAAACTCTGATTATCCGGAACTGTTTTGGTTAATTTATCAGCTTGGTCAAATGATAGGTCCAGGGCCCTCGCCGCATCCTTAATGGAGGACTTGGCAGCCATTTTTCCGTAAGTAATAATTTGAGCAACCTGGCTTGATCCATACTTTTTAATCACATATTGAATAACACGGTCTCTTCCCCTATCATCAAAATCTATATCTATATCTGGGAGACTTACACGATCAGGATTCAAAAATCTTTCAAATAGAAGATTATATGCAATTGGATCCACATTTGTTATTCCTATACAATAGGCAACTGCAGAGCCTGCTGCAGAACCTCTTCCCGGCCCTACAGTTACATTCATCTCTCTTGCCGCATTACAAAAATCTTGTACTATTAAAAAATAACCTGGGTATCCCGTTTTTTTAATTGTCTCAAGCTCAAAGTCTATTCGCTCCTTAATCTCATCTGTTAGCTTTCCATATCTTTTCTTAGCACCTAGATATGTAAGATGCCTTAAATATTGATTTTCTCCGTTTTTCTGATCATCCTTATTATTTGAAGTTGCTAAAAATTCTGGAGGGATTTCAAAATTTGGTAGGAGAACTTCCCGAGCTAGAGGATAATTATCAACTTTATCGAGAACACCTTGAAGATTCGATAGAGTAAATGGAATATCTGAAAACTTTACGGACATTTCGGCTTTTGTGGTAAGGTAAAATTGGTCATTTGGAAAACCATATCTAAAACCTTTACCTCGACCTATAGGAGTAGACCTTTTCTCATTGTCTTTCACACATAATAATATATCATGGGCCTCTGCTTCACTCTGATCCAGATAAAAAGCATTATTTGCTGCTATGGGCTTGACATTATGATTAGAACAAAATCTCAAAAGAGTTTCATTAACAATATCTTCTTCAGGCAAGCCATGTCTGTTAATTTCGGCATAAAAGTCTTGTCCAAATGCCTTTTTATACCATAAAAAAGCTTCTTCTGCTTGTTTTTCGCCAACTTGAAGTATTAATTGGGGTATCTCCCCACTTAATCCCCCAGTAGTAACCATCAGACCTTCTTTATTTTCAAGTAGAACATTTCTATCAATTCTAGGAACATAATAAAAACCTTCAATATATGCCGCTGAACTGAGCCTAGCTAGATTATGATAACCGACTTTATTCTTGGCTAAAAGAGGGATTTGATACCCATCATCTTTTTGATTCTTATCACCTCTGTTTCGACATAAGTATGCTTCATATCCTATAATTGCCTTGAGCTCTTTTACCCCATCAAGTCTTGTTCGATTATAATCGCTCACCGCTTTTATAAATTGAAATGCGCCCATCATATTGCCGATGTCGGTAATACCAATAGCGGGTTGGCCATCATCCACAACTCTTTGAACTATAGCTGAAACCTTAGCCGTAGCTTGTAAAACACTAAACTGACTATGGGTGTGTAAATGAAAGAAGTTTTCCGATTCCTTGATCTGAATATTCCCTATGGGATTCACTTCTTCAGAAACTTCAGAAACTTCAGAAACTTTATTTTTCGATTTATAAATAAGAGCACTTTCCTTCTTAAAATTTATATGAACAAGACCTATTGACTTTATTGAGCCCTTATTTGCCTCTTTAAATTTCTTCAAAGATGATTCATCCCAACCCAGCTCGTCATGACTCCAGTGATCTAGCCTAACCAGTTCCCAAAAACAACGCGCAGAGGCCTCAACATCTGCAGTTGCATTGTGTGCCTCTTTAAATTCTTCTCCGAATAGCTTGAAATGTAATTCACTTAGTTTAGGGATTTTAAATGAGTTACCTCTCCCTTTTATCTCCGTAACCTTAGCCGAACGGAGAGTGCAAGTATCAAGAACAGGTAATTGTAGAAGCTTAGGATTAATCCCGGCACGAATAAACTCAGCGCCCAAAACGTTAGTGTCAAATTTTAGATTGTGACCAATTAAAAATTTTGCTCCATTTAAAACATTTACGAATTTCCGAATTACCTCTTCCAATAAAAGACCATCTCTTATGGCTAGTTCGGTTGATATTCCATGAATGTCCTGGGCTTTAAAAGGAATATTGAAACCTTTAGGTTGAATTAGATAATCTTGAGCTTCAACTAATGCGCCATTCGAATCATGCATTTGCCATGCGATTTGAACAACCCTTGGCCAATTGTCTAGGTCATTAATTGGAGCACTCCAATTCCTTGGCAACCCTGTAGTCTCAGTGTCAAAAATTAGATACATTCTCCTCTCTAAATTAGTGTCTTATGAACTTGCTATCTAATAAGATCAAAGGAAGTTTTCAACTTTTTAAACAAGAACTGCATCTAAATCATATTCCGAAGCCCCTATAATTTCAACTTCGACAAAAGAGCCCTGTTTTAAATGTACACCAGAGGATTTTAAGTGAATTTCATTATCTACATCAGGGCTATCGTGCTCGCTTCGACATATATAGTTTTCATTTGCATCTTCCCTATCTACAATGCATTTAATTCGCGCACCAAGTAAAGTCTCGTTGCGCTCAGCGGAAATATTCATTTGGATCTCCATAATCTCATTTAACCTTGATTGCTTGACCTCTTGTGGGACATCATCTTCAAGTTTATATGCGTGAGTATTTTCCTCATGGCTGTAGGCAAACACACCCAATCTCTCAAATTTTTGAACCTTTACCCAATTAAGTAAAACATTAAAATCTTCATCAGTCTCTCCTGGGTAACCAACTATTATTGTTGTTCTAATAGCGACACCCGGAATCTTTTCCCTCATGTCATTAAGAAGTAAATTAGTTTTTGACATAGTGGTACCTCTTCTCATGCTTTTTAAAACTGAATCTGAAATATGTTGAAGCGGAATATCTATGTAGTTGCACACTTTTGGGTTTTCTCTTATAACATCTAAGACATCGTTTGGAAAGCCTGTTGGAAATAAATAATGGAGACGAATCCAAGATATTCCCTTAACCCCACTAAGAGCAGTGATTAAATCCGCCAATCTCCTTTTGCCGTATATATCAAGACCATAGTACGTCAAATCTTGAGCAATTAATATCAATTCAACAACTCCCTTTTCTGCAAGCTTTTGGGCCTCAATAACCAAATCTTCTATTGAAGTTGACTTATGGCTTCCCCGCATAAGTGGAATAGCACAAAAAGAGCATGGTCTATCACAGCCTTCACTTATTTTCAGATAAGCAAAATGCTGAGGAGTTGTTGTAAGTCTTTCTCCAATTAACTCTTTCCGGTAATCAGCTCCCAAGGCTTTTAATAACAAGGGCAAATCCCTTGTTCCGAAGTATTCATCGACATCGGGTATCTCCTTTACAAGGTCCTTCTTATATCTCTCAGAAAGACAACCGGTGACAAAAACCTGATCAACTTGACCATTTTTTTTCGCCCTTACGGCATCTAGAATGGTATCCACAGATTCTTCCTTTGCATTATCAATAAATCCGCAAGTATTGATCACGACTATTTGTCCATCTTTTTCGTGAACTACATCCTTACCTGAAGCTTGCAATTGCCCCATAAGAACCTCGCTGTCATAAATATTTTTTGAACAGCCCAATGTTATCACATTTATCCTGTTCTTTTTAGCAGACTTTGTTCTCATTTAGTTAAAACTTTAGGTGACGAACAGAAAGTCCTTCATTTTTAATTTCTTCTATTGTCTCAATTCCTATTTCAATATGAGTTTTTACATAACTAGAACTCACATTTTGATCACTTTCTTCAGTTTTAACCCCCTCTGGAACCATCGGTTGATCTGAAACTAACAATAACGCTCCTAGTGGTATATGATTCTTGAATGCCACAGAAAAAAGCGTAGCTGTCTCCATATCAATAGCCATCGCTCTTATGTCCTCAAGATAATTTTTAAACACTTCATCGTATTCCCATACCCGCCTATTTGTGGTATAAACAGTTCCTGTCCAATAATCGCATTCCCTATTCCGAATGACATGACTTACTGCCCTCTGCAAAGAAAAAGTCGGTAAAGCAGGGACCTCCGGTGGAAAATAGGAATTGGAAGTACCCTCCCCACGAATTGCTCCAATTGGGACTATATAATCACCAATTTCAGTCCGCTTCTTAAGCCCTCCGCACTTGCCTAAAAATAAAACAGCTTTTGGGTTTATAGCCGTCAATAAATCACAAATTGTAGCAGCATTTGGGCTTCCCATTCCAAAATTTATCATAGTCATTCCACCACCAGATGCACACGGCATTGATTTTTTTATGCCGATTAATTGACCGCCGGTAATATCAATAAATTTTAATAAGTAATCATTAAAATTTGTTAAAATTATATAATCGGAAAATTCGGAAAGCTCTAATCCGGTATATCTGGGAAGCCAATTTTCTGTTATTTCATTTTTTGTTTTCATGGTAAAAGAGCTTTTATAAATGCTTCAGGATTAAAGGGCACTAAATCATTTTCTCCCTCACCGATACCCAAAAAACGCACAGGAAGGTTCATTTGGTCTGACAACGCTAAAGCAATTCCACCTTTTGCGGTACCATCCATTTTTGTTAAAATTAACCCTGTCACCTTGGTTACTTTTGAGAACTCTATGGCTTGATTTAAAGCATTTTGTCCTGTCGATGCGTCAAGAACTAGGAGTATTTCATGAGGAGCGTCAGGAATAACCTTTTCCATGACTCTTTTAATTTTTGACAGTTCGTTCATCAAATTAACCTTATTATGGAGCCTTCCTGCAGTATCCACAATTACAACATCTGCATTTTTATTTTTTCCTGATTCTACTGCGGCATAGGCAACTGCCGCAGGATCTGTGTTCATTCCCTTTTCCACAATGTCAACACCAACTCGGCTAGACCATATCTTTAATTGATCAACCGCTGCTGCCCTGAAAGTATCTGCTGCGCCTAAAATTACTTTTTTATCTTGGTTTTTATAGTAACTAGATAACTTTCCAATAGTCGTAGTCTTCCCTACACCGTTGACACCAACTACAAGAATAACATGAGGTTTAGAATCACTAAAAGAGGCAGGGCCGTATGCCTTATCCTTTAAGATATTGATCAGAGTTCTGCTAATTATATCCTGTAATTCAGACTGAGAAACATATTTATTTTGCTTAACGAAACTTTCAACGGCCCCAACAAGCTTTACAGACGTCTCTACTCCTACATCCGAGCTTATCAGTGCTTCTTCAAGATTATCAAGGGTTGCTTCATCAACTATTGACTTTCCAGCAATGGCCCGACTAATCTTTCCTAAGAATGCATTTTTTGTTTTTCCTAATCCAAATAAAGCCATAACGTGTAAGTTAAAAAAAAGCCGCTCTAATGAGCGGCTCTAATTTTTTTTTTCAGAAAAAAGATCGTCTACTTTTAAGATTTAAAAAAATCATCCACCAGTTCTTTCATGAGAACTTTTGACTCGTATCCGTAAGCTCCTTTTGATGTTTTGACCAATTTAAAAGCTTTGGTGTAAGATACTCCACCTGATTTTTTTAGCGATGCTACTACTTTCTTTGCCATATCTTATTTGATTTCTTTATGAACCGTCATTTTTTTCAATACCGGATTAAATTTCTTAATCTCCATTCTATCTGGAGTATTTTTTTTATTCTTAGTAGTTATGTAGCGAGAAGTTCCGGGCATACCACTTTCTTTATGCTCCACACATTCTAAAATAACCTGAATTCTATTTCCTTTTCTAGCCATTATTTATCAAATAAGAACATTACCGTTAGCACGAGCTTCGTTTAGAACCACTTCTATTCCTTTTTTATCTATTGTCTTCAATGCTGAAGCAGATAGTCGGAGGGTTATCCATTCGTTTTTACTTGGGACGAAGAACCTTTTTCGCATCAAGTTGACATTAAACTTGCGTTTATTCTTTTTATTCGAAAAAGAAACATGGTTTCCAACCATGGCTTTCTTTCCTGTAATTTCACAAACTCGTGACATGACTCTTAATTATTAGAAGAACCGCTTTACAACGGGTGTGCAAAGATAATGAACTTTACTTATTCTACAGCAGTAAAAAAACATCCTTTTTGATTCTATTTAAAGGAGTTTATCAATTTTGATGTTTACTTGTCTATCAGCAATCTTAATTGATTGAATATAACTAGACATGATTTTGATATTGTCCTCTCTCGATTAGATCCCATAGAGAACTTTTTTACCCAACTAACATCCGGACCTACAATCGCTAACCACACTGTGCCTGCAGTAACGCCTTGACCTCCTATCGGGCCAGCATAGCCAGTAGTTGAAATTGACCAATCCACTTCGTATTTTGACTTTATTCCATTTGCCATTTGTAGAGCTACTATCTCTGAAACTGGGCCATTCAGAATTATTTCATTGTCATCTACCCCAAGTTCTTTGATTTTTATTTCGTTTGAGTAGGCAACTACAGAGCCTTTAAAAAATTCGGAAGATCCCGGTACAGATGTTATTTTTGCGGCAATGTTTCCACCAGTAAAACTTTCGGCAGTAGCTAATGTTTGGCCAGATTTTTTGAAGAGGTCAGAAATTACATATTCAAGACTTCTAAGACTTTCAGTAAAAATGTCTTTTCCGAGTATCTCTCTAATTTGAATTGATTGTGAATCTAATTCTTTAAAAAGACTATCAGAATCTTCAATCCGACCTCTGCATGTTAACCTAAGCTTAACTAGCCCAGGCGAGGGTAAATAAGCTAAGGAGAATGTTTCTGTTAAGGCGGCCTCCCAATTCGTTAATTTGAGGGCTAAATCTGATTCAGGAATCCCTTGAACAAGAAAATACCTATTCTCAATAAAGTGATCTTGTTCCTTTATCATTCTTGGAAGGATATAATCTTCAACGATACCCTCCATTTCAAAAGGAACTCCAGGTAAACTGATATATTTCACTTCATTATACTCCCATAGCATGCATTGTGCAGTGCCACGTTTATTAGGGAAAACCTTTGCTTTTTTGGGGAAATATGCCTGTTCTTTATTCAGTAAGTTTGGAACCCTTCCCATTCGGGAAAATAAATCTTTGATATGTTCAAATATCTCTGGACGGTAAATTAATTCATCGTTAAAATATTTTACCAATACTTTTTTTGTTATATCGTCCTTTGTCGGCCCGAGTCCTCCCGTAATAATTACCCAATTAGTACTTGGTAAAATCTCATCTAAAGTTTTTATGATAGCGTCTGCGTTATCAGATATAGAGGTGACTCTTTGAACTTCTACTCCAACTTCGGAAAGAGATTTTCCAAGCCATGCCGAATTTGTATCAACAGTATGGCCAAGTAAAATTTCTGTTCCAATAGTTATTATTTCAGCTTTCATTTTTCAAAAATACCATTATCCATTGAGGGTAACATTATTAATTGAATATTCATAATTCTTCATTAGATTAGAACCTATTGACTTAAACAATGAAAATAAATATTGAAATCACTGAATACTCTTCTCATGAAGAACTTTCATCCAAAGACCAAGAACTCATAGCTATTGCTATAAGCCAGCTTAAAACAAGTCATTCTCCGTACAGTAATTTTAGTGTTGGAGCTTCTGTAAGATTAGAAAATGACAAAACATGGGGAGGCAGCAACCAAGAAAATTCTTCTTATCCGGTCGGAATCTGTGCAGAACGAGTAGTTCTCAGTGTAGCATCTACTCAATCCAAAGGTCAATCTATAGATACTATGGTAGTAGTTTACTCCGACCCGAAAGGCAATCACTCCCTACCTCTTGCGCCTTGTGGAATGTGCAGGCAGGCGATAAGAGAGCAAACTTTTAGACAAAAGAAAACGATGAAGATCATATTAACTACGAAGCATGGCAAAACGTTGGTTGTAAATAATGCAGATGATTTATTACCCCTATCATTCACACTAGAGAGATAATTATTTTATTTAATATTAACAAATGCTTGAAATTGCGACCTTTACCCTTGAAGATGCATTTGCTGCCGCTGAAGCTGGGGCTGACAGGATAGAAGTTTGCCAAAACTACAGTGAAGGAGGGTTAACACCACCTTCAGAATGGGTTTTTGCTCTAAGACAAACAGTTCAGATACCTGTAATAGCTATTGTAAGGCCAAGAAAAGGAGGTTTTCACTATTCCGATGAAGAAGTTTTGGAGATACAAAACCAAGGGCATTCCCTCAAATCTGCTGGAGCACAAGCATTAGTCTTTGGATGTTTAAATAAAGATTCTATGTTAGATATGAATACCTGTAAATTTTTAATCAAAGATTGGGGACTCCCTGCAGTTCTTCATCGCGCATTTGATGAATGTATAGACCCTTTTAAAACAATTGACGAGAGTATTAAATCAGGGTTTTCTAGAATACTAACTTCCAAAGGATCAGAAAATATAAAATTACTTCAAGAACTCAAAATACATGCAAATAACAAAATTGAAATACTCCCGGGAGGCGGTATAAGGTCTGCAAATATTGATGAATATCTAAACTCGGGCTTTTCCACTATTCACTCATCTGCAATAACTGGGGTAAAAAATAATATGGACCCTGGAGAAATCGCTCTAATTAAACTAAAAGTATAAGATCTAGGAAATTAAGAAGTTAGCATCAATTAATTCTGATTTATTTCCCGGTCTGCTAATGGCAAACTGAAATCCTGAGCGCAGTGAATACCCCCCTACTTCTCCTCTTTTGTTCATTGCTATAAAACCAATTTGAGTGTCTTTCAAACTTGCTTTTCTCCTTTTAAAGAAATTATAAATCTTACGAACAGCTTCCTCACAGGCCATCTGAGGACTTAGGCCCTTTTCCATTTCCGCAACGACCCGGTAAGATCCAACAACTCGTATTACTTCTTCACCGTGGCCAGTAGCAGTAGCCGCACCGATATCACCATCAACATAGAGACCTGCACCAATTATTGGACTATCACCAACTCTTCCATGCATTTTATAACTCATCCCACTTGTTGTACAAATACCAGCTAAATGACCATATTTATCGAGTGATAACTGACCTATAGTATCATGATTTTCAACATTAATGATAGGATTATATTTCGATGATTTCATCCAATTTTCCCATTCTCTTTTTGAATCTTCAACTAAAAGTTTCTCTTTAGGAAAACCCATTTCCATGGCAAATTGACGAGCGCCTGCACCCACAAGCATCACATGGGGTGTCTTTTCCATAACAGCCCTTGCTAGTGAACTCACATGAACAATATCTTCTACCGCAGCAACACTTCCAATATTTCCAAGATGGTCCATACAACAAGCATCTAATGTTACTTTTCCATCTCTATCCGGTCTTCCGCCTAGACCAACGCTTCTTTCCTTGGGGTCTGCTTCACAAATCTTAACTCCCGCTTCAGTAGCGTCCATGGCTGAAGAGCCTTTTTCTAATAAATCCATCGCTTTAGAAGTGGTCTTTAATCCGAAACGCCATGTTGCAATAGAAACAGGATCAATAGACTCTGAAGAAACGTTAAATTCTCTTCTTGTAAATGAAAGAAAAGGGATTGCAGCAGTTACCCCAGTAATTATTCTTATAAAATCCTTTCTATTCAAAGTAATAAAATTTAACCCTCTAATTTAAAAAGAGTTTTTAATAGATGCTGTGATATTTCTTCCAGGTGCATTAATACCTGATGCAAAAGTTCTGTACTGCGTATCTAAAATGTTATGAACTCCAAATTGAAATATCCATTGGCTATTTAGATCATAAGACATTACTGCATTCCAAGTCACCCACCTCGGAGTCCCCATTGGTGTTGCATATCTTTGATTATCTTCTCCATTGGGACAATATTTGTCTAGGGATTTTTTCGCATTAGAGACTACATATAAATCTGCAGAAAAAGAGTTAGTCGGATTAAATTGTAATCCAACACGAGAAATCCTTGGAGGTATATGATCAAGAGGCATATGTGTTCCTTGATCACCTTGTAATTGAACCCCAGATCGTGTTACACCGCCTGCAACTCCCTGGAATTGACCTTTCAAACTGAACGAAAAGGGTAAAACAACTAAACATCTTATCGAATAACCTGCAATTCTAGCATTTCTGGCATTGGACTGACTTAAAATAGCAGACTCTACTCCTTCAAAAATAATAGAGTCACTTCCGTTATATTGACTTGGAATAACCACTAAAGCGTCTCTTAAGGATGTGGAATATAAATTCCACTCTAAACTATGACCACCTTTAAATAATTGAACATTTCCAATTTCTGCAGTGAAAGCCTGTTCTGGTCTAAGATTAGGATTAGGTATTATTAAAACCCCAGGTCGGGAGTCAAAAACCTTCGCTAGATCATCTATATTAGGAACACGGTATGCTGTAGAAATAGAAGATGAGAATTTTGATTGCTTTGATTTTTGATAAATAAGACCTATGCTTCCGGAAGCCACCGGATTTCTTTGATAAATATGAACTTCGGTGGCTCCAGTTAGCATTGGAAAAAAATCTGAGTTAGTGAATGCGGAACTCAACTGTGTCATCCCTATTCTAAATCCTTCTGAAACTTTTAACTTATCTGAAATATTATTGACATGTGTAGCAAATGCCGCCAAGTTGATCATGACATTTTTACCTCCGGGATAACGGGTATTGATAAAGTTTCCTGGAAGACTGGTATCAAAGACAATACTTGGATCAAAAACATTTTCCCCAGTGGCAGAAGAATATACCCTCTGATGAGATCCATCAATACCTATTCTAAAAACATTTGTTCCCAAACGCTTTGTCGCATCCGAGTTAAAGCCATTTATGACTACTTCTTCTTTTCTCGACTTTAAAATCGATGATCCAAACCTTCTCGTCATTCTGCTCTCCTCAATGTTTTGATGATAAACAGACACCCTAACCCCATCAAAACCAAAAACCCTTAGAGCTTTCCATTGATAACTGCTTAAAAACCTTTTTTGAGGACCATAATGCCAAGAAGAATATTTTAACTTATTACTCCCCGGTCCAGCTCCTGGCTTTAAGTCTGTCAAACGATCATACCTAGGAACATCTGAAGAATTTGAATATTGAATATTAAAAGTTGAAGTTCTATTCTTCTTTGTTTTGTAGACAAACTTTTGCAATAAGTCAACTTGGGAATAACTACTACCTATTTGAAGATGAGGATTTTTATTTTGTAAAATAGTATCTCCATACATTCCAACATGCACATAATAGTTTCTATCTCCGTGGCTTTCCCCATAATAAGGGTTTATTCTTTTCCCACTCTTTAAATCTCCATAAACAGAAGATGTGAGTGAAGTTAAAGATGCAAATCTCTTATCCGAAAAGTTGAATTTTAAATTAGTAATCGAACTATTATTGACCGAACTGTATTGGACTTTTTCACTCCAAGAATACTTCCTTTTGACAGAAAATTCGGGAGTTTCTGTTATAAAATGTACTACACCGCCCAAAGCATCGCTTCCATAAGCATTGGAAGTAGGGCCGAAAGAAACTTCGATTCTCTCTAAAACATTTGGATCGACAGTAATTGCATTTTGAAGGTGGCCTGACCGGTAAATAAGATTATTCATTCTTATACCATCCACAACAAGTAGAACTCTACTTGCTTCCATCCCTCTTAATATGATTGAACCTCCACCCTGCTGACTTTTTTGAATTGCTACTGAATTCTGGCTTGACAAAACATCAACAGTTGTTCTTTCTAATGAATTTTGAATTTCTTTACTTCGAATAACGGAAATCTCTTGGGTTATGTTCCTTTTTGATTCAGCAGTTCTATATGCTGAGACCACAACTTCCTCTAAAGGATTATAGAAATTAGTATCTTTTGCATTGTTAGACTTGTTATTTCGAGGATTTATTTTTTTTAGTTCGGAAACAGTAGTCACTTTAGAATCAGCTAGGGTGACGTATTTTTGGGATACAGGCGCCACCTCTTCTTGGGCCCTCAGAAATAAAGAGAAGCCCATGAAAACAGCCAAAAACAATATTCGTAATTTCGTCATTTGTAAGAATGTTTTGTGGAAGGCTCAATTGTCATGCCATTCTCGATTTTTAAGATTGTTAAAGCATATAAGAAATCTCAAATATGACCATACTACTTTCTAGCTCAAAGTCTATGAAGCTGAGTGACATCCGAGCTCTTCAGACGCCATTTTTCTTGAATGAAGCACATCAATTAAATCAAAAATTAAAAGAACTAAGAAAAAAGGATGTTCTTGAATTCTTTAAAAGCTCAGAGAGTTTAACTGAAAAAATTTATGCTAATATTCAATCTTGGGATAAAGAATTCCATGACAAAAAAAACCAAGCTGCACTGTATTCATTTAGTGGTGATGCCTTTACAAAACTAGATCCCGAAAGCTTAACTCAAAAAGGGAAAAGCAATGCTCAAAAAAGGATACGGATTCTTTCTGGACTGTATGGTATTCTAAAACCAATGGACAGCATCCAACCTTACAGACTTGACATGGCACAAAAAATAGATGGTGAAATATTGACTAATTATTGGAAAAGAAAAATAACCAAGAGTTTAAATATAGAGTATGAGAGCAACATTATTATAAATCTTGCTTCTAAAGAATACAGCAATGCAATTGACAAAGCCGCAGTGCCTAATCGGTGGATAGATATGGATTTTTACGAAAGAAAAAATAATGATCTAAAAACGGTCTCAATATTTAGCAAGCAAGCAAGAGGTTTAGCTGCAAGGTATATATGTGACAATTTAGAAGGGAGAAAAAACATTGAAAATCTAAAAAAATTCACTGGTGGAGGCTATAGATATGAGGATAGTCTATCAAATAATGACAAGTGGGTTTTTGTAAGATAAGTGACTTATCTCGATAGGTGAATAAATGATTTCTTTTCAACAATATTCCCTGTCCCGTCACTTCCACATTTGGCAACTATAAAATATACTCCTCCTGGAACATTTTTACCAAGATGTTTACCATCCCATTGGTCAATCATTGACTCAGAATAAAATAATTTTTGACCATACCTTGAATATACAGTCCATTTTGCCCAGTCTGCGTTTATGAAAAGAGGGAAATAAAAATCATTTACCCCATCATTGTTTGGGGTGAATAAATTAGGAAGGTTTAATTCAGCATCTTCAGGAGTGAGAGGCTCTTCTGGAGGAGCAACATACTCAACATCAAAAATATTGTCAAAATAAATAATATTTTCGCCTGAACGGCCTGTGAAGTCTGGAAAAACAACTAACTGATCATATGTTAATCCAAAATGAGAACTAAAATCAAAAGTTAGTTGCTCCCATTCATTAACTTTTGTATTAGAAACTTTTACTTCACCTAATGACCAATTATCAAATCGTACTAACTTTATTCCTACTTCGCTAATAACAGGTTTATAGACCATGATCCTGATAATCATATTGCTTTGATCTACAGTAAAACTACCTATTCCTGCTCCATGGAGAGTCTCGCAGCCCGCAAATGGAGCTCCCGATTGCTGAGCCTTAAATTTTGCTACTGTTGGACTTTTATTTATTCCCAAAGTGTCGGGATTAGTAACGATCTCAAGCAAGGGATTTTGACCATTTTCAAATACTTTCCAATTCCAAAATGCACCAAATCCGGTACTTTCAAAGTCTACAGGAGCATTTTGAGAATAGCATTGGAAAAAAGTTAAATTCAAAAAAATCAATAAAACTAGCCGAAACATTTTTGTTCAAAACACTTAGTTATAGTCAAATTTACAATAATATTCCAAAATACATTTTCTATTAAAACCTTATAATTGAACACATTTATGTAAATTAACCATCTTAATCATAATAACAACTTCACATAATCATATATCTCAATCAGATGAAAAAAACCCTACTCTTATTAATTATGATCTCTGGACTCACTAGTTATTCCCAGACAGTAATTCTAAATGTTTTGGAGCCATCTACCATTGGCGGAACATATACACATTCTAATCAAGGCGATGGCTCTGGTTGGGGATTAGCAGACCTAACAGATCCAGCTGACGCAGTGATTGATACTTTAGCAGTAATGGATGATACAACATCCGGCGTAAACAACACATATGGCACACCACCGGTACCATTTTATGCAGGCTACCAGGGGTGTGACTCCGCTGGAGTCTACTGGAGTGGAAACAACTACAATGGAAAAATTGTTTTGATTTCACGTGGATCATGTCAATTTGGATGGAAAGCTTTTCTAGCTCAACAACAAGGAGCTGTTGGTGTGATTATATATAATGGCTTCCCTGATGACGATGCCTCTGGCGGAATCACAAATATGGCAGGAGGAGATTATGGAATGGATGTAACTATACCCGTTTGCTTTATTAGTAGAGGCGATGGTGAAACTCTAAGAGCCTCGATAGACTCTGGTCAAACTGTAATTGCTTTTATAGGCAACAAGGTTGGGGCAT